>JABBAS010000004.1:0-16643 GCA_018607835.1 Methylobacillus sp. | reverse complement strand
GGTCTGCCTGGTCTGCCTGGTCTGCCTGCGGATCTTGGTCTGCCGCATCGGAAGCAGGCGCGTCCTGAGACGGCGGCGTTTGCGCTTCCGGTGCTGTGGCCTCCTCGGTGGGTTCAGAATTTGCCTCAGCGTTGGATTCAGCGTTGGACTCAGCCGCAGGGCTTCGCGTCGCGCGCGGAGCCAATACACACCGCGCAGCGAAGGCCACATCCGTATCGTCCAAGGCCACACGACCGTGCAACGCCGCATGACAACACGCCACACGCAAAGCCAAACTGGGGATGCGCAAGGAGTCAATGCCGAGTGCCTGTGCCGCCGCACACAGGGCCGTGATCTGCGCATCGCTCGCCTGAACCCGTGGCAAGGCGTGTTGAATGTCTCGCAAGCTATCCGCATCAAGACCCATATCTGGCAAGACAGGTGCCCACCGCTGATCCGACGACGCTGGGCTCGCAAACAGGTCGCGTCCAACGATATCGGCGGGCGCCAGCTCACGCAGGTCAAGCCAGATGCCAAGACGGTCTTGCAAGGCGTCACTGAGCGGCGGCTCGTCGTCGGTGGACTCGTCCAACGCAACCACGCCAAATGAGGTGCCCATGGTCGTGGCGGCATGATCTGCGCTGTGTAGCGGCGGAAGGGAGCGCGTGTCCATCGCTTGCGTCATAGGCGCAATCAAGGCGGCAGGAAACCGCTCGGCCATGCTGATGCAGACCAGTCCCTTATCGGCTTGCGCAAGCAAGCCCGCCTGCATGTGCAGGTGGCCCGTTTGCAGGGTTGTCGACAAATCAATGCCGCCCAACAGGCGATCACGGTCAACATGACCGGGTAGGTTCACGGTGTTCACACCGGTCTGCGTCAAGTGGGCAAGCCACTGCGTACGCACCGGCCCAAAGGGCGCTTTTAGCCACACACCACCAAAGCCGCTGGGGTCGATTTGCAACAACTGCAACGATGTCATCGCATCGTTCCAAGTGTCCAACCATTTCAGGTCATCAGCCATAGGGCGCGATCAGGCAGCCAACAGGTCTTGCAAGCACCTTTGCACGCGTTGCCCCGAGTCGGTGTCGTCCAGTGGATTGCGCCGCAACCGGTGGCGTAAAGCCAAAGGGGCAATGGCGATGAGGTGCTCGGTCTTCACCACCTTGCGCCCTTGCAGGGCCGCCAACGCACGCATCGCACGCATTAGGGTGAGCTCCGCACGCAGTCCATCGGTTCCAAGCTGCTGACACAGACGTGCACACAAGGTGAGCATGTCGTCATCAATCGAGACACCGTCGAGTGCCTTACGCGCTTTCACAATGCGCTTTTGTAACTGGTCACTCTCGTTTTGCCAGAGTGCCTTGAAAGCCACCGGGTCCTTGTCAAACGCATCACGTCGCTTGATAACGTCTACGCGCAATGCAACGTCTTGCGGGGTTTTTACCTGAACGGACAGACCAAAACGATCTAACAATTGGGGACGCAATTCCCCCTCTTCCGGATTACCGCTACCGACCAAGACAAACCGCGCCGGGTGCCTAACGCTCAGGCCTTCTCGCTCCACCACATTTTCGCCAGAGGCCGCCACATCGATTAACAGATCAACCAAATGGTCGTCGAGCAGGTTCACCTCGTCGATATATAAAAAGCCACGGTGTGCTTGTGCCAGCAAGCCAGGGGAAAACGCCTTAATCCCCTGGGAAAGGGCTTTCTCCAAGTCGAGAGCCCCCACAATGCGGTCTTCAGTGGAGCCCAAGGGCAAGTCAACCACGCCCACCGCGCGACTTTCGCTGGGTAACTTGGTCGGCTTGCCTGCCTTATCAGGCACTGGGGTGACACAAACCGGGCAACTTTGCGCCGGTTGGCTGGGGTCACACCGGTAAGGGCAGCCTTTCACGACTTTGATGGGGGGCAACAAATCGGCCAAAGCCCGCACCGCCGTCGACTTTCCTGTACCGCGGTCGCCCAACACCAGGACACCGCCGATGGAGGGGTCAATGGCGACCACTTGGATCGCAAGGGTCATCTCATCTTGCCCAACGATTGCGGCAAAGGGGAAAGTGGCAGCCATGAAGGTTCTATTCCAGTTAGTTTTCTGCCGACCATCATCTGAAAGTCGCCGAAAACTGTCAAGTAAAATTTACACTTTTCCGTCTCAACGCGCAAGCGCAAACGGATCGCAGTGGCAGGCTCAGACCGCTTGTCTCATGACGCGCGAGTGCCGATGCACCGACTCAACCAAGGCCGCAACATGGTCTGGCGGCGTCAGTTGGTTGATGCCATGACCGAGGTTAAAAATATGCGTGGGCCCTGTGGTGTTCGGGTCGGTGTGTGGCTGACCAAAGCTGTTTAGCACCCGCTGCACTTCGGTATCAATGTGTGCGGGCGGCGCAAACAGCACATTGGGGTCAATGTTGCCTTGCAGGGCCTTCCCCGGCCCGCCTGCGGTGCCACCGACCACCGCCCGGGCTTGCCCCAGGTTCATGGTCCAGTCCAGCCCCAACACCTCACAGTCCAGTGACTGCATGTCCTGCAACCACAGGCCGCCACCTTTGGTGAACACAATTCTGGGGATCGTTTGCCCGGCATGCTGCTTTTTCAGGCGTGACAGCACCATCGCGGTGTAGTGGAGGCTAAATGACTGAAAGGCCCCATCCGCCAACACCCCTCCCCAACTGTCAAAGATCATCACGGCCTGTGCACCCGCCTCGATTTGGGCGTTCAGATACGTGGCAACAGACAAGGCATTGATTTCCAAGATGCGGTGCATCAAATCGGGGCGGCTATAGAGCAAGCTCTTCACAAGACGGTAGTCGTCAGAGCCCCGACCCTCGACCATGTAACACGCCAGTGTCCAAGGGCTGCCCGCAAAGCCAATGAGGGGCACCCGGCCGTTCAGGGCCTTTCGGATCGATGAAACCGCGTCAAAGACGTAGCGCAATTTATCCATATCCGGCACCTGTAGCTCGGCAACAGAGGCCTCGTCGCAGACGGTCTTGGCGAACCGAGGCCCCTCAGACGCCTCAAAACGCAGGCCCAGGCCCATGGCATCCGGCACCGTCAGTATGTCGGAGAACAAAATGGCTGCATCCAACGGAAACCGCTCCAACGGCTGAAGCGTGACCTCGGTGGCGTAGTCGGTATTGGTCGCTAACCCCATGAAACTACCCGCCTTCTCCCTCGTTTCTCTGTATTCCGGCAGATAACGGCCCGCCTGGCGCATCAACCAAACGGGGGTGTGATCGGTCGCCTGCCGCAGGCAAGCACGCAGAAACGTGTCGTTTTGTAGGGGCTGAGTCATATGTTTTTGTTTGAAAAAAGCACGAAATGAGGCGCGCAGACCCCTGAGGGATCAGAGAAAGTGTCAACTAAAATTTAATGAGAGTGTCAATTTAACTTGACGTTTTGTCAAATACCTGTAAATTACCCTACAGACAAACACGATTTCGGGCCACACATGGATGCTTTACTGGACTGGATTAAATCACCCGCGCACCTGAGAAAGCTCTCGCGGGAAAGCTTGCCTGACTTAGCGCAGGAGTTGCGACAACGCCTCATAGACACGGTGTCGCAGACGGGTGGGCATTTCAGCTCCAACCTAGGCACCGTAGAGCTAACGATCGCCTTGCACTACGTTTTCAACACGCCTGAGGACAGGCTGGTTTGGGACGTCGGCCACCAGACCTACCCCCACAAAATGCTGACAGGCCGTTTAGATCGCATGGGCACGCTGCGTCAACACGGCGGCCTGAGCGGCTTCCCTAGACGAGAAGAAAGTATTTACGACGCGTTTGGTACGGCGCACTCGTCAACCAGCATTTCTGCCGCCCTAGGCATGGCAATGGGCGCGAGGCAAACCGGTAGCAAGCGCAAGGCGGTGGCGATCATCGGCGATGGGGCGCTAACGGCTGGGATGGCCTTTGAGGCATTGAACAATGCGGGCGCCAGTGACTGTGACTTGCTCGTGATACTGAACGACAACGACATGTCCATCAGCCCCCCCGTTGGTGCTTTGAACCAATACCTCGGCGAGTTGATGTCCGGGCGCTTTTATACAGAAGCCAAAAAAATCGGCGAACGGGTTTTACGCAAAGCGCCCCCGCTATTTGAGCTCGCACGCCTTTTGGAACAGCAAACACAGAGCCTGGTCCAACCTGACACCATTTTTGAAAAGTTAGGCCTCACTTACACCGGACCCATCGATGGCCACGATGTCACAGGCTTGGTTGAGACCCTCACCAAACTCTCGGCAGCCAGCGGTCCTCAGTTCTTGCACGTGGTCACACGTAAAGGCAAAGGCTACGAGCGCGCCGAGGATGACCCTATTAGCTATCACGGGCCAAGCAAGTTTGACCCCGCAATTGGCTTGGTCCCCGCTGGCCAAAGCAAACAAACCTTCACTCAAGTATTTGGCCAATGGCTATGCGATACGGCAGAGAAAGACCCGCGCTTAGTCGGCATCACACCGGCCATGCGGGAGGGCTCTGGCATGGTTGCGTTTAGCAAGCGCTTCCCACAGCGTTATCACGACGTAGGCATCGCAGAGCAACACGCCGTCACCTTCGCAGCAGGCCTCGCGTGCGAGGGATTGAAACCCGTCGTGGCCATCTACTCCACATTTTTGCAGCGCGCCTACGACCAGCTTATCCATGATGTCGCGATACAAAATTTACCCGTCGTGTTCGCCTTAGATCGCGCGGGCTTGGTCGGACCAGATGGTGCCACCCATGCGGGCATGTTTGACATTGCGTTCACGCGTTGCATCCCCAATATGTCCGTGGCTTGTCCAGCAGATGAAAACGAGTGTCGCCAACTGCTGAACACGGCCTACGCCCAAAACCACCCGGTGACGGTGCGCTACCCACGGGGCGCAGGCGTTGGCGTCGCCGTGCAGGCGGATAGCCCGGAAGCGGGCGACACCTTGCCGCTTGGCAAAGCAGCCATTTGTAGACAGGGTGAGGGGCTGGCTATTCTGGCGTTTGGTCCCTTGCTTTACGAGGCATTAAAGGCCGCCGAGTCACTGAACGCCACAGTCGTCAACATGCGCTGGGCCAAGCCCATTGACTTGGAGATGCTGGAGAAAGTCGCACAAACACACGACCGACTCATCACCATCGAAGACGCGACACGCAACGGCGGCGCGGGCGCAGCGGTGCTCGAGGGCTTACAAGACTTGGGCATCAGTCGACGCGTACTCGTCATGGGATTTGAAGATGCTTTTACAGAGCACGGAGACCCCAAAGCGCTGATGGCACAGTACGGCTTAACGGCAGAGGGCATTCAAACGCGCGCTGCACAGGTCTGGCCTGACGCGCCACCGACCACCGTCTTGCGAAGGGTCAGCTAAATGACTGTCTGGACCTTAGGCCTCAACCACCGCACGGCGCCCATCGAACTGCGCGAGCGATTTTCGTTCGCATCAGACAAGTTGACACAGTCCTTGCAAGGATTGCGGACCAGCTTTTCTACCCACAAGGAAGTGGCGATTCTCTCGACCTGCAATCGAACCGAAATTTATTGCGCAGGTGAGGAAGTGCACATACCGCAAACACTGAGTTGGCTTGCAGAAACCGGGAAAACAAAAGTAGACCTGCTCCAGTCCCACACCTACACGCTTGAAGGTATGGACTCCGCCCGGCATGCCTTTAGGGTCGCGAGTGGTCTGGACTCTATGGTCTTAGGAGAATCTCAAATCCTAGGGCAACTAAAGGACGCGGTTCGCCTCGCCGCAGACTCAGGTGCGCTAGGGAGCACGCTCAACCAAATGTTCCAACGGTCTTTTTCAGTGGCCAAAGAGGTGCGCACGGCGACAGAGATTGGCGCGCACTCCATCAGCATGGCGGCCGCTAGCGTTCGTTTGGCGACGCGTATTTTTGAAAACATCAAAGACACCGATGTGTTGTTTGTCGGTGCAGGTGAAATGATTGAGCTGTGCGTCGATCATTTCGCTGCACGATCACCGCGCTCTATCACCATTGCCAATCGTTCCATGGATAAAGGCCAGGCTTTGGCGTACAAGCACGGCGGACAAGCCATTTCGCTGGCTGACTTGCCCGCTCAGTTGTCCCGATTTGATGTCGTTATTAGTTGTACCGCGAGTACATCGCCACTCATTGAATTGGCTGACGTGAAGCGCGCATTGCGCACGCGAAAGAGTCGGCCGTTTTTCATGGTCGACTTGGCTGTTCCACGCGAC
Organism: Methylobacillus sp.; assembly: GCA_018607835.1. GTDB lineage: Bacteria > Pseudomonadota > Gammaproteobacteria > Burkholderiales > Burkholderiaceae_C > RS62. The sequence continues at coordinate 10,468 of JABBAS010000004.1, read as the reverse complement.
ATTGAGTCGGCGGTTAAAAGCCTACAAGACGTTTATCTCTACACCATCGACGACCTGACTGAGGTCATCAATAGTGGCAAAAATCAACGCTTAGAAGCCGTTGTCGATGCCGAGGTCATCATTGATGCCGGTGTACAGCGCTTTATGGCATGGCTATCGCAGCGCCGCGATGTACCTATCATTCAGGAGCTAACGTGTCAGGCCGATGCGTGGCGTCAGGCTGAACTGGCACGTGCGCGCAAAAACATAGAGAAAGGCCAAGACATCGACTACGTTTTAGAGTGTCTGTCCACGGGGCTGATGAAAAAAATGCTCAATGGCCCGCTGAGAGAATTGCACAACCCCAATAGCGAAGAGAGAGAACAAGCCTTGGTTGCGGTGAAAAAAATGTTCTTAAAAACATGACCGTATGCGTGCAAAAATGAAACTTCTTTTCGATGATCGTGTTCGGCCGATGTCCCCGTTCTAGGACGCTTGGCCCCCATGCTGACTGTTTCCCAACTTTCGTGTCGACGCGGTGATCGGCGCCTTTTCTCTCATGTCTCGTTCACATTGGCATCAGGCCAATGGCTGCACCTAGAGGGCGACAACGGGGTTGGTAAAACCAGCTTAATGCGCCTCATTTGCGGACTCGGTGTGCCCGAGGAAGGCGACATCACGTGGCGCAACGAGCAGGCGTCAGCAACCGACGACGACGAGCCGCAAACACTGCGGAACAACCTCATCTACCTCGGACACCAGTTGGCCATCAAGGAAGACTTAACGCCACTGGAAAACCTGCAAACCCACGCGGCCATTTCTGGCACCCCCCTATCAACGTCAAAAGCGATGGCTGCATTGGCTCAAATGGGGTTGCGGGGCCGCGAACAATTGCCTGTGAAGGTGTTGTCCCAAGGCCAAAAAAGACGCAGTGCGCTGGCCCGTCTGATCGTGAGCGAGGTGCCACTCTGGGTGCTAGATGAACCCTTTGTGGCACTAGACGGCACGGCACAAGAGGTGCTGCGCACCGTTATCAACAGCCACCTGAGCCACGGGGGCATGGTGCTGTTAACCAGTCACCAAGCGGTGTCACTCGACGGCCAAGGCCGCGTCTACCGGTTGAGCGCATGAGTGCATTTTGGGCGATTGTGAGACGCGATATCACGCTGGCCATGCGACGCAAGGCCGAGGTCATCACGGCGGTGTTTTTCTTTGTCGTCGTGGCGGCTTTGTTTCCCTTAGGCATCGGGCCAGACATGGCGACGCTTAGACTGACCGCGCCGGGCATTCTGTGGATAGGCGCGCTACTCGCCTGCATGCTGTCCATGGGACGCCTGTTTGCCGCGGACTACGCCGACGGCACACTGGAGCAAATGGCCTTATCACCCAATGGGTTATCCGTTTTGGTTGCGGCGAAAATCTTGGCACACTGGTGCCTGTCTGGATTACCACTGGTGTTGTTGGCGCCGATTTTGGGCTTGCAATTTGACTTACCGACGAATGCGTTGTGGGTCTTAACGCTCAGCCTGTTGGTGGGCACGCCACTGTTGTCGTTGATTGGCGCCATTGGTGCCGCCTTGACCCTAGGGGTACGAGGCGGCGATGTCTTATTGAGTTTATTGGTACTGCCTTTGTACGTGCCCGCCCTGATTTTTGGGGCCGGCGCGGTGCAAGCAGAAATGAGTGGCTTGGGTGCCTCTGCACACTTGTCGGTATTGACGGCCATGGCCTTGGTGGCCGCTGTTTTTAGTCCCTGGGCCAGTGCCGCGGCGCTGCGCCTCGCGCTGGAATCTTAAGAGTAATTGCGTTCGATGTTTTCCAAATCTCTCTTCTATTTCTCATCGCCGCAAAGGTTTTACCCGGTAGCGGGTAAGTCGTGGCCATGGTTTGCGGTAATGGCCAGCGCGCTTGCGGTCTGGGGTTTATGGCTAGGTATGTTTGTGGCCCCCACCGACTTCCAGCAAGGCGAGGGGTATCGCATCATTTTTGTCCATGTGCCCGTCTCTTGGATGTCCATGATCATCTATCTCGCCATGGCTTTTTGGGCGCTGATCGGCCTCACGTTCAACACACGGCTATCGGGCATGATGTGCAGCGCATTGGCCCCAACGGGTGCGATTTGCGCCTTCTTGTCGCTCTGGACAGGTGCGCTATGGGGAAAGCCCATGTGGGGCACTTGGTGGGTATGGGATGCCCGCCTGACGTCCGAGCTTATTTTGTTTTTCTTGTACCTCGGATACATCGCGTTAACCAATGCCATTGACGACCCCAGGCGGGCGGACAAGGCGGGTGGCATATTGGCATTAGTGGGTGCGCTGAACGTGCCAGTCATCTATTTTTCTGTGAAGTGGTGGAATACCCTGCATCAGGGCGCATCGGTCTCAGTGACCAATGGTTCCAGCATGGACAGAACCATGCTCGATGCCATGCTGATCATGGCCGTCGCCTTTTGGTTGTATGCCATAGCCATGACGCTGTATCGCGTTAGAAACATTATTTTGGCGCGTGAACGGCACACGCAGTGGGTGGCTGATTTACCCGAAATGAAGGCGATGTCAACGGGGGCAATCACATGATCTGGCACAGTTTTTCAGATTTTTGGGCGATGGGCGGATATGCCGTCTACGTCTGGGGCAGCTTTGGTATGACGGCCGCTTTGGTGTGGGCTGAGATTGCATGGGCCAAGCAAGCACGCAGAAAACTGGTGCAGAACATTCAAGCAGAACGGGCGTCCGTGGCGCTCAACGCAACAGATTGGCGATGATGAAACCAAGACAACAGCGATTTTTATGGATCACAGCGGGCGTGGTTGCGCTAGCGGCCGCTGGTTTTTTTATTTTGAATGCGTTTCAAAGTAATTTGGTCTTCTTCTTCACGCCATCCCAAGTCGTTCAGGGTGAAGCGCCTGAGGGGCGGCCCTTTCGCGTGGGTGGCATGGTCAAGATGGGAAGCCTCTTGAAGGACGGCGAGAACGTGCAGTTTGTCGTCACCGACTTTACGCACGATGTACCCGTTATGTATACCGGGCTGGTGCCAGATTTGTTTAAAGAGGGCAAAGGTGTCGTGGCACAAGGGCAGATCTCAGATGGCGGTCGCTTCACCGCCTCAGAGGTGTTGGCTAAACACGATGAGAACTACATGCCGCCAGAGGCTCAGCATGCATTAGATGAGGCGGCGGCTGCAAAAGCGGCGCAATCCATCAAAACCGAACAATAACAAAAAGAGTGTTTCATGATTGTTGAAATTGGCCACTTTGCATTGATTCTCGCGGCGTGCGTCGCCCTGCTGCAGGGCGTGATGCCGTTGACGGGTACCGCAACGAACAACCTACGTTGGCAGCTGTTGGCGCGACCTGCCGCCATCACCCAGTTTTTACTGCTGGCACTTGCGTACGGCGTCTTGACCCACGGCGCACTGAGCGACGACTTTTCCATCAAGTACATTGCAGGGCACTCCAACTCGCTCTTGCCTATTCAGTACAAAGTTGCGAGCGTTTGGGGCGGGCACGAGGGGTCACTGTTGCTATGGGTACTGATGCTGTCCGGCTGGACGGTGGCCGTTGCCCTGTTTTCACGCAGCTTGCCATTGGCCATGGTGGCCCGCGTCATCGGCGTGTTGGGTCTGATCTCAGCGGGCTTCTTAGCCTTTGTTTTGCTCACGTCCAGCCCCTTCGAGCGCCTGTTCCCAGCGCCGCTTGATGGCAAAGACCTGAACCCCTTACTGCAAGATCCTGGACTGGTCATACACCCCCCGATGCTCTACATGGGTTACGTTGGCTTTTCGGTGGCTTTTGCGTTCGCCGTGGCCGCGCTCATCTCTGGCCGCATGGATGCGGCATGGGCCCGTTGGTCGCGGCCGTGGACAGTGGTTGCTTGGATGTTCATGACGGCGGGTATCGCACTCGGGTCTTGGTGGGCTTATTACGAGCTGGGATGGGGCGGTTGGTGGTTTTGGGATCCCGTTGAAAACGCCTCTCTCATGCCTTGGCTATTTGGTACGGCTCTGATACACGCCCTGATGGTGACCGATAAACGCGGGGGCTTCAAAGCCTGGGCGGTGCTGTTGGCGATCGGCGCGTTCTCCCTGTCGCTATTGGGCACATTCTTGGTTCGATCAGGTGTTCTCACCTCCGTGCACGCCTTCGCCAATGATCCAGAGCGCGGTGTTTTCATCTTAATTTTGTTGGCACTGGTGGTCGGCATCTCCTTAACCCTGTTCGCGTGGCGTGCCCCTAAGGCGACGCTCGGCGGCAAGATTGGACTGGTCTCGCGCGAGTCCATGTTGCTGGCCAACAGCGTGCTCTTGGTGGTCGCCACCGCTGCTGTTTTATTGGGAACCATCTATCCGCTCATCGTCGACGCCCTCAACCTGGGCAAGCTGTCGGTCGGGGCACCTTATTTCAATGCGGTGTTTGTTCCGCTCATGGTGCCCGTTATATTCTTGATGGTACCGGGCGGCATTGCGCACTGGCGTGAAACCAGATGGCAGTCACTGAGCCGGTCCATGCGCATCCCCGCCGTCGCGGCCGTCTTGGTGGGCTTGGCCGTTTGCTTCTTCACGACACGTGGCACCTGGCTTAGCGGTGTCGGTACCGCCCTAGCCACGTGGGTCATCGTTGGGTTGGTGGTCCAAATTATCGATCGCCTGAGCAAGCCCGGTCGTATTGCGCCCTCTTTTTGGGGCATGCATCTGGCGCACTCCGGTATCGCAGCAATCGTGCTCGGCGTCACACTGGTGTCGGGCTACGAGGAGGAGCGCGACGTGCGTATGGGTATTGGCGATAGCGTCAGCATCTCAAACTACACCTTTGAACTGAAGGACGTAGTGCTTGCAGATGGACCCAACTACAAGGCCTTGCGTGCCAATGTCGCTGTCAGTAAAGACGGTGTGCCATTTGAGGTCTTGCGGCCAGAGAAGCGTAAATATTTCTCATCGAATATGCCGATGACTGAGGCCGCCATTGACTCCGGTTGGTTCCGCGACCTGTATGTTGCGCTAGGAGAACCCATTGCAGGCGAAGAGCGACAGTGGAGCCTCCGTGTTTATTACAAGCCATTTGTTTCATGGTTGTGGGGCGGCGCTGCCCTGATGGTTCTGGGTGGTTTGTTATCGGTTAGCGACCGTCGCTACCGAAAATCTGCCATGGGCGTGGCGTCGTAAAAGTAAAAGGCACCCAAGATGAAAAAATTCTTGCTCCCCCTCGCCTTCTTCCTGGCGTTACTGGTGTTTTTAGGCGTCGGTCTAAAGCGCGACCCCAGCGAGATACCCTCCCCCTTGGTTGGACGCGTCGCACCGCCATTTGCCTTGGCGACTCTGGACGTGCAAGCACCAACATTTGGCCCTGAAGACATGCGCGGCAAAGTCTGGATGCTGAACGTTTGGGCGACGTGGTGTGTGGCCTGCAAACAAGAGCATCCGCTACTGGTCGCCTTCTCGCAAGCCAACCAACTACCGATTGTTGGACTGAACTATAAAGAAGTTCAGCGGCAAGACACGCCGGGCGGCGTGGTGCCCACAGCTGAAGAAAAATTGACCATCGCTCGAAAAAAGAGCACGGAATGGCTGCAGCGCTATGGCAACCCTTACGTGGTATCGGTCTTCGACCTAGACGGTCGCGTGGGCATTAATTACGGTGTCTACGGTGTGCCCGAAACCTACCTCATCGATAAAAAGGGCGTCATCCGCTATAAACAAGTCGGCGTCCTCACGCCAGAAATTTTACTGACCCGGATACTGCCCTTGGTTAAAGAGCTAAACGCCTCCTGAGGCCAGTGTGAAAGTCACCATGTATTCAATTCACCGTCACACAGGGCGCATAGTCGCCGCGCTGCTGACCACACTGCTGGCCTGTGGCCATGCACACGCCGGCGAGGCCGTGCCGACCGCCCAAGACCCTGTCATCGAAAAGCGTCTTATTGATATTTCCGACGAGCTCCGATGCTTGGTGTGTCAAAACGAGTCGTTGGCATCGTCCCGAGCTGAATTAGCCAATGACCTGCGTGAAGAGGTGCGCAAATTGATCGTAGAGAACCAAAGCGATTCGCAAATTAAAGCCTACCTCGTCGCGCGTTACGGGGACTTTGTCCTGTACCGGCCGGAGGTAAAACCCATGACCTGGGCTCTGTGGTTTGGTCCCTTCTTTTTGCTTATTGCCGGGGTGGTCGGCATGGCGCGTTATCTACGCACGCGGCAGACCTTGTCCGCAGCGAGCCCAACCCTCACCGACCATGAGCGCCTGAAGGTACAGGCCATGTTGAACGCAAAGGACGCGCCATGATGGCCAGTTTTCTATTTCTATCGCTCGCCTTACTGCTAGGGCTTGGGGTCGCAGGGGTGTTTATTTGGTACCTGATGCGACCCAACCCCGAAGGCACATCACACACGCAATCACTGGCAAACGCCGCACTGTATCGCAGTCAAATTTTTGACCTGGACCGCGAGCGGGAAAACGGTCACATCAGCGAGCAGGAGTGGCAACAGGCACGCGACGAGCTGAGTGTTCGCATGTTGCAAGACACAGCAGCGCAGGAGGGAACGCCAACACGGTCAAGCAAGCCGGCATGGTGGAGCGCCGCATTTCTCGTGATTGCGTTGCCACTGAGCTCCGTCAGCGCGTACCTATGGCTGGGTGAGCCTGCGGCATTCAACCCGGCGGCGGCTGTGGCTGCAGCGGCTGACACCCCGGCGCAACAAGAACTGGTGGCCATGGCGGATGCGCTGGCGACCAAACTTGAAGCAGACCCCAACAACCCTCAGGGATGGGTTATGTTGGGCAGAACCTATCGGACCTTGGGTGATTACACCGCATCGCTTCAAGCGTACGACCGTGCGATGCAGTTTGACCGCGGCGAGGACCTTCTCTTAGAGCGCGCAGAGGTCGTGGCGACCAGCCAAGGAGGCTCATTTGAGGGGGAACCGTGGCGGGTCATTCGTAAGCTGCTGCAAGAACAGCCCAACCACCTCGGTGCCTTGTTGTTGGCCGGCAGCGCATCGTATGCCGATGGGCAACCCCAAAACGCCCTGACCTATTGGCAACAGGCCAGAGGCCAAGTCGGCGCAGATCACCCCGATGTACCTAACCTAGAGGCGGCCATTGCGGAGGTGCAAAAGCAACTGGGCCAGGCGGTAAATATAAATACGGACGGACCGTCGATAAGCGGACGTGTCACCGTGTCTGAGGCCTTAAAGAACCAGACCAGCCCAACTGACACGGTATTTATTTACGCGGTTGCCACCGAGGGTCCACGCATGCCCGTTGCCATCATCAAGACGACGGTTGCCGGATTAACCGCAAGCTTTCGGCTAGACGACAGCACCGCAATGAGCCCGCAGTTTAAGCTGTCTTCTTTGTCCGAAGTCATGCTGACGGCCCGCGTATCGAAGTCAGGCAACGCGATACCGCAGCCAGGAGACTTGATCGCAACCGTGGGTCCAGTCAAAGTCGGCGCGCGCGATCTGGCGCTCACCATATCTGAGGTATTGCCCTGAGCGGTTGCTAATGCCATCCATGCACACGCCCCCGCTTAGGGTGCTCTTGTTGGGAGCGACCGGCACCATTGGCTCCGCCACTGAACGGGCACTGGTGCGACAAGGGCACTCCGTGGTTTGCCTGCTGCGCCATCCGCCAGCACGCGGTAATGCGCAAGCCGCCACAACCCATCTGTACGGCGACCCTTGCGACCCCGACACCTGGCGCCCAGATGCCTGTTTAAGTCAGGGCTTTGATGCCATCGTCTCCTGCATGGCATCGCGAACGGGGTCGCCGCAAGACGCTTGGCAGGTCGACTACCAAGCGCACCTCTACGCGCTGGCAGGGGCGAAAGCCGCCGGTGTAACGCAGTTTGTTCTGTTGTCGGCTATCTGCGTGCAAAAGCCATTACTGGCATTCCAGCAAGCAAAACTAGCCTTTGAAACGGCCCTGATCGATTCGGGGATGGATTACTCCATCGTACGCCCCACCGCTTTCTTTAAGTCACTGTCTGGGCAGCTAGACCGGGTCAAAAGGGGCAAGCCCTTTCTGGTGTTTGGCGACGGCGAGCTAACCGCTTGCAAGCCGATCAGCGATGATGATTTAGGTGATTTTTTAGCCGGCTGCTTAACGGATACAAACCGGCGCAATCGCGTCTTGCCCATCGGCGGGCCGGGTCCCGCGATCACGCCTCTGGCGCAAGGCAAACAGTTGTTCCAACTGCTGGGTCAGCCGCCCCGCTTTAAACACGTACCCGTGCGCTTACTCGACGTAATCATCCGGATATTAACGTGGACGGGAAAAGTCATTCCCGCAGCGGCTCGCAAAGCGGAGCTTGCAAAAATTGGCCGTTATTACGCGACGGAGTCTATGCTGGTGTGGGACGCCGTTGCACAACGATACGATGCCGACGCGACACCTTCCCATGGCGATCAAACGTTGTTTGGCGCCTATGCCGACTGGGCCAATGGCGCGCCTGCCCCCGCGCGCGGCGATCACGCTGTCTTTTAGCGCGTGCGTGGGACGCTGATCGTGGCCTTGCTCAAACCCACTTAATCACCATCTTCAAGCAGGTGGGGTCACTGAATGCCACCTCGTAGGCGTGTGCCGCGTTTTCCGCCGTTTCGGTGTGGGTGATCAACCCGTCCAATGACAAGCTGCCATCATGAAACATCGTCGCCACTTTTTCTAGATCATGCTTTTGCCATTGGGCCGCCACCCGAATGCTCGCCTCGCGCATAAACGCGGGTGCGTAGGCGAAAGATAAGTCTTGCTTATAAAACCCGGCTAGAACAATCTCCCCACCGGGTGACATTTTGGCAATGACACGATTCAAGATATTGGCATCACCACTCACATCGCAAATACAGCGATAGTCTTTCCGCGTGTCATCGTCAGGGTGAATGACTGTGTAGCCGAGCCCACCGGTCTGTCGGGCCGCTTGCGTCTCCCAAACCACTGGCGCAGGACGCCCTGCAGCGACGACCATGCGGGCGAGCAACCGCCCCATAATGCCGTGTCCAACAATGAGATCCGGATAGGCTAGCGGTGCACCCGCTCGCCCAACGGTGAAGACGTGGTGCGCGGTTGCGGCCAATGCCAACAACACGCCCTTAGAGCCCAAACTGGCCGCCAGTCGCACGGCGCGGTCTTGCGGCACGACCAAGCGCTCACCCGCACCACCAAAAATATTTTGAACCCCTTGAAACGCATAAGAGCCGGGTAAGAAAACGACATCACCCACAGAAAAGTCGTGCACCTCAGCGCCCACGCGCGCAACCTCACCCACCGATTCATAACCAGGTACTAGCGGATAAGCCAAGCCGGGAAAGGGCGGCATCGTCCCCTCCCATAGCAACCGCTCAGTGCCGGCACTGATGCCGCTAAAGTGCACGGCGACCTCTAGGTCCGTCGGTCCCATGGGGGCCAGCTCTAGCTCCCGCACACGCAGTGACTTGGGGGCTTCAAAAACGATGGCTTTTGCTTTCATGGGTGCTATTCTGACCGAATTGTAAAAGGCTCGCCACACCGGCGGATACCTCGCTGCATAGCTCCAGCCTGTAGGATTGGCGGGATGTACAGATTAGAAAGATTGGGGACTTGGATGACCGTTATTTCTGCCTTGCTTGTCGCGCTGCTTTATGGCGTCTGGACCCCCGACTTAGATACCGTAACGCTTGAACAGCGCTACCAATACGCCCCCACACAAGCCGTTGAGGTGGACGGACTCCGTATTCGATACAAAGACACAGGCCCACGCGACGCACCCGCTATTTTGTTACTACACGGCTTCGGCTCTAGCTTGCAAACGTGGGATGCCTGGGCCGATTCATTGGACAAGCGCTATCGGGTCATCCGGCTCGACCTACCGGGCTTCGGCTTAACAGGGCCCAGCCCGACCAATGACTACTCGGAACAAACCGATACGGAGACGCTCACCCGCTTTATTGACCAACTCGGTGTAACGCAGCTTGCTGTCATTGGCCACTCCATGGGCGGCAAGATGGCCTGGTCGTTAGCCGCCTCTCAGCCAGCGCGGATCACAGCCCTCGTGCTCATGGCACCCGATGGTTACCCTCGCCCCGAGGACATTGGGACTAAGCCTTACGCCTCGTCGTCCGTCATGCATCTCATAAAGTATTTTCTGCCAAAGTATTTTCTTGAAAAATCCTTGGAACCAGCGTTCTATGACGCAACCCAATTGAACGAGACGCTGGTAAACCGCTACTACGACATGCTCAGAGCACCCGGCGTCAGGGCGGCCATATTGGCACGCGGTGACCAGACCGTCTATACCGACCCGGTGCCACGCCTCAAGCGGATCACCGCACCCACCTTGTTACTTTGGGGGGAGGAAGACCAAATGATTCCTAGCCGCAACGCGCAAGACTATGAACGAGACATACCCCGTTCTACAACGGTTCTTTTGCCCCAGTCGGGGCATTTGATTCAAGAGGAAAGACCGGACGTCGGACTGACCGCAGTTAGCCATTTTTTAGACCAGCACCTACCGCAGTAACC
>JABBAS010000034.1:43380-107084 GCA_018607835.1 Methylobacillus sp. | reverse complement strand
CGACAGGAATCGAACCTGTATCTAGCGCTTAGGAGGCGCTCGTTCTATCCGTTGAACTACGGCGGCGGGTGCGACGAGTTTAGCAGAGCACGCCCCGAAAGCGCGGCTATTTGCCGTCGGCACCGAGACCCTTTGTCACGCATTTTCGTGGGTAGAATGCGCCATAACACCGTCCCGGTGACGGGCAACACTTGAAAGGAACACCCATGTTTGAAGCCGCCATTGCAGGGAGCTTGCCCAAGCCAGCTTGGTTAGCAGAGACACAGAAGCTGTGGCCGAAGTGGGTGCCTGAAGGTGATGCGTTGCTGCAGGCGAAAGCCGATGCAACGTTGCTGTGGATTAAGGCGCAAGAGGATGCTGGTCTCGATGTGATTGGTGACGGGGAGCAAGCCCGCCAACATTTCGTTCACGGCTTTCTTGAGGCCGTCGAGGGTATCGACTTTGAGAACAAAGTCACCATGGGTATTCGCGACAACCGCTATGAGGCGCAAGTGCCTCAAGTGGTGAGTGCGTTGCGACTGAAGGGGCGTGTACACGCTTTCGAGGCGAAGTTTGCGAGAGCGCATACCAAGCGCAAGTTGAAGTTCACCTTGCCTGGGCCCATGACGATTGTCGATACCGTTGCAGACCGCTTTTATGGTGACCGCGTCAAGATGGCGATGGCCTTTGCCGAGTTGCTCAACCAAGAGGCGCTGGCCTTGCAAGCGGATGGGGTCGACATTGTGCAGTTCGATGAGCCTGCCTTTAACGTTTACATGAAAGAGGCGGCGGACTGGGGCGTGAAGGCGCTAGAGCGTGCAGCGCAGGGTTTAACGTGTAAGACGGCTGTGCATATTTGCTATGGCTACGGTATTCAAGCCAATATTGATTGGAAAAATGCACTGGGCCATGAGTGGCGTCAATACGAGGACGTGTTCCCCGCATTGGCAAAGAGCAAGATTGATCAAGTGAGTTTGGAGTGTTTCAATTCGCATGTTCCTATGGACTTGATTAAGTTGTTGGACGGCAAGGAAGTCATGGTTGGCGTGATTGACGTCGCGAGTCCAGAGATTGAAACCGCCGAAGAGGTGGCAGACACCATTGGACGTGCGTTGCAGTTCGTTGCCAAAGAACGCTTGATTCCTTGCACCAACTGTGGTTTGGCACCAATGAGCCGCGAGGTGGCGATGGCAAAACTGAAAGCGTTGGGCGACGGCGCGGCGTTGGCGCGTCAACGCTACGGTTTGTAAGCCACTCAGACCTTGTCCTGCGGGGTCATCTCATCGCGAGAGGCAAGCTCTGGGAAGAGCTTAAGCCAGCCTAACGCGATGGCGATGGTGCCAAAGCCCCCCAACACCACGGAGGCCACAGGGCCCACTAACGCGGCGGTGGCGCCCGACTCAAATTCACCGAGTTGATTAGAGGCACCAATAAAAATTGAATTCACGGCGGCTACTCGCCCCCTCATCTCATCGGGGGTCTCGAGTTGCATCAAGGTCAAGCGCGTGACCACGCTGATGGAGTCAGCCGCCCCAGTGATCGCCAGGGCCGCAAGGGATAACCAAAAGCTAGTGGATAGGCCAAACACCACCATGCCGATACCAAAGATCCCAACCGACCCCAGCAACTTATGACCGACCCGACGTCGCAAAGGCCAACGCATGAGTGCCAAAGAGACGACGAGGGCACCCGCGGCGGGCGCGGCACGCAGGACGCCCAGACCTTCGGGACCCGTGTCCAAAATGTCTCTAGCAAAGATGGGGAGTAACGCAGTGGCACCGCCCAGCAAGACGGCAAAGAGGTCAAGCGAAATTGCGCCCAATATGATTTTGTGGCGCCACACAAACCCCACGCCCGCCAACACGCTGCGCCAACCGGTAGCACGTGGCGCGGCCTTGCGTGTGTAGCGCACCAGTACCATCAACACAAATCCGATCACGAGTAGACAGGTGCACGTGGCATAAACAGCCGTGGGGCCCCACGCGTAAATTAAGCCGCCCAGTGCAGGCCCGCCGATGATGGCCACCTGCATACCGCTTGTGCTCATGGCGATGGCGCGTTGCAATAAAGCGGGTGGCACCAGTAGGGGGGCGAGCGCTTGTTGGGCAGGCATTTGAAACGCGCGTGCCGCGCCCAAGACAACCGACAAGATGAAGATGACGTCTCGGTCAACCCAGCCGCTCCCTGTACCCATCCACAGGACGGCGGCCACGGCCGCTTGACTGGCGATGCACATTGCCACGATGGCGCCACGATGAAAGCGATCGGCCAAGTGCCCTGCGGGCAAGGTCAAGACCAGTGCGGGTATGAACTGCAACAATCCCACGAGACCCAAGTCCCAAGCGCTGGACGTGAGGTCGTACATTTGCCACGCCAATGCAACCATCAGCATTTGGTTCGCTAAGGTGCTGATAACCCGTGAGAACCAGTAGCGCACAAACGCGGTGTGCGCCCAAAGACGCGGCTGCTCGGTGGTGTGTGCCATGGTGTGATTTAAAAAGTGCGGTGTAAGCGACTGAGCGAAGTGTAGGGCGTTTTTGTTGGGCGGTGTTATCCACTCTGGGTCTCTGGATCCGCGGTGGCGTGTCCGTCACTTATGCAACAAAGGTGATTGCTTTGCCACGTGCGCGAGCCTCACAATAGCGCATCAATTTAACATTCCAGGGAAATGGTCATGACCACCAACATTGCGGCAGTAGCCGATGCCTTGCTCGCCTCTCGCGCCTCTGGGGAACTGATTCCTACGCAACCGTTTTTAGCGCACCTGAACAGTGCGGATGACGCTTATGCGGTGCAAGACCTGGTCGCAGGCGCCTTGGGTTGGCACGAGGGTGGCGTTGGTCGGCACTGGAAGTCGGGCGGTGCCAAGCGTGATGCCTTGATCACCCATGCCGCTTTGCCGCCTTGGGGTGTGTGGGCGAGTCCGGCCACTGCGGGCGATTGGCCCCTGCATTTGCACGGTGTCGAGGCAGAAATTGCCTTACGCCTCGGTTGCGCAGTGACCCCGGAGATGGCGCAGCAAGCGGACCAAGCCGCAGCGCAGGCGTGGGTCGAGTCCATGACTGTGGCCATCGAGGTCATTCATACGCGTTGGGATCAAGGGTACGACACGCCCGTTTGGTTGAAACTCGCAGACCTGCAGTCACACGGCGCTTTGGTCTTGTCTGAGTGGCGGAATTGGCGCGATTTGGACTGGGCGCAGCAGGCCATGCAGATCACCATTAACGGTGTGGAAGTGGAGCGCCGTCAGGGTAGCCACCCGCTAGAGCACCCGACTTGGGGGTTGGCTGAGTTTGCGCGTCATGCCACGCGAAAAGGCCAAACCGTTGCGGCGGGTACGGTCATCACAACGGGTTCTTGGAACGGTATTTACCGCGCCAAATCGGGTGACCATGTGCTGGTCAACTTTGATGGCGTGGGGCAAGCAAGCGTTCAATTCTGATGTAGGGCCGACGCTTAGTTTGTGCGGGTCAGCAGCGACTGCGCCAAACTGCGCATGCTGTCCGTGTAGTCGTTATGGGGGAGGGCGGTCAACGCGTCAATCGCGCGCAGGGCCTCCACGTGCGCTACCTCACGTGCTTGGTTTAAACCGCCGCTGGCTTGAATCAGGGAGACGATTCGCGTGAGCTGTGATTCGTCGCCGTTTTCAATGGCGTTGATGATCAGTACACGCTCGTCTGCAGTAACGCGTTGCAACGTACAGATAACGGGCAGGGTGAGTTTGCCCTCGCGCAAGTCGTCACCCAAATTTTTGCCCAATGATTGCGCGTTGCCCTCGTAGTCCAGCACATCATCAATGATTTGAAAGGCCGTGCCCAGCGCCTGACCGTAGGTGGCACAGGCCGTCTCAATGGGCTCGGGTGCGTGCACCAGCATCGCTCCAAGGCGTCCACTGGCTTCGAATAGCTTCGCGGTTTTAGATCGGATGACACGCAGGTAAGCGGCTTCGTCAATGCCGGCATCGTGCATGTTCATGAGCTGCAACACCTCGCCTTCAGCAATGACGTTGGTTGCCTCGGCCAAGACGGAGAGGACGCGCATATCGCCGACTTCCACCATCATTTGGAAGGCCCGTGAGTAAACAAAATCCCCTACCAGCACACTAGCGGCGTTGCCAAAGGTTTCGTTGGCCGTGTCTCTGCCACGCCGCAGGGTGGACTCATCCACCACGTCGTCGTGTAGCAAGGTGGCGGTATGAATGAACTCAACAACCGCGGCGAGTAAGTGGCGGCGAGGATCCTGGTGCGCCAGTGCACCGCATGTCAAGAGCAATAGGGCGGGGCGCAACCGCTTGCCACCCGCTGAAATGATGTACTGAGCGATCTCGCTCACCATGGGTACGTCAGAAGACAGGCGGGCTGCGATCACTTGATCAAGCAAGGCCATGTCGTCGGCAATCAGGTGCAGGGGATTAGCGGGGGAAGATGGTTGTGGCACTCGGCGGGTGTTGTGACTGGTAAAGGGGAGAGCGCGTTAGCAAATGACGCGGGACTGGTACTCATTATAGGAAATCGCGGCATGTCCCCTGTGCTTACGCGGACGCTGCATGACGCGGGCAGGTCACGGTAGCCTGCGCGCGAGTATTGCCTGTTGTAGCGATAAAGTACATACTAAATAGCTAATAAATGACTGCGTTGGTCGCAAGAAAGCGACGTTTATGAGTGCTCTAAGCCGGTGGCCAATGCCAGAAATGGGTGTCAGAGGTGGCCCCGTGCTAGAATCATCGGCTTGGCGGAAATTCGTCTGTCAATCGTAATTTAGAGAAATCTAGAGGTAACCTATGTACGCGGTCATAAAAACCGGTGGTAAGCAGTATCGTGTTGCTACCGGTGAAAAAATTAAAGTAGAACAGATTGCTGCGGAAGTGGGCCAAGAAATCGTGATTGATCAAGTTTTAGCTGTTGGAAACGGCAGTGACTTGAAAATCGGGACCCCCTTGGTCGCTGGTGCAGCCGTCAATGTAACCGTGGTGTCTCACGGTCGTGGCGTTAAGGTACGCATTTTTAAAATGCGTCGTCGTAAGCACTATCAAAAGCGCCAAGGGCATCGTCAAAACTATACAGAGCTGGCTATCGGCTCCATTACGGCTTAAGGAGTTGATCCACCATGGCACAGAAAAAAGGCGGCGGCTCAACGCGCAACGGACGTGACTCCAATCCAAAAATGTTGGGTGTGAAAGCATTCGGCGGTGAGTTGGTAACGGCCGGTTCCATCATCGTGCGTCAGCGCGGTACCAAGTTCCACCCCGGTTCAAACGTTGGTATTGGTAAAGACCATACCTTGTTTGCAACCGTTGACGGTCACGTGCAATTTGCCATCAAAGGCGCACTGAACCGTAGCGTGGTCAACATCACGCCCGTTGAGTAAATCAACGGCGTGTTCTTGTAGGTGCGCCGAGTGATTGGGGCACCCAAAGCAAAAAGCCCGCCCCGCGGGCTTTTTTGTTGTCCATTCCATCCCGCGTCTCGCCCGGAGGCAGAAATGCCTAGAATCCCATTATGAAATTCGTTGACGAAGCCACTATTGATATTGCCGCCGGCGACGGAGGCAATGGCTGTGCCTCGTTTCGCCACGAGAAATATAAGGAATTTGGCGGTCCTGACGGCGGGGACGGTGGGCGCGGTGGCCATGTATTTGTGATCGGTGACTTGGCGCTCAATACCTTGGTGGACTTTCGCTTCTCGCGTCGCTTTGAGGGCCAGCGCGGTGAACACGGCAAGGGCTCCGACTTATTTGGTGCCAAAGGTAGTGATGTCTACTTGAAGATGCCTATCGGCACCGTGATTGCGGATGCCGAAACCGGTGAGGTATTGATGGAGGTCTTGATTCCTGATGAGCCCGTTGTTTTGGCTAAAGGCGGGGATGGCGGCTTTGGCAATATGCACTTTAAAAGCTCGACCAACCGTGCGCCTAGGCAAAAGACCGTGGGCTTCACGGGGGAGCGAAAAACCGTTAAGTTGGAACTGAAGGTTTTGGCTGATGTGGGCCTACTTGGGATGCCGAATGCGGGCAAGTCAACGCTGATATCTGCTGTTTCTAACGCACGGCCTAAGATTGCCGACTACCCGTTTACGACCTTGCACCCCAACCTAGGGGTTGTACGTGTTGCCCCCGAAAAAAGCTTTGTGATTGCCGATGTGCCTGGCCTCATTGAAGGCGCGGCTGAAGGGGCTGGCTTAGGTCACCGGTTCTTACGTCATCTCCAACGCACGCGTTTGTTGTTGCATGTGGTGGATATGGCACCATTCGACGATGCGGTTGATCCGGTGGCGCAAGCCAAGGCTATCGTGGCTGAGCTCAAAAAGTATGACAAGGCACTCCACGACAAGCCGCGCTGGTTGGTGCTGAATAAATTGGATATGGTGCCAGTCGAGGCGCGCGCTGCGCGCGTAGCCGACTTCATCAAGCGCATGAAATACAAAGGCCCTGTGTTTGAAATATCCGCGCTGACCCGTGAGGGGTGCGAAACGCTGATGCTCTCGATCTTCGAGCACGTGGCTAAAGTCGCTAAATCCGAGCAACCCCACGTTGCAGAGGATCCCCGCTTTGATATTGAAACCGATGGTAGTTTGAAACCGCACAAAGATGTGTTGCCAGATGACTTGGCAAACGACCCCCGCTTTTCATCCTGAATTTCACAACCACCGCCGCATCAAAGTCGTTCTATGTTTTCGCAGCAAACCCCTGAGCAGTTAGCACTTTTACGCCATGCCAAGCGCGTGGTGGTCAAAGTGGGCTCAAGTCTCGTGACCAATGAGGGTAAGGGTCTGGATGAGCACGCTATCGCGCATTGGGCAAGGCAGTTGGCCACCCTGGTTGCTGAGGGGCGTGAGGTCATTATGGTGAGCAGTGGTGCGATCGCTGAAGGGATGAAGCGTCTGGGCTGGCCGAAGCGACCGACCCAATTGCATCAGTTGCAAGCGGCGGCGGCCGTTGGGCAAATGGGCTTGGTGCAAATGTATGAGTCCAAGCTCAGCTCGTTTGGCGTTGGCAGCGCGCAAGTGTTGTTGACGCACGCAGACTTGGCCGATCGGGAGCGATACCTCAACGCCAGATCGACACTGACCACCCTGCTTGAACTCGGTGTCATTCCCGTTATCAATGAAAACGATACGGTAGTAAATGACGAGATTAAGTTTGGCGACAACGATACCCTTGGTGCCTTGGTGGCCAATTTGGTGGTTGCCGATGCGCTCATTATTCTGACTGATCAGACAGGGCTTTACACGGCAGACCCGCGCAACGACGCGACGGCCACCTTTGTGCATGTTGCGCAGGCTGGCGATACACGTCTTGAGGCGATGGCGGGTGGTGCAGGCAGTCTAATTGGTAAAGGCGGCATGATCACCAAGGTGTTGGCCGCCAAACGCGCGGCCGCCTCTGGCGCAAGCACGGTGATTGCCTCTGGTCACGAAGCCGATGTCTTGTTGCGCTTGTGTCGCGGTGATCCGATTGGTACCTGGCTGATGGCCCCAACCGGTAAGAGTCAAGCCCGCAAGCAGTGGATGGCAGACCAGCTTCAGTTGCGGGGTGCCGTGGTGATAGACGACGGTGCGGTGGCCAAGATAGCCAGCGAAGGTAAGAGCTTGCTGCCCATAGGTATGGTGGGTGTTCAGGGTGATTTTTCGCGTGGCGATGTCATCGCTATTTTGGATGGGGCTGGGTCTGAGGTGGCACGTGGCTTAGCCAACTACGCCAGTGCCGAGGCCAAGCTGCTTTGCCGCAAGCCGTCCAGTGTCTTTGAGTCTTTGCTGGGCTATGCCGCTGAGCCTGAGATGGTTCATCGAACCAATCTGGTCTTAACCAGCAGCAGCCGCTAACCGACCCGAGGTCTAAGACCGGGTCTGGCGTTATCTGAGTGGCGCTGCATCGCGCAGTCGTTGCACCAATAACGCGGGCTCGCCGTAAACAATTCGGACGTTACAGAGTGCGTCGCGCGCCATGCTTTGGGCGTAGCGAGACGGCGCCAGCCGTAGCTCTATCCAGTCAGGCGTGGCGCGCATGCGCCAACCGCTGCTGGCTCGCCAGTTTGCGTAGACCTTGACTGCGCCGATGTCGCAACGGATGCCCTCATACTGAACATTCATCGCGCCCGTCTTGCTCTTGGCCACCAGTACGTAGCGCACCACCTTGTCTTCCCCCACGACGACCGTGGAAGGCACAACGCCGTAAGTGAGTTGTGAACGGGTGGGGTTGTCGACGGTAATCAGCTCGTCTGTGGAGAATTCAGCGGGCGGTGTCTGCGCTATTTCTTCCCATGGGGTGAACTCGTCGCGCACCTGTGCCTGCGCCTGTGCGTGGCAGAGCCAGCAGCTTGCCAGTAAGAGGGTGCTCAGGTGGGCCTTAAAAGACATCAAAAAATCCTGTACTTGTTCATGTGAGCGCAACATTAGCTGACCATTAGTCTGGTTGTTGTCTAGATATTGGTTCGCCATTAGGGGGTGCCACCTGCGCATTGCTGTGGGTGGTGCCTTTTAGCGGGTGCGCGGGGTCTGGGTCAAACGAGCCGCCGGGTGGCAGTGCCATGGAATCGGCTGTGTGGCTGCCCAGCGGGTGACGCAATCCGCCCGCTTCTTTTGCACGCGCACTGCTGCCGCCACGCAAATAGCGGTTGCGGCTTTCTGTGCGAGGAAGGTACTTTGATAGCTCCGTGAGCGCCATCTCGTAGACCCCACGTTTGAACTCCACAACGACGTCTAGCGGCACCCAATAATCATTCCAACGCCAAGCGTCGAACTCTGGATGGCTGGTGGCTCTGAGGTTCAAGTCCGAGTCATTGCCTACCAATTGCAGCAGGTACCAAATTTGTTTTTGGCCACGGTAATGTCCACGAGACTCGCGTCTGATAAAGCGGTCCGGCACCTCATAGCGCAACCAATCTCGCGTTCTCGCGAGGATGCTGACGTGCTCCGGCTGTAGGCCAACTTCTTCGTGTAGTTCCCGAAACATGGCCTGCTCGGGCGTTTCTCCACGATCAATACCACCTTGCGGAAACTGCCACGAGTGGGTGCGAATACGCTTACCCCAAAACACCTGACTTTTATGGTTGAGCAGAATGATGCCGACGTTGGGTCTGAACCCTTCTCTGTCAAGCATAATTAACCTCAATTTCTCTGTTGGAAACATTATGCACGGCAACCAGCGGATTACAAACAGCACCCTTGATAGAAAACGATATGAAAGCCAGTGAATTTTTAGTAAACACGCTCAGAGAAGCCCCTGCAGATGCCGAGGTGGTGAGTCATCAATTGATGACACGTGCTGGCATGATTAAGAAGCTAGGTGCGGGCATTTATACCTATATGCCCATGGGCTTGCGTGTGATCCAAAAGGTTGCGCACATTGTGCGCGAGGAGATGGATCGCGCGGGTGCAGTCGAGCTCGCCATGCCGGTTGTTCAGCCAGCAGAGCTGTGGCAAGAAACCAAGCGTTTTGAGACCATGGGGCCTGAATTGTTGCGCATCAAGGATCGCCATGATCGTGACTTCGTCGTGCAACCAACCAGCGAAGAGGTGGTCACGGATATTGCGCGGCAGGAGTTTCGCAGCTATAAGCAGTTACCAAAAAATTTATATCAAATTCAGACCAAGTTTCGTGACGAGCGTCGCCCCCGTTTCGGTTTGATGCGTGGGCGTGAGTTCATCATGAAGGACGCCTACAGTTTCGATCGCGATGCCGAGGCCGCTAAGCTGAGTTACGACAACATGGCGCGCGCGTACCGAGCGATTTTTGATCGGTTTGGCTTGCGCTATCGTGCGGTGGCTGCAGACAGCGGCGCGATTGGTGGCGACTTGTCCGAAGAGTTTCAAGTGATCGCTGCGACGGGTGAAGACGCCATCGTTTATTGCCCAGATAGCGACTACGCGGCCAATATGGAGAAGGCAGAGGCGCTGGCGCCCCAAGGAGAGGCGCCGGTTGCGACGCAAACCATGGTGGCGACGGCTACGCCCGGGAAGAGCACCTGCGCCGATGTGGCGGAACTGCTTGGTTTGTCGCTCTCGCAGACGGTGAAGTCGATTGTGTTGGCGACAGAGCCAAAAAACGAAGATGGCACAACGGGTGAGGCCCAAGTATGGCTGCTGTTGCTGCGTGGTGATCACGATATGAACGAGGTCAAAGTCGGTAAATTACCCGCCTTTGGCAATGGCTTCCGTTTTGCGACGGTGCCTGAGATTGAGGCCCATTTTGGTTGCAAGCCAGGCTACCTGGGCCCGATCAACACGGTGAAACCCGTCCACCTGATTGTGGACCGCTCGGTGGCTGTCATGGCTGACTGGGTCTGTGGTGCCAACCAAATCGACCACCACTTCACGGGTGTCAACTGGGGCCGTGATTTGCCACTACCCAGCGCGGTCGCCGATATTCGCAACGTGGTGGCGGGCGACCGGTCACCCGACGATAAAGGGGTGCTCGTGATTGAGCGTGGAATAGAAGTGGGTCATATTTTCTATCTGGGCACGAAATACGCGAAGGCCATGAACGCGACCTTCTTGGCCCAAGATGGCAAGCCACGCCATTTTGAAATGGGCTGCTATGGTATCGGCGTGACACGTCTACCCGCTGCGGCGATTGAACAAAATCATGATGCGCGCGGTATTATTTGGCCCGATGCGATTGCGCCGTTTACCGTGGTCATCTGCCCCATTGGTATGGACAGAAGCGATACGGTTAGCCAAGCAGCAACGGCCCTTTATGAAGATCTCAAGGCCGCCCATGTCGATGTCATATTGGATGACCGTGGCGAGCGGCCAGGTGCGATGTTCGCGGATTGGGAGTTGATTGGCATTCCACACCGTGTGGTTTTGTCAGACCGAGGCTTAGGCGTCGGCGAGGTGGAGTACCAATCACGGCGTGCGACCGAAGCGGAAAAACTGTCGTCCGATGGCTTGGCACAAACTATCTTGGCGAAACTGGGCAACTAGGCGTCGCGTTCGGTCAACGAAAAAAAGCCCCGTAGTAACGGGGCTTTTTGCTGTGGGCGCTACTGACGCGTGGCTTTAAGCGGCATCGCCGCCCAGCACCTTTACGAGTTCACCAGACTCGTACATCTCCATCATGATGTCGGAGCCACCGATGAACTCACCATTCACATATAGCTGTGGAATGGTCGGCCATTGGCTGTACTCTTTGATGCCTTGGCGAACACCCTCGTCCTCCAAAACGTTGACCGTCTTGAGCGTTTTGGTGTCGACACCGCAGGCCTTCAAAATTTGAATCGATCGGCCAGAGAAGCCACACATGGGAAAGTTCGCGGAGCCCTTCATGAAAAGAACGATTTCGTTGGACTTCACCAATTCATCAATTTGTTGTTGCGCGTTGCTCATGGTAAGACTCCGGATGGTGAGAGGTGGGTGAATGTGGGCAAATACCCGTTTGTGCCAATTATTCCATTGTTCTGCTTGATTGGTCACAACTGACGTGAAAACCACAGGCCATCCGGGGAAACTCGGGGATGCCCCGTACGGTTGGGTAGTGCTTTAGGGCCACGTTAGCCCACCTGGCCGCGCCAACACCCCCCTGTGCACCGGGTGATGCCAGCCAGATCGTTGCGGTGGGTGATGGTGTCGTAACCGGCCTGTGCTAGTAGCTCGGCAACTGCGGTTGCTTGGTCGTACCCGTGCTCCAGTAGCAGCCATGCGCCGGGTAAGAGGTGCGTCGCTGCCTGCGAAATGATCTGACGTAAGTCGTCCAACCCGTCCAGCCCGGCGGTCAGTGCGGTGATGGGTTCATGGCGTAGCGCAGCGAGGTGGGGGTCGGCGTCGCGAATGTAAGGGGGGTTGCTAACAATCAAGTCAAAACGGCGCGGACCTGCGTTGGTGTGGGGGCTCGCCTCTTGTTTGATGGCGTGTAGCCAGTCGCTTTCTAGCCATTGGACCGGGAGCCCGAGCGCGTCCGCATTTCGGGCTGCTTGCGCGAGGGCGGCCACACTGTGATCGACGCCGACGACTTGCCAATGGGGTAGATTTTGTTTCAACGCCAATGCGATGGCGCCGCTACCCGTGCCCAGATCGAGCACTCTGGGAGGGCTTGCGTCACGCGTGGCCTCCAAATGGTCGCGCGCGGCCATGGTGTCTAGCGCCCACTGTACGAGTGTCTCCGTGTCAGGTCGGGGGATGAGCACCGCTGGGCTGACTTGCAGCGTGAGCCCAAAAAACGCTTTATGCCCCAACAAGTACGCCACAGGTACTTCTTCGAGGCGCTGCGCGATCAGGTCTGCGAAATGCTGTTGCGCCTCGGGTGATAGGTGGTCCGTGTCGTGCGCGATCAGCCAGCTGCGATTTTCAGACGTTTTGCCAAGGGCATGTAGCAGCAACAATTGCGCGTCTAAGCGGTCAACGCCTTGCCGCGCCGCGTGCACCAATGCATCGTCTATGCGCGTGGGCGGTGTCATCCGTTGTTTGCGTTTTCAAGCTCAGCCATGAGCTCGGCACCGCGCGCCAAATTGAGCTGGTGGATGACCTCTCCCAAGTCACCCTCCATCACGCTGTTTAACTTGTAGAGGGTGAGATTGATGCGGTGGTCGGTGATTCGGCCTTGCGGGAAGTTATAGGTGCGGATGCGGTCACTGCGATCGCCACTGCCTATCAGTCCTTTTCGCTCAGCGGCTTCTGCGGACTCACGTTTGAGGCGCTCAGCCTCTTGGATTCTGGCGGATAAAACCTGCATCGCTTTGGCTCGGTTGCGGTGCTGTGATCGGTCGTCTTGGCACTCCGCCACGGTCCCTGTGGGTATGTGTGTGATACGGACGGCAGAGTCGGTCTTGTTGATGTGCTGGCCGCCTGCGCCGCTGGCGCGGTAGGTATCTATACGTAAGTCTGCCGGGTTGATTTCTATGGCCTGGCTCTCATCGGGTTCCGGCATGACAGCGACGGTGCATGCGCTGGTGTGTATGCGACCTTGTGTCTCGGTGGCGGGTACACGCTGAACCCGGTGTCCACCGGATTCAAAACGCATTTGGCCGTAGGCGCGTTTGCCAGCCAAGCGCAGAACCACCTCTTTGTAGCCGCCGAGTTCACTGAGGGACTCGCTGATAAGCTCATGGGTGATGCCTTGGTTTTCGCAGTAGCGTGTGTACATACGCAGCAGGTCCGCCGCAAACAGGGCCGACTCGTCGCCGCCAGTCCCTGCGCGAATTTCAATGAACGCATTGCGCTCATCATCCGGGTCTTTGGGTAGCAACAGACCCTGCAATTCACTATCCAAACGCGCCAGATCAGTGTCGCACGCGGCGATTTCCTCGGTAGCCATCTCCGCCATCTCAGGGTCGTCAAGCATGGCTTGCGCCTCTGCTTGGTCGAGCAAGCGTTGTTGGTACTGCTTATAGAGGGTGCCTAGGTCGCTGAGCTCGGCATGCTCTTTACTGAGCTGGCGAAAGCGGTTCATGTCGTTGACGACGTCGGGCGCGCTCAGCAGGGCATCTAACTCTTCTAAGCGCCATTGCTGGCGCTCTAGGGTCTTTTGTACAAAAGGTTTCATGGCTTGGGTGGTCGGCATAGGCGAGGAGCGCCTAGGTCAGTGGCGGGACACGCTGGCAGGGCGTGAACGGTGTTTGCGTGCGCTGCTAGCGTCGCTAACGCCCGCGGTCGTTGTCGCGCAAGAAGATACGCTGGACGACCTCCAAGGTGTTGGCCCGTTCTGCGGCGTCGCTGCTGTTGAGTGCGGCCAAGGCGCCGTGCATCATTTTTTGCGTTAGACCACGTGCCAAGGTATCCAAAACGTCTTCTGGTGCCACCCCTTTCGCGAGTAATTTTTTCGCTTTGGCAACTTCGGCCTCGCGCCACGCCTGCGCCCGGTTCTGGACGCCTTGTATTGCAGGAACCGCAACGCGCTGATCGAGCCAGTGCATAAACCCCACGACGCCAGTGTCCACAATGGCTTCGGCTTGTGCCACCGCGGCCTGCCGATTTTCACGGCCTGTTTGTACGACTTCGGCCAAGTCATCGACGGTGTACAAGTAGATATCATCCAGTTGCTGTACGTCAGGCTCAATGTCCCTGGGTACCGCCAAGTCGACCATGAACATGGGCTTATGCTTGCGCCTTTTTAATGCCCGTTCGACCGCGCCCAAGCCGATGAGAGGCAAGGTACTCGCCGTGCAACTAATCACCACGTCAAACTCGCCCAACCGATCAGGGAGATCGGCCAGTGGCATGGTTTGGGCGGCGAATTGCCGCGCCAGCGCCTCGCCTCGTGCAGCGGTACGGTTGGCAATAACCATTTTCTTTGGGTTTTTTGCTGCGAAGTGAGTGGCCGCTAACTCGATCATCTCGCCCGCACCGACGAATAACACGTTGATATCGTTTAAGTCTTCAAACAACTGGCCTGCCAGTCGCACGGTTGCCGCCGTCATACTGATGGAATGGGCGCCAATCTCTGTTACGGTTCTGACCTCTTTCGCCACCGCAAATGAGCGCTGGAAAAGCTGGTGCAACGTGGTGCCTAGGGCCCCTGCAGATTCTGCTGCGCGAACGGCGTCTTTCATTTGCCCGAGTATCTGAGCTTCACCCAAGACCATGCTGTCTAAGCCACTGGCCACGCGAAAGGCGTGACGAGCCGCCTCGTTACCGTGACGCGTATAGACATGCTGGTGCAGGTTGTCCACAGAGGTGCCGCCCGCCTCGGCCAGCCAGTGCAAGCCGCGTTCTAAGGTGGCTTGGTCCCCTGCGGTGTAGATCTCGGTGCGGTTACACGTTGACAAGAGGGTGGCCTCAGCTTGCCCTTGCAGGGCATCGCGCAAGTGCATGACCCTCGGTCCGAGTTGGTCTGTTGGCACGACAAAACGACCGCGCACATCGAGGGGGGCTGTTTCGTGGTTAATGCCAAGGGTCCAGACGGTCATACGCGCATTATAAAATCAGTGGCTGTGAACTGGAGATAAGTCTTGACCGCGTTTTTGCAATGGCTTTGGCATGTGGTGTATTTTTCGGCGCCCGCACTTGGGTTGGCCTCGGTGTTGCTGCTGTTTTTACGCTTGAAGGGCGCTGATGCCGCCCGCAGGGAACCCAAACGGGTGTGGTGGACCTTGTTTCTCAGCGGGTTCGCGACCAGCTGCTTGGGCACCGCATGGACGGGTTTGGATGGCGCGATGGTGACCTATGGCGGCCTGGTGTTGGTTACAGGCGTGGTTAGTGCATGGTTTGCGCGCGCTTAAAGAGCAGGCGTGATGTCGCCTCAGCGCCTCTGTAAAATCGGTAAGCTGTTGTTTTAATACACCTTATCGATATAAACGACCTTGATCAGCAGCGGGCATATCGCCTTACAAAGGCAAGTCAATTCCAGGGTGGCGATAATAAAGGGCTGTTACAAAACGGTCAGCCACTGACCCCCCAACGCCCCCATGAACGCCACTGTCCCACACGCTCTGCTTAGCTTGCCCGACACCGAGGTGCCGCGTCTGCGCGAAATACCCTACAACTACACATCGTTTTCTGATCAAGAGATCGTGGTGCGGTTGCTCGGTGCTGACGCGTGGGCTATTTTGAATCAGCTGCGTGAGGAGAGGCGCACGGGGCGCTCGGCCCGCATGCTCTACGAAGTACTCGGCGATATGTGGGTGGTGCAGCGCAATCCCTACCTGCAGGATGACCTGTTGGCCAACCCAAAGCGCCGTCGTGCATTGGTTGATGCCTTGCGCCATCGCATGGACGAGGTACAGCGGCGACGCACCCCCAGCGAGGATGAGCGCCGCGATGGCTTGGTGCAGTCCCTCATGGATGCCGCCTCAGCGGCGATTGCGCATTTTTCGGATGCCTTTGAAGAAATGGCCACCCTGCGCGTGCAAGTACACCGTGGCTTTAAGAAACTTACGGCCAAGGACAACGTTAAGTTTGACGGTTTGTCGCGCGTTAGCCATGTGACCGACGCCACTGATTGGCGCGTGGAATACCCGTTTGTGGTGTTAACCCCCGACACAGAGGCCGAGATGGCGGCCTTGGTGCGTGCGAGCATCGCCTTGGGTTTGACCATCATTCCACGGGGTGGTGGCACGGGCTATACCGGCGGAGCGATTCCGCTGACATGGAAGTCGGTGGTGATTAACACCGAGAAGCTGGAGGCGATGACGGAAGTCGAAACCTTCAACGCACCCGGTCTCGATACACCGATCGCCACGATTTGGACGGAAGCCGGTGTGGTGACGCAGCGTGTGGCGGACGCCGCAGAGCGCGCTGGTTTTGTGTTTGCCGTGGACCCAACGTCGGCAGAGGCGTCCTGTATTGGTGGCAACATTGCCATGAACGCGGGTGGAAAAAAGGCTGTTTTGTGGGGAACGGCTCTCGATAATTTAGTGTCATGGCGCATGGTCACGCCCGACGCGAAGTGGCTTGAGGTCACGCGGGTAGGACACAACCTAGGCAAGATCCACGATGCCGAGTCAGCGGTTTTTGAGTTGGCGTACTTTGAGGCTGATGGCCACACGCCCATTCGCAAAGAGCGCTTAGAAATTGCAGGGTCTGCCTTTCGTAAAGCAGGTTTGGGCAAAGACGTCACGGATAAATTTCTGTCAGGCTTGCCAGGTATTCAGAAGGAAGGCTGCGACGGTCTGATTACCAGCGCGCGGTGGTTGGTGCACCGTATGCCAGCGCATACCCGTACGGTCTGCCTAGAGTTTTTTGGCAACGCCAAAGATGCGGTGCCCAGTATTGTCGATATCAAGGCCTACATGTTCGCGGAGCAAAAACGCTCGGGTACGTTGTTGGCTGGGTTGGAGCATTTGGACGACCGTTATTTACGCGCAGTTGGCTACGCGACCAAGAGCAAGCGCGGTGGCGTTGGCTTGCCCAAGATGGTGTTGATTGGCGATATTGTTGGCGACGATGCGGACGCGGTGGCCAAGGTCACCTCTGAGGTGGTGCGCCTAGCTAACGGGCGCAGCGGCGAGGGCTTTGTGGCGATTAGCCCAGAGGCCCGTAAGAAATTTTGGCTGGATCGCAAACGCACGGCGGCGATCAGCAAGCACACAAATGCGTTCAAGATCAACGAGGACGTGGTCATTCCGCTCGAGCGTATGGGTGAATACACCGAAGGCATTGAGCGCATCAACATTGAATTGTCGATGAAGAACAAGTTGGCGCTGTGTGACGCCTTGTCTACCTTCATTCGTCAACCGGTGTTGCCATTGAGCAAAACCGACGAAACGGCGGACCTTGAGGTCAGTGACATTTTGGATGGTCGCGTGGCGCAGGCGCTTTCTTTGGTGGCCCAGGTGCGTGGCCAATGGCAGGCGTGGCTTGATGGCATGGATAACTTCTTCCCACAGCTGCAAGACCACAGCTTGCGCGCGAGTTGGAAGACCGAGTTGCAAGCACCCTTGCGCACCCTGTTTGTGGGTGCGGCATTTGCGCCGATTCTGAAAGAGTTTGACGCCATTCACCAACGGGTGTTGAAGGGGCGTGTTTGGGTAGCCCTGCACATGCATGCGGGTGATGGCAATGTGCACTCCAACATCCCCGTTAACAGCGATGACTACGACATGCTGCAAATGGCCCATGGCGCTGTCGTGCGCATCATGGCGCTGGCACGCTCACTGGACGGTGTGATCTCGGGGGAACACGGTATCGGGATCACCAAGTTAGAGTTTTTGAGCGATGCGGAGTTGGCCCCGTTTGCGGATTACAAGCACCGCGTGGACCCCAACGGGCACTTCAATAAGGGAAAGTTGCTGCGCGCCAGTCTCATGCCCGCAGACAAGCCGCTGTCGCGCGACACCAAGAGCTCGGATCTAAGCAACGCCTACACACCAAGTTTTGGCTTGATGGGACACGAGTCCTTGATCATGCAGCAGAGCGACATCGGGGCGATTTCCGCGAGTGTGAAAGATTGTTTACGTTGTGGGAAATGCAAGCCCGTATGCGCCACGCATGTGCCACGGGCCAACTTGCTTTACAGCCCGCGTAACAAAATATTGGCAACGTCCTTGCTGGTCGAAGCCTTCCTGTACGAGGAGCAAACCCGACGCGGGATCTCCATTGCGCACTGGGAAGAGTTTGAAGATGTGGCGGACCACTGTACGGTTTGCCACAAATGTTTGTCGCCTTGTCCCGTTGATATCGACTTTGGCGATGTGTCTATGAACATGCGTAACTTGTTGCGCAAGATGGGCAAAAAAACCATACGCCCGGGCAACGTTGCCGCCATGCTGATGCTCAATGCGACCAATCCAGAAACCATCAAGTTGGTTCGCTGGGGCATGGTTTCGGTGGGCATGCGTGTGCAGCGCTGGGCCAATGAGCTGCTCAAACGAGTCGCCAGAAAGCAAACCAAGGCGCCGCCTGCCACCGTCGGTGCTGCGCCTATCAAAGAGCAGGTGATTCACTTCATCAATAAAAAGCTTCCTGGCGGTTTGCCAAAGCGAACCGCGCGCGCGTTGCTTGATATCGAGAATGCCGATTACGTGCCGATTATTCGCAACCCACAGGCCACCACGAGTGAGACGGAGGCGGTGTTCTACTTTCCCGGCTGTGGTTCCGAGCGTTTGTTTAGCCAAGTGGGTTTGGCAACGCAGGCCATGCTGTGGCACGCGGGCGTGCAGACGGTGTTACCGCCTGGCTACTTGTGTTGTGGGTATCCCCAACGCGGCAGCGGTCAGTTTGAGAAGGCCGAAAAGATCATTACGGACAACCGGGTGTTGTTTCACCGTGTGGCCAATACGCTGAACTACCTCGACATCAAAACGGTGGTCGTCAGTTGTGGCACCTGCTATGACCAACTACAGGGATATGAATTTGATCGTATTTTCCCGGGCTGTCGCATCATTGATATTCATGAGTATTTGTTAGAAAAAGGAATCACCTTAGGTGGTGGTGGCTCTTACCTGTACCACGACCCTTGCCACTCACCCATGAAGTTGCAAGACCCCATGAAAACGGTGAAAGCCTTGGTGGGTGACACCGTGCTTAAGAGTGATCGCTGCTGTGGCGAGTCTGGCACGTTGGGGGTGACACGTCCCGACATTTCAACGCAGGTGCGCTTCCGCAAAGAGGAGGAGTTGCTGAAAAACGAGACGCAGTTAGCGGCATTGGCAAAAACGAATGGGCAAGTCGCGCCTGCGAGCGGTACCAAGATCCTGACGTCTTGCCCCAGTTGTTTGCAAGGCCTGACACGCTTTGGTGATGACTTGCAAAATGGCTTGCTTGAGGCCGACTACATCGTGGTGGAGATGGCGAATCAGCTGTTAGGACCGAACTGGATGCCCGAGTATGTTGCAAAAGCCAATCAGGGCGGTATCGAACGGGTGCTGGTTTGAGCGAGACGGCGCGTCAAGCAGTGGCAAATTGCGTGCTGTGCGACACGACCGGTGGTGACTTGGTTTGGCAAGACGCACGGTGCCGTGTGATCGTGGCCGATGAGCCTGACTACCCCGGTTTTGTGCGCGTCGTTTGGCAAGCGCATGTCGCAGAATCCAGCGATTTGACGGTTGCCGATCGACAGCACCTGTTGGCCGTGGTTGATCAGGTGGAGCGTGTGACGCGGGCGGTGATGACGCCGGACAAGATCAACTTAGCGGCTTTGGGTAACGTCGTGCCGCACTTGCATTGGCATGTGATTCCACGGTTTCGTGACGATGCCCATTTTCCTGCCCCCATCTGGGCGGAGTCGGTTCGAACGGTGGCGCCCGAGGTACAACAAGCGCGACGCAGCGCCGCCTTGCACTTGCCTGCGCGTTTGCACGATTCTTTACAGTCTGAACTACATTAAGAGCATGAGCAAAACACATTTCGGTTTTGAGAGCGTAGACGAGGCAGAAAAAGCCAAGCACGTGCGCCAAGTTTTCGACTCAGTCGCATCCAAGTACGACATCATGAACGATCTCATGTCGGCAGGCTTGCATCGCGTTTGGAAGCGCTATACCTTGATGGTTGCGAATGCGCTACCCGGCCAAAGTGTGCTGGATATTGCGGGCGGTACTGGCGATTTGGCGCTGGGCTTTTCCAAACAAGTCGGGCGCGCTGGTCGCGTGGTGCACACGGATATCAATCGGGCGATGCTCAGCGAGGGGCGAAATCGGTTGCTGAATCTAGGCGTTGTGCTACCAACAACGGTTTGTGATGCCGAGCAGTTGCCGTTTCCAGATGCCACCTTTCATGTCGTGAGTGTGGCGTTTGGTCTGCGCAACATGACGCACAAAGACCGTGCGCTTGGTGAAATGTTGCGTGTTTTGAAGCCGGGCGGTAAGTTGCTGGTTCTGGAGTTTTCTAAGGTGGCCAAGCCACTAGAAAAGCTGTACGACCTTTATAGCTTCAAGGTCTTGCCAAAAATAGGACAGTTCATCGCAGGAGACGCCGACAGTTATCGATATTTGGCGGAGTCTATTCGTATGCACCCCGATCAGGAGACGCTCAAATCCATGATGCGGGATGTTGGCTTTGCACACGTGGATGTGCACAATATGACGGGCGGAGTGGTTGCCTTACATTGCGGCTTGAAGAAGTCGTAACGAGTGTGTTTCAAAGTGAGAGAAATTGGAGAAAAAAATGAAAAAAATCTGGACATTAATCATGGTGCTGTGTTTTGCACTGGCCTCCCAAAACGTGATGGCCAAGCGCATGGGCGGCGGCTTTTCTTTTGGTAAGCAATCGAACCGTGTAACGCAGCAACGCCAAGCCACACCGCCCGCAGCGCCTCAACGGGCGGCGAACGGTGCGGCGGGGACCACAGGCGGCAGTCGTTTTGGCGGCATGCTGGGTGGTTTGGCCGCGGGCTTGGGCCTCGCTTGGCTGGCCCAAAGTTTGGGTTTTGGCGAAGGCTTTGGCAACGTCTTGATGGTGCTTCTGTTGGTGGTTGGTGGCGTGTTTCTCTTCCGCATGTTGGCACGGCCTCGCTACCAAGCTAGCCCTCAGGGTGCTGGCGCAGCGAACGGCAATGCCTACCGTCAGAACGACGCGCAGCATGGCGGCGAGACCGCTGCGCGCCCGTGGAGTGGCGCTGCGTCGCAACCAGCCGGTGGCGGCAGCATGATTGGCTCTGGTTTGCTGGGTGGGCAAACGTGGGGCGTGCCAGAAGGCTTTGACACGGCGGGTTTCTTGACGGCTTGCAAACGCAACTTCATCAACCTGCAAGGTGCTTGGGACCGCTCGGATATCCCCAGCCTGCGCGCCATGATGACTGACGAGATGTTGGTGAACATTCAAGAGCAGCTGTCTGAGCGTGACACGCTCAGCAACGGCGAGCCCAATGTGACGGAAGTGCTTGAGTTGGATGCGCAGATGTTGGGTATTGAAGAGGTCGAGGGCTATTACATGGCAAGCGTGGAGTTCAATGGCTTAATTCGAGAGCAAGCGGGTGCGAGTCCGACGACTTTCCGCGAGGTGTGGAACGTGACCCGTCCGATATCTGGCCCTGGTGGTTGGGTAGTCGCCGGCGTGCAAGCGCTGGGCTAGGCGGAGAAGCTATGAACGACACCCGTTTTCCCGGTCGTGATTCGGTGCCGAACCGTGGCCTGGAGCAATTGTTCGCGTTACCGGCGCACCTGCTTGATGGGGTGCAGCGCTTGGTCACGCAACAGCCACCGCCTGCGGGCGTGATGGCAGAGTTGGAAAATAGGGTCTGTCTATTGGTGAATCACATCTTGTCCCAAGAGGCGGAGGCGATGCGTCGCATGGCGCGTCATGCGGGCAAGCGAATCGCCATTGTGGTGGGCGGGGTGTCTGTCACGTGGCGAGTCACCCTGGTCGGCTTGTTTGAGTCCACCACGGCGTCCCCGTCGTCGTCTGAGCCTGATCTGCGTATCGACGTCACGCAGGCGCAGTGGTCAGCCTTGCTCAAGACGCTGGTGAGCGGGGAACAACCAGAAGTTCAAATTTTTGGTGATGTGATGCTGGCCGCCGAGCTCGGCTGGTTGCGTGAGCATGTCCGTTGGGATATGGAGGCCGACATCGCCCGTTTGGTCGGCGATGTGCCAGCGGTTTGGCTGTCCAGCGCGGGCAAGCAACTGGTCGCCGCAGTGCAGCGCTTTGGTGGCAAGGCGGCCGCGTGACGCGCTTATTTAGGACCGTGTTTATAGCCAGCGTGATCTGGCGCTATGGCCTCCACGAGTTGGTGTTGCGAGGCTTTGCACGACCCTGGCTGAATGGGTTGGCCCGCGTTCTATCATTGGGCCGTCAGCATACGGCACCGAGAGGCGAGCGCCTGCGTTTGGCGCTTGAATCGCTGGGGCCCATTTTTGTTAAGTTTGGTCAAGTGTTGAGCACACGGCGTGATTTATTGCCGCCGGATATCGCTGATGCGTTAGCCCACCTGCAAGACCGTGTCCCACCCTTTAGCAGCGATGTGGCTGTGCGAACCATTGAGGCGGCCTTTGGGCGCCCGTTGGATGAGATTTTTGCGCAGTTCGATCATGAACCCATTGCGAGCGCCTCGATTGCACAGGTTCACTTTGCGGTGCTGCCCTCTGGTGAAGAAGTTGCGGTCAAGGTGCTGCGGCCCGGTATGTTGCGTGCGATTGACAAAGACCTAGCGCTACTCGCGACGTTGGCCAGTTGGTTGCAACGCTTGTCTATCGATGGCAAGCGATTGAAGCCGCGCGAAGTGGTGGCCGAGTTCAACAAGTACTTACACGATGAGTTGGATTTGGTTCGCGAAGCGGCCAATGCGGCGCAGTTGCGACGCAACATGCAGGATGTTGGTTTGGTGCAGATACCCAGTATTCATTGGGACCTGTGTCACTCGAACGTTCTTGTGATGCAGCGTATGAAGGGTATTCCCATTAGTCAGGTGGACCGGTTGCGTGAGGCAGGCGTCGACATGTCTAAACTGGCGCGTGATGGCGTCACTATTTTCTTCACTCAGGTGTTTAGGGACGGCTTTTTCCATGCCGACATGCACCCCGGAAACATACAGGTCAGCATTGAACCCGACAGTTTGGGTCAGTACATTTCTCTGGATTTCGGGATTGTTGGCACGCTGACCCAGGTCGATAAAAATTACTTGGCGCAAAACTTCACCGCATTTTTCCGACGCGATTACAAGCGGGTTGCGGAGCTGCATATCGAGTCAGGTTGGGTGCCAGCGAATACGCGCGTGGATGAATTGGAGGCTGCGGTCCGTACCGTTTGTGAGCCTTACTTTGACCGACCGTTGGCGGAAATCTCGTTGGGTATGGTGTTGATGCGCTTGTTTCAGACCTCGCGACGTTTCCACGTTGAAATTCAGCCACAGTTGGTTTTGTTGCAAAAAACCTTGCTCAATATCGAGGGGCTGGGTCGGCAATTGGATCCCAACTTGGATTTGTGGACCACCGCCAAGCCATTTTTAGAAAAGTGGATGCTCGATCAAGTTGGGCCACAGCGGTTTTTAACGCAGCTGCGTGCCGAGTTGCCGCAATATGCCCAGGTTTTGCCCGCCTTGCCTAGGCTGTTAGCCGACTACTTGAGCCACCGGCCCCAAGACATCCGTGCAGAAATACAACATTTAATCCAAGCCCAACAGCGCACCAACCGCCTCCTTCAGGGGGTAATCTACGCTGGAATCGGTTTTGTGTTGGGTTTAGTGGCCATGCAGGTGCTTTGGCAATTTAGAGTTTTCGGCTTCTTCTAAGCAGAATTTATAATCATGGGTTACCCGCGCTTTGACGCGCGGGTTTTTCGTGCCTTGCGCACGTGTTTGTGAACCACTCAACATGCCCATATACGCTTACAAATGTGCCGCCTGCGGCTTCGCCAAGGATGTGTTGCGGAAGATGTCCGATCCGCTGTTAACGGTCTGTCCGTCCTGCCAAGCCGAGGCGTTTTCCAAACAAGTTACCGCGGCGGGCTTCCAGCTCAAAGGCAGCGGCTGGTACGTAACCGACTTCCGCGACGGTGGCAAGAGCGCGTCGGGGTCGTCCACTGAAACGGGTGCTGCATCTGAGGGTGCGGCGAGTTCGTCGACAGCTGGCGAGACCAGCAGCGCGGCGACCCCCTCTGCGACGTCAACGACGCCCTCAGGTGGTGGGACAGCCGCTCCCAGTGCGCCGTCCGCCTCGACGGCGTCGTCCGACTAAGAGAACCACATTAATGGCTGCACTTAGAAAATGGCTCTTAGCGGGCCTCTTGGTCTTGGTACCCCTCATGATCACGATTGCCGTGATCAATTGGGTGGTGTCTACGTTGGACAAGACCTTAGAAATTTTGCCGGCGGAGTGGCAGCCAGAGTTGTTAATTGGCTTTTATATCCCCGGCTTTGGCGTTGTGCTGGCGCTGGCTATTGTCTTGGTTATTGGCGCGGCAACGTCTAACTTCATTGGTAACAAGCTGGTCACCTGGTGGGACCGACTGTTAAACCGAATCCCGGTGGTTCGCAGCGTCTACTCTGCGGTCAAACAGGTCTCGGACACCTTATTTTCAGAGAAGAGCAACGCATTTCGCGAGGCATTGCTGGTTCAGTGGCCGCGCGAGGGTGTGTGGACGGTTGCGTTTTTGACCGGCAAGCCAGGCAGTTCGGTGTCGACCCACCTAGACGGCGAGCATGTGTCGGTTTATGTACCCACAACGCCAAACCCTACCAGCGGCTACTTGATGATTCTTCCTAAGAGCGACTGCAAACCCTTGGATATGTCGGTCGATGAGGCGTTGACCTATGTGATTTCTATGGGCGTGATTACGCCCCCGCAGTCAAAGCCCAAACAGACACCTATTGAAAAACCCCCAGTATTGAAAGAGTCGGAGTAATTATGGCTATGCGTTCCCACTATTGCGGTCTTGTGACCGAGGCCCTGATGGGCGAATCCGTTAGCTTGTGTGGTTGGGTGAATCGTCGCCGTGACCATGGCGGCGTGATTTTCATCGATTTGCGTGACCGCGAAGGTTATGTCCAAGTGGTGTGTGACCCCGACCGCGCAGAGATGTTTGCGATGGCCGAAGATATCCGCAACGAGTTTTGTTTGCAAATTAAAGGGGTTGTGCGCGCCCGCCCAGAGGGCACTGTCAACGACGGCATCAAGAGCGGAAAAATTGAAATTCTCTGTCACGAGTTGGTGGTGCTGAGTGCATCGGTTCCCCCGCCGTTTATGTTGGACGACGACAACTTGTCGGAGACCACCCGATTGACGCACCGCGTGATGGATTTACGCCGTCCTGCCATGCAACGCAACCTGATGTTGCGTTACCGGGTGGCGATGGAGATCCGTAAGTTTTTGGATGGCAATGGCTTTATCGACATCGAGACGCCCATGCTGACCAAGAGCACGCCCGAGGGGGCCCGCGATTACTTGGTTCCTAGTCGCGTAAACGATGGCCAGTTCTTTGCGTTGCCGCAGTCGCCGCAGTTGTTTAAGCAACTGTTGATGGTCGCCGGCTATGACCGCTATTACCAAATTACCAAATGCTTCCGAGACGAGGATTTGCGCGCGGACCGCCAGCCTGAATTTACCCAGATTGATATCGAGACGTCCTTCATGGACGAAGAAGAAATTCGCGACATGTTCCAAGGCATGGTTAGCAACATGTTCCAGAAGGTACTGGATATTGATTTGGGGGAATTCCCAATCATGACCTATGCCGATGTCATGCACCAGTACGGCTCTGACAAGCCTGACCTGCGGGTTAAATTGCGCTTTACTGAACTGACAGATGCCATGCAGACGGTTGACTTTAAGGTCTTCTCCACGCCTGCCACCATGGCCAATGGCCGTGTCGTTGCGCTGTGCATACCTGGCGGCGGTGAGATGAGCCGGGGCGAGATTGATGGGTATACCGAATTTGTAAAAATTTACGGCGCCAAGGGCTTGGCGTGGATCAAAGTGAACGACGTATCCGCAGGTCGTGAAGGTCTGCAAAGCCCCATCGTTAAGAACCTGCATGATGAAGCGATTGCCGCTATTTTGAGCCGGACCGGTGCGCAAAATGGCGACATTATTTTCTTCGGTGCAGATAAGGCCAAAGTGGTTAATGACGCGATCGGCGCGTTACGCGTAAAAATTGGTCACAGCGAATTTGCGCGCAAGACCGGCTTATTTGAGAGTCGTTGGGCACCCATGTGGGTGGTTGATTTCCCAATGTTTGAGTTCGACGACGG
This sequence comes from Methylobacillus sp., assembly GCA_018607835.1. Classification (GTDB taxonomy): domain Bacteria; phylum Pseudomonadota; class Gammaproteobacteria; order Burkholderiales; family Burkholderiaceae_C; genus RS62. The sequence goes on along the minus strand of JABBAS010000034.1, from coordinate 81,116 downwards.
AGAGCAGCGCTGGTCAGCTGTGCATCACCCCTTTACCGCACCCAAAGACGGGCATGCAGACTATATGGTCACCGCACCTGAGAAGTGCTTGTCTAAGGCCTACGACATGGTTATCAATGGCTGGGAAGTGGGTGGTGGCTCCGTGCGTATTCACCAAGCGGATGTGCAGCAAAAGGCCTTTAATGCCCTGCGTATCTCTGAGGAAGAGGCGCAGGCTAAATTCGGCTTTCTGTTGGATGCCCTGCAGTACGGCGCTCCGCCGCATGGAGGTCTCGCCTTTGGTCTGGACCGCATCGTGACGTTGATGACCGGCGCCGAGAGCATTCGTGACGTGATCGCGTTCCCCAAGACCCAGCGCGCGCAATGCTTGCTAACGCAAGCGCCGTCTGCGGTGGACGACAAGCAGTTGCGTGACTTGCATATTCGTTTGCGTAATCCGCAACCCGCCGCGTAAGGTCGCCGTTGGCATCCGTCTGTGAGATGACAGCGGCGCTTGCTAGCGCGCGGTTTAACTAACATGGCCTTCAAAATACCGCGCTCCGTGTTGGTTGTCATTTACACGACTGACGCTTCAGTGCTGTTACTTGAGCGGTCTAGTCAGGCTGGTTTCTGGCAAAGCGTGACAGGCTCTGTGGATACCGAGACCGAATCGCTATGGGACACGGCCGTGCGCGAGGTCGCCGAAGAGACAGGGATAGACGCGCTATCAGACGGGTGTGTACTTAGCGACTGGGACTTGGAAAATGTCTATGAAATTTACCCTGCCTGGCGCCATCGGTATGCCCCCGGCGTACACCGAAACACCGAACATGTGTTTGGTCTGTGTGTACCGGTGGAGACCGTGGTGCGCCTGAGTGATGAGCACACCGCTTACAAATGGTTATCTCGGGTTGATGCGGCGGATGCCTGTTTTTCCCCTTCAAACGCAGAGGCTATTCTGTTGCTAGCGAGGCTTTAAAACCTGCTGGCTATACGGTACTTACACAGGTGATCCTTAGCCGCGGTGAGCGGTGATAGCATCTATGCATCAGCCGATAATAAGGCTTGCCCCAATTGTTAGGAAAGTGACCTTTCTTCATGAGTAATCAAAACGACATCGCCGATGAGGGCGTGCCGGTATCCGTCAAAATTCGAGAGCGTTTAAAAGCAAATCGCATGCGCTTTCACTCAAACGACAACATCGCTGATGCCATAGAGCCTGGCGAGTTAGATACGTTGTTGGACGAGGTTGCCGGCAAGATGCGTGGGGTGTTAGACAGTTTGGTGATTGACACAGAGAACGACCACAACACCGGTGATACGGCGCGCCGCGTCGCAAAGATGTACATCCAAGAGGTCTTTAAGGGCCGCTACTTGCCCGCGCCGGCCGTGACCGAATTCCCCAACGCGGAGCACCTTAACGAGTTGATGATCGTTGGTCCGATCAAAGTACGCAGTGCCTGTAGCCATCACTTCTGCCCAGTTATTGGTGAGGTGTACATCGGGGTTATGCCCAACGAGCATACCAACGTGATTGGCTTGAGTAAGTACGCGCGGCTGGCGGAGTGGATCATGGGGCGCCCACAAATTCAAGAAGAGGCCGTTGTGCAGTTGGCTGATTTGATACAAGAAAAAACACAACCGGACGGCTTGGCGATTGTGATGGAGGCCAGCCACTTCTGCATGGGGTGGCGTGGCGTGAAAGACATGGACAGCAAGATGATTAACTCCGTGATGCGTGGCGTCTTCTTGAAAGACATGAATTTGCGTCGCGAATTCTTGTCCCTCATTCCTCGAAAGGTATAAGCCATGTTGGTTCGATTGATATATGTGAGTCGTGCGGTGGATCAAAACGCGAAGGTGGCGATTGAGTCTATTTTGGAAGCGTCTCGTAGCCACAACCTCAACAATGGCATCACGGGCATTCTTTGCCACGGCGGTGACATTTTTTTGCAAGCGATAGAAGGTGGACGCGACGCGGTGAATAAGCTGTACAACCACATTAGCCAAGATGCCCGTCATAACGATGTGGTGCTGCTGCATTACGAAGAGATCCGGGAGCGCCGCTTTGGTGGCTGGACTATGGGCCAAGCTAACCTGTCAAAGCTCAACACATCGATTGTGCTGAAGTACTCCGAGCGTCCCGAGTTTGACCCCTACGCCGTCTCTGGCGATGTGTCCTTGGCGTTGCTCGAAGAGTTGATGGCGACAGCCGCCATCATCGGTCGCGCCTAAACATCTGCAACGCGGCTGTGTTGGCTATTTCGGCGGATACGCCACTCGTGGGGTGCGACTTTTCTAGCGCCCCAACGAAGCGGAAACAGAACCAACTCGCATGGGGTCGACTGCAGGGTCATGTGGTCAGCGTTGATCGCTTGGTGGCCTGCCCCAGCTTGGCTGAGACCGAAGCGGCATTGCAGCATTGCGGGTCATGGGTGGGCGGCTTCGATTTGCCATTTGGGCTCCCGCGCACGCTGGTGGAGACATTGGGTTGGCCGACGCAATGGGAGGCGCTCATCAACCACTACGCTGCGTTGAGCCGTGCCGATATTCGGGATGCCTTTGCGGGCTTTTGTCGCGCTAGGCCGGTGGGCGGTAAGTTTGCCCACCGTGCAACCGATGGTCCTGCGGGCTCTAGTCCCTCTATGAAGTGGGTCAACCCCCCGGTCGCCTTTATGTTGCACGCCGGTGTGCCTTTGCTGCGTTCGGTGGGCGCGAGTTTCCCCGGTATACAAGCCGCCGCGCAGTGGACGCCTCGGGTGGCGCTGGAGGCCTACCCTGGCTTATTGGCGAGGTCTTGTGTGGGCGCGACTTCGTATAAAAGTGACGATGTCAGTAAACAAACGGCTGCGCGCTTACTCGCGCGAAAAGACATCATTACGGTCTTGGAGTCTGGCGATAACCGCCTAAACCTGCGGCTGCGTTTAAGCCATGCACAGCGTGATGCCATTACCCAAGATGCCAAGGGTGATGCCTTGGATGCGGTGCTGTGCCTGATGCAGGCCGCTTGGGGCTTGGTCCAACACGTGTCTGGCGCACCGTGCTTTGGTTTGCCGTCCACGGTTGACCCTTTGGAGGGGTGGATTGTTACCGCCTAAGCCCAACATACGCAAGCGCCTAGCCTTGTGGCTGTGCATGAGTGCATGGCAGACGATGGTCGTTACGGGTGTCTTGAGCGTTGGGCTATGGGCACTGCCAGCGGCGGCACAGAGCCTGCGTAAGCAGGTTGAGGCGCCCGTTGTGACGGATGGCATCGTCATTCGCGTGGTCGACGGTGACACCGTATGGGTGAAACCCGTTGGGCAGTCCGCTAGCAAGCCCTATTGGCGTATTCGCCTTTTGGGGATGGATGCACCAGAAAGCTGTCAGGCCCATGGGCGGGAGGCGACGCAGGCCTTAACCAAGCGCCTATTGCAACAACGTGTCACGGTTGCCTGGCACAAACCCGATGTTTACGGTCGATGGTTAGCCACCCTATCAGGGCCAGGCTCGTCACAAGACGTCGGGGCTTGGATGGTGGGGGAGGGCCATGCTTGGTCATACCGATACAAGAAAGATATGGGCCCCTATGCGCGGCAAGAGCAACAGGCGAGAGCGGCGAAGCGTGGTCTGTTTGCGGCCAGCGATGCGCTAGAGCCTCGCGTCTTTCGCCGCACCCACGGTAGTTGTCGCAGCGCTAAAGCGCGGCGCGGTGGCTAGCGCAGACGGAGCAGGTGGGATTCCGCTTGAGGCGTAGGCGGTCACACTCGCTGCCTTGTGCCTGCACCATCAGCAAGTGACCAATCAAGCGAGACTGCCCCAACAAGACCTGTAGCGCCTCACTGGCTTGCAGGCTACCGACGATGCCGACCAAGGGAGCGAACACGCCCATGGTGGCGCAACTGACCTCCTCAGGTGCTTCGGATGGCGGAAACACGCAGGCATAGCACGGGCTGTCTGCCCGTCGTGTATCAAACACACTGAGTTGTCCAGCCAGTTGAATGGCGGCCCCAAAGACCAAAGGCTTGCGTGCTTCAACGCAGGCCAGATTAATCATTTGGCGCGTCGTGAAGTTGTCGGTGCAGTCAATGACCACGTCACAGTCCGCGATGTGCGCCTGAAGCCATGCCGCATCAACCTGCACGGGGTGGGTGGTCACCACAATATCTGGATTTATCTGCCGGATCGCCTCTTTCGCGGAGTCCACCTTGAGCATGCCCACCCGGTCGGTGGTGTGGGCGATTTGACGTTGCAAATTGGTGAGGTCGACCCGGTCGTGATCGACCAATGTGAGATGGCCAACCCCGGCACTCGCGAGGTAAAGCGCTACCGGGCTGCCCAAGCCACCAGCACCGATCACCAGCGCATGCGCACCTAAGATCTGATTTTGCCCCTCTACGCCGACGTTATCCAGTAGCAGATGGCGCGCATAACGCAGCAGCTGTTGGTCGTTCATGGCGTACGACGCTGGCTGGGTCATGGCGCCGTTCACTGGGTCTCTGAGCTAGCGCGGGCTTTCAAGGTCGTGCTTAGCGTCACAGGCTGTGCACGCAGCTTATTCAGAGCCTGCTCCAAACGGAAGTCGTCAGCACTGCCGTACTCGGGTAACAGGCGCTTACCCGGGTTTTTTCGTTGCTGTTCCTCTAGCTTCAAGCGTGCGGCTTCGCGTGCGGCATCGCGTTTGACGATGTCATCGCCTGAGGCTTCTTTGCCATTTTCAAGGTGCTTCTCCAGATCCGCTTCGCGCGTGGAGAGCGCCGCAAACAGGTTGCCCTCAGCGGTTTCATCTACAAACAGGTCGGGCACAATGCCTTTGGCCTGAATCGAGCGGCCTTTTGGCGTGTAATAACGCGCCGTTGTGATCTTTAAACCCGTATCTGGACCAAGCGCCCGAACGGTCTGAACCGATCCTTTACCAAAGGTCTGGTTACCCATGATGGTGGCTCGGCCGTAGTCCTGCAAGGCACCGGCCACGATCTCGCTGGCCGAGGCAGAGCCCTCATTGACGAGCACGACGATGGGTATGCGCTTAAACAGGTCATTGGTGTCTGCAGCCAATTGCTTCAGTGGGTCTGCCCCACCGCGCCGCCAGTAATAGCGCGGGTTGGCTTTGTAGACATAACGACTTTCGGCCAACTGACCGTTGGTTGAGACAATCTCACTCTCATCCGGCAAAAACGCCGCGGATACAGCCACCGCCGCATCCAGCAGACCACCTGGGTCGTTGCGTAAATCTAAAACCAGCCCTTTGAGTTGCGGATCCTTCTTGGCGATGGCGGCCAGCATATTGGCAAAATCGGTCACGGTGCGGTCTTGGAACTGCGATATCCGCACCCATGCGTAGCCGTTGTCCAGGTTTTTGCCCTTCACGCTTTGCGTGATGATGCGCGCCCGTGTGATGGTGACCGAGAACGTGCGGTCCTCTGCACGTCGGATGATTTGTAGGCGTACCTGGGTGCCCGGCTCGCCGCGCATCAGTTTGACCGCCTCCGTCAGCGTTAGGCCTTTCACGGCTGTGTTGTCTATGCGTCCGATCAAGTCATTGGTACGCAACCCGGCAGCTGAGGCGGGCGAGTCTTCAATGGGAGACACGACCTTCACCAAGCCGTCTTCCATGGTGATCTCTATGCCGACACCGACAAAAGAGCCTGTGGTGCCTTCGCGAAAGGCTTTCCACTCTTTCTTGTCGTAATAAGCTGAGTGGGGGTCCAAGCTGGTGACCATGCCAGAGATCGCGTCCGTAATGAGTTTTTTCTCATCCACAGGCTCGACGTAATCCGACTTGATCATGCTGAAGACAGCGGCCAGTTGCTGTAGCTCGTCCAGCGGTAATGGCGTGACGGCATTGCGCGCGATGGCCTGGAGTTGGACCGTTGCCAACGCACCCGTGAGTGCACCGACTGCCAACCAACTTGCAATTTTCAGCTTTTGCCCCATTAAATAACCCTCAAAACGTGTCGTTCTTCACTATACACCGCCCCTGCGCACCAGATGGTGCAAGGGGTTTAAGCCTTGCCCTGAGATGCCACCGCAGCGCTGGCGGCTGCTGCGGCTGCGGCGTCCCCCAAATAGCGCTTGCTAATTGGCTTGAGGTTGCTGTCCAAGGTGTAAACCAATGGAATGCCGTTGGGGATGTTGACGCCCACGATGTCATCGTCTGAAATATTGTCCAGATACTTGACCAACGCACGAATGCTGTTGCCATGGGCCGCGACCACGATGCGCTTGCCTGCTTTGATCGCTGGTGCCATGGACTCATTCCAAAACGGCAGAACGCGGGCAACGGTGTCTTTAAGGCACTCTGTCAGGGGAATGTCTTGGGGTTGTTGCTTTTCATAGCGACGGTCTGCACGTTCACAGCGCGGGTCATCTGCTGTGAGCGCCGGTGGAGGGGTGTCAAAGCTACGACGCCACACCAACACTTGCGCATCGCCATATTTTTTCGCCGTCTCCGCCTTATTGAGGCCCTGTAGTGCGCCGTAGTGCCGCTCGTTGAGCCGCCACGCATGCACGACTGGCAACCACGTTCTGTCCATGGCATCGAGGCAATGCCACAGGGTGTGCGTCGCGCGCTTGAGCACGCTGGTGTAGGCGACGTCGAAGTCAAAGCCTTCGGCGCTTAGCAAGCGCCCCGCCTCTTTGGCCTGTGCAATGCCCGTCTCCGTCAGGGGGACGTCGGTCCAGCCCGTAAACCGATTTTCCAAGTTCCAAGTCGACTCGCCGTGACGGATGAGAACCAATTGGTACATGAGAGTCCTTCAAATAAATGCTTGTTTCGGTCGTCAGCCGAAAAGTGATGACTTAAGCATTTTAGAATCATGGGATTACTAGAAAGGGTACCCCGTGAGTTTTATTACTGAAAACTGGACGCTAATTGCGCTTGTCCTCGCTTCTGGCGCCATGCTAATGTGGCCGGCCATGTCCGCAGGTGGCGGAAAAAATAGCCTCAATGCCAACGAGGCGGTCCAGTTGATGAACCGTGAAAAGGCGGTCATTGTCGACGTGTGCAACGCAGACGAGTATGCGGCGGGCCATATTTTGGCGGCCAAAAACATCCCCGTGGATCGCCTTGCCACCGACCTGCCATTGCAGGTCAAAAACAAGGCCTTACCGCTACTCTTCGTTTGTGCGAGCGGCATCCGCTCAGGCAAGGCCGCCACTGCGGCTATTAAATTGGGTTACGAGAAGGTGTACACCTTGCGCGGTGGCATGGGCGCGTGGCGCAGTGCGAATCTGCCCGTTGAGAAAGCTTAGAAGGGAACGACCATGGCACACGTCAAACTATTTACCACCGGTTACTGTCCGTTTTGTACCCGCGCCAAAGACCTCTTGGTGAAGCGCGGCGTCTCGGATTTCGAGGAGATTCGGGTGGATACAGACCCGAGCCAGCGCGCCGTCATGATGGAGGTCTCTGGGCGACGTACGGTCCCGCAGATTTTCATTGGTAGCCACCATGTGGGTGGCTGTGATGAGCTGTTTGACCTTGACCATGCGGGCGAATTGGCGCCCTTGCTGGCAGGCTAGACCACCAGCACGGGCGAATCGCCTGAGATAATACGCGTTTTCTGTACGGCGGCCCACCGCCCATTTAATAGGATGAATTCATGGCTGAAGAAGAGCAAACCCCGGTCTTTCAAATTCAACGTGTTTATTTGAAAGAGGCCTCCTTAGAGCAACCCAACTCACCAGCGATTTTCTTAGAAGAAGGTCAGCCAAATATCGATGTGCAACTGGGAATGGGGGCAGAGAACCTCGCCGAGGGTATTTTCGAAGTGAGCGTGACGGCAACGGTCACCACCAAGGTCAATGAAAAAGTCATGTTTTTGGCGGAGTGCAAACAGGCCGCCATTTTTGAAATTCGCCACATTGAGGGTGAGCAGCTGAACGCCGTGATCGGTGTGGCCTGCCCACAAATTGTCTACCCCTACCTGCGCAGCAACGTGTCTGACATGGTGACCCGTGCGGGCTTCCCGCCTGTGCACCTGTCTGAGATGAACTTTCAGGCGATGTATGACCAACAACGCGCTGAACAGGTCGAAGCACCGGCCCAGTAAGCGGCGCGCTGGGGTCGTCTACAGCGCTCCCCGGCGGTACGCTTTGTGCGCCTGACGCCCGATTAAAGAGTTTTGATGAACATCCTCATTATTGGTGCAGGTGCGTGGGGGACGGCTTTAGCCGTGGCGGCCAGTGCGCAACACGCGGTGACGCTGTGGTCGCGCGACGCGCAGCAAGTAGCCGGTATGCAGTCAACAGGCCACAATGCGCGCTACCTGCCGAGCGTGGCATTGCCCCAGTCCCTTCGGGTCACCAACGACGAACTGGCCACGGTGACTCAGGGGCAAGACCTGATCATCATCGCGACCCCTATGGCTGGCCTGCGTGCTTGTCTGACGTTGTTAGAGGCCGCGTCGGTGCGTGTGCCCGTCGCCTGGCTGTGTAAGGGCTTTGAGGCGCCACAGGACGAGGCCGCCTATGGGTTGTTAGGCCACGAAATAGCGCGAATCGTGGCACCCAGCCTGTCTACGGGCGCGCTCAGTGGACCGAGCTTTGCGCAAGAGGTGGCTGCACAGCTGCCAACGGCGCTGGTTGCGGCAAGCCCGGATGCCCGCGTTGTCGACACCCTGGTGCAAGGCTTTCACTCCGATACCTTGCGGGTCTACGGGAGCGACGATTGGGTTGCTGTGGAAGTGGGCGGTGCCGTTAAAAACGTGTTGGCTATTGCGACGGGCCTGTGTGACGGTTTGGCACTGGGTCTGAATGCACGGGCGGCGCTCATTACACGCGGCCTAGCGGAGATGGCGCGTTTGGGCGTGGCATTGGGTGCGCGTCCCGAGTCCTTCATGGGGTTGTCTGGCCTGGGTGACTTGGTCTTAACGGCTACGGGGGACTTATCCCGTAATCGGCAAGTGGGCCTGCAGTTGGCCACGGGACGTTCTTTGGACGCGATTGTTGCCGATCTGGGCCACGTTGCAGAGGGTGTGTATTCCGCGCGAACGGTGGTGGCGCGCGCCGCGCACCTCGGTGTGGACATGCCTATCAGTCAGGCCGTGGTGGCGTTGCTGGACGGGAGTCTAAGCGCAAAACAAGCGTTGGCACAGCTCATGCAACGCCCGCCAACGGCTGAGGTCTAGAACCCGGTCTGGCTGCGCTACAAATCAATCGGGATGTTATCGATCAGACGGGTCTGCCCGAGCTTGGCCGCGCCGAGCAAGACCAGTGCACGGTCTCCCACGTCAGGGCGTTGTAGGTCGTCGCGACGGCGAACGGCCATGTAATCAGGTCGCCAGCCGTGATGTTTCAGATCGCGCATTGCCTGTTCTTCAATGGCTTGGGGTGTCAGCTCCGCCGCTCGCAGTGCGCCGGCCATGGTCTGCAAGCACTGGTGCAATCTGGTGGCCTCTTTGCGTTCAGCGGCGCTCAGGTAGTTGTTGCGTGAGCTCAGGGCAAGCCCGTCGGTATCACGGACCGTGGCCATCGTTTGTATCGCTATAGGCATTTCAAATTGCTGAACCAATGCCCGAATGATGAGTTGTTGTTGAAAATCTTTTTCGCCAAAAAATGCGGTACCCGATGCTTTCGCACCCTGAAAAACGCATTGAAACAACTTCATGACGACCGTGCTGACGCCAATAAAAAACCCCGGGCGGTACTGTCCCTCCAACATATCTGCCAGCGCGGCAGGCGGGTGAACCATATAGGTCTGCGGCTGTGGGTACAAGTCCGCCTCCTTAGGGGCGAACACAATGTCGCAGCCTGCGGTCTCTAAAGCGGCGCAGTCTGGCTCGAAGGTGCGGGGGTAGGCGTCAAAATCTTCGTTAGGAGCGAACTGTAGACGGTTAACAAAAATACTGGCAACACGCACATCCCCGTGCTGTGAGGCCTGTTGCATTAACGCCAAATGTCCGGCGTGTAGGTTGCCCATGGTCGGCACGAACGCCGGACTATCAAATGGGCGTAAGGCCTCACGCAGGGCCTGAACAGTTTGAACCACCCGCATACTTAAGCCATCCAAGCGTGTTCAGCGTCAACGGGAAATTCCCCCGCTTTCACCGCACGCACGTAGTGTTGCATGGCCTCGCGCACGCTCGACGCGCCCGCCATAAAGTTGCGAACAAAACGCGCATTTTTGCCTAGGTTAATGCCCAGCATGTCGTGCATGACCAGGACCTGCCCAGCCGTTCCCACGCCGGCCCCGATGCCAATCGTGTGGCAGTTCGGCAACGCTTGTGTGACCGCTGCTGAGAGAGGAGCAGGCACCATTTCCAGCACCAGCATGGTGGCGCCAGCGTCCGCTAAGGCGATGGCCTGTGCCCGCAGCACGTCGGCGTCGGCCTCGCGACCTTGCACACGATAGCCGCCAAGGGCATGGACGGTCTGGGGTGTCAGCCCGAGGTGCGCGCAGACAGGAATACCCCTGTCGACTAAAAATGCCACCGTGTCGGTGGTCCAGCCCCCGCCCTCTAGTTTCACCATATGGGCACCCGCCTGCATCAGCGTGCTGGCGCTGCGAAACGCTTGCGCCGGCGACTCATGGTAGGTGCCGAAAGGAAGGTCGGCGATGATCCAAGCCGAGCCCTGCGCACGTCGCACGCCGCGGTTCACGCTTTCGGTGTGATAACGCATGGTTTCTAGGGTCACTGCGGACGTACTGTGCAGGCCTTGGCAGACCATCCCTAGGGAGTCACCGACCAAAATACAGTCGACACCCGCATCATCGGCGACCGCTGCAAACGTGGCGTCGTAAGCGGTGAGCATGGCTATTTTTTCGCCGCGGTCACGCATTTCTTGCAGGCGTGGCAAACTGACGGGACGGCGTTTTGGAGCCGGCGAGGCGGTGGGTAGGGTGCCATATGGCGTGCTACCTGATGGGGCTGCGGATGGTTGTTCTTGACTCATAACAGGGCTTTTTAGAGGCGCAGTTTCAAAGATGCCGCGTAAGGACGTGACAGCCTCAGCACGAAAGTCTAGTCGATTCGGCTATGCTTATGAGCTCGCGAAAAAATTACAGTCTAAAATTCCCCAATTTTAGGGCTGAGCTAACCCGCCACGATGTACGACTGTTTGGCTAAATGCCGATACCCCTAAGCGATCCCCAGAGGCTTGATGTGCAGACGATAGACATTGAATATGAGCAGCCGGCATGCCCAACGCAGCACGCATGGGCGCGCGTGCCTGTGGAGCCGAATCAAGCCGACCGGGCTGCCTTAAAGGATGAAATTAGGACGCTGTTAAAGGCCAGGGATGCGGTCATGGTGTCGCACTTCTACGTGCACCCAGACCTACAGGACTTGGCAGAGGAGACGGGCGGCATCGTCAGCGACTCCCTAGAGATGGCGCGCTTCGGTCGTGACCACGCCGCGCAAACACTGGTCGTGTCTGGTGTGCGTTTTATGGGTGAAACCGCAAAAATGCTGAGTTCTGAAAAGACGGTGTTGATGCCTGATTTAGACGCGACCTGCTCGCTTGATTTGGGTTGTCCCATTGATGCATTTAGCGCATTTTGCGACCAGCACCCAGACCGTACGGTGGTGGTATACGCCAATACCAGTGCCGCCGTGAAGGCCAGAGCGGATTGGGTGGTAACCAGCAGCTGTGCATTGGATATTGTTGGGGCGCTGCACGCGCAGGGGCACAAAATTCTGTGGGGCCCTGACAAGCACCTAGGCAGCTACATCGCGACAGAAACCGGCGCAGACATGTTGCTCTGGGAGGGCGCTTGCATCGTTCACGACGAATTCAAAGCCTTTGAGCTCAAGGCACTGCTGGCGCAGCACCCGGGTGCGAAGGTGTTGGTGCACCCGGAGTCGCCCAAGGAGGTGGTGGCCATGGCGGATGCGGTTGGCTCAACGTCGACCATATTGCGGGCCGCCAAAACCATGGAGGCATCCACGTTCATTGTGGCTACCGACGGCGGCATGTTTCACAAATTGCGGACGGAAAACCCGGGCAAGGTATTCATTGAAGCGCCTACCTCGGGTAGCAGTGCGACGTGCAAAAGCTGCGCACATTGCCCTTGGATGGCGATGAACGGCTTGGCCGGTGTGGCGCATGTGCTGCGCACGGGTGCCAACGCCATCTCGGTGGAGCCTGCGCTGATACCGCGCGCTCGGGCTCCCATAGACCGTATGTTGGCATTTACCCAAGCGCTGCGTGCCGGCACGCAAGCCCAAGCCGCGCTGGGTGCATGGGTGCCCCATATGGGCGCCGCGTAAGCACCTCGTTGGCGCTGGCGACCGACGTTTAGGTCTTGGCGGGTGGTGTCAGTATGGTGGGTGTTGCTGCCGCTAGCATCTCAGGGTAGTCGCGGCTGAAGTGCAAGCCACGGCTTTCTCTACGTTGCTGGGCGCACTGGACAATGAGGCCCGCTGTTTGCACCAGATTACGCAACTCCAACAAGTCTTGGGTGACGTGAAAGTTGGCATAAAACTCATCGATTTCAGCCTCTAGCAGGGCAATACGGTGTGCCGCACGCTCCAAGCGTTTGTTGGTGCGCACGATGCCGACGTAGTCCCACATAAATTGGCGCAACTCATGCCAATTGTGCGAGATGACCACGGCTTCGTCGGCATCTACGACGCGGCTATCATCCCATTCAGGTAAGTTCAGGTCGGGCTGACTGGCGTTTGACTGAATGTCTGTTGCAACGGCGCTGGCGTAGACCATGCACTCCAACAGGCTATTGCTGGCAAGACGGTTCGCGCCGTGTAAGCCGCTGTAACTGGTCTCACCAATGGCGTACAGCCCCCCAATGTCCGTTCGACCGTGCAGGTCGGCCACCACACCACCACAGGTGTAGTGTGCGGCGGGCACCACGGGAATGGCCTGCTGCGTGATGTCGATGCCCAGTGCCAAGCAACGGGCCTTGATGGTGGGAAAGTGCTCCTCCAAAAACGCGGGGCTCTGATGCGATATGTCGAGGTAGACGCAGTCGACGCCGTGCCGTTTCATTTCAAAGTCGATGGCGCGTGCCACCACATCTCGTGGAGCCAGTTCGCCGCGTGGGTCATGGTCCATCATGAAGCGGTGACCGCCCACGCTGTCTGGCAGTCGCAATTGGCCGCCTTCACCGCGCACCGCTTCTGAGATGAGGAAGGACTTGGCGTGTGGGTGGTAGAGGCAGGTCGGGTGGAATTGAATAAATTCCATATTAGCCACCCGCGCCCCGGCACGCCACGCCGCCGCAATGCCATCACCGGTCGCCGTGTCTGGGTTGGTGGTGTAGAGGTAGACCTTGCCTGCCCCGCCCGTCGCCAGCACCACGGCATCCGCCGTAAAGACGCTGACCGCATCTGCTGAGGTGTCCAGTGCGTAGGCACCGACGCAGCGGTTGGGTTTGTCCAAATCTTTTCCGAGCTTGTGCGTGGTGATCAGGTCTACCAGCATGTGGTGCTCAAGCAGCTGGACGTTGGGCGTATTACGTACCTGCTCCACCATGACTTTTTGAACAGCGGCGCCCGTCGCATCCGCTGCGTGAACAATGCGTCGGTGGCTATGCCCGCCTTCGCGTGTGAGATGGAGCTGGCCCTCTTGGCTACTAAAGTCCACGCCCAGTTCGCGCAACCAGCGAATGGCGTCAGGTGCGCGTTCTACGACGAACTGGGTGGCTGGTTCGTCGCAGAGGCCCGCACCGGCCGTCAGCGTGTCGTTGACGTGGTTGGCAAAGCTGTCATCGTCGGATAGCACGGCCGCAATGCCGCCTTGCGCCCAAGCGCTGGCACCGTCATTGAGCGCGCGCTTGGTGATGACGGCCACCCGGTGTGTCGGTGCGAGTCTCAGCGCGGCACTCAGGCCGGCCAGACCGCTGCCAATGATGAGGACGTCGAAAGTTTGTGTCGCCAAGGTGTAACCTTTGAAGGGGCGCGTGAACGCTTAATGCGGGGTGTTGTCTGGTGCGCTGGTGTAGGCTAGGCGCACGTAGATCGGGGCAAACGCTTCGGCTTGGGTTAGCTCGATCAAGCACTCTTTGGCGAGTTCCAACATGGCGATGAACGTGACGACGACAACGGGCATGCCTTTTTCTACCGAGAACAGGTCGGCGAATTCCACAAATCGCTTGCCTTGCAAGTGACGCAAAACAATGCTCATGTGCTCTCGTACCGAGAGTTCTTCACGCGAAATTTTGTGGTGTTGTATCAAATTAGCCCGTCGAACAATGTCTCGCCACGCGTCCCGCAAATCATCGGCGGATACGTCAGGAAAGCGCGGTTGCAGCGACTGCTCGACAGTGACTTGGGCACGCAAGAAATCACGCCCTAACACGGGGACGGTGTTGAGGGTTTGTGCAGCAAGTTTCATCTGCTCGTATTCAAGTAAGCGGCGCACCAGTTCAGCGCGTGGGTCTTCGGCATCTTCGCCGTCCGCCACCTTCTTGCTTGGTAAGAGCATGCGCGACTTGATTTCTATCAACATGGCCGCCATCAACAGGTATTCGGCAGCCAGTTCTAAGTTGTTCTCTCGTATTTCTTCGATATAGGACAGGTACTGACGCGTGAGCCCGGCCATGGGGATATCGAGAATATTGAAATTCTGCTTACGGATCAGATAAAGCAGCAGGTCCAAGGGGCCTTCAAAGGCCTCAAGGAAAACTTGCAAGGCATCTGGGGGGATGTACAGATCCTGCGGTAACGCAAACAAGGGCTCGCCATAGAGCTTGGCGACGGCAACGTGGTCAACCACCTCGGGCATCCCCGCAAAACCCTCAAGGGCCGGCAGGGGGAGGGTGTCAGATCCCGCGCTCATGGTCCTTAGCGCAGGTCAGATTTTGTTTGGTAGACATAGGGTTGTTGGGCAACCCGTGCTGCCTCGCCTTGCGCTTTGGACTCGGTGTCTATCCGCTTGTCCCACAGCAGCTCTCGACCCGCACGTTGTGCCGCCTCCAGCTCTGGGCGTTGCGTTTTCAGCGTGGCAATAAAGTCGGTGGTCTCAGACGTGTAATGGGGGCGTGCGAAAAAGGACATGATGCGGGGGACCGTAAAGTTGAGAACCAAACCGCCATTTTAGTCGCTTGTCAGTGATCGATGAGCCCAAAGTGTCTCTGCGGCTTATACCGCGTTATCCACGGGCTCCCCACGGGATATACACACAGTTATCCACTGGTTAGACAGCTAGGGCGCGGCGGGCGCGGCCTCTCGGTCATAGCTTGCCAGTTCTGTCAAAAAGCCGGTGCGCTCCATGAGGGAGGCGGGCTGTGCTTGCAAGCCATTAATATGCAGCCGCATCTGCGTTTTCATGAGTTCTTTATGCCATGTCTTTAGGCTGTCTAGCCCCGTGGTGTCGAGGGCCACCAGACGCGATGCATCGATGTAAACGTCGCAGCCGGGGGCGCAGGTCTGAGTCAGGCTGTGCAAGGTGTCTAGCTTGCCGATAGAGCCGAAGAACAGACTGCCATACAGCGCCACGTCGGCGCGGGTGTCGCTAACACGGGTGAGCGTGACGTGGCAGATGCTGGCTTGGCGCTTGATAAAGAGCACGCAGGCCAGCGCCAATCCCAGCTCGATCGCCAAGGTCAGGTCAAACACCACGGTCACGAAAAACGTGGATAAAAGCATCAACTGGTAGTGGCCTGAAAAGCGAGAGAGCGTGAGAAACGCTCGCCACTCACCCATATTCCAAGCAACGAAAATCAAAATGCCCGCCAAAACGGACAGCGGAATATGCGAGGCCAATGGCGCGGCAACCAACACAATGAGCAGCAGCGTAGCCGCGTGTATCAGGCCCGAGACGGGTGAGCGAGCGCCCGCCCGGATATTGGTGACGGTACGCGCGATGGTGCCCGTGACCGGCATACCACCACAGAATGGCAAGGTGAAGTTGGCGATGCCTTGGGCCATCAACTCTTGATTGGGGTCGTGTTTGGGGTGTGAGCCCATTTGGTCTGCAACGCGCGCGCACAGAAGCGACTCAATCGCACCCAAGGCCGCGAGTGTGATCATGGGCTGCACCAGTTGTTTGGCGGTCACCCACGAGAACTCGGGAATGACAAAGGCGGGCAAGGCGCTGGGAATCGCTCCGAAGCGCTCGCCAATGGTCTCGACTGGCCAGCCGAGTAGCCAAGCGAGTGTGCTAAGTGTTAGCAGCGCCACGATCGGCCCAGGGATGCGTGCGGCTGTTTGCACACTGCGCTGCGCGCGGGGGAGGTGAGCGAGTCCGCGTGCCAGCGCAGAGGTATTGCCGAACAACTTGGGCCAGGCAACGAGGCCAACAAAACAGGTCAGCGCGAGTGTGATGCTGAAGGGGTTGAACGTGGCGATGTGCTTGGCGATGACCTGCATTTGTGTAAAGAAATCGCCAGGCATGTGGTCGATATCTACGCCCAGTAAGTCGCGCAATTGGGACGCCATGATCAGCACAGCGATACCGTTGGTGAAGCCAATGACGATGCTGACCGGCACGTAGCGAACGATATTGCCTAAGCGCAGCCAGCCCATGAGAAAGAGGAGTACGCCAGCGCCACTGGTGGCAATGAGCAGACCGCCGAGGCCGTAGCGCTCGATAATGCCGTAGACGACCACAATGAACGCGCCCGCGGGACCGCCAATTTGTACAGATGAGCCACCAAATGCGGCAATGATGAAGCTGCCAATAATGGCCGTCCAGAGGCCCGCTTGGGGTGTGAGGCCGCTGGCGATGGCAAACGCCATGGCGAGCGGTAGCGCCACGATACCAACGGTGATGCCTGCGCCTAAGTCACTCTGAAACTGTTGCCGGTCGTAGTTGGCGAGGTGTGACCACAGCCGCGGCTGAAAGTGCAGTCGCGGCACGCGCCAGCGACCGCTCGCTGGTGGCTCGGTGATGGTCGCTGGGTCAGACGGTTCCATGGCACCTCATGTTACCCCCGACACGCCTAAAAATGAAGCCCGCGTGCCGCGGTCTAGCGCACGCGCATACCGGGTTGTGCGCCTGGCCACGCGGTCAATATGTAAATGCCGGGTGTACCCTTTTCGTCGGCGTGACTGCCTGCGAGAACCATGCCTTCGCTCACACCAAACTTCATTTTCCGAGGTGCCAAGTTGGCCACCATCAGCGTGTGCTTGCCAATGAGGTCCGCTGGCGTGTAGGCGCTTGCAATGCCCGAGAAAACGTTGCGGGTGACGCCTTCCCCAACGTCTAGCGTTAAGCGCAGGAGTTTGGTCGAACCGTCAACGGCTTCGCAATTCACGATCAAGGCCACACGGAGATCTAGTTTGGCAAAGTCGTCGATGGCAATGGTTGGCGCAATGGCCTCCCCGCCTGGCAACACCGCCGGCGTGTCGGGCGTGCTGGGCTCGGGCGCCACGAACAGCGCGTCGAGTTGGGCGGGGTCGACCCGCTGCATGAGGTGCTTGTACGCACCGATTGTGTGGTCAGCGCCCATGCGGGTGTGCAGGTCTCCAAAGACCAAGGGAGGGACGCTTAAGAAGGTCTCTACCCCATCTGTTAACGCGGGCATCACGGGTTTCAATGCAATGGTGAGTAGGCGGAACGCCTCTAAGCTGGTGGTGCAAACGTCGTGCAAGCGTGCCTCGGCACCCGCCTGTTTGACGAGTTCCCACGGCTTGTGCATGGCGACGTATTCATTAACGCGGTCGGTTTGTGCCATCACCTCGCGCAATGCGCGGGCGTAGTCGCGCGTTTCGTACAGAACCGTGAGTGGCGCGAGTGCTTGTTCGAGTTGCTGCAACAAGGCGACGCCGTCAGCCGATACCTGACCTAAGACACCGTCAAAGCGCTTGCTGATAAAGCCCGCGGTGCGGCTGGCGATATTGATGTATTTGCCGACAAGGTCGCTGTTGACCCTGGCCATAAAGTCTTCTGCATTGAAGTCCACATCTTCATTGCGACCGTTCAATTTCGCGGCGATGTAGTAACGCAACCAGTCCGGGTTCATACCCAAATCGAGGTACTTCAGCGGATCCAGACCGGTCCCGCGGCTCTTGCTCATCTTTTCACCACTCACGGTCAGGAAACCATGCACGTGCACCGCATTGGGTGTTTTACGGCCGCTAAAGTGCAACATGGCCGGCCAGAACAGGGTGTGGAAGTAGGTGATGTCTTTGCCAATGAAGTGGTGCTGCTCCGTTTGTGGGTCTGCCATGAAGGCATCGAAATCACGCCCCGTTTTATCGAAGTAGTTTTTTAGGGACGCCAAGTAGCCGATGGGAGCATCTAACCAGACGTAAAAGTACTTACCGGGTGCATCGGGTATTTCAATGCCGAAGTAGGGGGCATCACGGCTAATGTCCCAGTCACTCAGGCCACCCGAGCCATCCTCTGCGACGGCGAACCATTCTTTGATCTTGTTGAGCACCTCCGTTTGCAGGTGGCCGGGAGCGGCGGTCCACTCTTCCAAGAACGCCACACAGCGTGGATCGGACAACTTAAAAAAGTAGTGTTCCGACGTTTTCATGACGGGGGTCGCGCCGGACAAGGCCGAGTAGGGGTTGTGCAGTTCCGTCGGTGCGTAAACGCTGCCACAGACCTCACAACTGTCGCCGTATTGGTCCTTCGCGCCGCATTTGGGGCAATCGCCCTTAATGAAACGGTCAGGCAAGAACATGTTTTTTTCAGGATCAAAAAACTGTTCAATGGTTTTCGTTGCGATCAGCCCCTGGTCACGCAGGCCGCGGTAGATGTCTTGCGCGAGCGCGTGGTTTTCGGGGCCATCGGTGCTGTGCCAGTTGTCAAAGGCGATGTGGAAACCGTCTAGGTAGGGCTTGCGCCCCGCAGCAATGTTCGCGACAAAGGCCTGCGGTGTGATGCCTGCCTTTTCAGCAGCAATCATGATGGGCGCGCCATGGGCATCATCCGCACAAACGAAGTGAACCTCGTTGCCTTGCATACGCTGAAAACGCACCCAAATATCCGCCTGGATGTACTCCATGATGTGGCCAATGTGGAAATTTCCATTGGCATAGGGCAGGGCGGTGGTAACAAATAAACGGCGCTGAGTCATGTCGTTTGGGCTGACTTTATTTAGGTGCAATGGGTCGGGCAATCCCAGAGCGTGGTTGGGCGGTGGTAGGCTGGTTGTTCCCCTATTTTAGGGGCTTGTGACCCCGCAGATATTAAGGCTGTTTCTCAGGACCCATAATCAAGTCACTGGCAACGCCCATGCGGTTTTTTTAAGAGTTTTATGCAGCGTACGACCCCCGGGACTGCGACAGGTCGCCCCCCCTTCTCCGAACCTTCCATTTGGCGTTTAGCTTGGCGCAATGGCTTACGTGACTGGCGCGCAGGCCGCTGGCGCCTGCTGTTAACCGCCATTGCGCTTGCGGTGGCTGCTTTGACGGCCGTCGGGTTCTTTGCCGATCGCCTGCAAGGTGGGCTGTCGCGCGACGCATTGGCGCTTTTGGGCGGGGATGCGGTGCTGCGTAGTGACGTGCGTCCCGACGCGCGTTGGGGCCCCGTGGCGGAAGAACGCGGGCTGCAGCGTAGCGTCTCCCTGACATTTCCGACCATGGCCAGAGCCCCCGACGAGAACGGGGGCGATGTGCGCTTGGTGGCCTTTAAAGCCGTGGACGACGCCTATCCTCTGCGCGGCAGTTTAAGAGTCAGCGATGGGGTGGTCGATGCCTTCGACAACGATCGCCCGGTTAGTCGCGGCCCATTGCCGGGCACCGTGTGGGCGGAGGCGAGCGTGCTTGACGCCTTGGGTCTAGACGTGGGGGATGATTTGTTTTTGGGCAGTGCACGGCTACGTATCGCGCAGGTGCTCACCATGGAGTCGGACCGTGGCGGCGGGTTTTCTAGTTTTTCGCCACGGGCGATGGTGAATTTGGCAGATATTGACGCCACGCAACTGGTACAGCCCGCGAGTCGGGTTCGTTGGCGTATGGCCGTGGCAGGGGATGCGGCCGCAGTGGGTGCATTCGAGGCCATCGTCGCCGAGGCGATTGAGGCCGCCCCGAGACGTGACGGCTT
This sequence comes from Methylobacillus sp., assembly GCA_018607835.1. Classification (GTDB taxonomy): domain Bacteria; phylum Pseudomonadota; class Gammaproteobacteria; order Burkholderiales; family Burkholderiaceae_C; genus RS62. The sequence goes on along the minus strand of JABBAS010000034.1, from coordinate 61,259 downwards.
GCGCATTGAGACGCTAGCGTCTGGCCGCCCGGGTACGCAGGAAACCCTAGACCGCGCGGGTAAGTTTCTTAATTTGGTTGCGATGCTCACCGCCCTGTTGTGTGCGGTCGCGGTAGCCATTGGCGCGCGTGGCTTTGCCGCGAGTCAACTTGACGCCTGCGCGATGTTGCGCGTGCTTGGCTTGTCACAGCGCACCATTGCCCGCACCTTCATGCTGGAGTTTTTTGCGGTGGGTCTCGTCGGCGCGTTGTTGGGCATTCTGATTGGCTGGTCTGTACATTGGGTGTTCGTGGCCTTGCTCGCTGGCTTGGTGAAGACCGCTTTGCCCGCCGCGTCGTGGTGGCCTGCGCTGACGGGTGTGGGAGTGGGGTTGAGCTTGATGGCGGCATTTGGTGTGGCGCCCATACTGCAGTTGGCCAAGGTGCCGCCTTTGCGCGTGATGCGCCGCGATGTGGGTGGCTTGCAGCCGGCGTCTTTCGTGTTGTGGTTGCTTGGCGTCGTTGTCTTTTGCGGCCTCTTGTTAGCGGTCAGTCGCGATGTGCAAATGGGGAGTCTTGCGGTCGTGGGTTTTGCCGTGTCAATCGGTCTCTTTGCCGGTCTGACGTGGCTAGCCGTGCGGTTGTTGCGTCGTACGGTCAACGAACAGACAGCGCCGCGATGGATGATCTTGGCGACGCGGCAAGTCGCCGCACGTCCGGGGGTCGCTGTGGTGCAGGTGAGCGCGTTAGCGGTGGGACTGTTGGCCCTGTTTATCTTGGTCTTGCTGCGTACAGATCTCATCGCCAGTTGGCGTCAAGCCACGCCGGCAGATGCCCCGACACGGTTCGTTATCAATATCCAACCCGATCAAGCAGAGGCCTTTAAGCAGCAATTAGCGGATACGGGTGTGACGTCCTATGACTGGTACCCCATGATCCGTGGTCGCTTGGTGGCGATCAATGGCGCGGCGGTCACGCCCGATGACTATGACAACGACCGGGCCCAACGGCTGGTGCGTCGTGAATTCAACCTATCCCACAGTGCGGAGTTACCCAGCCACAACGAGGTCACCAGTGGCCGTTGGGCTTCCGGGGATGCGGGCGCCATCAGCATAGAGTCTGGGCTGGTCGATCTGCTAGGACTGAAGCTGGGTGACACCTTGAGCTTTGACGTTGCGGGGGAGATTGTGCGCGCGCGCATCAGCGATTTCCGCAAAGTGGACTGGGCGAGCATGCGCGTTAACTTCTTTGCGATGTTTCCTGTTGCGCGTATGCCCGATATTCCGCTGACCTATATCTCCGCCTTTCAAGCGCCCGAATCACGCGTGACCGGTGTCGACGGTGTGGCACGCTCGTTTGACAACCAGCTGCAACGTAATTTTCCCAACATCACAAACATCGACACCACGGCGACCCTGCTACAGGTGCAGCGCATCTTAGATCAGGTGATTCGTGCCATCGAGTTTTTGTTTGGTTTTAGCGTCTTGGCGGGCTTGGTGGTTTTGTTTGCTGCGATTTCACACACCCGAGGGGAGCGCACGCGTGAGTATGCGATTTTGCGTGCAATGGGTGCGCGTGCGTCCTTGTTGCGTGACGTCCAACGGGCCGAGTTGATTGGCGTTGGGCTGCTGGCTGGTGGCATGGCGAGTACCGCAGCGATGGTGGTTGGCTGGGCCTTGGCCAAGTTGGTTTTCGAGTTCCCTTGGGTACCACCTCTGTGGATGCCCGTGTTCGGCGCGTTGGTGGGCGCTGTGCTTGCGATGTTGGCAGGCTGGTGGAGTTTGCGCGATGTCTTGCGCACGCCTGCGTGGCAAACCCTGCGCTTGCGTGGAGACTGACGACCGGACGTATGTGGGTTAGTTACTGATTTTTTGAACTGAACTGAACTGAACATGAAGCCATGAGCACGCAAGAGACGCCCCCTGCAGGCACAGACCCGTCGCCCGTTACGCCGTTTGAATGGATAGGGGGCGAGACCGTGGTGCGGCGGCTGGTAGACCGTTTTTATGATTTGATGGATTTGGAGCCCGCCTATACGGCCTTGCGTGCGGCGCATGGCCCCGAGCTGGACAATGCCAGAGAACGTTTATTTCTGTTCTTGTGTGGCTGGTTGGGCGGGCCGTCACTGTATACGGAACGATTTGGACATCCCCGCTTGCGCGCGCGACACCTGCCGTTTTCCATCGGTATCCCAGAGCGTGACCAATGGGTTGCGTGCATGGCACAGGCCATGCGCGAGAACGACGTGCCGCCTTTATTGCGCACGCGTCTGGAGGCCTCATTTATGCAAACGGCGGATCACATGCGCAACCGAGTGGGGTCGCATTAAGCGGCAAGACCGCCGCGGTGTGTCTTATTTTTTTGTGAGGTGGCTGCCCTGCTGCTGACCGTGCAACAGGACCATCAGGGCGCCTGCGCCCCCATCGCATCCACGCGCTTGGACAAACGCAAGCACCTCTTTTTTTTGCACCAGCCAGCGATGGGTTTTTGCTTTCAGTATGGGTGTCTTGCCCGGTGAGCCTAGCCCTTTACCGTGAACCACGCGAACACAACGCCAGCCTTTACGCACCGCTGCGCGCAAGAAATCGGCCAAGTCGCTGCGCGCCTCGTCTGTGCGTAAACCGTGCAAGTCGATTTGACCTTGCAAGGCCCAATGGCCGCCCCGTAGTTTCTTCAAGACGTCATCACCGATGCCCGAGCGGCGGTAACTCAGGGCGTCGTCCGTTTCAAGGAGACTGGTGACATCGAACTCATCGGATAGCGCTTCGGCCATCACCGCGGAATCGTCCGACTCGCGTTGCAGCGGTCTTGGGGTCACCTGACTGGGCGGGGCGGGCACTCGGCCACTGTCTTTGATCGGCTTCACGGCGCCGATGGAAAAGGCAAACAGTTGTTGCTCGCGCTGCCGCTGTTGCTCGGCCAGCCGCGCGGCGGCTTGCGCTTCTTTCTCGGCGCGTGCTTGATCGGCCAAAAGCTTTTGCATGGCTTTGAGGTCAGAAAACTGTGTCGCGCGCATGGCCCTATTCTGACAAATTTGAGTTGTTCTTTTATGCCATAGGCATTAACCCGTTCTCGGCCATGGAGTACACGGCTGGACCGGCCACGATGCAGTGGTCCAGGACGGCGATGTCCAGCGGTCGCAGGGCGGCTTGAATAGCCTCAGTGACGCGCTTGTCGGCCTCTGATGGGGTGGGCAGACCGCTGGGGTGGTTATGGGCCAAGATAACGCTAGCGGCGTGGTGGTACAGGGCGCGTACCGCAATCTCTCTTGGGTAGACTGTGGTCTGGCTGAGGGTTCCTTGAAACAGGTCCTCAAAGGCAATGAGCTGGTGCTGCGTATCTAAAAAGAGGACGCTAAAGACCTCGTGCTGACGGTGCGACAAGTGTATTTTTAGGGTGCTTCTCAGGGCATCTGGGTGGTTAAAGACGGGCTGACGCTGAAGTGCCTCCGACAGTGCACGCGTGACCAGCTCACCCACGGCGCTGAGTTCGGCCTGTTTCGCAGGGCCAATCCCCGAGATTGCCAACAGTTCACTGGGGCTCGCCTTTAGCAAACCGCGCAAGCCACCCACGCGATCTAAAATTTCCGATGCAAAATCAATGACCTGTGATTGGGGTGTGCCTGTTCTAAGCAGCAAAGACAGGAGCTCGGCATCGGTTAAGCCTTGGACGCCAAGCGCACGCATTTTTTCTCGAGGTCGTGTCGCGTGTTGCCATTTTGGTGCCCGAGTCGGTGGCTTTAAGGGTTGGGCGGGCATGGGGCGGCCTAGCTTTCTACAATAGGGGGCTGGACGGTGCGATGCCCTTAGCTCCGTTATACGCCTTGCACGGCAGGAGGCGCTCCTGCACAACCCTTGGTTTATGGTCACCGTCGTCCCTTTTTAGAGAGAAAATATGTATGCCCGTTGTTGATGCGTCTTCGTTTTTGACCCTGCACTACCGCATGTCTGGCCCGGACGGGCAAGAGGTGATCAGCACCTTTAACGGACAACCCGCGACCTTGAGCATGGGGGGTGGTCAGTTGTCACCCGCAATCGAGCAGCACTTGTTGGGCTTGGAAGAAGGCGTGCAGTCTCGCTTCGATCTGCCGGCAGGTGACGCCTTTGGCCCGCATAATCCAGAGGCGGTGCAGTGGGTGGCGCGCAGCATGTTGAATGAGTTGGGTGATCCCGACGAGCGGTATACACCCGGCGATGTGGTTCAGTTCCCGACGCCAGATGGCCAAGGGCAGTACGCGGGAGCGGTGGTGCAGAGCAAGCCCGATGGCTCTGCGATCTTGTTTGACTTCAATCACCCCTTGGCTGGGCAAGCGGTGACGTTTGAGGTGCATGTAATAGGAGTACTGTGATGTCTGACGCGAAGCAAGCACTGACTAACGAAGCCACTGAGCGCTCGGTTTATCTCGCGACCCCAAGAGGGTTTTGCGCAGGGGTGGATAGAGCGATTGATATTGTGGAACACGCGTTGGCAAAATTTGGCGCGCCCATTTATGTGCGCCATGAGATTGTTCACAACACCTACGTCGTGAATGACTTGAAGGAAAAGGGTGCGATATTTATCGAAGATCTTGACGATGTGCCGCCAGGTGCCACCTTGGTGTTTTCTGCGCACGGCGTGAGCCGGGCGACCCAAGAGGAAGCAGAGCGCCGCGGATTCTCTATTTTTGATGCCACCTGTCCCTTGGTGTCCAAGGTGCACGTTGAGATTGCCAAGCTCGCCAAAGAAGGTTTTGAGTTTTTGATGATCGGTCACAAAGGCCACCCAGAGGTGGAAGGAACCATGGGGCAACTCGACGCCGGCATTCACTTGGTAGAGGAGGTCGAAGACGTTGCGCGCGTGGCACCCGAGCAAACCGAGCGTTTGGCCGTGGTGACGCAAACCACGCTGAGTGTGGACGATGCCGCTAGCATCATGGCGGCCATAAAGGCGCGTTTTCCGTCTATTCGCGAGCCCAAACAGCAAGACATTTGTTATGCCACGCAAAACCGCCAAGACGCCGTCAAGGTGCTGTCGGCGAAAGTGGATGTGGTCATTGTGGTGGGTAGCCCGACCAGCTCCAACAGCAACCGCTTGGCGGAATTGGCACAGCGACTGGGAACCCCTGCGCATATGTTAGACGACCCCGCAGACCTTGACCCTGCGTGGGTGGCGGGCTGCGACCGCGTGGGACTGACCGCCGGGGCGTCCGCGCCAGATGTCTTGGTGCAAGACGTTATTACCCGCTTGCGTGCGCTGGGCGTCTTGTCTGTGCAGTCCATGCCTGGTGTGGAAGAGGCGGTGCAGTTCCCGCTACCAAAGGGTTTGCGGTTGGATGCGTCATCTGGCCAGTGACGCTGGCAACTCGCCGCCGTTGGCGGCTGATTTTTTCTTTATTTTTTACGGTGTAAACCATGTTAGATGTTGTATCCCTTCGCAAAGACCTAGACGCCGTCGTGAAAACGTTGGAGCGGCGCAAGCAGCCGCAACCTTTTCTGGATGTGGCTGCATTCCAGTCCTTAGAGACCCAGCGTAAAACCATACAAGTCCGTACCGAAGAGTTACAGGCACAGCGCAACACGCTGAGTAAGCAAATTGGCCAACTAAAAAGCAAAGGCGAGTCGGCTGACGAGGTGATGGCGCAAGTGGCGTCAATCAAGTCCGAGCTAGACGCATCAGCCACCGCATTAGAGGCGCTACAAGAGCCCTTACACAATTTGTTGATGGGTGTGCCCAACCTACCGCAAGATGACGTGCCTTTGGGCGCCGACGAGTCTGGCAACGTCGAGCTGCGCCGCTGGTCCCCGAAAGGCGGCGACGCTGGTTTGCCGGAACCCCTGGCGTTTGAGCCCAAAGACCATGTCGACTTAGGAGAGCCTTTGGGTTTGGACTTTGAGATGGGCGTTAAGTTGTCAGGCGCCCGCTTTGCTGTCATGCGTGGGCCGGTTGCCCGTTTGCATCGTGCGTTGGCGGCCTTTATGTTGGATACCCAAACAGAACAGCATGGGTATACCGAGTGCTACACGCCCTACGCGGTGAACGCCACATCTCTGCGCGGTACCGGTCAGTTGCCTAAGTTTGAGGAGGACTTGTTTGCCGCAATCAAAGGCGGTCAAGACGGGGACACGACGGGCCTCGGCGAAGATAACAAGCTGTACTTGATTCCCACGTCTGAGGTGCCACTAACCAACTTTGTACGTGACACCTTATTGACCGAGGCCGATCTGCCCATGAAGCTCACGGCCCACACCCCGTGCTTCCGCTCCGAGGCGGGTAGCCACGGACGCGATACCCGCGGTTTGATTCGGCAGCACCAGTTCGACAAGGTCGAGATGGTGCAAATCGTGCACCCGGATCAGAGTGAGGCGGTGTTGCAGGAAATGACTGGCCATGCCGAAGCCATTTTGAAAGCACTGGAGTTGCCGTATCGCGTGGTGTTGCTTTGCACCGGTGACATGGGTTTTGGTGCGACCAAGACACATGACCTAGAGGTTTGGCTACCCGCGCAAAACACCTACCGAGAAATCAGCTCAGTTTCAAACTGCCACGCCTTTCAGGCGCGTCGTTTGCAGGCCCGGTTTAAAAATGCGGCAGGCAAAAACGATTGGGTCCATACGCTAAATGGCTCGGGTCTGGCGGTGGGACGTGCATTGGTCGCGGTATTAGAAAACCACCAACAAGCGGACGGTTCCATACACATCCCTATGGCCTTGCAACCGTATATGGGTGGCAAAACCGTGTTGCGTTAGCTCACCGCGAGCGGGGACACCGGCGCGACCTTTGACGAAAGGTCGGCCACTCAGCGGTCATCGCAATGGAGATGGCTTAAAAGTCTATGAGTCCGGCATTACGCGCCAGATGGCTGGCTTGCGAGCGGCTCTTCACATTGAGGCGACGGAATAGGCGCCACAGGTGCACCTTGACGGTGTGCTCGCTGATGGATAGTGAATCGGCGATATCGCGATTGCTCAGGCCTTTGTCCAACATCACCAACAGTTGTTTTTGACGCTTGGAGAGCTTCTCAGGCACGGTCGGTGCGTCCTCATCCGCCTCTTCGCTAGGGCCCATGAATTCCTTGAGCACCTTGGCAATATGCGCGGCGCCCAGCGACTTCTCTACGTAGGCGTCTGCACCCGCTTCAAGCGCGAGGTCGGCGTAGTCGGTTGCAGGCGACGCCGATAACACCACCAAGGAGGTGTCGGGCAGCAGGCGACGCAATTCGCGTACGCCGGAAACGCCGTTGGTATCGGGTAGCTTGAGATCCAGGCACACCAACTCGGGTGTGCCATGGTCGGTGATGGCTTGGTTGACAACGGCGAGGCGGTCGAGCTCGACGATGTTGGCTTTGGTGCGCAAACGACGCAACAGCATGACCAACGCATCACGCATCAGTGGGTGGTCATCGATAACAAGAATGCTCATCATAAAGATATCCGTCGTAGTTGCGCTTCACGTCCTTGAGACTTGGCGGAACTAATAGTTAATTCAGTAATGCATATCCTAGCGCTAAATTAGGCGTAATTTGGGTATCGTTCGCAATTTGTAACCATTTAGGCACATCTCAATAGGCGAGGCCAATGGCCTCGCGGACATCGCGCATGGTCTCCCGCGCTACCTGACGCGCTTTATCGGTGCCAGCATCCACGATATCTCTGACCCATTTGGGGTTGTCGACAAAGGGCTGTGCCCGCTCAAGCATGGGTTGTTGCTCACGCAAGACCGCCTCGATGATGGGTTGTTTGCAGTCTAGGCAACCGATGCCCGCACTGCGGCAACCGGTGCTGACCCACTCCTGCGTCGCGACGTCTGAATAGACCTTGTGGAATTGCCAAACGGGGCAGCGTTCGGGGTCCCCTGCATCGGTGCGTTTCACCCGAGCCGGGTCGGTGGGCATGCGCTTGATCTTGATCTCAATGCTGGCCTTGTCTTCTCGCATGGCAATGGCATTGTTGTAGCTCTTGCTCATTTTTGCACCGTCAAGACCGGGTAAGCGGCTGGCCTCGGTTAGCAGCGCTTGCGGTTCGACCAAAATGGATTTGCCCGTCCCTTTAAAGTAGCCCTGCAAACGCTCCTTTTCGGAGGCACTGAGTTCGCTGTGTGCGGCGACGAAGCCCAAGGCACCTTCTAGCGAGGCGGTATCGCCGGTTTCTTGAAATTTCTTGCGTGATTTCTCAAATCGCTTGGCGGCATCCTTACCCATTTTTTCCAAGCTGACCGCTACACGCTCTGCAAAGTCGGCTTCGCGCCCGTACAAATGGTTAAAGCGTCGCGCCGCTTCGCGCGTTAACTCGACATGGCTGGCCTGGTCTTCCCCAACGGGCACATGCTTGGCCCTGTAAATCAAGATGTCCGCGGCCTGCAACAGGGGATAGCCCAAGAAGCCGTAGGTCGATAAGTCTTTGTCTTTCAGCTTCTCTTGTTGGTCTTTATAGGTGGGAACACGTTCTAACCAACCCAACGGCGTGCCCATGGCGAGCAAGGTGAACAGCTCGGCATGCTCGGGGATGCGGCTTTGTAAAAAGAGCGTGCACTGATTGGGGTCTAAACCGGCCGCCAGCCAATCAATCACCATTTCATAGACATTTTTTTCTATGACTTCGCGGTTTTCGTAGTGCGTGGTGAGCGCATGCCAGTCAGCGACAAAATAAAAGCAGTTCAGTTCGCTTTGCAAGCGCACCCAATTTTTTAGTGCGCCATGGTAATGGCCAAGGTGCAGGGCGCCTGTTGGCCGCATGCCAGAGAGCACGCGCTCTTGGGTGTTCGTATGTGGAGATGGCTTATTTTCTGAAACAGACATGGCTTAAAAAACGAAAAGGTGAAACGAAACGCGAAAGGCGAAAGTAGGGCGCGCGGGGTGAGTTTGACCTAGGTCAGTAGCAAACGGAACGGAGTGGCAAGCACCTCGATCAGCCCACCCGTCACTTGCATGAGCGGGCGCAACCACAGGTTGCTAACGATACCTGCCAAGACCAACCCCATCACAATGAAGAAGCCCCAAGGCTCGACCTTGGACACCGCCACCGCGGCGCGCATGGGCAGTAGGCCGACGAGTATGCGTCCACCGTCCAAGGGGGGCATGGGAAAGAGGTTAAATGCGAACATCACTAGGTTAACCAAAATGCCCGCGCGGCACATCTCGATAAAAAACCGCTCTTGAATACCCAAGGCGTAGAGCAGGTAGATGCCAATGACCCACAAAAAGGCCTGTACAAAATTGGCCATGGGACCGGCTAAAGCCACCCAGATCATGTCGCGTTTGGGGTTGTTCAGGTTGCCAAAACGCACGGGCACCGGCTTGGCATAGCCAAATAAGAAAGCACCGCCCGTTGCGAAGTAAAGCATCAGCGGCATCGCGATGGTCCCGACGGGGTCGATGTGCTTCAGCGGGTTCAGTGTGATGCGCCCGAGCATGGCGGCTGTGTTGTCGCCAAACCTCAGTGCGGCGTACCCGTGGGCCGCCTCATGTAGCGTGATGGCAAATAAAACCGGTAGCGCGTAGATCGCCACGGTTTGTATGATTGATGCGAAGTCCATGCGTGTATTGTGGCCCTGTTTTGGTCTTGCCCTGGTTTTAGAGACCCAACGACGTCCAGTCGCCTGCGCCCTTGCGAATGATGTCTGGCGCCTCACCCGTGCGCATGGGCGTTAGGTCGATGACGGTGGTGGGCGTGCCTGCGCAGGCTCCTGCGTCGATGACGCCCGCCAGCTCTGAGGCAAGGTGTGCGTGAATCTCCTCGGCATCGTTAAGAGGCGCTTCCGCGTTGGGCAGTATGAGCGTGGTCGCAAGCAAGGGTTGGCCGTGCTCTGCGAGCAGGGCGTGTATGACCCGGTGATCAGGGACCCGCAAACCAATGCTCTTGCGCGATGGGTGGCTGACCCGCCTGGGGACTTCCTTGCTGGCATCCAAAATAAACGTGAAGGCGCCGGGCGTTGCGAGCTTTAACAAGCGGTATTGCTGGTTGTCAACTTTGGCGTAGCTAGCGACTGCGCTGAGGTCTGCGCAAAGCAAGGTGAGGTGGTGGCGGTCATCGACTTGGCGTATTCTGCGCATCCGGTCAACGGCCGCCTTGTCGTCCAAGTGGCAAACCAAGGCGTAGCTGGAGTCCGTGGGGGTGGCGAGCACGCCGCCTGCACGCAACAGCGCGGCGGCTTGCTTGATCAGGCGCGGCTGCGGGTTGTCGGGGTGAATCTCAAAGTTTTGTGCCATGAGGGGAACCTAAAACGCCTGCCACACCGGTGCTAAACCGGCGGGCAAGGGCGGCAGCGCACCCAAGTCCATACGGCTTTCCTCGGGGCTGTGGAAGTCACTACCGCGCGACGCATAAAAGCCAAACTCTCGCGCAATGTCCGCGTACTGCGTGAACTCAGCCGGGCTGTGGCTGCCGGTGACCACCTCAATGCCCTGACCGCCGTGGGCTTTAAATTCACTTAAGAGTGCGTATTCAGCGGTGGGACTCAGGGGGTAACGGGCGGGATGTGCGACCACCGCGATGCCACCGGCCTGCGTGATCCACTTTACGGCCTCCCCGAGTCCTGCCCAACGATGGGGGACGAAGCCGGGCTTGTTGTCGGCGAGGTATTTTTTAAAAACGTCATGGGTGTCCTTGGCCATGCCGATGTCCACGATATAGCGTGCAAAGTGGGTGCGCGAGATCAGTTCGGGGTTGTCCACATAGGTCAACGCACCCTCATAAGCCCCTTTGATTCCCACCTTGGCCAACTCCGCAGCCATTTCCCGCGCACGCAGGTCACGGCCACTGCGCGTCTTGTGCAACCCCGCTATCAAGTCTGGGTTGTCGGGATCAAACCCCAAGCCCACGATATGCACGGTGCAACCGGCGAAGCTCACGGAGACCTCTGTGCCCGTGACGTAAGTCATACCCAAGTCGCCAGCGGCCTCACGCGCCCGCGCTTGGCCCGCTAACTCATCGTGGTCGGTCAGCGCCCAGATCGCGACGCCGTTGTCAGCGGCGCGTTGGGCGACGCGCTCGGGTGCCAAGGTACCGTCCGACGCGGTAGAGTGGCAATGCAGGTCTGCGTTGAGTGTGCCTAGGTCGGCGCGCGGTGCGGCGAATGTCATGCTTGTTGTCCTTCAATCAGAAAGCGCACGCGACGCTGTCCTTGCCAACTATCGGCGTCCACACGAAAAGCGAGCAAGGCCTTGGCGGGTAGCGGCTCGGTGTGGCCAAACCAGATGCCATCCACGGCTTGACCTTGGTGCTTCAGTTTCAGTGCCAGGTGTTTTTCCCCGACGATGCGCTGGGAGACCACGTCCAGCCACTCGCTAAATACGGGGGGCGCAAATCCTTGCCCCCAGACGGCTTGCTGCAAGTGGTCGACGATATCTGGATGGCGGTAAGCGGGAGCCAACGCGCCATCGGTCTCCAGCTGTCGGGTGAGCGTTTTCTCGTCTAGCCACTCACTGGCGACTTGCTGGAAGGCGGTCTCAAAGGTGTCTAATTGGTCGGCATCAATGGTGCAACCCGCCGCCATTGCGTGGCCACCAAATCGCAGTAAAACGCCGGGGTGACGTTTGGCGATCAAGTCCAACGCATCGCGCAGGTGGAAGCCCGCAATGGAGCGCCCTGATCCTTTTAGTTCATCTTCAGCGCCAGCTGCTTGGCTCATAGCGAAGACGAAAGTGGGGCGGTGCATCTTGTCTTTGAGTCGTGACGCCACGATGCCCACTACCCCCTCATGAAAGTCGGGGTCAAAGATGCAAATGGCGGGCGGTGCTTCATCGGCTGCGTCCAGCATGTCTTCTGCCATCGCCAGCGCCTGCTCTCGCATGTCGCCTTCTATGCTTTTGCGGTCTCGGTTAATTTGGTCTAGCGACTGTGCCAGCGTGGTGGCGTGTGCGGCATCGTCGGTAATGAGGCAGGCAATGCCCAAGGTCATATCAGCCAAGCGACCCGCTGCGTTCAAGCGTGGTCCCACCGCAAAACCAAAGTCACCCGTACTGGCGGTGGCGGTCTGTCGCCCGGCAATTTGAAACAGTGCGGCCATGCCGGCGGGCAGGTGGCCTGCACGGATACGTTTCAAGCCCTGAGCGACCAAGCGCCGGTTATTGGCGTCTAGTTTGACCACATCCGCCACGGTGCCTAACGCGACCAAGGGCAACAAGGTGTCGAGTTTGGGTTGTGTGGCGGCGTCAAAAATCCCCGCGCTGCGCATCAGTGCGCGTGTCTTAAGCAAGACATAAAACATCACGCCAACGCCGGCGATGGACTTGCTCTCAAATGGGCAACCCGGCTGGTTGGGGTTCACGACGGCATCGGCCTGTGGCACCTGCACACGACCGTCCAGTAACGCAGGGAGGTGGTGGTCGGTGATGAGTACCTGCATCCCCAATTCTTTTGCCGTCTGCACACCGTCAAAGCTCGCGATGCCGTTGTCGACGGTGACCAACAAGCGCGCGCCAGTCGCGGCAACGCGCTTGGCGATGCCCGGTGTCAGGCCATAGCCGTCTGTGACGCGGTCAGGGACCAAGTAATGCGCATGGTTTGAGCCCAGCAGGCGCAGACCACGGACGGCGACGGCGCAGGCCGTTGCACCATCGCAGTCATAGTCGGCCACGATGCAAATCGGCGCTTGTGCCTGAATGGCGGTCACCAACATCTGCGCGGCCTCAGTGATGCCCAGCAGTTGGTCGGGAGGGAGTAATTTGGCCAGTCCGTCATCCAAATCTTCTGACGAGTGCACACCGCGTGCGGCAAAGAGGCGCGCCAACAAGGGGTGCACCCCTGCCTGTTCTAAGGTCCAGGTGGCGCGCGGTGGAACGTCTCGGGTGATGATTTGCATGGCTTACCGGGGTACAAGGTGCGGGGCTAATGAGGCAACGGGGTGAGTGGGTGAACGGGCTGTGTACGGATGCAATGAGGTTCCCTATTGTCGCGCTACAACAGACTACTCGGAAGTGCGGGGTGACGTCCCAGCTTAAGGCGTTGCCACGGTTGCTTGGCACGACGCCACCACGTGGGTGCACGTCGGCGCCAAGTGATGGCATGGGTGGCGTTGCCAAACGTGACGGTATCGGCTGTGCCCGCTGGATCCGCGAGCAAGGGGGCGAGGCTGTCGCTGTCTAGCGCGCGCCAGGCGGCTTGCCATGCGTGGGCATCATCGGCGTGTGCGCTCAGCGCGTCGCACCAGATGACTTGTTTTGTGGGGGGAGTCGCTGCGGGCGTCGCTACGGCGCCGGCACCCTCTACCCAGATACCACTGACCTCTGGGCGCCGCTGGGCGTGACGGGCATCGTTGACAGGGTGGGTATAGAACAGCATTTGGGCTTCATTTTGCAAACGCAGCAGCCATTGCAGATTGCCTTTGGCTTCGCCGCTCTCGGGTGTCGGGGTGCTTGTGTGTACTGAATCGGGCAAAAAAGGTTGGTAGTCAGCAATGTGTTGGTTGGCTGCCAGCGCGAGGCTGGGCGTTCTGATGTGCCGCAAGGCCTCCCCGCGTAGCAACCAACGGGTGGGCGTGCGCATGTCCAGTTGCAAACCATCTTCTTTGCATAATTCGGCCAAAGCCTGAAACAGGGGCTGGGCCTCAGCCGCGCTAAGGCGCAGCACACTGGGGTCACAGACCCGCACGTCATTCATGCTGCTGATGAGATGCACCGGGCGCACCCAAGCGCAGGGTACGGCGTCAGTTGCCTGGTCTTGTAGTGCGGCGAGGGGTAAGGGGTCGCTGGTCGTGGCGCGGCTGGCGTGCCAGCCCAACGCGCCCGCATAGCAGCGCTCTATGGGGGTTACCCAGTCTGCAGCGACGGCTAGGGGGGTGTCGGCAAACCAGGTTCCTAACAGTTGTGCGAGATGAGGCAGTGCTTGGTCTAGCGGCGTGGCGGCTTGCCCTGCGTGACTTGGCCAAGTGGCGAGGGGGATAAAAAGATGTTGTGGCATGATTTTGGGGTGGTCTGGGCGCGCCTAGCCTCGCTCGTGTGGTGACGGTCGCTAAGCCTGCCACAATGACAACTTCACATTATGGCGCTCATGAATCTTCCTTACGAACTTCGCATCGGTTGGCGTTACACCCGAGCGGCTAAAACAACAGCCCGCAATGGATTCATATCCTTCATCTCTGGCGTGTCCATGTTGGGCATTGCGTTGGGGGTGGCGGCCTTGATTATTGTGCTGTCTGTTATGAATGGCTTCCAAAAGGAGGTGCGCGACCGCATGCTGAGCGTTTTGGCGCATGTGGAGGTGTTTGATGGCGCCGATCAAAGTGTGGCCGATCTGGCCACCCTGATGGCGCGTCTGAAGGCACAAGAGCATGTTGAGGCGGCGGCACCGTTTGTCGCTGCACAGGGGCTGATCGCGCGTGGGGACACCATGCGCGGCGTCATGTTGCGGGGTATTGATCCTGTTTTGGAGCCGTTGGTGACCCCGTTGGTCAAGGACATGCCCGAGGTGCTTCGAGCGCGTTTGGCTCCGGGTGACTTCGGGGTGATTTTGGGTGGGAGCTTGGCCAGAGGCTTGGGCGTGACCACGGGCGACCGCGTTACCCTGATGGTGCCTAGCGGACAAATGACACCGGCTGGCGTGGTGCCCCGGGTAAAACAAATGACCGTCGTTGGCCTGTTTGACTCAGGGCATTACGAGTTTGATGCGGGTTACGCTTATCTCAACATCAGCGATGCCCAACGCCTGTTTCGACTAACGGGGCCGACGGGCGTTCGTTTGCGCTTGGATGACTTCAACCGCTCACGCGGCGTTGCGGCGGCGGTATCTGCCGACCTCGGCACTGATTATTGGGTGAGCGACTGGACGCGTCAAAATCGAAACTGGTTTGCGGCGGTGCAGGTCGAAAAACGGCTGATGGCCATCATCCTCACCTTGATCGTGGCGGTCGCCGCGTTTAATTTGGTCAGCACCTTGGTGATGACGGTGACCGACAAGCGCGCCGATATTGCTATTTTGAGAACCTTGGGGGCTTCGCCGCTGAGCATCATGGGCATTTTTGTGGTGCAAGGCGCTACGTCTGGCTTTTTGGGCACTGTGGCCGGCTTGGGTTTGGGGATGCTCGTGGCATTCAATATCGATGTCATCGTCCCCTTCATCGAACACCTGTTGGGCACCCAGTTTTTGCCGCAAGATATCTACCTCATTAGCCAGATGCCTAGCGATCCGCAGTGGGGTGATATTTTTCCCATCACGGTGAGTGCGCTGATTTTGTCGTTATTGGCAACGATTTACCCCAGTTGGCGTGCCAGCCGTATCAACCCCGCGGAGGCCTTGCGCTATGAGTAATCCAGTCATCACGGCGCAGCACCTGGGCAAGCGTTTCTCGGAAGGGCGGCTAGATGTCACGGTCTTGAAGGACGTCGATTTACGCGTGGAGGCGGGTGAGACGGTTGCGATCGTGGGAGCCTCTGGGTCGGGTAAAAGCACGCTGTTGCATATTCTGGGTGGTCTGGATGCGCCCACCACGGGCACGGCGGCATTGTGCGGCGGCGTTTGGTCTGAGATGGCTGCGGCCCAACAGAGCCGCTGGCGCAACCAGCATCTGGGGTTTGTGTATCAGTTTCACCACTTGCTACCTGAATTCACCGCCGTGGATAACGTCGCCATGCCTTTGTGGGTGCGTCGCATGCCCGTGGCGCTTGCGCACGAAAAAGCGCGCGCAGTGCTAGAGAAAGTGGGGCTGGGGGATAGGTTGCTCCACCGTCCCGCCGAGCTATCTGGTGGTGAACGACAGCGTGTTGCGGTGGCGCGGGCCTTGGTCACCGAGCCCGCTTGTATTTTGGCGGATGAGCCCACGGGTAACTTGGATAGAACGGCTGCCAAGGGCGTGTTTTCGCTGATGTTGTCGCTGGCCGAGGCGCAACGGTCGGCATTAATCGTGGTGACGCACGACGTGGAATTGGCGACTTGGTGTCAACGACAACACCGTTTAGACAACGGGGTCTTGGGTGCGCTAACGGCTTGAGTACGATGGCGGTCGAGTGGATAGACACACATTGCCATTGGGATGCGGCTGAGTTTGGTTCGCCGACGCAGGCTGCCAGTCTGCGTGGTGCAGCCAAGCAAGCGGGCGTGTCGCTTTGTATTGTGCCTGCCGTGCATCGGCAAAATTTTGTCGCCGTGAGAGATTGGGCACACACCCATAACGACGCCTATGCGCTTGGGATTCACCCGCTACACGCATTAGACGCCGGCGACGATGATGTGGCCGCGTTGGACGCGCAGTTGGCGGCATGCCGCGATGATCCGCGTCTAGTTGCTGTGGGTGAAATTGGTTTAGATGGGTTCGTACCTGCTTTGCAAACACCGGAGGCAAAAGCCCACTGTGCACACATTTACCGGTCGCAACTAAAACTAGCGCGCAAGCACCAGTTGCCCGTGATACTGCACGTGCGTAAGAGCGCTGATGATTTGTTGAAGCATTTGCGCCAATTACCCGTTTGCGGCGGCATTGCGCACGCGTTTAACGGCAGTGCTGTGCAGGCGGCGGCGTTTACCTCGGCGGGCTTTTGCTTGGGTTTCGGTGGGACGCTGACGTTTGAGGCCTCTCGTCAAATTAGGCGTTTGGCACAAGACACCGCATTGACACACGTGGTTCTGGAGACGGATGGCCCCGACATTCCCCCTCATTGGCTTTACGTGACCGCACATGCACGCGCGCAAGGGCAGAGGCAGGCGCCCAACTCATCGCGTGAGCTGCCGCGTATCGCGGAGGTGATGGCTGGTTTAAAAGGGGTCTCGCTAGGGGCGCTCGCTGCCCAGACCCAGTTGAATGCCTGTCGCGTATTGCCACGACTAGCGAAACTGGTTTTAAAACCGTAATAATTGGGGCATGAGCATCAAATTGTCTAAGTCCACTGCGCGCGAAGCCAAGGCCGTCACGCTCCCACAGGTTAATTTCTCTGAGGATGGCGAGGTACGCTACCTGCATCTGGGCTCGGAGTGGGTTCAGGGCTCGATGTGGCTGGATAAGCCTTACGAGATTGAGCTGGATTACGTGCGCCGCATGATGGCTTGGCTGTTGTTCGTGGACCTGGCGACGGTCGGGGATTTGCATGCGATGCAACTGGGACTGGGGTCCGCTGCGCTGACTAAATATTGCTATAAAAAGTTAGGCATGTTGACCACTGCGGTGGAGATCAACCCAGAGGTGCTCGCTGTGTGTCGCCACTGGTTTAAGTTGCCACCAAACGATGAACGGTTAAATGTCGTTCTGGGGGATGCGCAAGACGTTTTGAAGGCGCCAGAATGGCGACACGCGATCGATGCGTTGCAGGTAGACCTTTACGACCACGAGGCAGCAGGCCCCGTATTAGACAGCGCTGATTTTTATGCCAGTTGCCGCGACGTGCTATCGGACAACGGCATCATGACGGTTAACTTATTTGGCCGCCATGCCAGCTTTAATGTCTCTATGCAAAACATGGCGCAGGTGTTTGGCGAGGATGCACTCTGGGCCTTCACGCCGACACGGGAGGGGAATTGTGTGGTGCTGGCACAGGCTCGCCCGGATCAACCCGACCGCCTGACGTTGCTTGCCCGCGCGCAAGCGGTAGAAGCGCGCTTTAAGTTACCTTGCGTTAAGTGGTTGAAGATGCTGAAGCCTTGGCGCGATGCTGAGACTTTAATTAATGTGAATGCAAATCGATGAGTACGCCCCTATGAAAATGCATCCCCTGCGACAGCCGTTACACAACGAAATTCACGCGCGACCGCCTGAGTCCGTGCAGTTGCCGACTGCGATCACGCATGTGGTGATGTGGTTGGCACCTGACGACCGTGCGCGCAGTCTGGCGCACTTATGCTCCTTGTTGGCCGACCACCATCTTGCTAGCCCGCAGCCTGGGGCGACGCATATGCGTGCAGATTTCGGGGCCTTTCGCTTGCGTTGGGAAATGCATACTGAGTTTGTGAGCTACACCTTCATGCGTGACTTGCCGCAGTCCCCGGTTGCGGGTGGCGATGC
>JABBAS010000034.1:26625-43280 GCA_018607835.1 Methylobacillus sp. | reverse complement strand
GTGGGCAAAGCCATTGAGGCGGTTGATACCGTTTGGTTGTCCGAGCTCCCCGGTGAGTGCCTGTGCCAAATGCATGTAACCGTGTTGGCACAAGACGATGTGTCGCGTGCGGCGAGCGTGCGCGCCGCGTTGCAAGAAGCCGCCTTGATCGGGTCTACCGTCGGCGAGGGTGAGGTGGAGGTCTACACAGATTTCAGCATTCAAGCCGACGGTGCGTCTCAAATGCTTTTGTGCGTGGGCGCCTTGTCGCCCAGACGCTTGGGCCGCTTGGTACAACGCCTGCTCGAAATCGAGACCTACCGTATGGCCGCGTTGCTCGGTTTGCCAGAGGCCAGAAACAGTATCTCGATGCTATCGCGTGGCGAGTCCGAGTTGGCGTCGTTGGCGATGGCGATTCGAACGGCTGATTCGCAGGATGAACCCGAGCTGTTAGACCGACTCACGCGGCTGGCGGGTGAGGTAGAGGGCCAGTATGCAGCGACGCATTCCCGGTTCTCGGCCAGCAATGCCTACTTTGACTTGGTGCGACGGCGCATAGACGATATCGCGGAGGTGCGGTTGGAGAACCTCCAGTCGATTAAAGAGTTCATGCAACGGCGCCTGACCCCGGCGATGAATACCTGCGAATGGTCGCAGCGACGACAGCAAAATTTGTCAGAACGCATTTCGCGTATGAGTAACTTGCTGCGTACGCGCGTAGAGATCGAGCAGCAAGATAGCAACCGCGAGTTGCTGAGCGCCATGAATCAGCGTCAGGCCTTGCAACTCAAGTTGCAATCGACGGTTGAGGGTCTGTCTGTCGCAGCGATTACATACTACCTGACAGGATTGTTGGGATACTTAAGCAAAGGTGCCCAGCACGTGGGCTGGCCTTGGAGTCCCGACGTGACCATGGCTGCTGCCGTACCCGTGATCGCCTTCAGCATTTGGTGGTTGCTTAAGCGAGCCCATCGGGCAATCAAAAACGATTGAAATACCCCCTGTGCGGGTCTTGTTGATGCCAAGAGCCAAGAGCCGTGCAATGAGTGCCTTATTGAGAAAGAGTCTGGTGTCGCCTGTGGACAAGATAGATAGCCAATCCCCCGTTCATGACGACGCGACATCAGGGCAGCCCGTGTATGGGTGAGCCCGAATCAACACCGTTAAAGTTGCTCCCATCTAAGCTTCCTCCGGGCATCGCCAGGGGCTTGGTCTTTGCGGGGCTAGGCGCCATTGCGTTCAGCGGCAAGGCGATTGTGGTCAAGCTCGCCTATCGCTATCAAGTGGATGCGGTGACGCTGCTGATGTTTCGCATGTTGTTTGCCTTCCCGCTATTTGCGGCGATGGCATGGTGGGCAGGACGGGATAAGCCCGCGCTAACTTGGCGGCAATGGGGGCAAATTGGTTGGGTCGGCTTTTCCGGGTATTACCTCGCGAGCTACTTAGATTTTTGGGGATTGCAGTATATTTCTGCGAGCCTTGAGCGGCTGATTTTGTACGTCAATCCCACATTGGTTCTTCTGCTTGGATGGGTCGTGTATCAGCGGCGAATTCGTGCACAACAGGCGTGGGCGATGGCTATTAGCTACGCGGGCGTGTTGGTGGTGTTTGGCCACGAACTGCGTTTTGATGGGGCTGCGACCGTGATTGGTGGGGGGCTGGTGTTAGCCAGTGCCTTGAGTTACGCCGTCTACCTCGTGGCCAGTGGGGAGTTGGTCAAGCAACTGGGCAGCTTGCGTCTGGTTGGGCTCGCTAGCATGGTTGCCTCTGTGCTTTGTATCGCCCAGTTCGCCATACTGCGACCGTTGTCAGATGCCTTTGTGGCGACTGAGGTCATACAGTTGTCTGTTTTCAATGCGGTGTTTTGTACGGCAGTGCCGGTTTTATTGGTGATGTTGGGGGTGGAAAGGCTGGGGGCTGGTCTTGCCTCTCAGGTCGGTATGTTGGGCCCGATGTCGACGCTCATGATGGGTGTCCTTATTTTGGATGAGCCCTTTAATCTTTGGATTTTGGCAGGTACCGTGCTGGTACTTTCCGGTGTGTTTTTAGCAACTCGTCGGCCTCGTGGGCTGTGACGTTATTTTTAGGAGTCGGTGATGGATTTAGGAATCAATGGCAAGTGGGCGTTGGTGTGCGGTGCGAGTAAGGGCTTGGGTCTGGCATGCGCCCAGCACCTAAGCGAGGCGGGCGCTAACGTGGTGATCGTCGCGCGCTCAGCAGATGCCTTGCATGCGAGTGCCGATGCCATGCGGGCGGTCACCGGCGCGGGGCAAGTCATTGCGGTGGCGGCCGATGTAACCACAGACGCTGGTCGTGAAG
This sequence comes from Methylobacillus sp., assembly GCA_018607835.1. Taxonomy (GTDB): domain Bacteria; phylum Pseudomonadota; class Gammaproteobacteria; order Burkholderiales; family Burkholderiaceae_C; genus RS62. Next base: position 40,982 of record JABBAS010000034.1, on the reverse strand, counting down.
CGATCTGGCAAGCGGCGGGTGGTCCGGGCAAAGACTTTGATATCGTGGTGACCAATGCGGGTGGCCCGCCAACCGGCGATTTCCGTGACTGGGGACGCACCGAGTGGTTGGCGGCTGTTGAGGCCAACATGTTGACGCCGATTGAGTTGATCAAGGCCACCATTGACGGTATGTCTGCACGGGGTTTTGGTCGCATCGTTAACATCACCAGTGCGGCTGTGAAGGCGCCGATTGATGTACTCGGCTTATCCAACGGCGCACGCAGCGGCTTGACCGGGTTTGTTGCGGGCTTGGCGCGCAGTGGTATCGCTGCGAATGGCGTGACGGTTAACAACTTGCTACCCGGCGCATTTGATACCGACCGCCTGGCGACCACCTTAAAAGGCGCGTCTGCTAAAACGGGCAAAAGCCTAGATGAGGTGGCGGCAGCAAGACGCGATGGCGTGCCTGCCAAGCGCTTTGGTAACGCCAGTGAGTTTGGCGCAACCTGCGCGTTTTTGTGTAGTCAGCATGCAGGCTACATCATTGGCCAAAACGTGTTGATTGATGGTGGCGCTTACCCAGGCACTTCCTAAGCTAGAGCGGGTGTCTAGCCGCGCTTGCGGCTGGACACCACGATGCCCATGATGATCAATGCAAAAGCGACCAAGTGGTAGAGGTGAGGTGCCTCGCCCAAAAACAGCGTTGAAAATGTTGCGGCAAACAGCGGTGTCAGGTTTGCGAAAAATCCGGCCGTCGTTGCACCTGCCAGTGCGATACCCGCCCCCCAAAACTTGTACGCCAGTAGCGCGGGACAAATAGCGACATAAGCCAAAGCCATTACCAGGGTGGCGTCCCACAGAATCTGAGGTTCTGGGTTGCCTAAAATAACGGGTAATGTCCATTCGGCTGCGGTAAAACTGGCTGACCACATGACGCCAAATAAAATTTGCGCCATCAGGTAGACCAACCAGTCTTGCCCAACCGCAGCCTGTGCTTTGTTTGGACTGGACAACAGCCAACTGTAGGTTGCCCACGCCCAAGTGGCCAATATCATCCAGCCGTCCCCGGGAACCAGGGCGACGTCGCCGAAGCGCCGTAAATCACCTTGAAGCAACACCACGGAAACTCCCAGTAGGGACAGGGCCGCGCCAAGCCAGGCTCGCTTCGATACCTTCTGAGCAAAAAATAAACGCCCAATCACCAGCACCCACACCGGCATACTTGCGGCGACCAGGGTGACGTTCACGGCGGTAGAGGTTTGCAACGCGAGGTACTGAAAAGAGTTGTAGCAGCCCATGCCCGCCAAACCCAACATCGCCAGCCGTAACCACGCTTCGCGTAGCGATTGCCGCGCGGCCCAAAGACGGCCCAGAAAGGGCGTTAGTATCGCCAACGCGATGCTCCAGCGCAGGAAATTGAGCGTCATCGGCGGGATTTGACCTGCGACGATGCGCCCCACAATGGCGTTACCGGCCCACAGGATGGGCGGAATAAACAGAAACAAGGCTGCCTTCGGAGTGAGTTTGTGGGTCATGCGTGGTCCTTGGTGACGCTTTTTAAAGATGAGACAGATACGGCTTGTTTACAACGCGGCAGGCCCTGTCGCCTGCGCTTATCGGTCATAGCGTGCCAAAGGTTTTTTCGTGGCAATATGTCGGTTGATTATTGACCATGCGGGGGCGTAAACCATCCCCGAACGTAAAACTGGAGAAACGATGACCGATCACGCGATTAAATTTAGTGCCCCTGGTGGCCCAGAAAACCTAGAGTGGGTGCCGATCACGGTGGGCGAACCTGGCCCCGGAGAAGTCCGTATTCGCCACCATGCCGTGGGTTTGAACTATATCGATGTGTATTTCCGCATCGGTTTGTATCCGTCGACATTACCTGCAGGTTTGGGTATGGAGGGGGCGGGCGTGATTGAAGCGGTTGGCGCGGGCGTGACGCATTTGAAAGTGGGTGACCGTGCCGCCTACGCGTCGCAGCCACCGGGTGCCTATGCCGAAGTGCGTGTGATGCCCGCAATGAATGTGTGTGTCTTGCCGGACGATATTAGCTTTGAGACCGGTGCTGCCATGATGTTGCAGGGCCTCACGGTTCAGTACTTGCTCAAGAAGACCCTTCCGCCTGCCGGACTGAAGGCAGGCGACCACATTCTGTTCCATGCGGCAGCGGGTGGTGTTGGCTTAATTGCGTGCCAATGGGCCAAGCATTTGGGCTTGAAACTCATAGGAACGGCGGGCTCTGATGAGAAATGTGCCTTGGCGAAAGCCCACGGTGCTGCCCATGTGATCAACTACAACACACAGGATTTCGTTAAAGAGGTGAAAGAAATCACCGGCGGAAAGGGCGTTAACGTGGTCTATGACTCAGTGGGCAAAGACACGTGGGACGGCTCATTGTCTTGCTTGGCGCCATTCGGTTTGATGGCAAGCTTCGGCAATGCCTCGGGTCCTGTTGACCCGATCGCGCCGGGTATTCTGGGCCCCAAAGGCTCGTTGTACCTCACGCGTCAAACCTTGTTCACACACATCAGCAGCCGAGAGGCGACGCAGGCAATGGCCGACGATTTGTTTGCTGTCGTGAGCAGTGGTGCGGTGAAGATCGTTATCGATCAGCGCTATCCCTTGAAAGATGTTGCCCAAGCCCACCGTGATCTGGAAGCCCGTAAAACAACAGGCTCCACGATTCTGACGGTTTAAGTCGTGGCAACGGCCTTGGGGGCGACCGCTTCCAAGGCCCGCTCTAAAGTGGCTACGGCGGCGTCGCTGTCGTGCCACTTGTCGAGGCCAAAAAGGCCCAAGCGAAAGGTCATGAAATCGGGGCCTTCGTCGCACTGCAACGGCACACCTGCCGCAGTTTGCAAACCCGCGTCCAAGAACTTTTTTGACGACTGCAGACCTGGGTCAGTGGTAAAGCTCACCACGACGCCCGGCGCCTGAAAGCCCTCCGCCGCAACCGAAGCGAAACCATAGGACGACAGCAACGCACGCACCTTGCTGCCGAGTTGCATTTGCTCATCGCGAATGCGCTCAAAGCCGTAAGCCTCTGTCTCTAGCATGGTGTCACGTAAGCGGGTGAGGGCGTCAGTTGGCATGGTGGTGTGGTAAGCATGGCTCCCTTTTTCATAGGTTTCCATGATGCCAAGCCATTTTTTGAGATCCATTGCAAAGGTGGTGCTTTGGGTGGTCTCAATGGCCTCACGCGCGCGTTCGCTGAGCATCACCATGGCGCAGCACGGTGAACTGCTCCAGCCTTTTTGCGGGGCGCTGATAACAACATCTACGCCAGTAGCGCGCATGTCAACCCACATGGCACCCGAGGCGATACAGTCCAGTACGAAGAGACCGCCGACGCCATGCACCGCATCTGCAATCGCTCTTAAATAGTCATCCGGGAGCATCATGCCCGCAGCAGTTTCTACGTGCGGCGCGAATACGACGCGCGGCTTTTCCGCTTGTATGGTTGCGACAACGTCTGCTAACGCCGCGGGTGACCAAGGGGACTGCGCAGAGGCATCAGCAGGTGCCGCTTTGCACACCGTGTGCGAGGTGGGTATACGACCCATGTCGAAAATTTGCGTCCAGCGAAAGCTAAACCAACCATTGCGGATTACGAGCACATGGGCATCTTGTGCAAACTGGCGTGCCACGGACTCCATGCCAAAGGTGCCACTTCCTGGGACCAACGCCACGCTGTGCGCTTGGTAAACGGTTTTTAACATGCGACTGATATCGCGCATGACGCCACCGAATCGTTGCGACATATGGTTAAGCGAACGGTCGGTGTAGACCACCGAAAACTCCATCAGGCCGTCTGGATCGATGTGTGGCAACAAAGCGGGCATGTTAATTCTCCGATAGCGCGCCGAGGTGAGGCGCAGAAATACGATTGATTTAAAAGGTTACCACTAATTACCCGCTATTACGGGGTGGGTCGTGACGGTGAGCGGCGAAGTAAGCGTCGTAATTCGTCCAGAATCAACCACGTCGCCCCGACCGTTATGGCACTGTCGGCGACGTTGAACGCCGGGAAGTGCCCTTGGTAAAACAGCGGGGACAGCCAGGACCAGTGGACATCAAGGAAGTCAACCACGTAGCCTAGGCGCACGCGATCAATGAGATTACCCACCGCGCCGCCGAGTATCAGGCAGAGGCTGAAAGCGAAAGCACGTTCATGCTGATGGGCTTTCAACATGAACGTGATCCAAACGGAGGCTAGCAAGGCAATGGCGGCGAGAAACCAGCGCTGCCAGCCACCATGATCCGCAAGAAAAGAGAACGCGGCACCATGGTTGTGAACACGGACAATGTTGAAAAAATCTGTCACCACCACGTAATCGCCCAGGGCCATGTTGTGCGTAATCGCCAGCTTGCTGAGCTGGTCTAGCACGGCGATCACCACAGCGATCGCCACCCATCTCTTAAAGGCCGATGGGCGATCGGACGGCGTGGTCGCTGCGTGGTTCATGCGACCAGACGGGTTTCGCCTTCGCCGGACAGGTTGCTGGCGCAACGCAGGCAAATACCGGGGTGCGCAGCGGCTTGACCAACGTCAAGGGTGTAGTGCCAGCAACGCTCGCATTTGGTCGCGTCGGTCACGCTAACCGAGATGGCTAGGGCGTCTGCAGACACTAAACGAACCTGCGATGTGATGAATACAAATCGCAGGTCTTCGCCTAAGGAGCGTAGGATGGCCAAGTCATGTTCGCCCGCATGAATGGTGATTTCTGCCTGCAATGATGAGCCCACCTGTCCGTCGGCACGGACCGTCTCAATGGCCTTGTTAGCGGCATCGCGTATCTCACGTATACGCTGCCACTTATTCGCCAAAGCCGCATCGATCGCAGGCAACTCCCAGTAGGTCTGAATGAAAATGCTGCCTTGGTCTGGCGATATGACCTGCCAAGCTTCCTCGGCGGTGAACGATAAAAACGGCGCCATCCACCGCAACATCGCTTGGTTGATATGCCACAGCGCCGTTTGTGCGCTGCGCCTTGCCAGCGATTGGGGCGCGGTTGTGTACAGGCGGTCCTTTAAGACATCGAGGTAGAACGCACCCAAGTCTTCGGAGCAATAGACCTGAAGCTTCGCCACTACCGGGTGAAACTCATAGACGTCGAAGTGCGCCAAGATGTCGCGTTGCAAGCTGTGCGCGCGGCTCAAGGCGAATCGATCGATCTCCAACATGTCATCCCATGCGACGCTGTCGGTAGCGGGATTGAAGTCGCTGGTGTTCGCCATTAAAAATCGCAGGGTGTTTCGGATGCGGCGATAACCGTCGACCACCCGCGCCAGAATCTTGTCGTCAATCGCCAGATCGCCCGAGTAGTCGGTGGCCGCAACCCACAAGCGGATGATTTCTGCACCCATCTTTTCACTGATCGCTTGCGGCGCCACCGTGTTGCCGACGCTTTTGCTCATTTTCCGCCCTTGCCCATCGACGGTGAAGCCATGGGTTAGTAGGCCACGGTAGGGTGCGCGCCCGTACATCGCACAGGCGGTGAGCAGGGACGAGTGGAACCAACCACGGTGCTGGTCATGGCCTTCCAGATAGAGGTCTGCCTCCGGCCCTGAGGCATGAGCCGAACCGGGGTGTGAGCCTTTGAGCACGGTGGTGTGTGTGGTCCCTGAGTCAAACCACACCTCTAAGATATCGGTGCTCTTGCTGTAGTGGTCTGCCGTTGAGGCGGGTTCGCCAATGGCGGCCAAAATCTCCGCCGTACTGGCTTGGCTCCAAGCCTCTATGCCGCCTTTTGCGACGATGTCGGCGGCCACATCAATGATCTCGGGTGTACGCGGATGCGGCTCAGCCGTGTCGATGTGCAGGAGAAAGGGCAGTGGGACGCCCCAACTGCGTTGGCGACTGATACACCAGTCGGGTCGATTGGCAATCATGTCGCGCAACCGACTTTTGCCGCTTTCAGGATAGAAGCGCGTCTCTTCAATGGCTGCCAAGGCCATCTTCCGTAGGCTGTCGGGTGCCTTGTCAACGGTGAAGATGCCATCCCCCTCATCCATGCGGACAAACCACTGGGCGGCGGCCCGGTAGATGACAGGCGTCTTGTGACGCCAGCAATGCGGGTAACTGTGGGTAATGTGGGTCGTGGCGAGTAGGCGGTTGTTCTCACCCAGCACCTCAATAATGCGCGGGCAGGCTTTCCAAATATTCATACCGCCAAACAACGGCAAGTGTGCCTCGTAATCGCCACCACCTTGAACGGGATTCAAGATATCGTCGTACACCACGCCGTTGGCAATGCAGGAGTTGAAGTCGTCCACACCGTAGGCAGGTGCTGAGTGGACGATACCCGTGCCGTCTGACGCGGTCGCGTAGTCGGCAAGGTAGATGGGCGACAGGCGTTGGTAGCCCGGGTCTACGTCGTAAAGCGGGTGTTTAAATGCGATGTGGTCTAAGGCTTTGCCCGCACAGGTGGCGACGACGTGCCCCTCAAGTTCATAACGCGCGAGGCAGGCCGTGACCAAGTCTTCTGCAAGCACCAAGTAGCCCCGTGGTGTTTCTACCAAGGCGTAGACGAGTTCGGGGTTGACGTTCAGCGCCTGGTTGGCCGGAATCGTCCACGCCGTGGTGGTCCAAATGACGACAAAGGCGGACAGGTCGGTTTTCGGCAATTGGCTGAGGCTGAAGGCTGACAGCAATTTGTCGGTTTCGGCGCACTCAAAGGCCACATCCAAGGTTTGGCTTTTCTTGTCGGCGTATTCAATTTCAAATTCTGCCAATGACGAGCCACAGTCAAAGCACCAGTAAACAGGCTTTAGGCCGCGGTAGACGAAGCCCCGTTCCATGACGCGCTTAAACGCCCGAATCTCATTGGCTTCGGTCTCAAACGCCATGGTTTTATAGGGATTATCGAATTGGCCGAGTAGCCCCAAGCGCTTGAAGTCCGCCATTTGCTGTTCAATTTGCTCGGTCGCAAACGCGCGGCTCTTCGCTTGCATATCGTCGCGCGCGAGGCGGCGTCCATGCAGCTTCTCAATGGCGTTTTCAATGGGGAGGCCGTGGCAGTCCCAGCCAGGGATGTATTGCGCGTCGTAGCCAGCCAACTGTCTGGCCTTCACGATCATGTCCTTCAACACCTTGTTGACGGCGTGTCCAATGTGTAGTTTGCCGTTGGCATAGGGTGGGCCATCGTGCAAGATAAAGCGGGGCTTACCGACGCGGGCATCCCGCAGGCGTTGATAGGTGCCTTGCTCTTCCCACGCCTTGACCCAACCAGGTTCACGCTTGGGCAAGTCGCCGCGCATGGGAAAGGCGGTATCTGGCAGGTTGAGCGTTTTGCGGTAATCGGGCTTTTTGGAGGCTTGCTCAGACATGGGGTCTCTATTTCAATCAGTGGGTTGCTTAGCGGGCTTGTTGCTAACAACAATGCGCGCAGTAGTAGGGAGCGAGGCAATCAGCGGCTTGCGCTACATTCGGTCACGCGTGTAAAAAGGCACGCGCGTCCACACAGTCTTGTTCGATGCCTGCAATCAGCGCTTCGAGACCATCGTATTTTCGCTCATCGTGTAGTTTGTGCAATAAATCCACGGCAATGATCTTACCGTAGGCTTCACCGCCTTCGAGCGTGTCGACGAGTGAGGCCGGCCAATCGAGGCAATGCGTCTCTAGCAAGACGCGCCCGCCGTTGATATCGTCTGGGTCAAGGGAGGGACGAACGCCTAGGTTCGCGACCCCCGCGATCGGGCGGTCGGGTGTCAGGCCATGCACGTGAACAACAAAAATACCACTGGCGGCGGGTTTCCAATGCTGAAATCGCAGGTTTAAGGTGCGGAAGCCGAGTTCGCGCCCCAACTTACGCCCATGGACCACGTGGCCAGAAATACGGTAGGGGCGTCCCAGCAAAGCGGCAACCTCGTCGAGCTTTCCCGCACTCAGCGCCTCTCTCACCGCGGAGCTGGAGACACGCAGGCCGTGTACTTCGTAGCTCATCATTCTGGCGACATCAAATCCGAGGGCCGCGCCGTGTTGGTCTAGCAAGGCGTAATCCCCCGCCCGTTTTGCACCGAAACGGAAGTCATCACCCACTAAAACGTAACGCACACCCAAGCCGGTGACCAGGGTGTCTTGGATGAAACTCTCTGGCGTTTGTGCGGCGATACGTTGATCGAAGGGTAAGACGACGCACTGGTCAATACCGCAGGCGTGAAGGGCCGCGAGTTTATCGCGCAAGGTGGCGATACGTGCCGGGGCAAGCTCCGGTTTTTTGTGCTGTTGCGCGAAGTAGTCGCGTGGGTGGGGCTCAAAGACCATCACGCAGCTCGGCACCCCCCTTTGGCGAGCCTCGCTAGACAAGAGTGCCAGCATCGCTTGGTGGCCGCGGTGTACGCCATCAAAGTTGCCGATGGTCAGCGCGCACGCTGGCGCCAAGGTGGCATTATTGCCACCGATGGGAAGACCATGGAAAATTTTCATGCGCGCGTGACAATACAAATTGAATGAGCGTAGCCAAGGGGTAGGCCGCGAAGACTCTATTTTCGCCTATTCAAGGCCGCTTTTGAGGCGCGTCTTACAGAGACTCAGGGCGTTGAATCAATTCAATTTTGTAGCCGTCGGGGTCGGTGACGAAGGCAATCACCGTCGCGCCCCCTTTGACCGGCCCCGCATCGCGCGTGACTTGGCCACCGGCTGCGCGTATTTTGTCGCAGGCTTCGTAGGCATCCGCGACAGCCAGCGCAATGTGTCCGTAAGCGGTTCCCATGTCGTAGCTCGTTTGGCCCCAGTTGTAGGTCAGCTCAAGCTCGGCGTGTTCTGGGTTCTTACCGTAGCCGACAAACGCCAAGGTGTACTTGTACTCGGTGTTCTCTGACTTGCGAATCAGTTGCATGCCAAGTACGTTGGTGTAGAAGTTGATTGATCGATCGAGGTCGCCCACTCGGAGCATGGTGTGAAGGAGTCGCATGGTGGTCGTTGCCTTTCAGTTGATGATCTGAAGACGTGGTCTCAGACTTGGGGTGGAGGAGCTTCAAAAATGAGACAAGTGGTCGTCCCGTGTGCATAGAGCGTACCATCTGGCCCAACCAGTTTGCCCTCGGCCGTCGCCATTTGGCGTCCGCAGTGCAGTACCCGCCCGATGGCCCGTACCCGTGTGGTTCGACCGATACCGCGCACCAAATTAACGCTCAGCTCAGCGGTGGTGTAAGCCCGCCCTTTGGGTAGCTTGGTGTGCACAGCGCATGCCATTGCGGAGTCAAGTAGCGTGGCGTACCAGCCGCCGTGTACGCCTCCCATCGGGTTGAGTACGCTGGGCCCAGGTGTTCCCTGAAACACGGCCTGTCCTTCTTCGACGGACATCAAGAGGAAATCAAGCGTTTTACCGATAGATGGTGCCAGCAGATCACCCCGTGCGATGGCTTGCATGATGTCAACGCCGGCGTGGGTGTGTAGGGTGTCAGACGTGAGGTAGTCGAGGTCACCATGGCGCGCGTGCGCGTCGGCGAGGCGTGCTTTTTGCTGCGCCTCCTCTTCCAGCCACTGGTCTAGGTGGCTCACTTTGTCATCGCGTGGTGGTGTGTGCATGAAGCGGAGTGTCGCAAAAAAAACAGGCGTCGATGACGCCTGTGTGACCGATTGAACCGGGCGCTTGGAAGCCGCCCGGGGTTCGGTTGTTACTTGATACGGCCGAAATTAGTGCGCAACGGATCTGCAGGACCACGGCTCATACCTGCGTTGTTACCGCCTCTTCCGCCGCCGCCGCCGCCGGGACGTCGGTTCCCGCCGTTGCCGCGACCCCGCTCGCTCATCGCATCTATGCTTGTGCGCAAGGGGTCAGGTTGACGCGCGCCTGATCCACCACCACCGCCGCCATCGCGGTTTCCTTGGGGGTTGCGACGCGGTGCATCACCAAACGGGTCATCTTGGCGGCGCTCTGGACGCTGTCCGAAGCCTTGGGGTGGTTGGCTGCCGGCTTGGGCTCCGCCACCACTGCCACCGCGACGGCGACGCTTGTTGCGTGAGCCACCGTCTGGGCGTTGTTCGTTGCCTTCACCGCTGGCTGCGCGCGGCGCTGATGGGGCATTGGGATTGCGGCGTGCGGGCTGAGTTGCCTTTTTCTCGCGGATGCGCGTCATCATTTCGGAGCGCGCTGACTTGGCTGCTGCGGCCATGACATCGCGGCTTGGTGGCTTGCCAATGCCGCCCCACAAGACCTGACGACCCATGGCCAGCGGCTCGGCTTTTTCACCGGGCTCTGGCCCAAAGCCTTCCACAATTTTGACTTCGATGCGCTGATTGATGAAGCGCTCCACATCTTGCATAAAGCCCTCTTCGTCCATACAAACAAAGCTGACCGCTTCGCCACTAGAGCCTGCGCGCCCGGTGCGACCGATACGGTGAACGTAGTCTTCGCTGATATTGGGTATTTCGTAATTGACGACGTGTGGCAACTCGTCAATATCAATGCCGCGGGCTGCAATGTCGGTGGCCACCAAGGCGCGGACATCGCCGGTTTTAAAACCATCTAGCGCCTGTGTTCGGGCGGCTTGGCTTTTGTTGCCATGCAACGCCATTGCGGAGATACCTTTGTCACTTAGAAACTGAGCCACGCTATTTGCGCCAAACTTGGTGCGGGTAAAGACCAGCACTTGCGACCAGTTGTTCTCTTGAATGATGTGGGCGAGCAGCTCTTTTTTACGGCTGCGGCCGACCGGGTAGATCCACTGCGTGATGCGTTGAACCGTGGTGTTTTTCGGCGTAACTTGAATGTGCTGTGGCTCGTGCAAAAAGGCGCTGGCCAATTGGCGAATCTCATCACTGAAGGTCGCTGAAAACAGCAAGCTTTGCTTTTTCTTTGGCATCAGGGCCAAAATCTTTTTGACGTCATGGATGAAGCCCATGTCGAGCATGCGATCGGCTTCGTCTAAAACCAGAATCTCGACCTTGGATAGGTCGACAAAGCCCTGACCAGCCAAGTCTAATAACCGGCCCGGTGTGGCCACCAAAATGTCAACACCTCCGCTCAGGCGCTTGACTTGGGGGTTCATGCCGACCCCACCGAAGACAACCGTGCTTTGTAGCGCCAAGGTTTTGCCGTAGGTACGCACAGACTCTTCAACCTGGGCTGCGAGTTCACGGGTGGGCGTTAACACCAACGCGCGAACGGCTTTGCCAACGCGCTCTCTGCCTTGCAACAAGTGCAAGATTGGCAGCGTAAACGCCGCGGTTTTACCCGTGCCTGTTTGGGCGCCAGCTAAGACGTCAGCGCCGGACAGGATGGCCGGAATGGCCTCTGCTTGCACGGGTGTTGGGTGCTCGTAGCCTTGCTCACGAACGGCTTCCAGGATGGCTGGCGCCAGTTTTAAATCTTCAAATGTCATATGGAACGTATCTGCACCGCGTCACGGTGCCTGTACATCTGCCTGCCACTTGATACGCTGATCAAAGGCCAGTCGAGGCGGATGGGTTGGGTTTGGGCGGGAGGTCTCTGTGATGGGACGCTCCGTCCCGCAGCAGGGTGCTGCCGTTGCGGCGACTGATGGCCGTCAACCCCTCTATTATGGTCGCAATCGGGGGTGCCAGCCCTTGCAATCACGATATTTTGTGGTTTGCAGGCCACTTTTAAATGCGTTTCAGCCGGAGGGCATGTCCCAATGCCTGTGAAACGGTTCTGAGGGGGTGGGAGCGATCATCGGATGGTTGCAACGATAATAAGGGGTTACGCGATCCCTGCTTGTGCATAAAGCAGGCGTTCAGATGGTCGCTCGTTGAATTTTTGAAAGTGAAGTTTTCGCATGGCTCAATACGTTTTTTCGATGAACCGAGTGGGTAAAACCGTCCCGCCCAAGCGTCAAATTTTGAAAAACATTTCGCTTAGCTTTTTCCCTGGCGCGAAAATCGGTGTGCTGGGTTTGAACGGCTCAGGCAAGTCGACGCTCTTGAAGATCATGGCGGGCATCGATAAAGAAATTGAGGGCGAAGCCCTGCCAATGCAAGGCATTCGCATTGGTTACCTGCCGCAAGAGCCCGAGTTAGATGCCACACATAACGTGCGCCAGTCCGTTGAAAGTGGCATGGGTGAGGTCATGGGAGCGAAGGAGCGGCTCGATGCGGTGTACGCGGCCTACGCAGAGGAAGACGCCGACTTTGATGCGTTGGCGGCGGAGCAAGCGCAACTAGAGGCAGTCATCGCCGCGGCAGGTACTGACAGTGAGCACCAGCTAGAAATCGCGGCAGATGCTCTGCGCTTACCCCCATGGGATGCGACGGTTGGCAACCTGTCTGGTGGCGAAAAGCGTCGGGTTGCGTTGTGCCGCTTGCTGCTCTCTAAGCCGGATATGCTTTTGCTAGACGAGCCGACCAACCACTTGGACGCCGAGAGTGTCGAGTGGCTGGAGCAGTTTTTGGCACGATTCCCCGGCACGGTTGTGGCCATTACCCACGACCGTTACTTTTTGGATAACGCGGCCGAATGGATCTTGGAGCTAGACCGTGGACACGGTATCCCTTACAAGGGCAATTATTCCAATTGGCTTGAGCAAAAGGACGCACGACTCGCGCTAGAGCAGCGCACCGAAGATGCGCGCTCAAAAGCGATGAAAAAAGAGTTGGAATGGGTTCGCCAGAACGCGAAGGGTCGCCAATCTAAGAGTAAAGCGCGTCTGGCACGCTTTGAGGAGTTGTCTGACTACGAATACCAGAAGCGCAACGAGACGCAGGAAATCTTTATTCCTGTGGCAGAACGTTTGGGCACAGAGGTGCTTGAGTTCAATAACGTCAGCAAGTCATTTGGCGACCGCATGCTGATTGATGATCTGAGCTTTCGTATTCCTGCTGGCGCCATCGTGGGCATCATCGGCCCCAACGGCGCGGGTAAGTCAACCCTGTTTAAATTAATCCGTGGCCTTGAGAAAGCGGATGCCGGGGAGATAACCCGTGGCCAAACCGTTCAAATCGCGTTTGTTGACCAACACCGAGATGACTTGGATAACGAAAAGACCGTTTGGGAGGACGTATCCGGCGGCCTGGACATGATTACGGTGGGTAAGTTCCAAATGGCCAGTCGCGCCTACTGTGGCCGATTTAACTTCAACGGTGGTGACCAGCAAAAGCGTGTGGGCACCCTGTCTGGCGGTGAACGCGGACGTTTGCACTTGGCGAAAACCTTGGCAGAGGGCGGCAACCTATTGCTGCTGGACGAGCCATCCAACGACCTAGACGTGGAAACCCTGCGTTCGCTGGAAGACGCGTTATTGGAGTTTGCGGGCTGTGCATTGGTTATCAGCCATGACCGTTGGTTCCTTGACCGTATTGCGACCCATATTTTGGCGTGCGAGGGCGACTCCAAATGGACGTTCTTTGATGGCAACTACCATGAGTACGAGGCCGATAAGGTCAAGCGTCTGGGCGCCGAGGGTGCCAAGCCTAAGCGTATTCGCTACAAGGCTTTGAAGTGAGCACACCGAGTAAGGATGAGGTATTGGCGCACACGCGCCAGTGGTTGGAGCAGGCCGTGATCGGCCTGAACCTCTGCCCGTTTGCGAAAACGGCCTACATCAAAAACCAAGTCCGTATGGTCGTGAGCGATGCCAAGCACCTCGATGGCTTCTTGGACACTTTGGATGCGGAGCTCGTGTATCTGCGGGACACGCCCGCCTCGGAGGTGGAGACCACGCTCTTGGTTCACCCGGGTTTGTTTGCCGATTTTTTGGTCTTCAACGACTTTCTCAATGTGGTCGATGGGGTGCTGGAAGAGCACGCGTTGGTTGGTGAAATTCAGGTGGTTCCCTTCCATCCAGAGTTTTTGTTTGGTGGCGAAGCGCCTGAAGACATGAGTCACTTTACCAATCGCTCGCCCTATCCCATGTTGCACTTGTTGCGCGAAGATAGCCTCACGGAAGCGATAGACGCCTTTGGTGATACCGAGGCCATACCCGAGCGCAATAAAGCCGCATTGCGCGAGCTGGGCTTGGCGGGATGGCAGGCCTTAACAGCGAGCAAGTCTTTGTAATTTTTCATGACGCTGGCGCGGTTCCTAGAGTCGCCGTCATAAAAAAAAGGCCGCACGGTGTGCGGCCTTTTTTATGTCACCGCGCTAGGCGGCTAGATGCGTGCAAATCAACTCGTTGCCGCCTCCTCAGGTGGCGTATCAAATGGCATCGGCATTTGACTCAAGTCGCGCTTGGTCTCCACCAAGATCAACGGCCCGTGGTCAGCGAGCACGGGTGCTACGCGTTCGCGCGGCACATGCACGGGCTTAGGCTCAGCAGCAATCGCTGCTTGCACCGCTGCGATTTTCGCTACATCTGAATTCACCCATACCAAGCCAGAGCTACTGGCAACGGCGGCCAGGTCAGAGACGGACAACTGGTAGCTGCCCACTTTGGGCATCCCTTGTTTATCCGCAGCAGATGCGGTGGCCG
>JABBAS010000034.1:10573-26525 GCA_018607835.1 Methylobacillus sp. | reverse complement strand
CTCGCGGTGACTGGCGCAGGCGCAGCAGGCGAATCGCTCTGTGTAGCGGTCGACGTGGGTGCGATGGGTTCGGGTGCAGCTGCAACCACTTCCGCTTGCTCACCGACATTAGCGTCTGCAGACTCATCGGTTTCAGAACCGTCATCCTGGCGACGGCGACGGTCGCGACCGTAGCGGTCACGGCTACGACGCTCGCGTGGCTGCCGTGTCTCGCCAGGTGTCTCCGTCTGATCGGCTTCCGCGGTCATTGCTTGTGCGTCTTGCGGGACATCTGCATCCGTGTTCGCCGTGTCGCGGTTGAAGTAGCTGTAGCTAGGCGCCTCATTCTCAGCGCTGGCACGAACCACTGTGCTGTCCGTCGCTGCCTCGCTCAGCGGCGCTTGGTCGGAGCCATTGATGGCCCCTTGCTCGCTGCCATCGCGCCCTGAGCCGTTTTGGTTACGGCGTCCACCGCGCTCGCGGCGCGGGTTGCGTGGCTTGGCCGATTGCTCGCCATCCGCTGGAGCGTTATTCACCTCACCGTTTTGCGGGTCTTGGTTGCGAACAGCCTCGCCGCGCCCTGTGCGACGGCCACGGCCGCTCTCAGAGTTGCGTGGGCCGCGCTCGCTGCGCTCACCACGGTCATTTTTCGCGTCACGGTCGCTGCGTTCGCCGCGTGCATCGCGATCTTCTTGCGTGCCGTCAGCGCCGCGTGCGTTGCGATCGCTATTGCGACCACGGCCGCCACGGCTGTTTCGTTTGCCGTCGCCGTCACGCCCGTTGCGCTCTGCGTTGCCGTTACGGCCACGGGTGTTGCGCTCTCGGGTGTTGCGATCCTTGGCGGCATCAGCGGCCTTGGCCTCTTTTTCAGGGGTCTCGTCCAAACCCAGTAGTCCTTTGAGCCAGCCAAAGAAGCCGCCGGATGCGGGCGTGGCTTTATCCACTGCGGGGGCCGTTTTGGCCTCAGGTTTGGGGGTGCTTGGCGTGGGCATAGGCTCATCGCGCAAGATGCCTTTAATGAGAGGCTCTTGTTTGTTGCTGCGCTCTTGGCTACGACGCGTGAAAGTGGTGGGGTCATCCACTTCCTCGGCTAAGGTGTAGCTGGCTTGCAAGTTGTCTAAACGCGCATCGTCATGCTTTAGACGCTCGAGTTTG
Source organism: Methylobacillus sp. (assembly GCA_018607835.1). Classification (GTDB taxonomy): domain Bacteria; phylum Pseudomonadota; class Gammaproteobacteria; order Burkholderiales; family Burkholderiaceae_C; genus RS62. The sequence continues at coordinate 25,391 of JABBAS010000034.1, read as the reverse complement.
TACAAAGGTGTGTCCAACGACTTATTGGGAACCAAGAGCACATGAATGCGTTGTTGCAATTCAATTTTCGTGATTTCCGTACGCTTCTCGTTCAATAAGAAACTTGCCACCTCGACAGGCACCTGTACCAGAACGGCGGCGGTGTTGTCCTTCATGGACTCTTCTTGGATCACACGGAGAATTTGCAGCGCTGAGCTCTCGGTGTCACGGATATGGCCAGAGCCACCGCAACGAGGGCAAGGTATGGAAGCCCCCTCGCTTAGTGCAGGGCGCAGGCGTTGGCGACTCATTTCCAACAAGCCAAATTTACTGATGGAGCCGAACTGCACGCGAGCGCGATCTTGGCGCAGGGCATCGCGCAAGCGGTTCTCCACATCGCGGCGGTTGCGTGACTCGTCCATGTCGATGAAGTCGATCACGATCAGACCCGCCAAGTCGCGCAAGCGGGCTTGGCGTGCGACCTCTTCTGCCGCCTCCAGGTTGGTACGTGTGGCGGTTTCCTCGATGGCACCACCTTTGATGGCCCGAGCTGAGTTCACGTCCACAGAGACCAACGCCTCGGTGTGGTCGATCACGATGGCGCCACCACTGGGCAACTGCACGGTGCGCGCGTAGGCAGACTCGATCTGGTGCTCAATTTGGAAGCGTGAAAAGAGGGGCGCGTCGTCACGGTAGCGCTTCACGCGATGGCCGTGTTCGGGCATCACGTAGTTCATGAACTGGTGAGCCTGTTCGTAGATGTCATCGGTGTCGATGAGAATCTCGCCAATTTCGCTATTGAAGTAGTCGCGAATTGCGCGGATCACCAAGCTTGACTCTTGATAAATCAGAAACGCTTCTTTGTTTCCGTTGGCGGCACCAGCTACGGCAGTCCATAGCTTTAGCAAGTAGTTCAAGTCCCACTGCAGCTCTTCAGGATCACGACCAATACCGGCGGTACGCGCGATGATGCTCATGCCATTCGGGTACTCAAGCTGGTCTAAGGCCGCCTTGAGGTCTTGGCGGTCTTCGCCTTCAATCCGTCGGCTAACGCCGCCACCACGTGGGTTGTTCGGCATGAGTACGACGTAGCGCCCAGCCAAGCTAATGAACGTGGTTAATGCTGCGCCTTTGTTTCCGCGCTCTTCTTTTTCGACCTGGACAAGTAGGGTTTGACCTTCTTTTATGACGTCCTGGATACGAGCTTGGCTGATGGAGACGTTGGCCGCGAAATACTGCTTAGAGATCTCTTTGAACGGAAGAAAACCGTGGCGGTCTTCGCCGTAATCTACGAAGCAGGCTTCTAAGGAGGGTTCGACGCGGGTGACAACTGCTTGGTAAATATTACCTTTGCGTTGCTCGCGCCCTTCGATTTCAATTTCGTAGTCGAGTAATTTTTGACCCTCGACAATGGCCAATCGGCGCTCCTCGGTTTGAGTCGCATTAATAAGCATCCGTTTCATGATGCACGTCCTTCTCTAGGCAAAAGTTTGACCCAATGGGGGTCGAAAGCCTAAGCCGAAGCGGGCAACACAAACGTCGGGTGGAACTGCCGGAGAGCAACAAGCTGCCAGCGCGCCTTTTTCCGTTAAGGGGAGGCTGCTATGGGCTTGCGCGTAGGCGCGTGGCAGAAGCACGCTTGGTCGCTCGTTGGGCGCCAAGCCGCGTTTTCTGCCTCAACCAGATGCGATACGCAGCTGGCTGATAAATGATTCCGTCGCTAGGGTTTGCGTGACCTGATTCAGGCTTCCGGTTGGGTTATTCATCCATACTCTCAGCGGGCTAGCGCAAACATAGCGCAGGCAGGCTGCCGAGTAGATGCACATTTAACGCAACACGGTGGCAACACAGCACGTCATTGAATCGAGTGGCGTTATAAACAAATAAACAAATCAACCACTTAGTCGATGCATTGCGTGCAACGGTTATTATAGGGTCTGCGCACAGTGCGTTGGGTTTTTTTGTCGGCTATCGCAAGGATTTTTGGTGTCCACTGCTTCCATTGTTTATCTCAGCGTTGACGAGGCGGGCGAAGGGCAGCGTTTAGACAACTTTCTTATTAGGCACCTCAAGGGGGTGCCTAAAACCCATATTTATCGCATTATTCGGTCAGGCGAAGTACGCTGCAATAAAGGACGCTGTAAAGTCGACACCCGACTGGCCGTGGGGGATGAAATTCGGGTGCCGCCCATTCGGTTATCCGAAAAGGGGGTAAACGAAGAGGGGCACATACCTGCCAAGAGTTTCCCTCTTCTATATGAGGACAATGATTTTTTAGCCATCAATAAACCCTCTGGTACGGCCGTACACGGCGGTAGCGGGGTGAGTTTTGGCGTGATTGAGCAATTACGCCGCGCCAGACCCGAGGCTAATTTTCTAGAACTTGTGCACCGCCTTGACCGAGAAACCAGCGGCATCTTGTTGATTGCTAAGAAAAAAAAGGCATTAACTGAATTGCAACGGCAGTTCAAGGCCAGAGAAACGGGCAAAGTGTACTTAACACTCGTCAAAGGGCATTGGCCAGAGAAAATGAAAGTAGTTGATGCCGCGCTGGCCAAATTTACGCTGGCCAATGGCGAGCGTCGCGTGCGTGTGGTTGCCAAGGATGATCCCAATGCGCTCCCAAGCCTCAGTCTAGTCAAGGTGCTGAAGCACCACAACCCGTATCCCGAGACTGGCGGTGAACCCACGGCGCTATTGGCCGTCACTATTAAAACGGGCCGTACACATCAAATTCGTGTGCATTTAAGCCAACAAGGCTTTGTTATTGCTGGGGACGATAAGTACGGCGATTTTTCGTGGAATAAGACCTTAGAGTCTAGTGGTCTTGCGCGTATGTTCCTGCATGCGTGGCGCCTGGATGTAAAGCATCCGGTATCGGGAGAAGATCTTCGGCTGCAATGTGAATTACCGCAGGTGCTGTTACCGTGGGCTAAAGGACAAGCGAAATAGATCCTTATTGTTAATTAAATTGATCATAAATAAAAACCGTTTTCATTGAAAGTGTATTTAAGAATACGCTAAACTGCACTTTTAGGTTTATTCATTTTTAGGGATTTAATATGTCTTCATATCAGGAACTGGTAAATCAAGCGAAAGCTTTAATGGCGCAAGCAGAAGATGTTCGTAAGCAAGAGCTTGCAAATGTGATTGCGGATATCAAGGGCAAGATGAAGGAATTTGGTATCACGGCAGCCGACTTGGGTATTTCGGGTGGTTCGCGTAAAGCACGCGCTGCCAAAGCACCCATGGTGGTGAAATACCGCGGCCCGAATGGCGAGGTCTGGGGCGGTGGCCTGGGTCGTAAGCCGGACTGGGTGAATGCGTTAGGCGCCGACATCGAAAAATACCGCGTGTAACGCCCCCAAGATCTGCTTGGTGCTTTCGCGCTAGGTGTTTCAGATCGCAAAAGCCGCCTCCTTTTAAAAGAGAGCGGCTTTTTTTACGGGCAATCGCTATGGGCGACAATAAGGGCATGAACAAATCCGAACGCGCCTACGACCTGATTGCATTCGATTGGGATGGCACCTTATACGACTCAACGGCAGCGATCACGCTGGCAATTCAGCGATCCGTGGGTGATTTGGGCTATCCGGTGCCGAGTCGCGAGCGTGCCAGCTATGTCATTGGCTTGGGTTTGCAGGAGGCCTTGGCTTATGCCGCTCCCGATGTGCCCGAGAGCCGCTACATCGAGTTGGGCCAGCGCTATCGCCACCACTTCTCCCAAGCGATTGGAGAGCTGACGTTGTTTGAGGGCGTCTTGCCCTTGCTCCACGACCTGAAGGCGGCCGGTTTCAAGCTTGCGGTTGCGACCGGTAAGTCGCGTGCGGGGTTGAACGAGGTGTTGAGTGGGCTGGATGTCGCGGGTCTTTTCGATGACTCACGTACCGCAGATGAGACCGCCGGTAAACCCAACCCCCAGATGTTGTTCGAGTTGATGGCTAGCTGCGCGGTCTCGCCGGACCGTGTGCTGATGGTGGGCGATACCAGCCATGATTTACTGATGGCAAATCGGGCCGGTTGCTCGGCATTGGGTGTCACGTATGGCGCTCACGATGCCGCCGCGCTTGAGGCCTGCCACCCACGCCATGTGGTGGGTGATGTTCCCGCGCTGAGGGACTGGTTGTTAGCGAGCTGAATGGTGGGCACGGCTTCTCCTACGGATGCGGCGATGCCCGAATGGCATGCCCTTTGTGGATCGCCAGATCTGCAAGACAGCGGACTCGCCGTCCCCTTTGACGTGGTGTATGGCGGGCAAACGTGCCGTGCATTTGCCATCCGATTCCAAGGGCAAGTGCGCGCCTATATCAACCGGTGTAGCCATGTGGCCATGGAAATGGATTGGCAGCCAAACCGTTTCTTCTCCTCTGACGGGCAGTGGCTGTTGTGCGCCTCACACGGTGCGTTTCATGAGCCGCTGACGGGCAAGTGCAGCGCGGGCCCATGTCGGGGCGGGCTGACTGCCATTGAGACCCTTGAGCGCGACGGGGTGGTGTGGTGGCAGGCACAATACAACTTGCAACCCGTTGCGTTTTGAAGGGTGATGACCCCTAAGTGCACGAACCCTGACTGCGCATCGCGCGCCGCTTGAAGGCGCTTTTATTTTTTTACCGATTGAAGCAACTGCATGTCTGATAACGAAGTGACCCCGGCCGCGACGCCGCTCAATGCCGCTCCTGAGCCTGCGCAACGCGGCACGACGCCCGCACCGGGTTGGGAGCGAGACGCATTACGTGACTTGCTCACCGAGCAATTAAAGGTGTCACGGGCCAACCGCCGCTGGCGCTGGCTACGCTTCATTAGCTTCAGCGCTGCGGTGGTCGCCGCCGTGTGGTGGGTTATGAAAGATGGTGCGCAGCCTGTCATGCAAAGCGCGTCGCACACGGCGGTCGTCACCGTCTCAGGTGTGATCAGCTCCGACGGTGAGGCGAATGCCGAGGACATCAACCAGGCCCTGCGCGCGGCCTTTGAAGATGAAGGCGCAAAAGCCGTTGTGTTGCTAATAAACAGTCCCGGCGGTAGTCCAGTGCAAGCGGGTATCGTGAGCGATGAAATGTTGCGCTTGAAGGCGATTTATAAAAAACCTTTGTATGCCGTGATCGAAGAAACCGGTGCCTCAGCGGCTTATTACATTGCGGCGAGTGCCGATGACATCTTTGTCGATAAGGCCAGTGTGGTCGGCAGTATTGGTGTGTTGATGGATGGTTTCGGCTTTACGGACCTGATGCAAAAGCTGGGTATTGAGCGCCGCTTGATGACGGCCGGTGAAAACAAGGGTTTTTTGGATCCGTTCAGCGAGACCACACCCCGCCAGAAAGCGCATGTGCAGCGCGTGTTAAATCAAATACATGCGCAATTTATTGAGGTGGTACGTGCGGGCCGGGGTACGCGCTTACAAGAGACAGAGGACACCTTCAGTGGTTTATTTTGGACGGGTGAACAAGCGGTTGAGCTCGGTTTAGCGGACCAGTTGGGTGGCTTGGACTATGTGGCTCGCGAGATCGCGCAGGCGCCCGAGATCATCGATTACACCTTGCGCGAGAATGTGGCCGAGCGACTGGTGCGTCAATTCGGGGCCGCGGTGGGTGCCGGCGCGGTGCGTGCCATTGTGTGGAGTGGCTTTCGCCTTCAATAACTGAATCAAGGAAACATCATGACACCCGCATCCCCGGTAATTAGAAAGGCCGTGTTCCCGGTTGGGGGCATGGGTACGCGCTTCCTGCCCGCGACCCTGGCGATTCCTAAAGAAATGCTTCCTGTCGTTGATAAGCCGCTGATTCAGTACGCGGTAGAGGAAGCCTATGCTGCGGGCATTCGGGAGATGATTTTTGTAACGGGACGGCACAAGCGGGCCATTGAAGACCACTTTGACACAGCCTTTGAGTTGGAAAGCGCCTTAGGGGCGGCCAACAAGCACGAGCTACTGGCCGCCATACAGGCCATCAAACCGGACGACATGGTCTGCGTTTACGTCCGTCAGCCTCGGCCGTTAGGGCTGGGACATGCGGTGTTGTGCGCGGAATCGCTGGTTGGGGACGAGCCTTTCGCCGTTTTGTTAGCCGATGACTTGATGCTGGGTAAGCCGCCGATCATGCGCCAAATGGTTGCTGCTTTTGAGGATGTGAGGGCCAGTGTGCTGGCGGTGCAAGATGTCCCGTTGGCCGATACAAAACGTTACGGTATTGTCGATACCGGTGGCGTAGGCGGCGCTCCTGGTGGGCTGGTTGCGATCAAGGGATTGGTTGAAAAGCCAGAGCCTGCTGTTGCCCCGTCGACCTTAGGGGTGGCTGGGCGTTATGTGTTGACGCCAGGCATCTTCCAACAGCTGCGTCAGCAAGGACGCGGGGCAGGCGGCGAAATTCAGCTAACCGATGCCATCGCTGCGTTGATGGGACAGGAGTCTGTTTACGCCCACCGCTATCAAGGCGTGCGCTACGACTGCGGCACGCAAGCCGGCTTTTTAGAGGCAACGGTGCAGGTGGCGCTGGCTCGAGCAGACGTGCAACAGGATTTCAAGCACTACCTGAAGACGCTGTCCTTAGACTAACCGGATAGCGCCCTAGAACGGGTTGAACCAGCGGCGCAGTAAGCCGCTTTTTTTCTCTGGTACTTTTGCAATGGGCTCTTCGGGCACAGCTTGTTTCATCAAGGTGGCTGGTGTTGCCGTTGCATTGCCGTGGGCACGCTGCTGCATAAAGTGGGTGAGTACGGTTGACTCACCAGACACTTTGCTCAGGTTGCCAATGCTGATGTTGCGTCTGAGTTTGCTGCGCATGTGGGCAAATCCGACATCCGCAATGCTTTGCGCAAAGACCTTAAATGTACTGCCACGGTCGTCAGCTAGCTCACTTAGGTAGCCCTTCTTGAACAAGAACTTTGCTTCAGCGAAGTTGTAAACCGGCGGGCTCAGTACGAAGCTAATGGGGAAGGTTTGCGAGGTAAAAATTTTGCTTATCGAGTCGGTCTCATCAACGCGACTTGGGCAAATGACCAATTGGGGCGCTGTGCGCACGGTCGATTCGAATACCCAGTGTAAATTGGAGAGGAAGCCGATGGTGGCAGCGACCTCGATGCCTGACATGGACACAGGGGTCAAGACAACGTCGTAGTCAAAGAGCCAATTACCGTCTAGGGCGTCAGACCACGTGAGATCGGCAATCACCACGTCTGAGCTCTCTGCTGCGTGGCGCAAGTGCCGGCGCGCTTCCATAGCGGCGCCCTTGCGGCCGAGGTCCAAAGGCAGTGGGTGATGTTGCACCACCACGCCAATAGGGCGGGCTTCGCGCAACCAATCGCTGGATGAGCCATGCAAGTCTAGGTCGAGCAGGGTGGTGGTTAGTCCGTGCTCTAGCTTGAAGAAGGCCGCTAAATTCGCTGAAATTGTGCTCTTGCCAACGCCACCTTTTCGGCTCGTGACTAAGATTTTTAGTGCGTTGGCCCGCGCAGGCGTCGCTCCGACGGTGGTTAGCTTGGGAGCCGGTGCTTCAGACATAGGATGCGCGTATTATTTTCACACGCGTATCCTACTGCGAAACAAGCCGCTCCGGTGAAAATGCGACCTAGAGCAACGCCAACTTATTACATCTATAGTATTATAATTTTAGCTATTCCGCTAAATAAGATCGCATTTTTTTCATAGATGCTGTCTCAATTTGACGAATACGTTCAGCGCTCACGCCAAACTCGGCCGCCAATTCGTGCAGCGTCATGCCGCCACCGCCGTCGTCGTTTACTTTGAGCCAACGCTCGGTCACGATCCGTTTGGCGCGGTCATCTAGCTGGGCAATCGCGCGTCCGACACCCTCATGCGCCAGGTGGTCACGCTCGGTGTTCTCTATGACGTTGGTCGGCTCGAAGCGGGCGTCTGTGAGGTAGGAAATAGGGCCAAAGGCTTCTTCTCCATCGTTGCTTGGACTGGGGTCCAGCACCACGTCGCCGCCAGCGAGCCGTGTCTCCATCTCAAGCACCTCTTCACGCTTCACGCGGAGATGGGCCGCGATCAGGTCGACCTCGTCGGGGTTTAGCGTGGTGCGGTAAGTGTCTGTGTCGCTTTCACCGGCCGCTTGCTGCAGGTTTTGCTTCATGGAGCGCAGGTTAAAAAACAGTTTACGCTGGGCCTTGGTCGTTGCGACTTTGACCATACGCCAATTTTTCAGCACGTACTCATGTATTTCAGCCTTGATCCAGTGCAGGGCATAGCTCACGAGGCGTACACCTTGCTCGGGGTCAAAACGTCTAACGGCTTTCATGAGGCCGATGTTGCCTTCTTGAATGAGATCGCCGTGCGGTAGCCCATAGCCCAGATACTGACGAGAGACTGAAACCACTAAACGGAGGTGCGACATGATGAGTGCCCCAGCCGCTTTTAAATCGTTGTTATTTTTCAGGTCTTCAGCGAACGCACGCTCTTGCTCCAGCGTCAGCATGGGAAGTCGGTTAACCGCCCCAATGTAAGCATCCAGACTGCCTAGCGGGGGGAGAACCGACCACGGGTCGCGAACAGCCAATGCTTGGATGTTAACGGGTACCAAAGTAGTCATAGGGTTTCTCCTTAGTCGTGTGACGCTGTTAGTTTAGCACTCATTGAAGGAGAGTGCCAATCGGTGTCTCATCCCCGCTGTGGGCGGCGCCGGTGGTTGGTCTAATGCACGATGGCTTCTGAGAATTCCGCCGCATTGAAGTCACGCAGGTCGTGCACCGACTCACCCACCCCAATGAAGTACACGGGAATGGGACGCTCCATCGCAATGGCAGCCAGCACGCCGCCTTTGGCGGTCCCATCCAACTTGGTGACGATCAAACCCGTAAGGCCTAGGGCGTCGTCGAAGGCCTTCACTTGCGCCAACGCGTTTTGTCCGGTATTGCCATCGATAACGAGCAAAATCTCGTGCGGAGCGCCAGTTGCCGCCTTTTCAATGACGCGCTTGATCTTTTTAAGCTCATCCATCAGGTGAGTCTGTGTTGGAAGTCGCCCCGCAGTGTCGATCAGCACCACATCTTTTTTACGCGCAATCCCCGCTTTAACGGCATCGAAGCTCACGGCCGCCGGGTCGCCGCCCTCTTGACTCACGATGTCGACATGGTTGCGGCCTGCCCACACATCGAGCTGTTCGCGCGCGGCGGCACGGAAGGTATCACCCGCAGCCAACAGCACGCTGGCGCCCGCTTCGCCCAAGTGGCGTGTCAGTTTGCCAATCGACGTGGTCTTACCTGCGCCGTTCACACCCGTCATCATGATGACGGTTGGACTGGCTTGACTGACGTCCATCGCGCGCTGCAGCGGCAAGAGTAGCGTGGTGAACTCATCGATGAGTAAGCTCTTCACGGCGGCGGCGTCGTTGGTGCGCTCTCGTTTCACGCGCTCACGCACTTGTTTTAGCAGGTGCGTTGTGGCCTTGACGCCCGCATCTGACATCAGTAATGCCGACTCCAGCTCTTCATAAAGCGCCTCATCAATGCGCCCCGCCGTGAAGACGTGGCCGATCTGCTGACCGGTTTTGCGCAAACCGCCCCGTAAGCGGCTGAGCCAGTCAGAGCGTGTCTCAGAGAGCGCGGCTGGCTCGGCGTCGTTGGGCGCTGTGTCGTCGACCTTCTCTGGCGCAACGGATGCGGCGGCAGGCGACTGAACAGGGGGCTCAGGGGCTGGTTTTTTCTTGAAAAAGCTGAACATGTTTAATTTTCTACAATAGCCTCATTCTATGAAACATATACGCCCCAAAAACAGCGCCGTGACATCATCACCCAAAAAGCCCCATGCGGGTGCTGGCGAGATTCGTATCATTGGCGGACGCTACAAGCGCAGCAAGCTGACGGTGCCCGTGGCGCAGGGCCTGCGACCGACAGGCGACCGCGTGCGCGAGACACTCTTTAACTGGTTGGGACAAGACCTCAGTGGCTGGCGGTGCATCGATGCCTTCGCTGGTTCAGGCGCGCTGGGTTTTGAGGCGGCGTCGCGCGGTGCCAAGGATGTCTGGTTGGTTGAGCGTGACCGTGTGGCACTCCAGGCGCTTGAGGCCAATCAATCGCGCCTAAGCATGACAGGTATCCGTATAGCCAGTGGTGATGCGGTCGCCTTGCTTGCATCGCAGCGCGGTGCGCAATGGGACTTGATATTTTTAGACCCCCCTTTTGGCGATGCCACCGTAGAATTAGGCATAAATAAGGTGTACGAGCAGGCCTTGAAAAGCGCGTGCGATGCATTGGCTGGTGATGGCTTGGTCTACCTCGAGTCTGGCCTTGCTTGGTCTGCGCAGACGCTGGGACCCCTCGGGTTTGAGATCTACCGCGAGGGGAAGGCCGGGGCCGTTCGTTTTTACTTGTTGGCGAAAACGCCCACCGTTGAATAAGGATGATTGGTATGCGCGTTGTTGTCTACCCAGGTACGTTTGACCCCATTACGCTGGGGCATGAAGATGTGCTGCGCCGTGCCGCGCACTTGTTTGACCGCGTGCTAATTGCAGTCGCTGTCGCACACCATAAAAAAACACGTTTTACGCTTGATCAACGCATAGGCATGGTGACGGATGTGATGGCGGGTGTGAAGGGTGTCGAGGTACGGCCCTTTGAGGGGTTGATCATGGACTTTTGCGAGCAACACAACGCCAACGCAGTGGTGCGTGGGGTACGCAACCTGACAGACTATGATTTCGAAGCACAGATGGCTGCCATGAACCGTAAGTTGGCGCCAACGATTGACACCGTTATTTTGTTACCTCAGGCCAACTTGCAATGCATTTCCAGCACGCTGGTGCGTGAAATTTCAAAATTGGGTGGCGATATCTCTGAAATGGTCAGTCCATCGGTGGCAGCGGCTTTGCGCGCTGAGGGCTAATCCATGGCCCTAATCATTACCGATGAGTGCATTAATTGCGACGTGTGCGAGCCAGAGTGCCCAAACGAGGCAATTTATATGGGTAAAGAAATCTACGAGATTGACCCCAATAAATGCACCGAATGTGTGGGGCACTTTGACGAGCCACAGTGCGTCGCGCTGTGTCCAGTGGCTTGTATTCCCGTTCACCCCAATTTCATAGAGACGCGCCTACAACTGTTCGCAAAATACGAGCGTCTGACCGCTGACAAACCCTAGTTTGGGGCAAGTGTCTTAGGGCTTTGGCTCCATGGTCGATGAGTCCGCGCTGTTGTCTTGTATCGTTGGCTGCACAGGGCTGGGTTTTGGCTTTTTTTCGCGTGGTGGCTTGCTGGTATGAATCACGCCAGTGGCCTTGGCCATCTCGCCAGAAAATAAAAAATCGGCTCCTTTTAGGGCGCGGTCCATTGCCGCCTCAATCCCAGCGCGCTCGTCCGGAGACGGTTTTTTAAGCACCCAGTTGGCAACGTCGTTTTTGTGGCCGGGGTGCCCGATCCCGATGCGCAAGCGCCAGTAATCGGAACTACCTAGTTGCGCGTGGATGTCGCGCAAGCCATTGTGTCCAGCGTGACCACCGCCTTGCTTTAGCTTGGCCTCACCAGCCGGCAAGTCTAGCTCGTCATGCGCAACCAAAATTTGCTCCGGGGAAATTTTAAAAAATCGCGCTAGGCTGGCAACTGATTTTCCACTGAGGTTCATGAAGGTTTGTGGCTCCAATAGCCACACCGTTTCACCGCGTAACTGGCCTCTAGCCATCTGCCCGAAGTAACTTTTTTCAAATCGCAGGGGCATGTTCCATTGGCGAGATAGCGCATCAATCCACCAGAAGCCGGCGTTGTGACGGGTGCCCTCGTATTCAGACCCTGGATTGCCAAGGCCCACAAATAATCTGATCATGCTATGAGTTTATCCCGGGCGTGGCCAAAAAAAACCCGCTGGAACCAAGTTCTAGCGGGTTTCCTGTTGCGCGCGCCAGCTAGGCCAGCGCACCAGCCGTCTTTACTCGGCTGCTGGTTCTGCCGCTGCATCAGCGGTGTAGCCGCCTGGAGGGGCGGTAAACGTCACAACCGTTTGGTTTTTCTTGCCATGTGTCACGGCCTTAATGCCTTTAGGCAATTTCAGGTCAGTGACGTGCAGCGTCGATCCCTTGACTGACTCACCCAAGTCGATCTCAATGTGCTCTGGCAAGTCGGTGGCCAAGCACTCAACCTCCAACTCGGTCATCACATGGTTAACCACGGACCGGTCGAGCTTCACTGCAGGCGAAGTTTCGCCGTTGATGAAGTGCAGAGGCACCTTTTTGTGTAAACGTGTTTTTGCGTCAACGCGTTGAAAGTCAACGTGCAAAACGAGCTGTTTAAAGGGGTGGTACTGGACATCGCGCAACAAAACAATTTCTGTCTTGCCGTTGAGTTCCATTTCCAACAAAGATGCGTGGAACGCTTCTTTTTGGAGCGTAAACCACAAGGCGTTGTGGTCTAGCTCGATGGCCGTAGGCTCAGCAGAACCACCGAAAACGATACCAGGCGTGCGGCCTGTATTACGCAGACGGCGGCTCGCACCCGTACCCTGCTTAGCGCGCTCAAAAGCGACGAATTTCATAGCTAACTCCTAAACGAAATGCCTCGCGACCAAGGTCATTTCAACAAAAAAAGCCGTCTACGCGGTTCAACGAACCACGCGACGACACGCTTTGCCGCAAATCTGATAGCGCTAACAGCGCGAAGCTATTAGAACAACTTATCCTGATCTGCGAACAAACTGAGAACCGACTCACCCGATGCAATTCTTGCGATGGTCTCGGCCATCAAAGGTGCAACGGAGAGTTGGCGAATCTTGGGGCATGCCTGGGCGGCTTGCGACAAGGGAATGGTGTTGGTGACGACCACTTCATCAAGCGCATCACCTTGGGTAATGCGTTCAATGGCTGGACCGGAGAAAATGGGGTGCGTACAGTAGGCGTAAACGCTCTTGGCGCCGCGCTCTTTCAGTACCTCAGCGGCTTTAACCAAGGTGCCAGCCGTGTCGATCATATCGTCCATGATCACGCAGTTACGACCATCAATGTCGCCAATGACATGCATCACCTCAGAGACGTTAGCGCGTGGTCGGCGCTTGTCGATGATGGCCATATCGCAGTCCAACTGCTTAGCCAAGGCGCGAGCACGAACCACACCACCTACATCGGGCGAGACCACCAGCAAATCGCTGTAATTTTTGCTACGCAGGTCGCCCAACAAAGCGGGAGACGCGAAAATGTTATCCACCGGAACGTCGAAGAAGCCTTGAATTTGATCTGCATGCAGATCCATGGTCAGGACGCGTGACACACCTACCGCTTGCAACATGTTGGCGACCACTTTGGCGCTAATCGGTACCCGACTTGAACGGGGGCGACGATCTTGACGGGCATAGCCAAAATAGGGAATGACGGCCGCAATACTCGTTGCCGAAGCCCGCTTGAGCGCATCCACCATGATGATGAGTTCCATCAGGTTCTCATTGGTCGGCGCGCAGGTCGGTTGCACGATAAAGGCGTGACGTGCCCTAACGTTTTGTGTGAGTTCAACGGTTACTTCCCCATCGGAGAAGCGCCCAACGTTGATGCCGCCAAGGGGTACGTTCAGATGCTGGGCAATCTCGGCAGCCAATACAGGGTTGGCGTTACCGGTGAATATCATGAAGTCGTGTCCGGAAGCTTGCATGTGAAACCCAGCTTGAATGATGTCGGCGGCAGAAAGGTCAGCGTGGTGTGATCTTGCGGCCGACAGTGTGTACCGAGGGTGCCGCTGTGTGTGCACACCACACGGGGTTTTGGCAGGGGAGGAAGGACTCGAACCCTCGCATGCTGGAATCAAAATCCAGTGCCTTAACCAACTTGGCGACTCCCCTATATGCTGGATCAGCGCCCGATTTTTTATGCGCATCTAGGTACCTTGACCCAGGTGCGCAAGAGGCGTCTCGCGCTAACCAACTAACAGCGGATTAGCGGTTCAAAAACGAGCTACCAATCTGCTGAGCCTCTTATTATCTAACAATTTTTTGCCATTCCCAATCGTGCATGGGATGTTTTGCAATATTTTTGCATTTTCGAGACAGCCAATTGTCTGGCAAATCCCCGGGTTCGAGTTCGATATCTTTAGCCAGTATGGCGAAAACCGCACTACCAGAACCGCTCATTCGTGGCGTCAAACCGTGTTGGTGCATGCGCGCCAGTGCGGCATGGACATCTGGGCAGAGAGCGCTTGCGACAGGCTCTAAGTCGTTTCTCCCAAAACCCATGCGGTTTTCTGCTGTTTGTGCAAGGTAGTCTGTCAACGAGGTGGCGGGCGTATCGCGGCACAGACTGGGTGAGCCAAAGATGGCTGGCGTTGAGACCCCGGCAGGTGGCTTGAGTATCCAATAACTTTGTATCGGCGCTGGAATGGGGGTGATGATGTCGCCCACGCCCTCCACCCAGGCGTTATGACCGCGGATAAAGAACGGCACGTCTGCACCCAATTGGAGGGCCAAGCGGCACAAGTCATCTTCGGATAGGTGGCAGTCCCACAGACGGTTGAGAGCCAGCAAACAGGTTGCGGCATCTGACGATCCGCCACCCATTCCCGCCTGCGAGGGCAAGTGCTTTTCTAAGGTGATGGTCGCGCCCTGTGTTGACCCCGTTGCTGTCTGGAGCAGCTTGGCCGCTTTGACTGTCAGATCTTCAGCGGGTAGGGTCGTTGCTTGCTTGGTCTCATTGGCCTTTTTGTCCACACGCGTGATCGCTGCGTCAGCCTGTACGGCGATGCCAATATAGTCGGCCCAGTCCACCAAGACAAACACCGATTGCAAGTTATGCATGCCATCGGGACGTTGACCCGTGATGTGCAAAAAAAGATTCAGCTTTGCCGGCGCAGGCAGGTCGACCCAGTGCGCCAAGCTACCCGGTGCAGAGATCAGTTTGGGTTGGCGCATACGTCGGCGTTCAAG
>JABBAS010000034.1:4946-10473 GCA_018607835.1 Methylobacillus sp. | reverse complement strand
GCAGAGATCAGTTTGGGTTGGCGCATACGTCGGCGTTCAAGGGGGTGGTTGCTGGTGCTGGTGCTGGTTCAAACACCAGGTTAAGTTTGGCTGTGGGTTGCGGCCATTCCCGCACCGCTTGCACGCGCCCTTTACCCACTTGGCACAGGTCGACGCGCCAACCTGGCGCCGATGCGTCCATGCCTTTAAGCCACCCAAACAAAGCGGCGACAGGCAATGGGGCTTCGAGCATTTCGCGACTCAACGCATCCAGACTGTCAAACGCGGCGACCTCGTTGCCCTTGCGTATGGTCGCTTTACCGGGGGCCCACGTCGCTTGGGCTACCGTGGTGCCCAGCGGCGACAACAGATGCAGTTCGCCCCTGTTCGCAGAGCCGTAGAGGTCGAAGTCCACGCGTTGGCGCTGACGGGGCGTCGTCTCCAACACTACGGAGAGCTTGCCATGCCATGCACCATCTTCTGGGTGTTGGGGTTTGGGCGCCGAGGCGCAGCCGACCAGCGTCGCCGCGCAAACCAGTAACCACGGCAAGTGGGTACCTAAGCGCGCCCCAAGCACCCGATGGATACAGATCATTGCAGCGGCATACCCAACCGCTTGACGGTGGCCTTGAGAACAGCGTTATCGGGATACCTCGCGATCGCCTCCCGCACCAGCTGGATCGCAACAGCCGTCTTCCCCTGCACCCATCGCACCTCACCGAGGTGGGCTGCGATCTCAGGATCTTGCTTGATGGCATACGCGCGCTCGAGGGTCTGTGCTGCCAAGTCCAATCGGCCTTGCCTAAAGTAGGCCCAGCCTAAGCTGTCGGTAATGAGCGGATCGTTGGGGCTGAGCGTTAAGGCTTTTTCAATCAGTGCTTGCGCCTCTTGCAGGCGCTCCCCTCTGTCCACTAGCGAGTAACCCAAGGCGTTGTAGGCGTGCTCGTAATCTGGCTCGCGCTGTATCAGTTCGCGTAACAAACGCTCCATCTCTGCAGGGCGACCCAATTGGTCGGCGAGCATGGCCTGACCGTAAAGTAACTCGGCATCGTCTGGAAACGTCGCAATCATTGCCTGGGTCGCCAGGTAGGCATCGTCTAAGCGTTTGAATTCGCGAAGCAAGCGGACGGTGAGTTGCATGCGTGATTTGATCGCATCCGCATCCGCATCTGAAGCATTCTCTGCTGGCGACTCCGTAAGTGCGGGTCCTTGGATCAGCGCAATGGCCTCGTCCTCGCGGCCTTGCTTGCCCAGTAGCACGGCACGCCGGTAAAGCACGGCTTCATCCTCTGACCCCACCTCGTCCAGCCAACGACCGCTTTCAGCCCAAAGCCCGTTTGCCTGGGCGACATCGGCTAATAGCAATTTCGCCTGTCGCCCATAGGTGTCCGCCCGCCCTTGCTGGCCGCTTGCACGTTGTTGCGCATTCAATATCAATGCCTGTTTGGCATTGGCTTGCGCTTTGTCAAAGTCGGCTTGTTGGTGATAAATCTGAGCGCTCAGTAACCAAGCGGGCACTAATGTGGGCGCGCTCAGTAGAACTTGGTTGAGTTGGGCGAGGGCAGCGGTGGTTCTATTTTCTAAATAGAGCAACCTTGCGTACTGAAACCGGGGCTTTGGGTCATTAGTCTGTGCCGCAATATGCGCTAAAACCACCGGCTCGGCCGCGCTGGCACCTTGCTCAAAGAGCGCCAAGGCCAAGCGGCCCGTATCAATGTCTGCGACATCGTTGCTGCGTGCCTTGTTAAGTGCATCAAGCGCTTTGTCTTTATTCTTTGCTTGCAGTCGTAAAAAACCAATGGCTGACCAAGCCGATGATGCGAAGCGTGGATCGGCTTTCACCTGCTTCAAGCTGGCGTCTGCAATGGCCTCCGCTTGCGTGGCCAGTTCGCTAGGAAGGCGCTTGAGCGTCGATGGCATTGCACGAATGAGGTCGCGTTTTTCCGCGTCGTTGCCAATCGAAATAATGCGTGTAAGGGCGTCGGATATACCTTGGCTGCGCTTTGTGGCAATTGCGACGCGCAGCAGCATGGCCTGGGCTTTCAGGCTGTTCGGTTCTGCCTTGACCCACTGAGAGGCGGCCCCCCAAGCGGCGTCGCCAGAGCCGCCCTGAATCGCCATTTGTATGGCGCGCTCGTATAACAAAGCGTCGCCACTGCTCTTTGCAGCGGCGGATAAAAAGCGGAAGCCCAGTGTGACCTCGTTGTTTCGCGCCGCAATTTCGCCAGCCAGTATCTGATAGAACAGGCGGTCATCCAGCGTTGAGTTCATGACCACCTGTGCGTCTTCCGGCTGGTCTTTAGCGGATGTCGCGTCCTGTTGCGGGTCGGACGCCCACGCGGAGCTTGTTAGCGCTGCACCCAACAGCACCCAACCCAACCGCAGGCACAATCCTGACCCCAACCCCGACCAGATGCTGGGCCAAACGCCCGCGCTCAAGCGAACGGTGCGCAACGTGCCACTGGGAGGAGCGATCAGGAAGGAGTTAGCCATGTGCCAAATATATAGGGAGGCGTGGGCACAACGGGGTCGCTTGTGCCAATACCCTTGGGGAGCCTATCGGTTTTAATATCCCCATAATAAGCGATCCCGCTTCAGGTCACCGCGTTTGTGCGTGGTGCCGCCAGTTACCAATAGTTACATCTTTTGCTATGCCCGAACTCCCAGAAGTCGAAGTCACACGGCGCAGCTTTGCGCAAGCCATCACAGGCGGCGATATTCTGGACGTGCGCATGGGCAAGCCCTTACGCTGGCCACTGGGGTGTGGGGTCGCCGACTTGTGTGGGCGGCGCATCGAATCTGTCGGTCGGCGCGGTAAGTACCTCCTGCTTCACATCACCGATGGGGTGTTGCTCATTCACTTGGGCATGTCAGGTAGCTTGGCCTTCACGCCGCCCGGCCGCTTGTTGGGAGCCCCTGCCGCACACGATCACTTTGACATGACCACCCATCGCGGTCATCTGCGCCTAACCGATCCCAGACGATTTGGTGCCGTTGTCTTCGCGCAGAGTTTGGACGCGCCCATTGCGCACAAGCTACTGGGTCACTTGGGTGTCGAGCCACTAGGTGACGATTTTGATGTTGACGTTTTTGTGGCTGCCATGCGCAAGCGCCGCGCCCCCATCAAGCAAGCCTTGCTGGCGGGGGATGTGGTCGTTGGCGTGGGTAACATTTACGCGTCTGAGGCCTTGTTCCTTGCAGGCATACACCCAACGCGCCCCGCTTGCGATGTGGCGGTGTCACGCCTCAAGACCTTGCATAAGGTCATCCGGGTGTTGCTGGAGAAGGCGGTTCAGATGGGCGGCACAACCCTCAAGGACTTCAAAAACGCACAGGGAGAGCACGGCCTGTTTCAAAACGCATCTCAGGTCTATGGGCGAGCGTCCGAGCCCTGCCAAGTGTGTGCCAGACCCATTAGACGCATCGTACAGGGACAGCGCGCAACGTATTACTGCGTGGGGTGCCAGCGGTGAACGCCACGCGGCCTGGTCATGAGGCATTTGCGTCGACGTTGGTGAGCTGGCAGTTGGCGCATGGTCGCCACCACCTACCGTGGCAACAACAGCGTGACCCCTACCGCGTGTGGTTATCTGAAGTCATGCTGCAGCAAACACAGGTGGCCACCGTGATCGACTATTTCAATCGGTTTATGGATCGTTTCCCAACCGTTGCCGCGCTAGCGGAGGCGCCACAACAGGCGGTAATGGCGTTATGGGCAGGGCTGGGTTACTACAGCCGGGCGCGTTTGTTACACCGCTGCGCCCAAATGGTCGTCGCTGAGTACGGCGGCGTTTTCCCCCGTACGATGCGGGACTTACAGCGCTTGCCAGGCATTGGTCCCTCAACCGCAGCAGCCATCGCCTCCTTTTGCTTTGCCGAGCCCATCTCCATCTTTGACGGCAATGTGAAGCGGGTGCTGTCGCGCTTGCTAGCCTTTGATGGCGACTTGGCCGTGACCGCGCAGAGTCGGGCATTGCACTTGGCTGGCCAGCAGTTGCTAGATCAGGGTTTGGCGCAGCTAACGCGACCGTTAAGCGAGGCGATGCCAGCCTACACACAAGGGCTGATGGATCTGGGTGCCACGGTCTGTCAGTTGCGGGCGCCGGCCTGTGCGCGTTGCCCAGTGGCGTCCATGTGTGCGGCCTATTCGCAGGAGCGCACCACGGCGTTTCCTGTGAAAGGGAAAAAGCTCAAACGCCGGGTCGAGCGGTGGACGTGGGTGCTGTTGGTCTCCCCCGATGCCGTTTGGCTAGAGACACGCCCACAACAGGGCGTTTGGGCGGGTATGCAGGCGCCGCCCTTGTTCGAGAACGAAGCGGATGTGGCGCAATGGATAACGCGCCACGCGGATGGCGCTGTGCAGGAGACTGCCGCCAGTTTCAAGCACGTGTTAACGCATAAGGACTTGCACCTGACGCCTGTCACGGTGCGCGTATCCGGCACCGTTCACCCATCTGCGCCTGTAGGCGCGTGGGTCCCGCGCCATGCGTTACCTCAGGCCGCCTTACCAGCACCCTTTAAAAAGTGGTTTCAACACCAAGGCTTGATCGGGCAGTAATTAGTGCCCTGACTTTCGCTTTTCTAGTTCGCGGTGGCGGACTTGCGTGGACCAGTCGCTTGAGAAATCAGCGCTGAGTGTCTGTGCCAAGTAGACCGACCGATGCTGGCCGCCCGTGCAGCCAATGGCAACCGTCACGTAAGCGCGGTGGTCGGCCGCCATCGCGGGCAGCCACTTTTGCAAAAATGCGGTGATATGAGCCCGCATGTCTGATACCGCCGCTTGTTGCGACAGGTAGGCTATGACGTCTGCATCTAGCCCGGTTTGCGCGCGCAACGTCGGTTCGTAATGGGGGTTGGGGAGCATACGAACATCAAATACAAAGTCGGCATCCATTGGGACCCCTTGCTTGAACGCAAATGACTCAAACTGCAAACGTAAGCCCAAGCCCAAGCCCAAGCCCGAAGACGGGACGCCATTGGCTAGGAATGTCTTGATCTGCGTGCGCAAGCCAGCAGCCGAATTTTGGCTGGTGTCGATGATGTGTGCTTGGTCTCGTAAGTCGCTCAGCAACTCGCGCTCAAGTTGAATGGCCTCTACCAGCACGCTTTGCGCGTTGTCGCCCGAGGCGTCTGTCAGTAACGGATGTGCACGGCGGGTCTCGGAGAAGCGCCGGACCAACACATCGGTCGTCGCCTCCAAGTAAATAGTCACCAGCGCCACCCCTTGCGCCTTGAGTTGCGCAAGATGCTCGGGCAGCGCGGGGAGGCCCGTGGCGCTGCGTGCATCCATAGCAACCGCTACTTTGCGGGCTTTGTTTTTTCTCTCTAAAGCCACTAAGTCCATTAACAACTCGGGCGGGAGGTTGTCGACGCAGAAATAGCCTGCGTCTTCGAGCGCCGCAAGCGCTACCGACTTACCTGAGCCCGAGACCCCCGTCAACACGACTACCTCAAGGGCGTCGCGTGTCGAGGTGTCGTTCGGCGTGGTCGTACTTGTTTGCGTGGTTTGGGTCATCGGGCACTCGCTTGAGCCAGCATCTCAGTGGCG
>JABBAS010000034.1:0-4846 GCA_018607835.1 Methylobacillus sp. | reverse complement strand
GGGTCATCGGGCACTCGCTTGAGCCAGCATCTCAGTGGCGTGCGCCAGTGAGGTTTTTGAGTGGATATCTCCCCCCAGCATACGCGCGATTTCCACGGTTCGCGCGTCTGCGCTAACCGCCTCGACCTCACTCACGGTCTTGTCCGAGGCCCGCGCTTTTTTCACAACCCAATGTTGGTCTGCACTGGCAGCAACTTGCGCCAAGTGTGTCACCGCCAACACCTGCCTATCCATACCAAGTTGGCGCATGAGCTGTCCTACTGTTTGCGCAACTTGCCCGCCAATGCCGGCGTCCACTTCATCAAAAATCAGCGTGGGTGCCGTACCCAAGCGGCTGGTGCAGACCGCTATCGCTAATGCAATGCGCGATAACTCGCCCCCTGACGCCACCTTGTTTACGGGGCGGGGCGGCGTGCCGGGGTGGCCTGCAACTAAGAATGACAAGTCGTCAATTCCGTGCTGTTGGGGTGTGTCCAAGGCCTGCATCGCCACCTCAAAACGGCCGCCATCCATGCCCAAAGTCTGCATGGCTGCGGTGATCTCGCTGGACAGCTTTGCGCCGGCCACGGTGCGTTTCTTGCGAATGACCTTTGCTTCTTTTAGCAGGGCATCGAGGCAATCCGAAACCTGTTGTGCGAGTGTCGCCAGATCGCTTGCGTCGTTCAGGGCGGCCAACTCGGCTTCCCAAGCCAACAGGCGCTCTGGTAGCTCTTCGGGTGCGCACTTGAGTCGGCGCGCGTGCGATAGCCACAAGGCCACACGGTCATCAAGGGCTTGGAAGCCGGCAGGGTCTAGGTCGGTATGGCGTCCGTACAAATGCAGACTGTGTGCGGCATCTTCAATGAGGGCTTGTGCTTGTCGCAACAAATCAGCCACAGGGACAAATTGGGGTTCGATGTGGGTGTGCTTTTCCAACGCCGTTGCCGCTATGTGAATCAACCCACTGGCGTTGGTCTCATCATCATCTATGGCCTGTGCGCTCACTTGCGCCGCGTCCATGAGGGCTTGCGCATGCGACATGCGGTTGTGGTCTGCGTTAAGGGTCTGCCACTCATCTGGCTGAGGCGCGAGCTTGGCGAGTTCACCAATCTGCCAAGTCAGGCGTTCCGTGTCCTGCGCCAGACTGGCCTGACGATCACGTGCGCGCGCAAGCTTGGCCTCACTGTCACGCCACGCTTGCCAAAGCCCGTTGAGCCGTGCCGTGTCAATGCCGCCATAACCATCGAGTAGTTCGCGCTGCGAGGCCGGTCGGCTCAGGCTTTGCCAAGCGTGCTGGCCGTGAATGTCAACAAGCGCATCACCGACTTCCCGCAATTGCGTCATGGTCGCGGGAGAGCCGTTTATCCATGCTTTGCTCCTCCCTTGGTTGTCGATTTGACGCCTCAGCATCAGCGCCGGCGTCAGTTCGGCGGGTATCGTCGATCCGCTGGCATCGTCAAACCCATTGCGGGTCAGCCAGTCGGCCAGCGCGGGCGTGCTGCTCAGCTCAATCGTTATCTCGCAGCGTGTGGCACCGTGACGAATCACCGAGGCCTCCGCGCGTTGACCCAGGGCAATTTGCACGGCATCGATCAAAATCGATTTCCCCGCGCCGGTCTCGCCGGTTAGGGCGGTGAAGCCATCGCAGAGGTCAACATCCAATGCCTCGACGATGACGAAGTCTTTCAACGAAATACGACGAAGGCTCATTTGGGGCGGTAAGACGGTGGGTTGTTAATGACAGGCAAGGCGATGAGAGGGTGAGGCTTGATGTTGCAGGCACGCAAGGGGCTAGGGATTGCCTTCATTCCAATGCAGTTTTTTTCGAAGCGTATCAAAGTAACTCCAGCCTTGTGGATGCAGGAGTCTAAGACCTTGCTCGGCCGCACACACTTTAATTCGATCCCCTTTAATGAGACTGGTGAGCGACTGCATATCGAAATTGACATTGGCCTCCAGTCCGCGCACAAGCTCAACGCTTACCTCGCACTCAAAAGGCAACACGATAGGCCGGTTGGATAAGGTGTGCGGCGCAATCGGCGCCACCACCCAGCCGGCGACGCTGGGGTGAACAATCGGGCCACCCACCGACATCGCGTACGCGGTGGAGCCCGTGGGTGACGCAATGATCAGGCCATCCGAACGTTGGTTGGCAACGAAGTGACCATTCACCTCTATGCGTAACTCGATCATGCCCGTCGTACTGCCGCGGTTGACGACCACGTCGTTGAGCGCGCTGGCTTCAAATACGCAGTGGTTGTCTCGCCAAACCTGTGCTTGCATCATGCCGCGGACCTCGTGCTCGTAAGCGCCGGACAGCATGGGGGGTAGCACCTCTCGGTAGTCGGTGAGTGCGATGTCGGTAATAAAGCCCACGCGCCCCTGATTGACCCCGATCATGGGCACACCGTGCTTGGCCAGGCGGCGCCCAACGCCCAACAGCGTGCCATCACCTCCAACCACCACGGCCAGATCACATTGTTCACCGATGACATCCACGTCTATAGTGGAAAAATCTGTAATGCCGGTGTTTAACGCCGTTTCTCGTTCTAAACTGACGTCGATCCCCAAGCTCACTAAAAAAGTAGCCAGATTAAAAATATCTTCGTGTGAGCCAGCGGTCTGAAACTTCCCGACAATCCCCACATGGTGGAAACGCTTGGGAAGGTCAGTTTTGCCGCCTGCAGTGGCAACGGTTGAGCTTGGATTCATGGTCTGTAAATTACAACATAGCCCGGAGCGGTATTCGTACAATAACCTGATGTTAGATGAGCGGTCAAAATTGTT
The DNA here is from genome assembly GCA_018607835.1 of Methylobacillus sp. Classification (GTDB taxonomy): domain Bacteria; phylum Pseudomonadota; class Gammaproteobacteria; order Burkholderiales; family Burkholderiaceae_C; genus RS62. The sequence goes on along the minus strand of JABBAS010000034.1, from coordinate 2,080 downwards.
GCTGAAGGCGTTGGTTGAGCGTTACATTGCGGACGGTCAGCCGGTGGGATCACGCACGCTCTCCAAGGCCAATGACCTTGATTTATCGCCCGCGACAATTCGCAATGTGATGAGTGATTTGGAGGAGCTGGGGCTGGTCACCAGCCCACACACCTCCTCTGGGCGCATCCCCACATCCAAAGGCTACCGTCTATTTGTAGACACCATGCTCACGATGAGCCCCGACACGGCCGGCATGTCGCTAACGCTGCCCAAGGAGCTTAGCCCGGACCAGCCACTAAAAATCATCAATAGCGCCGCGCAGATGTTGTCGAGTTTGTCGCAGTTTGTGGGTGTGGTCGTGGTCCCCAAGCGTAATTCGATCTTTAGGCACGTTGAGTTTCTGGCGCTGTCTGAGCGCCGGGTGCTCATTATTATTGTGTCGCCAGATGGTGATGTACAAAATCGCGTGATTCACACGCCGGTCGTGTACACCCAGAGCGAGTTGATAGAGGCGGCCAATTTTCTGAATGCCAACTACGCCGGGCTCACTATGAACGAAGTTCGGGTGCGCCTGCGCAGCGAAGTGGACTCCTTACGCCGCGAAATTGGTGAGCTCATGCAAGCAGCCGTCGCCGCAGGCAACGACCCTGCCGAGGAGGAGGGCGATGTGGTTATCTCTGGCGAGCGTAATTTGCTCTCGGTCAGCGAGTTTTCTGCTGACCTGAACAACCTACGACGTATGTATGACCTCTTCGAACAAAAGGCGCAACTGATGCAGCTGCTAGACGTGTCGGACCGTGCCGACGGCGTGCGCATCTTTATTGGTGGCGAGAGCGACCGCGTTCCTTATCAAGACGTGTCGGTGGTCAGCGCCACCTACGAAGTGAACGGCCAAGTCTTAGGAACCTTGGGTGTTATTGGCCCCCAGCGCATGCCCTACGAGCGCATGATTCAGGTGGTGGACATCACCTCAAAAATGGTCGGTTTGGCGCTCAGCCAAGGGAAGTAAAGCCCCCACGCGGGGAGGGCAGGCTAGGGCTAGGCTTTTCGCGCGCCAATCAAAATACCGGTAGTCACCAGCGCCAAGCCGAGAATCAGGTTCAGGTAAAGCGGCTCATCTAAAAAGATAACCGCACCAAGAGCCGATAGGCCGGGAACAACCGATGTCAGCATGGTCGTGCGAACGGGGTCAAAGTACCTCACCATCAGGTTGAAACAAACACCGGCAACCACCACGGTGCCACCGCCTTGATACAGTGCTTGAAACACCAGCTCACCAACCGGGGCGGTTGCCAAGCGGCTACTCACGATCCCACCCCACGCCAGCGCGGCATAAATGGGTAAAAACGTGAAGACTGAAAATACCGTTAAGGAGACCGTGGCGTCGATGGCGCCGAGGCCCTTGCGACGGACAAAAACGGCGTAACCCGACCAGCACGCGGACGCTGAAATAAACAGCAAGTCACCCTTCCAGATGTCACCGCCATCGAAGGCGGCAAGCAGACTTGCTCCCCCAACCAATAAGCCGCCGCCAAAAATACAAAAAAGACCAATCGTGCGAGAGCGCGAAATATGATCTTTCAGCACAAACACAGTCAGCACGGCTGTCCACAGTGGCAGGGAGCCAGGCAATAGCACGGACGCGTGCGCCGCCGGTGCAAAGAAGAAGCCGCTGTAGGTGAGTGACGCATACAAAACACCGCCCAAGATGCCCGTGACCGCCGTCGTGGTCCAGGGTAGCGGAGACAAGCCAAAGAATGAACGAGGCGTTTGCGAGGGCTTACGGGCGCTGAACAGCACCCAGGGCAGCAAGACGACGGCCGCACCAAAGAAGCGCAGAAAGACAATATCCAGCGGGTTGAGGTTGTAGGCCGCTGAGGCGCGTGCAATGACTATGAAGGACGTCCAAATCGTCACGGTGATCGCGGCGGCGATCCAGCCGAGGGTTTTGGGTTTCATTTTCATGGCGGGGATCATACTTGCTAGGCGCGCTACAATCTGTCGCTTGGATTGGGACGTTAGCTCAGTTGGTTAGAGCAGAGGACTCATAATCCTTTGGTCCACGGTTCAAGTCCGTGACGTCCCACCATTTAATTCA
>JABBAS010000068.1:13700-28606 GCA_018607835.1 Methylobacillus sp. | reverse complement strand
CGCTGACCGTTTGCGTCTCATCATAGGCTAGTCAACACACTGAGATGGTTGTAAGCTGATGCGACGCGTCATCAAAAGAACACCCGATCCGTTGCCAACCGGGGATGGGAAACGCACGCCTGCGCGCACACGTTAAAACGCGATCAGCTGGGATTGGCCGCCTTTTTTTTATCACTGCGCGATACAAGGATGTCTAGCGTTGTCATGAAGTGACTCTGCGTCAACTCACAGGCAAGCACACTGTCTCGCTTCAAAACAGCATCTGCGATGGCCTGATGTTCAGCCGCAGTCACACGATGACCTGTCTCTGAGTGCAAAGAAGCGCGTCGGTAGCGCTCGCACATATCTTGTAATCGACGTCGCGTCATGAGCAACCACTTTGAGTCACAAGCCGCGACCATTGCAGTATGAAAACCAGCGTTCGCTTGCTCCCATTCGTCATCTGCACCCCTCGCACTGCTCTCCAAACGCTTTTCCGCCTTCGCCATGACATAGCTTGCCGCGACGACCCCGCCCTCCCACGCACTGCCGCCGAGCGCAATGGATCGGCGCAACGCGACGTTTTCGATCTCAGCGCGCGCAAAATTCAGGTCTGAAAAGTCACTCAAATCCAGCGGTGCGACTGCAAAACCACGGTTCTCAAAAGTCTGCACCAAGTGTTCTGCACTCAGCTTTTGCAACGCCTCCCGTATAGGCGTCGGCCCGATTCCGTAGATTGTTTTGAGTTTCTCAATGCGCAAACGCTCCCCGGGTGGTCGGATGCCGCGAATGATGTCTGAGCGTAGCAGCGCATAGGCACGCTCGGCAAGCGATTCGCCGCTGGCGTAGGCGCTGTAGGGTTCGGGTGCTTGAAATACCATGGTGTTACGCGACAAGTAGATTAACTATGCAAAGTATGCCGCGTTGGGAACAACCTAAAGCGCTAGACGCTTCTTTTTTGACCCCTTGTCTATAAGAATATCGATATTTATTACCTTTATTGATTAAATGAAATTAGTCACTTTCAATACAAATTACGGAGTCTTAGCGGGAGACATCGGCGGTAACGATACAGGCGGCAAACGACTAGGCATCAGTGCCACTAAGGCCCCCTACTGCTTGCTGCGACCCCAGCCTTAAATAAAGACACCCTTCATGCCGCCAGTCGGGTAACGCGTTCCTGCCGCCGCCTCTTTTGGAAAGGCTTGGGCTAACGCGGCGATATCATCAGCGCTCAGTGTGGCGCCACCAGCCTCTAGATTTTCCTGCAAGCGCGCACTCTGCTTGGTACCCGGAATGATGATCAGGTCATCGCCCTGCGCAAGCAACCACGCCAGTGCCAGCTGCCCCGGCGTACACGCCTTGCGCGCAGCCATCTCTTGTAACGCGGGGAGTAGGGTCAAGTTACTGGCTAGGTTGGCCTCGTGGAACCGGGGATGGTCTTTGCGGCGGTCGGCCGCCACATCCTCAACAGACTTAACAGCGCCCGTCAACAGGCTTCGACCCAGCGGAGCATAGGCGACAAACCCAATACCGAGTTCACGCGTCGTCTGCAAGGTTTCCTCGGCAGGCTCCCGGTAAAGCAACGAGTATTCAGTCTGAATGGCTGCTAACGGGTGTACGGCGTGCGCACGACGTATGGTCTCTGGGTTGGCCTCACACAGTCCAAGCGCACGGACTTTCCCCGCTTTGACCAAGTCGGCCATCGCACCAACCGTCTCCTCGATAGCGACCTTGGGATCGATGCGGTGCACGTAGTAGAGATCGATCACGTCGGTCTGCAAGCGTTGCAAACTCGCCTCACACGCCGCGCGCACATACTCGGGACGTCCGTCTACCCCTTGTGTGCCATCTTCGCGGCGAACCTGACCAAATTTACTGGCTAATACAACCCGATCGCGATAGCCCGGTAAGGCCTTGGACAGCAGCGTTTCGTTATGCCCCCAACCGTACATATCCGAGGAGTCCAGAAAGTCCACCCCTTGATCAATCGCCTGTTGAATAAGTTTTGTGCCGTTTTCATCGTCACTGGCACCGTAAATGCCCGACAAAGACATCAGCCCAAACCCAATGGGGCTGACCTGCAGACCCGACGCACCTAGCGCACGTTTTGCTAACTTATTACCCATTGCAGTCTCCTTCAATTTTTTTAGTCATCACTCAAACAGGCGTTGTACGTCCAAACAATATGGATTGCAACCAGTCGCCCATCAACGGTCGCACCGTATGCGTCAGGTTGTCGCAGACATGGTTACCGTTTTCAAAAAGCTGATAGCTCGTCGGTGCGCTCAGGTCACTAACCATGTGTTCGCTCTCCGTTACCGGACAGACTTCATCCCCGCCGCTGTGCACAATCAGCACCGGGCAGCGCACCTCGCCTAGGTGCCCCTTTAATGTGTAGCTTGGCAACGCCGACGATGCATCTTCCACCGACAAGCCCATGGCATAGGCAATGGACTCTTGGGTGGAATACGGCATACGAGCCCAAACGGTTGGCAGGTCGAAAAAACCACCGATCGACACAACGGCAGAAAGCCGTTGGTCTATGGCTCCTCGCAGTGCTGCATAGGCGCCAAAGCTGCGCCCCCACAGGCCGATTTTTTGCGTATTTATATCTTCGCGCTGCTGCAAGCTATCAAGTACATGTCCAATAGGGACCTCAAAGTCTGGACGCAACTTAGCCGCCGCGCGCGTCAGTCCCTGCCCCGGTCCATCCACGCTGCAGGTCGCTAAGCCGCGACGATGAAAAACAGCCTCGAGCGTTTGGAACTCCTCTTTTGTCGAGTCCGCACCTGGCACCAATATCACGCAAGGTGGCGGACGATCTGCCTCGGGAACACGCAAAACACCACGCATCATCGCCCCCGTCGTTGCGATCTCAAGGTGTATGCCCGGTGGCGACAGATACGGTGCCGCGCGCTGATAGGCGACATTTTGTATCGCCTGCAGACGGCGCTTTAAGTCCTCATCACCAAAGAATGCAAACTGCCCAAAATGACAGTAAAGCGCCTGCCGCGCGAAGGCCTCACCAGCCGTGGTGTGCGCACCGTTCTCCAATGCCGTCTCACCTTGCCGCTCATAGCCAGTAGCCAGCGCCAGCCAGGCTTGCGGCCACAGCGACATGTCGGTCACCTGAGTGATCACGCGCTGCACATCGCTGTGATCCGCGCCTGCCGCAAATATGCGGGGTAGCCGCTCCGATAAGACTTTGGCGACGGGCACGTTCACGGCAAAAACCCGGCCGTCAACCGCGTCTGCTGATGGGCATCCGCGCTCAGGATGGCTATCAAACGTTGCACCGCGTCAGGGTCAGCCGCAGCTGTTGCTTGCGCCGCCGTGTACACCGTAGCCAAATCAAAACCGCTTGGCAGGTCGCCGACGTATTCCACACCGGCGGTATTCAAAATTTCCGTCATTTGGGTACAACCAATGGGATTGACATCGTTAGCCTTGGCCATTTCAGTCATTGCGGTCTGCCCGTTGGGGAAAGACTTCAAACGCGGCATCACCGCATCAAAAATACCCAACTTAGCAAGCACCCCCGCAATGTGGATGCCCGCAGTCGATTTAATGTGGTCGGGTATATAGATCGCATCCGCGTCTAAGAAAGTCTGCTTCAAGCTGTCAGCATTGTCGACGACCGGCTTAGCTTGCCCGCTGCGCACGGCGAGTCCTGTCACCACTTTCCCGAGTGGCGTCATGTTTTTCGAACTAATCAACCCCCGCGCAAGTAAATCGTCCATCAGCTTTTGGCTCAGAATCACGATATCAACCGCTTCGTTGGCAACAATGCGATCAAACATGCCCCCGACCGCGCCAAAATCACCAACAATGTTGGACCCAGTTGCCTGTAGAAAATCAGCCCGCACGGCGTTCACCAGTCCATTGGCGGCGCCACCGCTCAGAATCTTTACGTCACTCATCACATATCCTTCGTTTTTAAAAATTGTTACTCGCCTAACGCGGCCTTAACCAGTGCATCGTGGGTGATGGGCATCTCACACACATGCACGCCTATCGCGTTGAAAACAGCATTCCCTATGGCGGCAGCCATAGGGCCTTGCGCCGCTTCAGCGCAACCCAAAGGCGGCGCATCCGGTTGCGCCATTAACCTAACCTCCACGGCAGGCACGTCAGAGAAGGACAAAATGGGATAGTCCAGCCAGGCGTCCGTCGCAACAGTCGGGCCATCGAATTTAATCGCCTCGTGGAGAGTCCAACTCAGTGCCTGCAACATGCCACCCTCTGTTTGGTTGATAGCACCATCTGGATTGATTATTTCGCCGCCGTCTAGTACGGCAAAAGCGTGGGTCACGCGCACACGCTCTTGTATCTGAACACGCACAAAAATCGCGCAATAGGCCGCTGTATTCTTGTACTTGGCAAATCCGATCCCCCAGCCTTCACCGTCCTCCGCTGCGACCGATCGCAGGTGTTCGCTCATCGTGCGGAGTTCCTGTAAAACGCCCTTTGCACGCGCATCCGTCAGATGGCGCAAACGAAAATCGAAAGCGTCCTCTGACACCTCTGCGGCCAACTTGTCCATCAGTGTTTCAATGGCGTACACATTCAGGTGTGCACCTAACCCACGCATCGAGGACGTTCGGTACGGTAAGTTATGAACAATTCGCTTGTGCACCAACACATTGGGGATGGCGTAAAGCGGTATGGCATTTCGATCTGCACCACCGCCCCCAGCGAGAGGAATGTCGTTTGAGCGACTGGGCAAAAAAGGCGTCTCTAAGAAGGCTGCCGAACGCAAGTTAGGTGAGCCATTTCGACCCGGTCGATTACCGTGGGGGGCGCTGTTTACCAACACGTCCATGGCTTGAATCGTATGCGTCTGATCCACACGCGCGGACACACGGGTCACCATACCCGGCGCAAGCGGCGAACAGCGAAACTCATCGGCGCGGCTCCAAACCACTTTGACAGGTCTTCCTGGAAAGGCCTTCGCTAACAGGGCAGCGTCCAAGGCCACATCATCGGCACCATTGTGTCCGTAGCACCCTGCGCCCGGATGGTGAATCACATCAATGCTTTGGGCTGGCATGTCCAACACCACGGCCAACGCATCGCGCAACGGGAACGGCCCTTGCGCGTGGGACCACACGTTAAGACGCTGGTCTGCCAAAATGGCCACCGCCGCTGACGGGCCGATAGACCCATGGCTCAGATAGGGTCTTGACACGAGGTGTGCAGTCACCTCGCCCGCGGCTTGATCGACGTCACCGATCGAATGGATGAGACTAGTCTCCTCTTGGGAGTTTCTAATTTCTGCGATGGGATCGACGGGCGCGTTAGCGGGGAGCGACCATTGTGCTTTCAAATGCGCCCACTCGCACGCGGCATTTGCATGGTGGGCCGTGTCGGCGATAAGCCCAACCACCTCGCCGCTACGCCAAACCCCAAGCACCCCTGGGCGATTACCTAAACTGGCTTCGTCTAGATGCTGCAGTGTGGCGCCTAGGCAAGGCGGTTGAACCACGCGACCGTGAACCAGCCCAGGCAGCTGTAAGTCGTGTACGAACGGCGTACCCATGATGCGCTCGATCAGATCAATACGCGGCACCGACAACCCCGTCACCTGACGCGCGACTGCCAACTTGGGACTCGCAAGCAACGAGACGTCTTGAGTCCAGTCAACCTCGGCGCTCACATCCCAATAGGTCAAGGTAACCGCGTTTCCATCGACATGAAATTGGCCTGCTACCGCGCTGAGTCGGTCTAATGAAACTGAGAGTTTTTGCGCGGCGATGGCAAACAGGGCATTACGTGCGGCGGAAGCGGCCCACCGGATAGCCATACCGCTTTGCGCGATCGAGAGACTGCCCGAGGTGAAGCCCTCGTTTGGCGTGGCACGCGTATCGCCGCCAGTGATCGTCACTTGATCGACTCGCAAATCCAACTCATCTGCTGCGATTTGCAAAATAGCCGTCATGTTGCCCTGCCCGAGTTCAACACGACCACTCAGCACGTGAAGCTGGGCTTGGCCAAAAATTAGCCAGGCTGAGATGCGCGGCGATTCAGTAAGCTGTACGGGAGCATTCATATTAAGCCCCAATCCCTGCCAGCTCGTATACGGCGCGCTTGATCCTAACGTGGGTACCGCAGCGGCACAAATGGTGATCTAACGCCATGTCCAGCGATTGTTTTGAGGGTGTTGGATTTTTGTCCAGTAAGGCTTTTACGCGCATGGCGATGCCCGATATGCAGTAGCCACACTGAACCGCCTGGTGTTTCACGAGCGTCGCCAAAACGGCATGCGGCTGTACTTCAGAACCCAAGCTTTCTGGCGTTTCCACGCGCACGCCGTGCAACTCCGACAGGACCTGATCACACGACGTCACCGCCTCTCCATTACAGACCACCGTGCACGCACCACAGGCTGCAGCACCGCACCCGTAGCGGGCCCGATTAAGACCTAGAGAATCTCTTAAGTAATTCAGCAGGGACATATCACCATCCGCCGCTGGCGCCTCGACCTTTTCGTCATTGACCCAAAATTGAATCACCGTCGATTCAGAACTCATTATTTCAACTCCCCCCCTCTCGGGGCAAAAACAGGATCATGTCCAGAGCGTTCTTCTAAAAGAATGTTCAGCGTGACCGTAAAGTGGGCTGCGGTGAGCGCGCAGGCACGATCGACATCCCTAGCGAGAACGGCCTCTGATATCTGCGTGTGCTCTTGGGCTGTACTGCGGTGTCCGCTGGTCGTGTGCAACGAAGCGCGCCTATAGCGCTCGCACATGTCTTGGAGGCGGCCACGCGTCATGAGTAGCCAACGTGAGTCGCAGGCCGACACCATCGCAGAATGAAATGCGGCGTTGGCTTTTTCCCAATCGTCATCATGCCGGGGGCCATCAATATCGGCCAAACGCGCATCCGCCTTCGCCATGACGTAACTGGCCGCGACGACCCGAGCCTCCCAATCACCATCGCCAATGCGCATCGCACGACGAAGGGCAATTTGTTCGATCTCGGCGCGCGCGAAATTGAGATCGCCAAAGTCTGCCAAATCCATGGGCGCGACTGTAAAGCCCCGATTTTCATGCACCTCAACGAATTGTTCTGAGCTCAAACGCTGGAGGGCCTCGCGCAAGGGTGTCGGCCCCATGCCGTAGATACCCTTTAGTTTTTCGATGCGTAGGCGCTCCCCCGCGTAGCGGACGCCACGGATGATGTCTTCGCGAAGCCGTTTATAGGCTGACTCCGCTAGCGACTCGCTAGCTTGAGGCCGCGCCGCAGTGCCATGTAGGGTGTCGCTCATGCGCGCATTCCTTTGTTTTCCGCAGGTGAAATCGGACAAATAAATCGAATATCAAACATGGCTTTAATTTGTTACTCGGATTGACAAAATTATATATACCATGCAACATTAGCGCAAATAACTACTTTTGTCGACAAAATGAAACTTGTAACTTTCCACGCTCACGGACAGCTCGCCGCAGGCTACTTAGCGGATGAGACCGTCGTGGTTTGCCATGAGGGCGACGGCGCCGCGCGCGCCTTACTGGCGCTTTGTGCCACTGGCGCAGATGGCTTGAAAGCTTGGTCTAACAAAGAGATTCGTCGCATTCCCCTCAGTGAAGTGACGCTGGTCGCGCCTATTCCAGAGCCACTGCGTGACATTTTTTGCGTTGGGAAAAACTACTTTGAGCATGCCAAAGAGTTTCATTCCAGCGGCTTTGATTCAAGCAGCAGAGATGCCATCCCACAGCACGCGATCATTTTTACAAAGGCCACAACCAGCGTGATCGGGCCGGGCGTCAGCGTTAACAGCGCGTTAGACACGACGAACACAGTGGACTACGAAGGCGAATTGGGCGTGGTAATTGGCCGCCGCGCATTTCAAGTCGCTGAGGCTGATGCCATGAGTTACGTCTTTGGCTACACCATCATCAACGACGTCACCTCTCGTGAGCTGCAAAAGCGCCACGGGCAGTGGGTGATCGGCAAAGGTATTGACACCTTCTGCCCGATGGGCCCCTGGTTGGTGACAGCCGACGAGATTTCAGATGTTACCAAGATGGAACTGACCACTACGGTCAACGGCGAGGTTCGCCAACAGACCTCTGTCGCGGATCTGATTTTTGACATCCCCAACCTGATTGCAACCATCAGCGCAACAACCACGTTGTTACCCGGTGACATCATTGCCACTGGCACACCCGTCGGCGTCGGCATCGGCTTCAACCCGCCGAAATATTTGCGACCTGGCGATCAAATGACTGTCAGCATCACCGGCCTCGGTGATTTGCACAACCCTGTTTCTTGAGTGAAGCGACCCGGTAGTTTTTTTGGTAACCCTAAAGGAGACGACAATGATTAAACGAAAAATTTTAAGCAGCCTTGCAGTAGCCACACTGGCATTAGGCGGCATCACAGGCGCTAACGCTGCGGAGGTAACCCTCTCCACGCAAACAGCGCTCCCCACAAAACATGCGCTTTCGCAGAGCTACATCACACACTTCATAACGCCCCTAAACCAGCAGGGTAAGGGCGTTGTCCAACTTAATTTGTTGGGTGGCCCTGAAGTCACGCCGGCGAAGCGTGCGCCGCAAGCCATGCAGCGTGGCGTGATTGACGTTTTGTTCATCCCAGCCGCTTATGTCGCCGGCTTGGTGCCAGAGGCGCAGGCCATGATGTTGCAGAACATCGGTATCGATAAGCTGCGCAGCACGGGCGCGGTCGATGCGTACGACAAAATTTTTGGCGACCGTTTAGACGCTAAGTTGTTGGCATGGGCAGAAACCGGTGAAGGATCAGGTTACTACCTGTACACCAAGAAAAAGCCCGGCATGAAGGACGGTATGGTCGACCTGAGCGGACTAACAATGCGTACAACAGGTGCTTACCGCCCCATTCAGACCGCATTGAATGCAACAACGGTTTCCATCCCATCCGGTGATGTGCCCACAGGACTTGAGCGTGGTGTCATTGACGGATTTGGCTGGCCAACCGTCGGACTGGCCTCAATTGGCTTGGCTGACCGAATTAGCTATCGTATTGAGCCTAAGTTTTACAACCTCGCCAACGTGGTCTTGATTGCAAAATCAAAGTGGAACAGCTTGTCTCCAGAAGCACGTCAGCTGATCTCAAAAGTCGCACGCGAGTATGAGACGGCATCGGTTCAATACATGATCGAGAAAAACCAGTCTGACATCGCCGCCGGCGACAAAGCAGGTGTCAAGGCGATCACCATGAGCGGAGCCGAAGGCAAGAAATACCTGAAGACTGCAAGCGACGCCATGTGGGGTGTCGTCGGCAAGAAGGTTGGCCCCGATGAATTGGCCCAGTTGCGCAAAATGTTAAGCGAAGATTAATCGCATACCCTAGCTTGGAGTCGACGATGATGGGTACTTTATGGTGGGATCGACAACTCAAAGTTGTTAACGCATTTGTTGTGACCGCCGGGGTACTCATCCTCATTGGCATTGCGCTAGTCATCGTAGACGTTTGTATACGCACGGTAGGACTGAAGCCCCCCGGCTTCACTGTCGCCACCGTCGAGTACATCTTGCTCTACTTTGTCTTACTTTCTGCGCCCTACTTGGTTCGCATTAAAGGCCATGTCTTAACCGACATGGTTTTTCGGCGACTACCCAAAGGCATTCGATGGTGGGTAGAGAAATTTATTTACTTGCTCTGCATCATCATCTCGCTTATTTTCGCCAGCGTTGGAGGGTTTCTGTTCTATGAAGCCCTGCTACTTGGGTACATGGACGAACGCTCCATTGATATTCCCTACTGGCTTTTATACGTTTTATTCCCTCCCTGTTTCTCACTTATTGCCTTGGAATTCAGCCGCTACCTGCTGGGCGCCGAGTCGCTATACGAAGGCGAACTTCAGCTGGACTCGATGTAATCATGGAATGGTATTACGCGCTATCGCTGCTGTTGTCATTAGTCGTTGGTCTAATGATCATCGGTGTTCCGGTCGCCTTCGCTTTCATGGCGACCAATTTGATAGCCGCATGGATTTTTATCGGAGGCTCGGCGTCGGTGTTGCAGGTGGTGGATAACTCCACTGCACTCATCACGCGCTTCCAGCTGGCACCTGTCCCATTTTTCATATTCATGGGTTCGGTGTTCTTCTATTCAGGATTAGCCGTCCGTGTTTTTGACGCATTAGACCGTCTGTTGGGTCGTATCCCTGGCCGCCTTTGCTACTTGACGGTGGCCGGCGGCACCGCGTTTTCAACGCTCACCGGTTCAAGTATGGCGAACACCGCCATGCTCGGCTCCTTGATGGTCCCTGAAATGCAGCGGCGCGGATATCACTGGAAGATGTCGCTCGGTCCGATTTTGGGTACGGGCGGACTGGCCATGATTATTCCCCCGTCCACGCTGGGCATCCTACTGGCCACCTTGGCAGAAGTTGATGTGGGGAAATTTTTGATCGCGGGTATTCTGCCCGGTCTTGTCCTCGCGGCACTCTACACCGCTTTAATTTCCTATCAAGTTTGGCGAAACCCACACTACACGCCGAATTACGATACGCCTAGGTTGGGTTGGCAAGAGAGCATCAAGGTTGTCATAACCAACATCATGCCGATGGCATTGGTGGTTTTGATGGTGATCGGCCTCATCATTTTCGGGATTGCAACGCCAACCGAGTCTGCGGCCTTTGGCGTGCTGGGCGTCGCTCTTTTGGCTAAAGCGTTCAAAATGCTGACCTTTGAGGTGGTCAAGACCTCTTTGATTTCCACAATCAAGGTGGGTGGAATGGTGTTTTTCATCATCCTCAACTCAAGCATCTTCAGCCAACTGCTGGCTTTTTCGGGCGCGAGCTCGGGACTACTTCAGTTCGCAACCTCGTTTGACATTTCCCCCGCAGCAATGCTCATGATGATCTTTTTGTCATTGCTGCTCATCGGCATGTTTATGGACCCCGTATCCATGATGCTTATTACGGTGCCCATTTTCTTCCCGCTCGTCATAGCCCTCGGGATCGACCCACTTTGGTTCGGTCTGTTTATGCTGTTGGCGTTGGAAATGAGTCAAACCACACCGCCGTTTGGTCTGCTACTTTTTGTGATGCTCGGGGTTGCACCCAAAGGGACCACGCTAAAGCAAGTTGCGACAGCGGCGGCCCCTTTCTTACTGTGCGACGCGATTCTGGTGGGTCTCATCGCACTGTTCCCGGCATTGGTTTTATACCTACCCAGCGTTATGCAGCAGTAGATACACGCATCACCTAACCGCGATCGTTCGGCGGCTGATCGCGGTGACCCGCCATGGGGCGGGCGCCAAGACAATTTGAAATTTGTTAGCATGTCGATCTTCAAATGACAAGGAAATAACGCTTTATGACCACCGCTCCCACGCGCATCGCCGATACCCCCGTCGACCCCATCTTTGTTAACCGCTGGTCGCCAAGGTCTTTCACCGATGCCAGCATCACCTTAGCCGAGCTCACAGGAATTCTTGAGGCGGCTCGCTGGGCACCTTCTGCGAGCAACGTACAACCGTGGCGCTTTGTGTACAGCTTGCGAAACGATGCGGCATGGGCTGATCTTGCCGCGACATTGGCTCCCGGCAACCAAACGTGGGCGCCGAAGGCTGCTGCGTTGATTGCAGTCACCTCCCACAAGCGCATGGTCCCACCGGGTGGCAGTGAGCTCGTCAACAATGGCGCCCACGCGTTTGATGCTGGCGCGGCTTGGGCTTTTCTGGCGCTACAAGCCAGTCAATCCGGCTGGGCGACACATGCCATGGGCGGTTTCAACGCGGAGGCCGCAGCCACTGTGATTAAGCTACCTGCCGACTACGCCATTCACTGCATCGTTGCGATCGGGCGGCAAGGCGATGCCGAGGCGTTACCTGACGCGCTCAAGTCCCGCGAGCAACCGTCTCAGCGCAGACCCATCGCAGACTCTATGATTCCCGGCGCCTTTTAAGAGCACCGCGAGAGGCTACGCCAGCAGGTTCAAACCACAACGAGGCAACCTGGCAGCAAACGACCTGCTTGGGTGATACGCGCCACCATCGCTGTTGAAAATGTGTTTTCCTCAACGCAGATGACTCTCAGCGTGGTGGCTCGTGCCATGAATTCCACAATGGCATCGCCTGCGACATCGTCGAGAGCGCAGCCAACCAGCCCAAATTCAGCTAGGTTGTCTGGCATGGCCGCCACGACAGCGGCGGCGCCAGTCGACCCAATTTGAGGGTTGTAACTGGCGCTAAACCCGCGCAGTTGAAACGCGCCGCCCTGCGTTGCATGACGAATGGCGGCGGCCAGCGCCAAGGCATGTGCGGAGTCTAGTTTGGCGCTGCGCAGCGCAAGATCGGCAACGTGTGTATGCGCAAACGACGCGGACAGTCGTTCAGCCGCCTCGACACAAACGGGTAACTGGGTCGCCCTGAGGGCCGTGAGCAACGGTTGAATGGCGTGAATGCCTGCTGCCTGTGACATATTGGACGCAAATGACGAACGGCTACTAAAAAACACCCCAAACAATGCGGCGGCAACGCTGCTCGCAAGTGCTCGACGCAATGGCTTCATTTGATGATGCGCCATTAAATATTTAAAAACAACGAGAAATTAACCGCTTGGACATGGGAAAAGTATAACGAAACAGCGAAATAAGTGCGCCCTCATGCGTTTCCAGCATAAGCATATAACTTCTTCGTATTTCACAAAAAACACGTCGGCTAACAAAATACATAGTCACAAGAGAAATAGGTCTTTATTTATCTCTATCCTTAAACGCTACACAAAGGAATCTCTATGTCACTACGTATCAACGATATTGCCCCCAACTTCACAGCGGCGTCTACCGCCGGCGCATTGACACTGCACGACTGGATAGGCGACAGCTACGCCATTTTGTTCTCACATCCCAAAGACTTCACTCCCGTATGCACCACGGAGTTTGGCGCGGTGGCGCAACTCGCTCCTGAGTTCGCGAAACGCAACACCAAAGTAATGGGCGTCTCTGTAGACAGCGTTGAGGACCATGAAAAATGGAAAAAAGACATCACGGCGTTTGCGGGCGCCCCGGCAGATTTTCCTATCATTGACGACACCTCTTTGCAGGTTGCCAAGCTCTATGACATGCTGCCGGCGGATGCCTACCTACCGGATGGCCGCACCCCGGCACATAGCGCGACCGTCAGAACCGTGTTCATTATTGGCCCCGACAAGAAGGTGCGCTTGAGCATTTCATACCCCATGACCGTGGGCCGAAACTTCGCAGAAATTCTGCGTGCATTGGATGCGATTCAAATCACGGATGGCGTGCCACTGGCGACGCCTGCGAATTGGGTGCCAGGCCAAGACGTCATCGTCGCCCTAGCGCTAAACAACGAACAGGCGACAGAGAAATACGGCGAGTTGGATATCAAGCTTCCTTACCTTCGCTACGCCAAGGCCCCCACCAAGTAAGTCACGGCGTCGGTGACCCTCGGTATCGAAGAAGCCACCCTCGGGTGGCTTTTTTTAATTTGGTTACGATAGCGTCTTCGGCGTAAATAAGTAAATAAGTAAATAAATAAGTAAAGGATTGAGCCATGCGGGTAGGAATCATTGGGGTGGGACATATGGGCCATGGCATCGCGCTGAACGTGCTCAAGGGCGGCTTTCCCTTGGTCATGCTCGATCACCCTGGCAACCAACCGGTACATGACTTAATAGACCTCGGTGCGACACAAGGCCTCACCCCAGGGGCGGTGGCGTCTGAGGTCGACCTTATTATTCTGTGCGTCTCCGGCTCCCCCCAAGTTGAGGCCGTTCTCACGGGCGATACCGGGGTGATTGCGTCACTCAAACCGGGCAGCATCGTCGTAGATTGCTCTACGTCACTGCCAGCCTCTACGGCGCGCATGGCCGCACTGGTCGCCGCCGCAGGTAGCCAGTACCTAGACGCACCCATGACGCGACTGGCAAAGCAAGCACACGAGGGCACGCTCAATATTTTGGTCGGAGGAGAAACGGCTGTCCTCGATGCGGCAAGGCCCGTGCTGAATACCTTCACAGAAAACATTGATCACGTCGGCGCCCTCGGGTTTGGGCACCGGATGAAACTCTTGCACAACTATGTATCCCTCGGGCACATGGCCGTGATGGCGGAGGCAGCCGCCCAAGCAGCAGCCGCTGGTGTCGATCCGCAACTGTTTGTCGACGTGCTCGCCAAAGGTGGCGGCGCGGGCGCAGCCCTTGATCGGTTGCGCAAGTCCATATTGACGGGCGATGCCAGCGATGTCCCTTTCGCCATCAGTAATGCCATGAAAGATATCAATTACTACCGGGAAATGATTGGCGATGGCGGCGGTAGCCATGCAATTGCTGACGGCGTCTCAGCGGCGATTAGCGCCGTCGTCGATGCGGGGCACGGCGACGACTATGTGCCGGCATTGACCTCGCTACTTGGTCGCGTCAACCGCCAATAGGCGACGCCCCCTTATCCGCATATGACCGCCGCAGCCAAACGCCCCGAATTGCGCATTGCAGAAGACGATGTCGAAATCAGCGCTATTCGTGCACAAGGCTCTGGCGGTCAAAACGTTAACAAGGTTTCCAGCGCCATTCACATGCGTTTTGATATTGCGGCGTCCGCGTTGCCTGATGAGGTAAAGGAGCGCTTGCTGACCCTCAGTGACAGCCGGATTAACAAATCTGGCGTCTTGGTGATCAAGGCACAGCAACACCGCACGCAGGAGATGAACAAGCTGGATGCGCTGTCTCGATTGAGTGAGCTGGTGCAAAGCGTGGCAACACCTCCCAAAAAACGTCGCCCCACCAAACCCAGCTATGGCTCCAAACAGCGCGCCCGTGCGGAGAAAAGCCAACGCTCGGAGAAAAAAGCCTTGCGCGCCCGCATCTCTGACTAGCGCCCATCAGGCGGTACAGGCGCCGGCAACCGCGCCCTTACCTGTACCTTTACCTGTACCTTTATCTGCACTCAACGCATCAGTGGAACTGC
>JABBAS010000068.1:2423-13600 GCA_018607835.1 Methylobacillus sp. | reverse complement strand
GAAGAAGCGCCGCCTTGAATCACGGTGGTGACTTCGTCAAAGTAACCTGCGCCCACCTCTTGCTGATGCGACACAAATGTGTAACCGTCCTCGCGCGCCTTGAACTCAGGCTCTTGCACCATCTCGGTGTAGTGCTTCATACCCTCGCCGCCCGCGTAGGCCTTGGCGAACTTGAAGCTGTTGTACCAGTTGATGTGGATACCCGCCAACGTGATGAACTGATACTTGTAACCGAGGGCGGACAAGTCTTCTTGGAAAGACGCAATCTGCGTGTCGTTTAGATTCTTCTTCCAGTTGAACGACGGCGAACAGTTGTAAGACAACAGCTTGCCAGGGCATGCGGCGTGCACGGCTTGGGCAAACTCTCTGGCGAAACCGATGTCTGGCACACCCGTTTCGCACCAGACCAAGTCGGCATGCGGGGCGTACGCAACGCCACGGCTGATGGCTTG
The DNA here is from genome assembly GCA_018607835.1 of Methylobacillus sp. Lineage (GTDB taxonomy): Bacteria > Pseudomonadota > Gammaproteobacteria > Burkholderiales > Burkholderiaceae_C > RS62. The sequence continues at coordinate 13,148 of JABBAS010000068.1, read as the reverse complement.
CTCCAAACCATTTTTCACGCGATAGAAGCCCTCTGGTGTGCGCTCTCCCGTTAGGAAGGGGCGGTCATTGGCATCATGGTCTGAGGTGATGAGGTTGGCCGCCTCGGAGTCGGTGCGAGCCAACACAATGGTGGACACACCCATGACGTCCGCAGCGAAGCGCGCAGCAGTGAGTTTTTGAACCGCCTCCGACGTGGGCACCAATACCTTGCCGCCCATGTGGCCGCATTTTTTAACCGCGGCGAGTTGGTCCTCGAAGTGCACGCCCGCTGCGCCCGCCGTAATCATGTTCTTCATCAATTCGAAGGCGTTCAACACCCCACCAAAACCCGCCTCGGCATCTGCCACCACAGGCAAAAAGTAGTCAATAAAGCCGTCGTCACCCGGGTTGATGCCACGCGACCACTGAATTTCATCGGCACGTTTAAAGGTGTTATTGATGCGGCGCACCATCGTTGGCACCGAGTCATAGGCGTACAACGACTGATCGGGGTACATGGTCTCTGAGGAGTTGCCGTCAGCGGCCACTTGCCAACCAGACAGGTAGACCGCCTCAAGACCCGCTTTGGCTTGTTGCATGGCTTGCCCAGCGCTGATCGCACCAAATGAGTTGACGTAACCCTTTTTGGCACCACCGTTAACCAGTTCCCACAGACGCTCTGCGCCGTTGGCCGCCAAGGTGTGCTCAGGTTGCAAGCTACCACGCAAGCGCACGACGTCGGCAGCGCTGTAAGGACGGGTCACGCCCTTCCAACGGGGGTTCTCTGCCCAGTCTTTTTCAAGGGCTGCAATTTGCTGCTCACGGGTTTGCTTTTTCATATCAGTACGCCTTCAGGTTGGTTAAATTCAAATGGGGTGGGCAAAAAGCACTTTTGCCTCCATGACACCTACTATAAGTCTTATACAAGAGTTAATCCGATCTCTTATGTCTTATATAAGACTTTTATTTTTTATATAAATATCAATCATCTTTTCGTTAAATATCGCAATGTGGAATAATATTTCCCACAATGAGAAATTTTGGTGCGGCGCAGCATGGGCAGATGCTCGTACATTTCACATCGAGAAACGTCTTTTTTGCTGTGTGAAATGGAATAAGCTATCGCTATGAAAACGTGGCTTGCCTACCTGTGTCTTGGTCTTAGCATGGCGCTGGTCGGGTGCTACGTGGCATTGTCCAAGCCCTTGGTCGCAGCGTTCCCCGTGCTGTTATTGGCCTGGTTGCGCTTCGGTACGGGCACCGTGCTGATGATGGGCTGGCTCAAACCAGAGCCTCAAGAAAGCCCACTGTCACGCGCCACGCACCGCTTGCTTTTCTTAACCTCGTTCCTCGGCAACTTCCTGTTCTCAATTTGTATGCTCTACGGCCTGAGCCTCACAAGTGCCAGTTCTGCGGGCGTTATTCTTGCCGCCATCCCCGCGATGGTTGCCGTGCTGAGCGCCCTCTTTTTGGGTGAGCGACTGTCGCGGTTATCCCTGTTCGCAATCCTCTGCGCCTTTGTGGGCATTGGGCTTTACGCGAGCAACCGCCCCGAACAAACCAGCGCAGCCTACCCCAACGCGTCCATCGGAAACCTGTTGGTGTTCGCAGCCGTTTGTTGCGAAGCCTCTTACGCCGTCATCGGCAAGTACCTCACCGCGCATTTATCAGCCAAGCGCATTGCGGCCGTCATCAATGTGTGGGGACTGGCGCTCACCACACCCTTTGGTATTTACTTGGCGCTGCAGTTCGACTTCGCGGGAGTCACCGCAGACAAGTGGGCGCTGCTGCTCTTTTATGCCACCGCGGCCAGCGTGGTGACGGTGTGGCTGTGGATGACAGGTCTTAAAACCATTCCGGCGCATCAAGCCGGGGTGTTCACCGTATTTCTACCCATCACCGCGGCCGCCATTGGTGTGGCGTTTTTCGATGAGGTCATGACCGGCATACAGGTCATTGCCTTCGCCATTGCCCTTGTCGGCGTGGTCTTGGCCACCTTGCCCAAACGCGGTCAGCGCGGTCAGCGCAGTGAGCGCGCTGCGACGCAGCGAACGTCAAGCGACTAGGCGCCACCGCGCATGGGCTATGCGCACCACAAACCCGTGGGTGCCGTCACGCCCTTATAGATGGCCCAACTCGACAAGCCAAATAAGGCCAGACCCGCTGCGCGCATCGCCCAATGGCCAGCCGGACGGAGGTTGGCGCGTAACAACCACCATGCACCGAGCGTCATAGACACGCCGCTTCCCGCTGCAAAAATAGCCATGGTCAAGCCGCCCTGCCACGCACTGCTTTGCAAGGCCGCCAGCATGAGCGCGGCGTACAGCAACCCACACGGCATCAGTGCCCAAACCATGCCGACCAGCCATGGCGCGCTGCTGCCAAAGTTACCGATACGCGGACGCACAAAGCGCCAGACGCGCTGTGCCAAACCGTCTACCCAATGGGGCTGCCGACCCAAGCCCAACAGCGTCAAGCCCAACAACGCAGCGACCACGTGAAAGCCCATCCACAGCGGTCTAATTACCGTGGTGTTGGCCCCCATCCAGCCCAGCGCCTGCACAGACCCCGCCGCGACCATACCCAGTAGCGCATAACCCAGCACGCGGCCCAACTGAAACTGCAACAAGGCCGTATTGATGCGCTTGGGGGACGGATCGTCCAAGCCGCAACTTGCACGCGCCACGCCAGCACACGCCGCACTGCACATGGCAATACAGTGCGGGCCGCCCAGCACGCCCATAGACAGCGCGGCCAACGCGGGCGCCAAAAGAAGCGACACCGTATCCATGCTTATGCGTGATGCCTCATGCCACAACTCTCATGCCACAAACCTCACGCATCGTCCGAAGAGGCGCCGAAACGCGGCGACCGTTTCGCTATAAATGCCGTGACGCCTTCGCGGTGCTCCGCCGACCCCGCATAGGCGTAGGCTTGGTTCGCATCGCGGCGCCGCAAACCCAGGCTGTCAGGCAAGGTGTCGCGTAACAACTGTTTGTTTAATCTGGCCGCTTCTGGCGCTAAGGTTCGCACTTTATTAGCGACACGGGTGACCGCCTTATCAAGGTCTTGGGCGGGGTGTATTTCTGCCAAGAAACCCATATGGTGTAGCAGTTCCGCGCGATAGGTTGCCGCTTGCAACAAGATATTGCGCGCCACTGACGTGCCCAAAACCGATGCCACTACAGCGGCCTCCTTGGGGGCCATGGGGAAACCCAATTTAGCGATCGGCGCACCGAAAACCGCATCGCTATGAGCCAAACGAATGTCAGCGCAACAGGCCAACTCCAAGCCAGCCCCCATGCAGGTGCCGTTGATATGGGCGATCACCGGAATGTCACAGTTCAAGATGGCTCGCAACCCAGGCCATACCTGCGCCTCATGAAAGTGCGCCAGCGAGGTCGCATCAAAACGAAATGCCGGGTACTCCTGTATGTCTCCGCCCGCACAAAATGCGTGGCCGCTGGGGTCACCCGTTAAAACGATCGCGCTGAGTGGTTGGGCCGACAGGGTTTCAAAGGCCTCGCGCAGTTCAGCCCACATCCCCACGGTCATGGCGTTCATGCGTGTCGGGTTGCTGATACAAACCTCAGCCACCCCGTCCGATACGTAGCGCCATCGCACGGCAGGCGTGCCGTCAGCGGTGACAGCGATCACGGTGCTCATGAGTGGCTACGCACGGACTGGCGATTCGCCCACACCATGAGTGCAGCGCCCGCGAGCATCATAGGGACGCACAGCCACTGCCCCATGCTCAACCCCAAGCCCAACAAGCCCAAATGGGCGTCGGGTTCGCGGAAGTATTCTGCAAAGAAGCGCAACGCGCCATAGCCCATCAAGAAAACAGCCGACACTTGTCCGGTCTGCCGCGGCTGACGCGCATACAGCCACAACACCACGAAAAGTAGCAAGCCCTCAAGCAAGAGTTGATAAATTTGCGAGGGGTGACGCGGCAACGCGCCTCCTCCCCTAAACACCATGCCCCAAGGCAAGCTGGGGTCGGCAACGCGCCCCCACAACTCGCCGTTTATAAAGTTACCCAAACGCCCCGATGCCAAGCCCGCAGGAATGCACGGCGCGATCAAATCCATTACCGTCAAAAATCGAACGCTGCGGCTACGGGAGAACCACCACATCGCAATCAGCACGCCGAGCAAGCCGCCGTGGAAACTCATCCCACCTTGCCACACCGCGAAGATTTCCAGCGGATTCGACAGGTAATAGCCGGGCTTATAAAACAAGCAATACCCTATGCGCCCCCCGAGTACCACGCCCATCACCCCAAGAAACAAGATGTCCTCTATGTCCGCAGGCTGCCAATCTCGTCCGTCGGCCCGCTGGCTATAGGGGGCGTGCTTCAAGCGCGCTCGACCCAACAAAACAAAGAGCGCAAAAGCGAGCAGGTAAGTCAGCCCGTACCAGTGCACGGCGATGGGGCCAATAGCGATGGCAACGGGGTCAATTTCAGGATGAATCAGCATGCTGCTATTTTGCCTTCCATTTCAAACGATTGGGGCTGTTCACTGATCTCGCCAGATAGCCTCTAAAATAGATGCACTTTCGCCCTAGGCGATATGGCGGGGTAACACATCCCATTCACTCACTCTTACTGGGTAAATCAATGACCGATCCGAAGACACTCAAAATCAATCGCCGCTCTGCCAACATTACAGAAGGCAAGTCACGCGCGCCTAACCGTTCAATGTATTACGCAATGGGCTATGAGAAGGAAGACTTCAAAAAACCCATGATCGGTGTGGCCAACGGCCACAGCACCATCACACCTTGCAATGCGGGCATTCAGCGTCTGGCGGATGCCGCCATTGATGCCATTGAAACCGCTGGCGGCAACGCGCAGGTATTCGGCACCCCCACCATTTCCGACGGCATGGCCATGGGCACCGAGGGTATGAAGTACTCCTTGGTCAGCCGCGAGGTGATCTCTGACTGCGTGGAAACCAGCGTGCAAGGCCAATGGATGGACGGCGTGGTGGTCATCGGCGGCTGCGACAAAAACATGCCCGGCGGCATGATGGGTATGTTGCGCGCCAACGTGCCCGCCATCTATGTCTACGGCGGCACGATTCTTCCAGGCCGTTACAAAGGGCAAGATCTGAACATCGTCAGCGTGTTTGAGGCCGTCGGTCAAAACGCGGCGGGTAATCTCTCAGACGAAGACTTAGAGGAAATCGAGCGTCGCGCCATTCCTGGCACGGGCTCCTGCGGCGGTATGTACACGGCAAACACCATGTCTAGCTCCTTTGAGGCGCTGGGCATGAGCCTGCCCTTTTCTTCCACCATGGCCAGCCCCCATGATGAGATCGTCGGCTCAGCCACGGAGTCCGCACGTGTCTTGATTGAGGCCGTGAAAAAAGACTTAAAGCCACGCGACATCGTCACGAAGAAGGCAATTGAAAACGCAGTGGCGCTGACCATGGCGACCGGTGGCTCCACCAACGCCGTGTTGCACTTCTTGGCTATTGCCCATGCCGCCGGTGTGGAATGGACACTCGACGACTTCGAGCGTATTCGCAAGGTCACCCCCGTGCTGTGCGACTTAAAGCCCAGCGGCAAGTACCTGGCTGTTGACCTGCACAAGGCAGGCGGCATTCCACAGGTCATGAAGATTTTGCTGAAAGCCGGTTTGGTGCATGGTGACTGCATGACCATCACAGGTAAAACCATTGCAGAGCAGTTGGCCGACATTCCCGATGAGCCACGTGCCGATCAAGACGTGATTCGTCCCATCAGCAAACCCATGTACGCTGCTGGCCACCTGGCCATCTTGAAGGGCAACTTGAGCCCTGAAGGTGCCGTCGCCAAAATCACAGGCTTGAAGAACCCAACCATTACAGGGCCTGCACGTGTGTTCGACGACGAGCAATCGGCATTGAAGGCTATTTTGGACGGCAAAATCGTTGCCGGTGATGTCATGATCTTGCGTTACTTGGGCCCCAAAGGTGGCCCGGGTATGCCCGAGATGTTGGCCCCCACGGGTGCGCTCATTGGTGCCGGCTTGGGCGAGTCCGTTGGCCTGATAACCGATGGTCGTTTCTCTGGCGGTACTTGGGGTATGGTCGTCGGCCACGTCGCACCGGAGGCTGCGGTGGGCGGAAACATTGCGCTCATCCATGAGGGCGACATGATCACCATCGACGCCATCAATCTCACACTCGATGTCTTGGTGAGCGACGAGGTGCTGGCCGAGCGCCGCACCAAGTGGACGGCACCCGCACCCCGCTACACCCGCGGTGTGCAAGCCAAGTTTGCATTCAACGCCGCCAGTGCCAGCCGTGGTGCGGTATTGGACAACTTCTAAGCGAGCGTTCTAGCCTCTACAAACCTTTCAAAACCCTTCAAAACCCTACACACTGGCGTGTTTTAGGGTTTTGTAAAGTGTTTGTAAAATTGAATCGTCAACCCTTTGTGAGCGGTTGAGACTGGCAAAATAGTGTTGTCTCATCGGACTTACTACGCTGACACCGTGACGATTACTTATAGATAGGATTCACCATGAAACGCATCTTAATTGCGATCGCCGCTTCCACCTTATTGGCAGCACCCGCCATGGCTGACATGGCACTGGCTAAATCCAAAAACTGCATGGCTTGTCACGCCATGGACAAGAAGCTGGTCGGCCCTTCCTATCAAGCCGTCGCCCAGAAATACGCTGGCGACAAGGCTGCCGCAGCCAAGCTCGCGACCAAAATCATGAAGGGCGGCGCGGGCGTTTGGGGTGCCATTCCCATGCCAGCCAACCCACAGGTATCTGCGGATGAGGCCAAGAAGTTGGCTGCTTGGGTCTTAGCTACCCAGTAAGCGCCCCATGACGCACGCACGCTAGCCGTGCGACGCGCACCAAAAAGCCCGCGGTTTACACCGGCGGGCTTTTTTTCTTACAGCGCCTTGGCCAGTTGCTCCAAAATCGCTGGGTTCTCCAAGGTGCTGGTGTCCTGCGTGATGGTCTCTCCTTGGGCAAGCGTGCGCAACAAGCGGCGCATGATCTTGCCAGAGCGTGTCTTGGGCAAGTTATCGCCAAAACGCACCTCTTTCGGCTTGGCAATCGGGCCGATCTCGGTTCCCACCCAATCACGCAAGACCTTCGCAATGCGCTTGGCCTCATCGCCCTCGGGCCGCGCGCCCTTCAAGACCACAAACGCCACAATCGCCTCGCCCGTCACGTCATCGGGCCGACCCACCACCGCGGCCTCGGCAACCAGATCAGTTTTAGCCACCAAGGCCGATTCGATTTCCATGGTGCCCATGCGGTGACCCGATACGTTCAGCACATCATCGATACGCCCCGTGATTCGGAAATAGCCCCGATCCTTGGAGCGCACCGCACCGTCACCCGCTAGGTACATCGTGCCGCCCAACTCGTCTGGGAAGTAGCTTTTCTTGAAGCGCTCTGGGTCACCCCAAATGGTGCGAATCATGCTGGGCCATGGCCGCTTGATGACCAAGATGCCGCCATCGCCGTTGGGCATGTCTTGGCCACTTTCATCCACGATCGATGCCATGATGCCGGGCAACGGCAAGGTGCAAGAACCTGGCACCAAGGGCGTAGCGCCAGGCAAGGGTGTAATCACGTGGCCACCCGTCTCGGTCTGCCAGAAGGTATCCACAATGGGGCAGCGCTCGCCACCCACATGGCGGTGGTACCACATCCACGCCTCGGGGTTAATGGGCTCACCGACCGAGCCCAGAATCCGCAGACTACTGAGATCGGACTGCTTAGGGTGCACGGCCGCATCGCTCTCAGCCGCTTTAATGAGCGAGCGAATGGCGGTGGGTGCGGTATAGAAAATGGTGCACTTATGGCGGTCAATCATTTGCCAGAAACGGCCTGCATTCGGGAACGTCGGCACGCCCTCAAACACGATTTGCGTCGCACCAGCAGCCAACGGGCCGTAGGCCACATAGGTATGACCTGTAATCCAACCGATATCTGCGGTACACCAAAACACATCGTTGTCCTTCAGGTCGAAGGTCCAGTTCATGGTCATACGCGCCCACAGCAGGTAGCCCCCAGTGGCGTGTTGCACCCCTTTGGGTTTCCCTGTTGAGCCAGAGGTATAGAGCACAAACAAGGGGTGCTCTGCGTCCACCATCTCGGGGGGGCACACGTCGCTTTCGCTCGCCAGTAACGCATCCATAAAGTGGTCTCGACCTGCCACCATGTTGACGTCTGTTGGCGTGCGCTGATAGACCACGATAGAGGTCACCGCTTCGCAGCCACCCATTGCCATGGCCTCGTCCACAATGCTTTTGAGTGGTAATTCCTTACCGCCACGCATTTGATAGTTGGCTGTCAGCACCGCGACGGCACCCACGTCAATGATGCGCTCTTGCAAGGCCTTGGCCGAGAAGCCACCAAACACCACCGAATGGGTCGCACCAATGCGCGCGCAAGCCTGCATGGCGACCACACCCTCGATGGTCATGGGCATATAAATAATCACGCGATCGCCGCGCTTGACGCCCTGCGTCTTCAGCACGTTTGCAAAGCGGGCAACGCGAGACAACAGTTCTTTGTACGTCACCTTGGTCACTTGTCCGTCGTCGGATTCAAAGATGATTGCGGTTTTGTTCTCCGTGGGGGTGCCCATATGGCGGTCTAAACAGTTGGCTGACGCATTGAGCTCGCCGTCGTCAAACCACTTGTAAAACGGGGCGTTGGACTCGTCTAAGACCCGTGTGAACGGCTTTGACCAGACCAGATTTTCTTTCGCACGCTTGCGCCAGAAACCCTCTAGATCTGTTTCTGCCTCTTTATACAGCGCCTCGTAGGCGGCCATCCCTGACACAGCGGCGCCGGCAGCCATCTCGGCGGCAGGCTCAAAGACACGGTTCTCAACCAGTGTGGACTCAATAGATGATTGACTACCCGACATGAACACTCTCCTAAAAGCGGTTTTTGTAGGCGCTACGCAAACGCCCGAACTGATGGTCTCACTGTGCATCCATGCTCTTACGAGCCACTTACATGCGGTGACGCTTGTTTGTAACCAGCCCCTGCCTCCCAGTCAAGGGGGGCGGTGATCCACTCGGGTGACAGCGCTGCCTAGCAGGCGATTTACAATAAGGGCTTGACAGTGAGGCGCTAAACGCACCCAAGCACGCTGGGTCGTTGCGCCTCAATTTGTATCGCTTTGCTGCCCTCACGAGAAACCCATCATGTCCCAAACGACCGCCATCAAAGAAGCCGATCTGATTGAGTCCATCGCCGCCTCACTTCAGTACATCAGCTACTACCACCCCACCGACTACATCAGCCACTTGGCGAGCGCCTATGAGCGCGAGCAAGCGCCAGCGGCCAAAGATGCGATGGCGCAAATTTTGACAAACAGCTACATGAGCGCAACGGGACACCGTCCGATGTGCCAAGACACCGGTATCGTGAACGTGTTTTTAAAAGTGGGTATGGATATCCGCTTTGATGGCTTTAAAGGTGGTCTAGAAGACGCAATCAACGAAGGCGTGCGTCGTGGCTATGCCATGGGCGATAACCCACTGCGCGCCAGTGTCGTGGCCGACCCGCAGTTCACACGCCTGAACACCAAAGACAACACCCCGGCGGTTATCAGCGTACAAATTGTGCCGGGCAACACCCTCGATATCATCGTCTCCGCCAAAGGCGGCGGCAGTGAGAATAAGTCCAAGCTGGCCATGCTCAACCCCAGCGACTCACTGGTGGACTGGGTACTCAAAACCGTACCGACCATGGGTGCGGGCTGGTGCCCGCCTGGCATGCTGGGCATTGGCATCGGCGGCACATCGGAGAAGGCCATGCTGTGCGCAAAAGAAGCCCTCATGGAAGATCTGGATATGTACCAGTTGCTGGAGAAATCCAGCAAAGGTGCGGCCCTGACGCCTATTGAGGAGTTGCGCATTGAGCTATACGAAAAGGTCAACGCGCTGGGCATTGGCGCACAAGGCTTGGGCGGGCTGACCACCGTACTGGACGTAAAGATTCGTCAATACCCGACGCATGCAGCCAGTAAGCCTGTCGCCATGATTCCCAACTGCGCGGCCACACGCCACGCGCACTTTGTGATGGATGGTTCAGGCCCGGTCTACCTCACCCCGCCTAGCCTCGATAGCTGGCCCAAGGTGAACTGGACCCCCAACACCGAGCAAAGCAAGCGCGTCGACTTAAATAGCCTAACCAAAGAAGAGGTCGCCAGCTGGCGGCCTGGTCAAACCCTTCTGCTGAACGGCAAGATGCTCACGGGGCGCGACGCCGCTCACAAGCGCATCAGCGACATGCTGGCCAAAGGGGAGCCGTTGCCCGTGGACTTTAAAAACCGCGTGATCTATTACGTCGGCCCGGTGGACCCCGTAGGTGAAGAAGTGGTTGGCCCAGCGGGCCCCACCACATCGACGCGTATGGATAAGTTCACCGACATGATGCTCAGCCAAACGGGACTCATCGCCATGGTGGGCAAGGCGGAACGCGGCCCTGCCGCTATTGAGTCCATTAAGAAACACCAGAGCGCCTACCTGATGGCGGTTGGTGGCGCGGCTTACCTCGTCTCGAAAGCAATCAAGGGTTCACGCGTCGCCGCCTTTGCTGACCTGGGTATGGAGGCGATTTACGAGTTCGACATCGTGGACATGCCTGTCACGGTGGCCGTCGATGCTGGCGGCACCAGTGTGCACAACACCGGGCCAGCCGAGTGGCAAAAACGCATCGCCTCAGGTGAGTTTAAAAAGATACCCGTGGTCTCGGCTTAAACGACAGG
>JABBAS010000068.1:0-2323 GCA_018607835.1 Methylobacillus sp. | reverse complement strand
GCATCGCCTCAGGTGAGTTTAAAAAGATACCCGTGGTCTCGGCTTAAACGACAGGTCTCGGCTTGAACGACAGGGTCGTGGGCTCAGTCGTCCTGAGCCGCTCGCTGGCCACGCGCCATGTCTAGGGGTATCAAAAACCCCAAGCCCACCACGAACAACAGTGCCGTGCTGAAAATCGCCGTGCGTTGATCGCCCCCTGTTCCCCACGTGATCAGGCCGTACATTAGGGGCCCCGCAATCGCAGCCAATCGGGTGGCAAACGACCACAGCCCATAAAACTCGGCCAGTTGCTTGGTGGGAGCCAGCAGGCCCGCCATCGCACGACCGCAGGACTGGCTAGACCCCATACAAACACCCGCCAGTGCCGCGGCGTACCAAAACGCCAATTTGGTCGTCGCCAAACCCGCCAGTATGCAGGTGATTGTCCAACCGACCAGTGTCAAACTCAATGTCAAGCGGTGACCCATTTTGTCCTGCAGGTGTCCGAACACCAGCGCCCCGATCATGGCTGCCGCGTTGATGACAAAGACCAACACCATGATCTCTTGAGGCTGGAAGCCGATGACTTGCTGGGCATAAATCGCCGCCAACGTAATCGCAACCGCCACCCCGCCCTGATAAAACACCGCGCTGCCTAACAACAGCGAAAAGTCCCGATAACGCGCAGAGGCTTGCCACGTCTCATGCAAGCGACGCATCGACGCCTGAAAGCCCTGCAACGTGCGCTCCGGCACCGCCATCACAGCGCTAGCCACATCGTCTGTTGACTTAGTCGGTAAGGTTCGCTCTTTAAGCAATGCAAAGGTGAACAAGGACGCGGCCCCATACATCACCGCCGTGATCACCATGGTGATCGGTACAAAATCTGCCGCCGTTTCGCCCCGTGCCTGCGCGCTCATGACCCAGACCAAACAAATTCCTAACGTCAACATGCCGCCCGCATAACCCAAACCCCAGCCCCAGCCACTCACTTTCCCCATGGCCTCTGGCTTCGCTAATTCGGGCAAAAAGGCGTAAGACACCGACTCACCCCAGCTGAAGGCGGTATTCGCCACCACCACCAAGATGCAGGCCAAAACGAGGTCACCCGGTTGCACCCAAGCCAACGCGGCAGTGGACACAAGGCACAACAACGTGACCCAGCCAAGCAGTCGCTTCTTCGCGCCGTGTAAGTCAGCCCAGGCCCCCAAGGCGGGCATGCTCAGCATCACCAGCGCGTACGACACGCCCAACGTGGTTGTCCACGCCAAGGCGCCCCAAGCCGCACCCTGTGCGACTGCGCCAACGAAATATGCAGAAAATACGGCAGTAATGACCACCGTGGTGAACCCGGAGTTGGCGAAGTCGTACATCGCCCAACCGAACACCTCACGCTTTCGGACGCCGGCGTTGAGTGTGGATGAACGCGCCGGAGAACTGCTGGCCTTTGCCACGGTCATGTCCTCATGCCCTCATGCCGCTAATGCAGATGGCGCGGTTTGCGCCCGCCCGTACCGTGCCCCGAGCCGCCGCCAGCCCCACGGGGCGGTCGTCCCATTTGCATGGAGGTTTCGAGCGCGCTGTAGCGCTGCTGAAACAACGCATCCACCGCACTCACGACCGTGCCCAACTCTGAGGCATCAAAGTGGCGCTCCATGATGTGCACCACATCTTGGACCAACATGTCGCGCTGTACCTCCATGATGGCCTGCGGTGTCGGCCCCACAAAGCACATTAGAAAGTCATCACGTGAGGCGCCGTCTGGACCACGTGCGCCGTCTTCGTCGTCATCAAACTCAGTGTCATAAAACGAGACCTCAATCGCCGCCCCTTTAAGAGCCACGTCGTTAAGCCCCATGCAGGTATCTTCTATGGCTTGGCGAAAGTCGTCATCACCACTCACGGTCCAACAAATTTGTAGCTTGTGCAGGCCGGAGTCATACACCAAGCCCGGTTCCTCTTCGTAACTACTGGCACAACCTTGGGCGAAGGCCTCCGCCCCGCTGTACTTCCACAACGGCGCCAAGGCCTCATGCACCTGCTGCACAGGCGCATCAGGACGCAACCACACGTCGCCATGCACGTGGATTTCAAACGGCGCTTGATATCGAGACATACACATCACCTTTCGCATCGACACACTAACCAAAAATCCACACGTTACAGGTCTTTTAACCCGACGTGCGCACCGTTCTTTCAACCATCATACATCCGGCCGCACAAACAAAAAAAGCACTCCTTTTGAGAGTGCTTTTTGATGACAGACTGCAGAAACAATCAACTGGTGCCTCGGGCCGGAATCGAACCGGCACGCCCGCTATGAACGAAGCGACGGATTTTAAGT
>JABBAS010000061.1 GCA_018607835.1 Methylobacillus sp. | reverse complement strand
TTGGACATGGGAACCACATGGAAGCCCTCGGAAAAGGACGAAGGCGTTTTGGAAGGTCGTGCAGGCGCGGCAGGCGCAGTCAAGTGGACGGGCACTGTCGTCGACCTTGTGTTTGGTTCTAACTCACAGCTTCGAGCGCTCGCTGAAGTGTATGCGTCCGACGATGCCAAGCAATCGTTCGCGCAAGACTTCGTGGCCGCTTGGACCAAGGTAATGAACCTAGATCGCTTCGACTTGGCCTAAGGGCTAAGGCCTAGCGACACAAGCTGAAACACTCGCAGCCTCTGCCAAGTGCCGCTTTATGTGGCGCATGGTCGGGGCTGTTCTAAATACTTAAAATTTTTTTAAAAGGCTACTTACTTATGACCACGATATCGTTAACAAGAACACTCACCGCATCTGCTATTTTGATTAGTGCGGCGCTATTACCAGTGCATGCGACAGCCGGGGACGCATTGAGCGCAGATCTAGGTAAATATCCCGGATCGACACTCGCCGCACCAACCGGTCATGTTTCGGTCAAATTCCATCAAAACAAGTTGTCAGTTGCCTATGATTTAGAAAAAACAACGCCTTCAAGTTCAGGCGGTGTTCATATACATACGGGTAGCACATGCAGTGATGCTGAAAAAGTTGGAGGCCACTATTGGTCCCCCGACTTAGGCGAAGATACCTGGAAAAAGGCTACGTGGAATAGTGATGAGCAAGGCAAAGCCAAAGGAGAGTTAACCATCCAGACAGGCTATGACTATGCGCAAAATTTATCCCACGCGCTGGTTATTCATGACTCAGAAGGTCGACGCATTGCTTGTGGACTGTTAGGCGTTGCACCAAACAGCGGTTACTAAAGAAACAGCACGGCAGTTACGCCTCCCAACCCCTGCACCAAAACCAAAGGGCTAACGCTCAGACTCCGATTGACGGAGAGGCCATTAGCTGGTTTGGTGCGGCTGGCGGGGATCGAACCCACGACCCTTGGCTTCGGAGGCCAATACTCTATCCACTGAGCTACAGCCGCACTGAGAGAGGGCTTATTCTATCAGCCCGCAGGGACGCGGCCGCTTTTAGGAGGTGGACTGGTTATAATCTTGGACTGCACTGGGCAAACGCAAATCGTCTGATATGCACGCCCCGTGCTCCCTATTTGATTTGACCCCTTTATTTGTGATGAGGACGCGATGAGCGATAACGGACACCACACTGGCCCAGTAAAGACACCCAAGCAATTGGCGCTGTTGTCTTTCTTTTCATTTGTCGTACCGGTGTTCGTGATCATCGGCTTAGTGAAATACGTCACCTCCGACGCCAAGCCGAGTGCTGGCGCCGAACAAACTGAGCAGGCGATTGCGCAGCGTCTTCAGCGCGTGGGGTCTGTGGAGATTCGCGATGCCAACCGCCCCTTGCGTGAAGGCATGGCGGTATTTACTGCCCAATGCGCAGCCTGCCACACGACGGGCGCCGCGGGTGCACCCAAGGTCGGCGACGTCGCGGCTTGGGGTTCACGCCTCGGGCAGGGTTATGACACCTTGCTCACGCACGCACTCAAAGGAAAAGGCGCGATGGGCGCGCAAGGCGGCGGTGAGTTCAACGACCTAGAGATTGGTCGCGCAGTCGTATACATGGCCAACGAATCAGGGGCGTCTTTCCCAGTGCCTCAAAAACCAGCAGAGTAATTTGCCTGACGCTCAGAAAAAGCCGGCTTTGCCGGCTTTTTTTATGCCTCTATGCAAGTGGCAGCGGCACACGGTTTTACGCTCGCGTCGCTTAGTCGCTCTTCTTTGGCTCCGCCTTAAACGCGCGCAGTTGGGGGCTGCACACGTAGCCGAACCGGCTGGGGAGGTCGTCGCCATTGGCGAGCTGTGGCACCCACAGGCCTTGCTCAATAAAGGGCAAAGCGGCAACGAGATCTTGGGTGTGCAAGCGGGCTAGCCCCTCGTTGCAATCGAGATAGAGATGTCCGGCCTCATCTACCAAGCAACGCTGAATATTTAAGCTCGAACCAGTATGTGCATGCACAGCGCCATCAGGCAGTAGGCGCGCAATGAGTGGTGTGGACTCCAACTCAACATAGACGCGTTGCGGTCCATTTTGGAAGTACCAGCAACCTGCATCGTCTGCGGCGTAATTGCGGTTGATAAACCCGATGAGCTTCTCATGACGCAACTCGGAACCCTTGGAGGTCACCGTTGACCCTGCGCCAGCAAATGGCCCTGCAGCCTGCGCGGCGTCATCCCTTAAGTACCAGTCCCCACGGGCACTGAGTGCCAACCAGCCGTAACAGTTGGGGACATTAGGCCACTTGCCCATTGCTTGGCGAACAAGGTCATCCATCTCAGCTGGGACGCACGGTTGGATTAGGGCTGTTCGTCGGTGTAATCGACAGTGAGAGATGCTCACTAAACCAATCTAAAAGGGCGTTGGGCAACGCCGCGATATGGCCGGGCGGCTTACGCGACGCAATGGGTTGCGCGAAGCCAACATGCCCACCCTCCTCGGTATGCAGCACTGTCACAGCGTCCGCAACTTCTGACTGATTCGGCACGCTCGCAATCGGAACAAACGGGTCATTCTTGGCGTTGATCACCAGCGACGGCACGGCAATGCTTCGCATGTGCGGCTTGGCCGACGCACGGCTCCAGTAATCTAAGACGTGCTTGAACCCATGCACGGGTGCGGTAAACGCGTTATCGAACTCCAAGATGGTTCGCGCGTCTAAAGCGGCATCAAGATTAAATAGGTTGGGGTATTGGGCCCACTTGGCTTTGGCCTTTGGCTGCATGCTGGCCAAAAACATACGCGTGTACAACAACTTGTTCACGCCCTTGCCAATCGCCTGTCCAGAGGCCACCAGGTCAAGCGGTGCGCAGACGCTGGCAACCGAGCGTACAACGCGCCCGGCTTCAACGCCGAACTCGCCAGCCCAGCGCATCAGCGCGTTACCGCCTAAAGAGTAACCCAACGCAACGATGGGCACACCGGGGTGTTCGTTGGCGACGCGACGTAATACCCAGTCGATTTCGGCGTAGTCCCCAGAGTGGTAGGCGCGCGGTCCGAGGTTTAATTCACCTGAGCAGCCTCGGAAATGGGGGATCACCAAGCCCCACCCCCGCGCGCTGCAGGCGTGGGCAAGCGCGTACGCGTAGTGACTGTGACGCGACCCTTCGAGACCATGGAACATCACGACGATCGGCGTCTTTTTGTGGGTACTAGGTTCGGCAAGCGCCGCACCCGTCGACAGCAAATAATCCACGTCAATGAAGTCTTCATCCGGCGTGGTCCAGCGCTCACGCCGCCAATGCGGCACCAATGCAGCGAACTCAGTCGGTAGGGGCGGCTCACGCCAGCCAGAGATGACACCACCGTCCGTGCTTCGTCCAGCTCGGGAAAGGTGTTGGTATAACTTGTCCGATTGCGCAGGCCAATGCCTAGCGACGCGCGCAGACCAAATGGTTTGCGCGTGCCCGCCACGCAACCACCACGGTGGGCTGTACCGCCAGTTTGATTGCAAGGTCAACATGGTTAATGCAACACGGAGGACGGTTCCCCTGAGTCGCCCACACCACCTACATCGGCGAGATGCCCCGGGCTGGTGTGGTGTGCCACCAAGCGCCAACCGTGTGGGGTTTTATGAAAAACGTTCAGCGCATACAACTGCGCAACGGCCTGCCCTTCGTCGGTCATAACCGACACGTGCTCAGTGACGGTGTGGATGGCTTGAGCCAAGCCATGTGACTTGTGCACGTGCATAGGCCGCACCGTGATAGAGCCGTTGGCTAACAACGCCGTAAACAGGGCGCGAATATCAGCGGGCCCGTGCACAGGTTCGCCGCCAGGCGGAATACAGACCAACTCTTCATCCTCGGCCCAACACGCCATCACCTGCTCGACCTCGCCGTTTTGCAGGCCTTCATAAAAGGCTGCTTCAACGTCTTCAGGTGAAACCATTAGGTGGGGTGATTTGGGCATGGGTCCGAGTGGCTTTCAAACAGTGGGATCAGTATGCACTAAAGCGCAAAAAGCCGACACGAAGTCGGCTTTTGCAAACGTACAAGGGAATCAAACCCACACCCTTAATGCTGCTTGCGGTACCGACGCAGTGCGGCCACTTGCGCAGCCAGTACTGACAGCTCGGCCTGCGCGGCAGCCATGTCGAAATCGCCTTTTGCGGAAGCAATCGCTTCCTCAACATCTTTGCGCGCGGCTTCAGCACGGGCCTCATCAAGGTCCTTGCCACGAATAGCGGTATCGCTTAAGACAGTGACATGTTGTGGTTGCACTTCTAAGATGCCACCCGCAACAAAGATGAATTCTTCCGAGCCATCTTCCAGTTTGATCCGTACGGAGCCGGGCTTGATGCGGGTAATCAACGGCGTGTGGCCGGGCATGATACCCAGCTCGCCTGACTCTCCGGGCAAAGCAACGAACGTCGCCTGACCGCTGAAGACTTGGGCTTCTGCGCTGACGACATCTACCTGAATGGTACTCATGCTGTTTCCTTAATTAGTCGCTACCAAAGCGTGAGCGCATGCACTCACACGTCGGCATTGACAACAAACCTTAACCGGCGATCTTCTTGGCCTTCTCGAAGGCCTCGTCGATCGTGCCAACCATGTAGAACGCCTGCTCTGGCAACTGGTCACACTCGCCGCTTGCAATCATCTTGAAGCCGCGAATGGTCTCTGCCAAGGATACGTACTTACCGGGTGAGCCAGTAAACACCTCAGCCACGTGGAAAGGTTGGCTCAGGAAACGCTGCATCTTACGCGCACGCGCCACGGACAACTTGTCTTCAGGCGCCAATTCGTCCATACCCAAAATCGCAATGATGTCTCGCAACTCTTTGTAACGCTGCAGCGTACCCTGCACCGCGCGAGCGGTTTCATAGTGATCGTTACCAACGACGTTGGGGTCCAACTGACGGCTGGTTGAATCAAGCGGGTCCACCGCTGGGTAAATACCCAAGGCGGCAATGTCACGGGACAACACCACGGTGGAGTCCAAGTGAGCAAACGTCGTTGCTGGTGAGGGATCGGTCAAGTCATCCGCTGGCACGTAAACGGCCTGAATAGACGTGATAGAACCCACTTTTGTAGAGGTAATACGCTCTTGCAAGCGGCCCATCTCTTCAGCCAGCGTAGGCTGATAACCCACCGCCGACGGCATACGACCCAACAGAGCGGACACTTCGGTGCCGGCCAGTGTGTAACGGTAAATGTTGTCCACAAAGAACAGCACGTCACGGCCTTCGTCACGGAAAGACTCCGCAATGGTCAAACCAGTCAAGGCAACGCGTAAACGGTTACCGGGTGGCTCGTTCATCTGACCGTAGACCATGGCGACCTTAGACTCTTCCAGCTTCTCGAGGTTCACCACCCCAGAATCAGCCATCTCGTGATAGAAGTCGTTACCTTCACGGGTACGCTCACCCACACCGGCAAACACGGACAAGCCGCTGTGTGCCTTAGCGATGTTGTTGATCAACTCCATCATGTTCACGGTCTTGCCCACACCAGCACCACCGAACAGACCCACCTTGCCGCCTTTTGCGAAGGGGCAAACCAAGTCAATCACCTTGATACCTGTTTCGAGGAGTTCCTGCGAAGGAGACAATTCGTCATAGGCAGGCGCCTTACGGTGAATGGATGCGCTCAACTCGGCGCTAACGGGGCCGCGCTCGTCAATGGGGCTACCCAGCACGTCCATGATGCGTCCCAGCGTGGCCTTGCCAACTGGCACGGTAATCGCTGCATCGGTATTGAACACGACCATACCGCGGCGCAAACCGTCGGAAGAACCCAGGGCAATGGTTCGCACCACGCCGTCACCCAACTGTTGCTGGACCTCTAGGGTCAATTCTGACCCATCCATTTTGAGGGCGTCATAAATGCGGGGCATTTGGTCGCGTGGAAATTCGACGTCCACAACGGCGCCGATACACTGAACAATCTTGCCTTGAGCGTTAGCCATGATTGGTACCTTTACGTTTCTCTAAATTCTGTAGAACTGCGGCTTTTAAACGGCTGCAGCACCGGCGACGATTTCGGACAATTCCTTGGTAATCGCAGCCTGACGGGTTTTGTTATAGACCAGCTTGAGGTCACTGATGACCGTGCCGGCGTTATCGGTTGCAGCCTTCATGGCCACCATACGCGCTGATTGCTCAGACGCCATGTTTTCAGCAACCCCTTGAAACACTTGTGCTTCAACGTAGCGCAGCAAAAGGTCGTCAATAACGGCCGCTGGCTCTGGTTCGTACATGTAGTCCCAAGAATGCTGGGGTGCGCTGGCTTCCAACTCATCCGCATTGATGGGTAACAACTGTTCGATGGTTGCCTCTTGGCGCATCGTGTTGACGAAGCGGGTAAAGCACAGGTGTACTTCACTCAATTCGCCAGCGGCGTATGCGTCAAACAAAACCTTGGATGGGCCGATCAGCGAGTCAAGGTGCGGGGTGTCACCCAAGCCAGAAGCTTGAGAGACCACGGTTGCACCCGTACGGTTCATGAAGCCCAAGCCCTTGCTGCCGATCGCAACGACTTTGACCTTTTTGCCTTGCGCTTGCAAGCCTTTGATCTTCGCCGTTACTGAGCGCAGGATGTTGGTGTTCATGCCGCCGCACAAACCTTTATCAGTCGTTACCAAAATAAAGCCGACGGTGTCTGCCTTAGGGTTGGCGCGCATAAACGCGTGACTGTAGTCTGGGTTCGCACGACTCAAATTAGCCGCAATCTGGCGCACTTTCTGGCTGTAAGGGCGGGCCGCACGCATGCGTTCCTGCGCCTTACGCATTTTGGACGCGGCGACCATTTCCATGGCTTTCGTGATCTTCTTGGTATTTTCTACCGAGGAGATCTTTCCGCGAATTTCCTTACTTGATGCCATTGAAGCTCCTTGTTCGGGTGCCTATTGGCTTAGTAAGTGCCAGTTTTCTTGAATTCGGTCACAGCGGCGGTCAACTCGGCCTTAGCCGCGTCGTCCATGGCTTGCTTGGCTTCTAAAGATGCCAACAATGCCGCGTGCTTGTCCTTCAGGAAAGCATGTAAACCAGACTCGAAACTCAGCACTTGCTTGATTTCCAAATCGTCCATGTACCCATTGTTTACGGCAAACAGCGTAGACGCCATCAAGCTAATCGACAACGGGCTGTACTGCGCTTGCTTAAGCAGCTCAGTCACGCGGGCACCGCGGTCCAACTGCTTGCGTGTGGCCTCGTCAAGGTCAGACGCAAACTGGGCGAACGCGGCCAATTCGCGGTACTGCGCCAAGTCGGTACGGATACCGCCGGACAAGCTCTTAATAAGCTTGGTTTGCGCTGCACCACCCACGCGAGACACAGAAATACCGGCGTTAATCGCAGGACGGATACCGGCGTTAAAGAGGTTGGTCTCCAAGAAGATCTGACCGTCGGTAATCGAAATCACGTTGGTTGGCACGAAGGCAGAAACGTCACCCGCTTGGGTCTCAATGATTGGCAGTGCCGTCAATGAGCCGGTCTTGCCTTTGACCGCGCCTTTGGTGAACTTCTCTACGTAGTCGACGCTGACGCGCGCAGCGCGCTCGAGCAAACGACTGTGGAGATAGAACACATCGCCAGGGTATGCTTCGCGGCCTGGTGGGCGACGCAACAACAATGACACTTGACGGTAGGCAACCGCTTGCTTAGACAAGTCGTCATAAATGATCAGTGCGTCTTCACCGCGATCGCGGAAGTACTCACCCATCGTACAGCCGGAGTAGGCAGACACATATTGCATCGCAGCTGACTCAGACGCCGACGCGGCAACCACGATGGTGTAGGCCATTGCGCCCGCTTGTTCCAAAGCCCGAACCACGTTCTTAATCGACGAGGCTTTTTGGCCAATCGCGACGTAGACGCAGGTCATGTTTTGACCTTTTTGGTTGATGATGGCGTCCAATGCCACAGCGGTTTTACCCGTCTGGCGGTCACCAATAATCAACTCGCGCTGGCCACGACCAACCGGCACCATGGAGTCAACAGACTTCAGACCGGTTTGCATGGGTTGGTCAACTGACTGACGTGCGATCACACCCGGTGCGACTTTTTCAATCACGTCGGTCATCTTGGCGTCGATGGGACCTTTGCCGTCGATAGGCTGGCCCAGTGCGTTCACCACGCGACCAAGCAATTCAGGGCCAACAGGCACTTCCAAAATGCGGCCCGTGCACTTCACGGTGTCGCCTTCAGAAATATGCTCGTATTCGCCCAAAATCACGGAACCAACCGAGTCGCGCTCCAAGTTCAATGCGAGACCGTAGGTCGCGACACCATCCTTGGTTGCGGGAAATTCCAACATCTCGCCCTGCATTACGTCGGACAAACCATGGATGCGGCAGATGCCATCGGTAACGGATACGACCGTACCTTCGTTGCGCACATTCGCGCTAACGCCCAAGCCCTCGATACGGGACTTGATCAGATCAGAAATCTCTGCGGGATTGAGTTGCATGACTCTTTCCTTCTTTCCTAAGTTATTTAACCGCTAGTCGCTTGATGGCTTTACGCCGTCAGGGCTACTTGCATTTGTTCTAAACGAGCTTTGATCGAAGTGTCGAACACCTCATCACCCACGACAACGCGAACGCCACCGATTAACGACTCATCAGCCGCCTGTGTCAACGTCAGGCGTTTGCCGAAACGCTTCTCAAGCGAGGACGATAGATCTGCCAATGCCGCGCCATCCAACTCAAAGGCGCTGTAAACAACGCCCACTGACACGCCATTTTTGGCGTTGGACAACACGCGAAACTGCTTGGCAATTTCGGGCAGTGCGCTCAAGCGGCGATTTTCAGCCAGCAATTGCACAAAGTTGGCACCGACCTCAGGCACAGGAGAGCTCTTTTCAACAGCACCCAACACGACGCCAGCAACTTTCGTTGCCGCAACATTCGGGTTTGCTGCCAGATCACGCAGTGCCGGATCCGAGGAAACAGCAGCGACGTTGTCCAACCAGTTCAACGCATTAGGCGCGTCGGCTTGGAAGACTTTGAAAAGGGCCTCAGCGTAGGGGCGGGCGATGGTGGCGAGTTCGGCCATGTTCTACCTTGCTGATTAAAGTTGTGTCTTCAGCTCTGTCAGCATTGCAGCGTGATCAGCAGCTTTGACTTCGCGGCGCAGAATTTTCTGAGCACCTTGAACGGCCAGTAGCGCAACCTCTTCACGCAATGCTTCACGCGCAGTGGTGACTAAACCTTGCGCTTCTTGCTGAGCGTTAGCCATGATCTTGGCAGCCTCTTCGCTTGCGCGTGTTTTGGCTTCCTCGATGAGGGCTTGTCCACGACGCTCGGCATCTGCCAAGCGCACAGCGGCTTCATTACGGGATTTACCCAACTCTTCATCGACGCGCTTGTTAGCAGCCGCCAATTCGATCTTGGCCTTCTCAGCGGAAGCCAGACCTTCAGAGATTTTCAATGCCCGCTCATCTAACGCTTTCGCAATCGGTGGCCACACGAACTTCATCGTGAACCAAACCAAAATCGCAAATACGATGGCTTGAGCGAACAGGGTTGCATTGATATTCATCGCAACGCCTTTCTTTGTTGATCTTTTAAGTTAACCACGACGCGCACCGCACCAAGATCCGAGGGCCTTGATGTAGCGGCGCGCAAGGAGCCAATTAGGCTACGACGAAGGGGTTAGCGAATGCAAACAACAGTGCGATAGCCACACCGATCAAGAAGGCCGCATCGATCAAACCAGCCAAAATGAACATCTTGGCTTGCAAGTCGTTCATCAGCTCAGGTTGACGAGCAGAAGACTCGAGAAACTTACCACCCATCATGCCGATACCGACAGATGCACCCATAGCGCCCAAACCAACGATCAAACCGCAAGCCAGTGCAACCAAACCTAATACGCTATCCATGATGACTCCTTAGAACAAAAAAATAAAAGCGAAAACTAACAAAAAAGATTCAACCCGCAACCCCAACGCTTAGTGTGCGTCGTGGGCTTGACCCGTGTAGATCAGCGTCAACATCATAAAGATGAAGGCCTGCAACACGATGACCAAGATGTGGAACAACGTCCACACCGTGCCGGCAATGATGTGCCCCGCAAACAGGAGGACTCCCGTTGTCGACAGCGCAAAGAAACCACCCATCAAGGCGATCAACATAAACACCAACTCGCCCGCAAACATGTTGCCGAACAGTCGCATGCCGTGTGACACGGTTTTCGCAACAAATTCCACCATCTGCATCGCGAAGTTCACGATGCCCAAGATGACCGCGAAAATCGGGTTTTTACTGGTGCCGAACGGCGCGCACACCAATTCGTGCGCCCAGCCACCCAAGCCCTTGATCTTGATGTTGTAGTACAGGCAAATCAGCAGAACAGATACGGACAAACCAAGCGTTGTCGACAAATCAGCCGTCGGCACGACGCGCAGATAAGAGTCGTGCGCTGAGCCATAGCCCGCCGCCTCGTAGGCCATACCCCAGAGGGAAGGCAACAAGTCAACCGGGATCATATCCATGAAGTTCATCAGGAAAATCCAAACAAACACCGTCAGGGCCAGTGGGCCGACTACTTTGCGACTTTCCGCATTGTGAATCACTGCCTTGGCTTGGTTGTCGACCAACTCGAACAAAATTTCAACGGCCGCTTGCACGCGGCCTGGCACGCCAGCGGTCGCGTTGCGTACCGCCAACCACATGGCGAAACAGCCGAGTGCGCCCAAAACAGCGGCAACGACGATTGAGTCCAAGTTATAGACCGAGAAGTCAATGATTGACGTCTGCTTGACCGTTTGCAAATGTTGCAAATGGTGAACAATGTACTCACTAGCTGTAGGTGCGTGTGCCTCAGTCGACATAACAAGTAAAGCCTTCAAAACTCAAACAGAGCGCCTTGCGCGCCATTGGGACAGTCCTAGAACCAACCAATGCACTTTCAGCGCCACCAACAGACCCGCCAACAGGGCGAACCAGCTCAAACCAACTACAAAGTGCGGCGCAGTGAACAACAAGATCACAGAGGCCAACACCTTAAAACCTTCCCAAATTGCAAAACCCAGCAACGCGCCTGTTGGCGTTGTTGACAGGCGGCGCGTGAAGCGCCCTTGCAACCCAACGGCCATCAGCACCGCTGGCACCACCACCGCACCACCGCCATAAGCGAAGGATGCAGCGAGGTTGAAATCACTGACGCGCTTAAATAAACCAAGCGCATCCAATACCCATATGAGGACAGCCCCCGCGATCACCGCAAAAGACTGCCAACCCAAGAGACGCCAAACAACCGCCTTGGGCTGCCTGGCTCGCCACACTGCCGCTTCCTCCGGTGACAGGGGTTGCCACTCGTCACCAGCATCGTCTAGCTCATCATCAAACCGTGATGGATCCGCAGATCGGGAGCGCCTTGCCTCAGCCAACCCCGCCTGTACAGGCTTTGAAGTTGTTTGCATGATCGGTATCCTTACTGGCCGGCACGTCTACAAAAGAAAAGCTACCCTCACTCGCTGGTAGCACTCTAATTGCACCCTACGGTCCCGTGGACTCACTCAGGTTAATCGCGAATTATACGTGTAAACCCGAACGCTGCGCAAGCCCCTCCGTGTCCGACCCCGTTGGACCAGAATACGCAAAAAAACCACAAATGCCGGGGGCTGATAATGGGGGGCTTAACCAACGCTTCGTGGCGTCCCGTCACCTTTTAGGCTGAAATATGACCATCCCACCGGAAGAGTCCTTAATTACATATCCCTGCCACTTCCCTATCAAGGTCATGGGAAGCACGCAGCCCGATCTGGTGCCCGCCTTAAGTCACATCGCGCGTCAATTCGACCCTGACTTTGATGACACAACCATCGAACTGAGAGCGAGCAAGAATGGCAACTATCAGGGCGTCACATTGACGGTCCATGTACACAGCCGAGAACAATTGGACGAGTTGTACCGCACGCTTTCAAGCCACCCGATGGTGAAAGTGGTGCTGTAGGCAGCGCGCGCATGCACATTAAGCACTTGGGCTTGGTCCCGTACGCAGACGCCTTTGAGGCCATGCGCCTCTTTACGCAAGACCGCAACAGCGAGACCGAGGACGCCTTGTGGCTGTGCCAACACCCCGCTGTTTTTACGCAAGGGCTGGCGGGGAAGGCATCGCACGTTTTAGACGCAGGTGATATCCCGGTGGTGTCCAGTAACCGGGGTGGGCAAGTTACGTTCCACGGCCCCGGACAAGTGGTGGCCTACCCACTTGTTGACCTCAAGCGTGCGGGCTATTTTGTAAAAGAGTACGTCTATAAGTTGGAGGAGTCGGTGATTCGCACGCTGGGCGATTTCGGTGTTGTTGGCCACCGCATACGCTCGGCGCCGGGCATCTATGTGCGCTTACGTGCCCCACATGACCACGCCCAACTGCCGCCGCCAACGCTTGATGAAGACCCCTTTGCCGGCTTGGGGAAAATAAGTGCCTTAGGCATCAAGGTGTCGCGGCACTGCACGTATCACGGCGTCGCGTTAAACGTGGCCATGGATTTAACCCCCTTCGATCGCATCAACCCGTGTGGCTATGCTGGCCTGCGCACCGTTGACCTACATACAATAGGGGTCGATGTCGGTTTATCAGATGTTGAACAGACACTTGAACGTTACCTCAGCCAATTTCTCGGCGCGGTTTAAGAGCGGCAGGCTGACGACGCGCCGCACAAACCCCGTCATCGGATTACCCATAAACGACACAGTGGCCACCCGGCCAGCCCCAACATGACCGACACCACCAAAGCATACGACCCAAGCGCTAAACAAAAGTCTGCGGACAAGGTGTCGCGCATTCCCATCAAAGTCGTCCCGGGTGAGACCCTAAAAAAGCCTGACTGGATTCGTGTGCGGGCCGGCAGCCCCAACACCCGCTTCTACGAAATAAAAGATATTTTGCGCAGTAACAACCTGGTCACGGTCTGCGAAGAAGCGTCGTGCCCCAATATCGGCGAGTGCTTTGGCAAGGGTACGGCGACCTTCATGATCATGGGCGATAAGTGCACACGCCGTTGCCCTTTTTGCGATGTGGGCCATGGCCGACCCGATCCACTCGACGTCGACGAACCACGCAAACTGGGTGCCACCATCGCCGCACTCAAACTGACCTATGTGGTGATCACCAGCGTCGACAGGGATGACCTGCGCGACGGTGGCGCAGGTCACTTTGTCGCCTGCATCGAAGAGGTGCGCAAGCAGTCTCCGCACACCCAAATTGAGGTGTTGGTGCCCGACTTCAGAGGGCGCGACGACCGCGCTTTAGAGATACTGCGGGCGGCGCCACCAGACGTTATGAATCACAACCTAGAGACCGCACCGCGCCTGTACAAAGAAGCACGCCCGGGCTCTGACTATGCATTCAGCCTGAATTTGCTCAAGAAATTTAAGGCGCTGTTCCCACACGTGCCCACCAAAAGCGGCCTGATGGTGGGCTTGGGTGAAACCGATGAAGAAATCCTTGCCGTGATGCAAGATATGCGCGACCACCACATCGATATGCTCACGATCGGCCAGTACTTAGCGCCTAGCGGACACCACCTGCCTGTTCGCCGATACGTCCATCCAGATACATTCAAAATGTTTGAGGCGCGCGCACGCGACATGGGCTTTAGCCACGCGGCGGTTGGCCCCATGGTCCGATCCAGCTACCACGCTGATGTGCAAGCACACGCGGCTGGCTTACCTGACGCAACTCAGTAAGCAACGCCCCCGATGAGGAGCAACGCCGGCCTGTGGTTGGCCGCGGCTGCGGTCGCCCTGTGGGCCATCCTAGCGCCACTGGGTGTCGCGTTGCAACACGTGCCGCCGCTGTTGCTCACCGGTCTATCTCTTCTGGTGGGTGGCTTGGTTGCGCTGCCATTTAACGGCCTACATGTCAGCGCTTGGCGTGTGTCTTGGCGTAGTCTCGCCTTGGGGGTTTACGGCTTGTTTGGTTTTCATTTTTTGCTGTTCATGTCGCTGCGCCTGGCGCCGCCGGTGGCTGCAAACTTAGTCAACTATTTGTGGCCGCTGGGCATTGTTGTGATGGCCCCTCTTTTTCTACCCTCGGTTAAGTGGCGGTGGCTATACGCGCTGGCTGCCGTGCTGGGGTTCGGGGGTGCGGGCATTGCCATACTGTCCAACGGCTCCGTTACAAACACGCACCACCCTCAAGCGCTGGTGGGCTATGCATTGGCTTTGGGGTCGGCGTGGATTTGGAGCAGCTACTCGTTACTTAGCAAACGGGCCACCCATTTAAAGCCCGGCGCGATTGGTAGCTTCTGCTTGGTCAGTGGCGCACTCTCGTTGTGTGCGCACTCGGTCCTTGAGCCCACTACCGTGCTTGCGGCGCAGGATTTATTTTTAATTGGACTGCTTGGCTTAGGCCCGCTGGGTGGTGCATTTTATTTGTGGCACATCGCACTGCGCAGCGCGGATGCTAGGCAAGTGGGTCTACTTGCCTTTGCGACACCGCTACTGTCAACCATATTGCTGCTACTGCAAAACAACCAAGCCATGCAACTGCCTATTGCGGTGGCGACCGTGCTGATTATTTCGGGCGCTTGGATCGGTACCCGTGTTACTGACTAACTTCTCCGCTGCATCGTGTGTTTGAGTGCCCAAACACCCAACACCGGGCCAAGCGCCAACCAAGGTAGCAACGTCCCCATCGTGTAGTGCGGCATGGCTTGCGTGAACAAGACAATACTCACGATCGACAACGCAAAACCAATGCTGTTGGTCATGGTCAACACGCTGCCCACCAGGTGGGCCGGCGTATGCCTAGCGGTAAGGGTCGAAAACTGAGGTGAATCCCCTGCAACCGTGATGCCCCAGACAATTAGCCACGCAAAGAAGAACGCGTTACCTGCTGTTAGGGCAACTGGCGCGAGCAAACAGCATAGGCCGCTGGTGCTGAGTTGGGCGCCTGCGACCCGCGCACTTCCCCAGCGATTTGCGACGGCGCCCCCAACCACACAGCCCACAGCGCCACTCGCCATCACAAAAAACGACCACCATAAAACCGCAACGCCCTCGACACGGGTCATGAGAATAAACGGTAACAACACCCAAAACGTATAAAGCTCCCACATGTGGCCGAAGTAGCCAAGTACAGAACTTCGGACCGTTGGATTTGTCCACATCACTGAGAATGCCGACCAAGCGAACCGGGTCGGTTGTGAGGCGGTTAGCGGGGGCGGGGGCGTTGGCAAGCTGCGGATCAGCAACCCACCCAACGCCGCGAGTGCAGCCACCGCCAGCATCAAGGTGTCCCAGGGCAAGGCCCCCATCACCGCGCGCAATCCATGCGCACTCGCGGAGCCGACAACGAGTGCGCCGACCAACCACCCTAGCGCACGCCCCAACCCACCGGGGAACCACTGGGCCGCGATCTTCATGCCAACGGGATAAATACCCGCCAAACACACGCCCGTAAGAAACCGCCAGACGACTAACCACTCGTAGTGCCTCACCATTTGCCACGCGACCAGCGTGCAAACAGCGCCCGCCATGCAGGCAATCAGAAAGACGTGCCGCGGATCAAACCGGTCCGACAACATCGTCAGCGCAAAGCACAACGTGCCAACAATGAAGCCGCCTTGCAGCGACGCGCTGAGCAGGCCGGCCGCGTCCTCAGGCCAGCCGAACTGCGCGGACAACTCCGGCAAAACCGCATTGATCGCAAACCAGAGAGAGGTCCCCGTGAATTGCGCAACAACGAGTACCACTAGGACATGGCGTGGCGCAACAGCAGCCATACGGTTGCGCTTAGGTAAGCGCGACACTTTGCGGGTCGGCGCTATCTAAAACGGCGCGACTCCATGGCTCTAAATTTTTCGCATGGCTTCGCAAAATCTGCTGCTTAACCGCGGGAATTTGAGTGGGGTGCATAGACAGGTTTCGGAGCCCCAAACCCAATAAAAACGCGGTAAACGTCACGTCGCCAGCCATTTCGCCGCACACGGAGACGTCTTTGCCTTTCTCTTGGCATCGGGCAATAATTTGGGCGATCAGGCCAAGCACGGCGGGATGCCAAGGGTCATAAAGATGCGTGACGGACTGGTCCACCCGATCCACCGCCAGTGTGTATTGAATCAGGTCGTTGGTTCCGATAGATAAAAAGTCAAAATGCTCTAAGAAAATATCAACCATTAGCGCAGCGGCGGGCACCTCAATCATGGCACCGAGACGCACGGGACCATAGGCGAGCCCTTCTGAGTCGAGCTGCGCGCGGGCGCGATCAATCATCAGCAAGGTTTGCTTGATCTCACTGACGTGGGCGAGCATGGGCACCAACAGGTTCACCGGTCCAAATGCCGCCGCGCGCAATATCGCACGAAGCTGCACCAAAAACATGGCGGGCTCGGCCAAACACCAGCGTATGGCACGCAAGCCAAGTGCCGGGTTTAAGTGGTCCTCACTGCTTGGACGCATGCCGCGCTCCAAGGGCTTATCCGCGCCAATATCAATGGTTCGGATGGTTACTGGCAAGCCATGCATCGCCTCCAACACCGCCTTGTAAGCCGTAAACTGTTCGGCCTCATCCGGCAGTTGTGACAATCCTTTGTTGGTTCGCCCCATAAACAAAAACTCGGTGCGAAACAAGCCCACGCCAACCGCCCCGGCCTGCAACGCAGGCTCAGCGTCCGCAGGCAGCTCGATGTTGGCCATGAGCTGAACCGGTGCGCCGTCTAAGGTCACTGAGGGGGTGTGACGCAAACGATGCAAGCGCTCGCGCTCAACGCTACCTTGTCGTTGCTTGAAAAAATACTCTTCGATCAGTAGCGGTGATGGGTCAATGATCACCACCCCTTCATCACCGTCAATGATGATCCAGTCGTCTTGCCTGATCAGTTGGCTGGCTTGACGTGCCCCAACCACCGCAGGGATGTCTAAGCCGCGGGCGACGATGGCTGTGTGTGAGGTTTTTCCACCGACTTCCGTCACAAACCCACCAAAAACACTTTGCTTAAATTGCAGCAAGTCAGACGGCGACAGATCGCGTGCAACAAGCACCAATGGGGGACTGTCATCTGGCTGTAACTTGTCAGCGAGCACGGGCGGGACGTCCGTGCGTCCACGATGGGCGTCTGCCTCATCGGCGGTGACTTGGTCAAAGAGCGATTTGGCTTCACCGCGTAGGGCGGCTAGCAAGCGCTCGCCCACCTGCTCAAGGTCGGCCTTACGCTCACGCAAGTACGGGTCTTCCATCTCATCAAACTGGCGTGAGATGACCTCAAACTGCGCGGTTAGTGCCCATTCCGCGTTGTAGTGTCGCCCAACAATCCAGTCACTCACGCCTTTCGCAAGCGCTTGGTCCTCTAACAGCATGAGGTGCACATCTAACAAGGCCGTTAATTCGGCGGGTGCATCACTGGCTGGGAAATTCGCCAGTCCCGACTGGAGTTGTCTAATTTCTTGGGCCACCGCGTCGCGTGCAGCGACCAGTCGGCGTATTTCTTTGCCGACTTGATCGGCCTCAATAAAATAATGGGCCACGTCCACACGGCCGGTGGTCATGACCACGGCGCGGCCAATCACGATTCCCCGCGATACCGCCTGACCGTGGAGAGCGAAACTCACTCGCCCTCTCCAAACTTATCGTTGACCAGTGCCAACAAGGCGTCCATCGCGGCCTGTTCATCTGCACCATCGGTTTCAAGCAACACCGTAGTCCCTACACCGGCGGCCAACATCATGACACCCATGATGCTTTTGGCGTTGATACGGCGTTCGTTGCGGGTCATCCAGACATCGCAGTCGAAGCCGCTCGCCATCTTCGTTAGTTTCGCCGAGGCCCGCGCATGCAAGCCCAGCTTATTGCTGATAGTGATGTTCTCTCGGATCATGGGCTCGTTTCGCTTGTTTTTGGGGGGTCGTCAAATCGACCGGCAAGATACCTTGTGCGCCACCAGTCATCGCCTTTTCCAGCAACACGTCTAAGGGCTCATTGCGATAAGTCAGGGCCCGTAACAACATGGGCAAGTTAACGCCAGCGAGCACCTTGCAGCGGTTGCCATCGGCAAGTTTGCTTGCTGTATTCGCGGGTGTTGCACCGAAAATATCCGTCAAGATCAGCGCGGGTGCGTGGGCGCCCAGCACCAACTGGGCGGCCTCTAATACGGCATCGGGCGATTGCCCTGCCTCTACATCCAAGACCAAAATAGACTCGCCCTCATCGGGAAAGACATGGGCGGCACAGCTACGCAAGGCACTGGCAAGGGGGGCGTGGGCGATCACCATCAGAGTTGTCATACGGCTACATTATCCGCGTCTAAAGGGCCGCCTGTCACTACCGCGCGCCAATTAGGGGCGCTTTCGCCATGCGAGGCTCTCCCAAAACTGTGTCATGCGCTCTGGCTGGTCCACACCACCGTAAATCGCCAGCTGTATCACCGCCTGCCCTCGCCTGGCATAGCGCCACTCGGTGGCAATGGTATCGCCGTTGTGACGCTGACCTTGAGAGAGCAGACGAATACCCTCATCGCTACCCGCAACCCGCCAAGGTGTTGGCGCACCCGCAATAGGCCCTGCCTTAACGGCAGCTGCTGCGGCCTGCTGCCAACGTTGTAATGCCAACACCGGGTCCGCACCAACAGGCAATAAGGCCCAAGAGATGGCAAACGTCTGCCCTTTCACGTCACAGGCACGGACGTGCAAAGTCACCGGTGGGGTGGCCAGCGGCACCAAGCGCTCCGCCGCCTCTGGCTTGCACGGGAGCAAGGCGTCCGCGGCCACGTCGTCTAACGCTTGCACACGCCAGTTGTAGGTTGGACTACACGCGGCTATCGCCCATGTGCATGCAGCGACACACAAAAGTCGCACAATACGCTTATGAACCACAATCAAACTTCTCATGCGCTAGATGGTATCCGAGTCCTTGACCTCTCGCGGGTTCTTGCTGGGCCGTGGTGCACCCAAACATTGGGAGACTTAGGGGCAGACGTGATTAAAGTTGAGCGCCCAGGCTCCGGTGACGACACCCGTGGATGGGGCCCCCCTTTTCTGTCTGACCGTGCGGGTGAAGACACGGCTCAAGCCGCTTATTATCTGGGCGCGAATCGAAACAAGCGCAGCATCGCTTGCGACATCGCTACGCCAGGTGGGCAGGCGCTGATCAAGCAGTTGGCTGCGCAGTCGCAGGTTTTTGTTGAGAATTTCAAGGTGGGTGACCTTGCCCGCTACGGTCTGGATTACGCCAGTTTGCGCGAGGTCAACCCCGCACTGGTCTACTGCTCGGTGACCGGGTTTGGTCAGACGGGCCCCTATGCTGAGCGCGCAGGCTACGACTACGCTATCCAAGGCATGGGCGGGCTCATGAGCGTAACCGGCGAGCGTGACGATCTGCCTGGCGGAGGGCCACAAAAGGTTGGCGTTGCGGTAACCGACCTCTTTACCGGTATGTACGCAACCGTCGCGATTTTGGCCGCTATCCGGCATGCAGAACGCACGGGGGTGGGCCAATACATTGACATGGCGCTGTTGGATACGCAGGTGGCCATGCTGGCGAATCTCGGCGCCACTTATTTGGTGCATGGTCAGGCTCATGGATCGACACCGGGGCGCGCGGGTAACGCGCACATCAACATCGTCCCCTACCAAGTGTTCAAGGCGCTTGCTGACGACAGTGGGCACATCCAACACCTGATCGTCGCGGTAGGCAACGATGGGCAGTTTTCGCGATTTTCGCAGGTACTGGGCCACCCCGAGTGGGCGCAAGACCCCCGCTTCCAAACAAATGCCGCACGGGTGCGACACCGGGAGATATTGGTACCCGCCATTGCACAGGTCATGGCGTTGCAGCCCAAGTCACACTGGCTCGCTGCGCTGGAGGCAGCCAAAGTCCCTTGTGGGCCGATCAACAGCTTGGCCGAGGTTTTCTCCGACCCACAGGTCAACGCGCGGCAAATGGTCGACACGTGGCAGCACCCGCTAGCGGATGATGTGCGCTTGGTCGCCAGCCCTATGAAATTGAGTGAGACCCCGGTCCTTCATGGAGCGCCGCCCCCCATGTTGGGCGAGCACACCGAGCAGATTTTGGCCGATGTGCTTGGCATGGAACCATCGGCGGTACTGGCGCTCAAAGCACAAGGTATTGTTGCCTAGCATCAGAGATAATTCGTCGATGGACCTACCACTTGCAACCGATCTCAACCGGCATGCCTTTCTAGCGAATGGAAGAGGACAAGCGCTGATCGTTATGACCAGCGTGGCGGGGTGCCCCTATTGTGATCTGGTACGCGACCATTATTTGGTGCCTATGATGCAAAACGGCGAGTTGCTCGCTGTTCAACTGACCATTAGCGACACACGTAATCGCGTCACGGACTTTGATGGCATCGATCGCTCCAGCTCAGACATTAGCAAGCGTTGGCAGGCTCGCTTTTCGCCCACCTTGTTGTTTTTTGACAAGCGAGGAAACGAGGTCGCCGAGCGGCTGCTGGGTATTGCGGTGCCCGACTTTTACGCGGCTTATTTAGAGGAGCGGATGCACGTGTCTGCCAAGGCCGTTCTTGCTCAGCCCCACTAAACCCTAGTGCTCACTTTCCATTTAGGTCTCACGTATATGAAACTCACCTCACTTTATGGGCCGCGCTTGCGGGCGCGTTTTATGTACCCACTTCTGCTCTGCATGGCGGTTTTTATAGGAGGGTGTGGTGGGCAGCGGGCCGCACCGGCGTCCACGTTTCTATTGCTAGACGGGTCGACACTGACAACCAGTGAGCTACGCGGCAAGGTGGTACTCGTCAACTTTTGGGCAACCAGCTGCACCAGCTGCGTTGCGGAAATGCCAGACCTCATCGCGACGCACGAAAAGTATGCCGACCGCGGGTTCGAGACGATTGCGGTGGCCATGAGCTACGACCCGCCGGCGTTCGTCGTGAACTTTGCAGATAGCCGTGACCTGCCGTTCAAGGTGGCAATCGACAAATCCGGGGAAGTCGCTAGGCAGTGGGGCGACGTCAAGCTGACGCCCACCACCTTTGTTGTCAATAAAAAAGGGCAGGTCCTGAAGTCTTTCGTTGGCCCGCCAGACTTTGTGGCACTGCACCGTTTTATTGATACCTTGCTAGCAGAACCCAGTTAAACAAGACAGCGGGCCACTCGCTTCAAGTGAGCGAGCACGCACTTACTCCTTGTAAGCGTCGTGACAAGCCTTGCAGCTCTTAGCCGTTTGGCCGAAGGCTACCTTCAGCTTCGCCGCATCGCCCGTTTTCGCGACTGCTGCGAGGTTACTTGTTGCTGTTTGCAACTTGGTAGCAGCCGCTAGGAATTTCTCTTTCTCTAGCCAAATTTCGGGAAGCGCTTTGGTTTCGAGGTACTCGGTCTCCGGGCCAAAGCCCGCCCATGGCAGGGCACTTAGCGCCTTTACGGCATTTGCATCCACTTCAGCCTGTTTGGCATCGAAATCTTTTTTACCGTTCACCATGGCACCGATGTTGCCGAAGTGCACAGCCATCACCGTGAATGCACCCTGACGGTATTTCGCTGCATGCTCGGCATTTTTAAACTGCGCATGGGCAGCCGTACTGGCCAACAGGGCCGCCGCCATCATCAGGGTGGGAAGAGCTTGTCGAATAAATTTCATGGGAGTTCCGCTTTTCAAAAGGTTGGTGATCAGACCGAGAGATGTCGATTAGCCTTATGCTACGCTTCTTATTATGGGACATCACATGGCACCAACCAAAAATGCAGCGGCGCCCACCCTACGCGTGTGGGACCTTCCAACCCGGGTGTTTCACTGGGCCTTGGTGATAGGGGTTGTCGCAATGGTTGTCACCGGCAACCTAGAAGACGATGCTGCGCTTGGATGGCACTTTCAGATTGGCTATGTGATTGCCAGCCTCCTGCTGTTCCGTCTGGTCTGGGGGATTTTCGGCGGTTACTGGTCGCGCTTTGGTAACTTTAGGTGGTCGCTAGCTCCTTTGGGAGCGCAGACGGGCAACGCTGCAGAGGCCGCGCATCCGCTCGGCCACAGTCGCACCGGCAGTTGGGCTGTGGTGGGGTTGCTCGGGGCCGTCGCGCTTCAGGTCACTACGGGTCTTTTTAGCGACGACGATATCTCTATGAGTGGCCCTTTTTCACACTGGGTCGATTCGGCGTTGGTAAGCACACTGACATGGGTGCATAAGGACGTCAGCAAGGTCGTCCTCATTGTGCTGGTTGCTCTGCACATTGGGGCCATTGCGTATTACGCTTTTAGACGGCGGCAAAACTTGGTGCCCGCAATGTTGCATGGCGACGTCCCACTGCGTGACGGCGGTGTATCCAGTGAAGACCGAGCAAAGAATCGGCTAAGTGCGCTGATCATTTGGCTGTTTTGCTATGGCTTGGTAAGGGGTGTCGTGGTCTATGCTGGAGGTTAACCCCAAGGAAAGGCCCACGATCACCTTTGAGTGGGTGAGCACCGTCGCCGCACTGAACGACGCGCGACTACTTATCGCCGAGTTTGGCGACCGCGCATCCGTCAATCTAGATTTTCAAGGAATAGACGCAGAGCTTGCGGCGCTACCAGGTGAGTACGCGGCACCTGCTGGCGGACTGCTGATCGTGCGTGTTGACGATGTCGCTGCGGGTTGTTGTGCCTTTCGGCGCGCCGCACCCAACGACTATCCAAATAGCTGTGAGCTTAAGCGGCTGTACCTTAGAAAAGACCACCGGGGGGTCGGTTTAGGTTCGCAACTGTTACAACGCACCATGGACGCTGCGCGTGCAGCGGGATACTCCGTCATGTTGCTCGACACCCTTGATGAGCGCGAGACGATCCGATCGCTCTATAGCCAACTTGGCTTCGACTTGATCGCGCCGTACTACTACAGCCCGATACCCGGCGCTCATCATCTAAAGGCAGCGCTCTAACACGCGAGCAAGGGTGGCATGCCTCCCCGCCTGACTTGGGGCGGGACGCTGATACCAGCGCCACACCCCCCCTGTTCACGCCGCTCAGCCGGCCAATTGCGCCAACATGGTTTGCGCGTCGCTCACAGCGAACTCGCCAGGGCCTTCCACATTCAAGTGGGTCACGACACCGTCTTTCACCACCATGGAGTAGCGTTGACTGCGCACGCCCATACCCTTACCAGACAAGTCCAATACCAAGTCAACCGCACGGGTGAATGCGGCGTCGCCGTCACCCATCATGCGCACCGAGCCCTCGGTCTTTTGATCGCGCGCCCAAGCGCCCATCACAAAAGCGTCGTTGACGCTAACGCACCACACCTCGTCTACGCCCGCCGCCTTGAAAGCCGCCGCGCTATCACGGTAGCCAGGCACATGCTTCGCCGAGCAAGTTGGCGTAAACGCACCGGGTAGGGCGAACAACGCAATGGTCTTACCGGCACTGGCCGCCGCCACATCGACGTCATTCGGTCCGATGCTGCAGCCTTCATCGGCTACCTCAAGATACTCACGCAGGTTAACTGCGGGTAATTTATCGCCAACTTTAATCATATGTTTCTCCTATTGATGAATCGGGTGGTGTGATTGCTAGAGCAACGCATCGCTGACGTCTTGCTCTGGAGTCACATTACAAACGAAAAAGGCGACCAACATCGTTGGTCGCCTTTTAAAACGTACAAGCCATAAGGCAAATAAGTTTTAAACCAATTCCGCCTTTTGGACCAAACGGGTCGCTACCCAGTTTTTGGTCTTAGACAGCGGACGGCTTTCTGTGATTTCGACCACGTCGCCCAGGTTGTACTGGTCTTCTTGGTCGTGCGCGTGGTACTTGCTTGAAAGCGCAATGATCTTGCCATACAAGTCATGCTTAACGCGACGCTCGACCAAGACGGTCACTGTCTTGGAGCGCTTGTCGCTAACCACCGTACCGATCAGGGTACGGCTACGTGTTGGTTTTGCTTCAGTCATTACTTCGCTCCTCACTTAGCGGCTAACTTCTCGGCCAAGATCGTCTTGGCACGAGCGATAGCGCGTCGTGTACTGCTCAATGTGGCAGTGTTGGTCAATTGTTGTGTGCCTTTTTGCATGCGCAGGCCAAAGTGGGCTTTTTGCAAAGCTTTCACCTCGGTCGCGACGCCGTCAGCGTCTTTTTGGCGCAGTTCAGTCGTATTCATATTCATTCTCCTGTTACTGGCCAAGCATGCGCGTGACGAACGTGGTGCGCAACGGCAACTTGGCAGCAGCCAAGGTGAACGCTTCACGTGCCAGCTCTTCGGTCACACCAACGATTTCGTAAAGTACCTTACCTGGCTGAATTTCAGCCACGTAGTACTCAACGCTACCTTTACCGTTACCCATACGCACCTCTGCAGGCTTGTTTGAGATCGGCTTGTCAGGGAACACACGAATCCAGATACGACCACCACGTTTAACGTGACGGTTAATGGCACGACGAGCGGACTCAATTTGGCGAGCAGTCAGACGACCACGGTCGATTGATTTCAAACCGAAGTCACCGAAAGCCACGGTATTGCCTGTTGTAGCAATACCTGTGTTACGGCCTTTTTGCTCTTTACGAAATTTACGACGAGCAGGTTGCAGCATAGTTATTCTCCTTTGCCGTCCGCAGATGCTGTAGCGGGCGCGGCCTTACGTACGCGCTTAACGGCAGGTTTAGCTTCACCAACAGTGGCTTCAGCGGGTTTATCACTGCCATCGGCTGGCGCGGCATTGCTGCCCGCTGGACGACGACCGGCACGCGCTGGGCGCTCACCATCGCGACGAGGGCCGCGTCCGCGACGCTCCTCTTCACGCGGCTCAACAGCCACTGGCGCATCGTTACGGCCCAAGGTATCACCCTTGTAAACCCAAACTTTGACGCCGATGATGCCGTATGTGGTCTTGGCTTCTGATGTTGCGTAGTCGATATCAGCACGCATCGTGTGCAGTGGCACGCGACCTTCGCGATACCATTCCGTACGCGCGATCTCAATACCATTCAAACGACCAGCAGACATGATCTTAATGCCCTGTGCGCCGAGACGCATCGCATTTTGCATCGCACGCTTCATCGCACGACGGAACATAATGCGCTTCTCGAGCTGCTGGGTGATGCTGTCAGCGATCAACTTAGCATCGATCTCTGGCTTGCGAACTTCTTCGATGTTCACGGCAACAGGCACGCCTAATTTCTCGGTCAACTCTTTCTTGAGCTTCTCGATGTCCTCGCCTTTTTTACCAATCACCACGCCTGGGCGTGCTGAAAAGATGGTGATGCGGGCGTTCTTAGCAGGACGCTCGATCAAAACACGAGAAACAGATGCGTTTTTCAGCTTTTCCTTCAGATACTCACGCACCTTGATGTCTTCAGCCAGCATGCCAGCGAAGTCACGGTTGCTGGCGTACCAGCGGCTTGCCCAGTTACGAGAGACCGCTAAGCGGAATCCGGTGGGGTTAATTTTTTGACCCATATATTTAGACCTCTCAGTTGCCAACCGTCACGTAAATGTGACAGGTGGGTTTTCTGATTTGGTTACCACGGCCTTTTGCACGGGCTGTGAACCGCTTCAATGTGGCGCCTTGCTCGACGTAAATGCTGGTGACTTTGAGTTCATCAATGTCTGCACCGTCGTTGTGCTCGGCGTTGGCGATCGCAGACTCAAGAGCCTTTTTGATAATGCCAGCGGCTTTCTTTTGGGTAAACATCAGCGTGTTGAGTGCCTGATCGACTTTTTTGCCGCGAATGAGGTCGGCAACCAGTCGTCCTTTGTCAACAGACAAACGCACGCCGCGAACGATAGAGCGGGTTTCCATGGTTTTTCCTTACTTCTTCGCTTTTTTATCGGCCGGGTGGCCTTTAAAAGTACGCGTCAGGGAGAACTCCCCGAGTTTGTGACCGACCATTTGTTCGGTGACATACACGGGCACGTGTTGACGGCCATTGTGAACAGCAATCGTCAGACCGATGAAATCGGGCAGGATTGTTGAACGACGTGACCATGTCTTAACTGGCTTCTTGTCTTTGGTCGAAACAGCTTTCTCGACCTTGGCAAGAAGGTGATGGTCAACGAAGGGACCTTTTTTTAGTGAACGAGTCATTTCGTTAACCTTTTACTTCTTGCGACGCGAAACGATCATGTTCTGCGTGCGACGGTTGTTACGGGTACGGTAGCCCTTGGTCATATTGCCCCAAGGATCGACGGGTACGCGGCCTTCGCCGGTACGACCTTCACCACCACCATGCGGGTGATCAACAGGGTTCATGGCGACACCGCGAACGGTTGGACGGATACCCATCCAACGCTTCACACCCGCCTTACCCAATTGACGCAAGCCGTGCTCTCCGTTGCCGACTTCACCCAAGGTTGCTCGGCAGTCGACGTGGATCTTACGAACCTCGCCAGAACGCAAACGAACCTGCGCGTAGACCGTTTCACGGGCCATCAGTACAGCAGAAGCACCCGCGGTACGGGCGATCTGAGCGCCCTTTCCCACTTGCATTTCAATACAGTGAATGGTTGCACCGACCGGAATATTACGGATTGGCAAGGTGTTCCCTGCACGAATCGGCGCTTCCGCACCCGACATCAGCTGCGTGCCAGTCTCAACGCCACGGGGGGCGATGATGTAGCGACGCTCACCATCTGCGTAACAGACGAGTGCGATATGGGCACTACGGTTTGGATCGTATTCAATACGCTCGACCTTCGCTGGAATGCCATCCTTGTCACGACGGAAGTCCACAACACGATAGTGGTGCTTGTGCCCGCCGCCTTTATGGCGAACCGTGATGTGTCCGTTGTTGTTACGACCCGCTTTTTGGAATTGTGGCTCCAACAAGGGGGCGTAACCTTCGCCTTTGTGCAGGTGGTCACGTGAAACACGGACGACGTGACGGCGACCCGGCGACGTTGGTTTTGTTTTAATAACAGCCATGATTAAGCGACCTCCCCACCGATATTCAGCTCTTGACCTGGCATCAACGTGACATACGCCTTACGGGTATGGTCACGACGGCCAACCGTCTTGCCAAAACGCTTTGCTTTGCCTTTTTGGTTCGCGACGGCCACAGCCTTCACTTGAACCTTAAACAGCAACTCAACAGCAGCCTTAATTTCAGGCTTGCTCGCGTCGCGCAACACTTTAAACGTCACAGTGTTGGACTTTTCAGCAACCATCGTAGCCTTTTCAGACACGATAGGTGTTACCAACAACTGCATCAAACGACCTTCGTCAAACTTTACGGCGTTCATGCGAACATCTCCTGCAGTTTGGCTAGCGCGGCCTTGGTGACAACGACCTTCTTAAAGAAGACCAAAGACACGGGGTCAGCGTAGCGTGGCTCAACAACCATCACATTGGGGAGGTTGCGTGAAGCAAGGTACAAATTTTCATCTACCTCGTCAGCAATCACCAAAACAGATTTGAGGTTCATCGCCTTGAATTTATCGGCCAAGACTTTTGTCTTGGGCGACTCCAACGTCAACGACTCCACCACAGCCAAGCGGCCGTCACGGACCAACTGGGAGAAGATAGAAGCCATACCAGCACGGTACATCTTCTTGTTCACCTTCTGTGTGAAGTTCTCCAGAGGCGAGTTAGGGAAAGCGCGACCGCCCCCACGCCAGATGGGAGAAGACGTCATACCCGCACGTGCACGACCCGTGCCCTTTTGCTTGAATGGCTTCTTCGTTGAGTGCTTTACCGTGCCACGGTCTTTCTGGGCACGGGTACCTTGACGTGCGTTAGCCTGGTAGGCTACGACGATTTGGTGCACCAATGATTCGTTGTACTCGCGACCAAAAATGGTATCGGGCACATCCACGTTAGATGCGGCCTGGCCTTGGTCATTCAGGAGTTCGACTTGCATCAGTTCGCTCCTTGTTTTGCGGCCACTTTCACAGTCGCACGAACGGTCACAAAACCGCCGGGCGCACCTGGAATAGAGCCTTTGATGAGTAACAACTGACGGGCTTCGTCAATGCGAACCACATCAAGGTTTTGAGTTGTTACGGTCGCGTCGCCCATATGACCAGTCATCTTCTTTCCTGGGAAGATGCGGCCTGGGTCTTGCGCCATGCCGATAGAGCCAGGCACGTTATGTGAGCGGCTGTTACCGTGCGACGCACGCTGTGATTTGAAGTTGTGACGCTTGATGGTACCGGCGAAGCCTTTACCAATTGACGTGCCTTGCACATCAACCTTTTGGCCCGCAGCAAACAACGTAACCGGCACTGAGGCGCCAGCAGCGTACTGCGCAGCGACTTCAGCGGTCACGCGGAATTCTTGGATGATTTCACCCGCTTCAACGCCGGCTTTGGCCAAATGGCCTGCCGCAGGCTTGGTCACGCGAGATGCACGGCGCTTGCCGAACGTCACTTGTAACGCATCGTAGCCATCTGTGGCTTGGGTTTTGACTTGCGCCACACGGTTGTCAGATACATCGACCACCGTGACGGGCACTGAATCGCCGTCATCGGTGAACAGACGTGTCATGCCCACCTTGCGACCCAACAACCCGAGGGAGTTGCTAAGACTCATTATTTTCTCCGTTCCCGACTTCAATTGGCCGGGGCTGATTTGATTAATTGGCTACTTGAGGCGTAGCCTTTGCAACGCGCTATTCGCGTGTCACACACCACCCATTTTGGGCAGAGCCTGCGATTGTAGCACCAATTCCCTGAGTAACACAAGGGACTCTGGGAATTGGTGGCAAAAACGCTACTGCAACGTTTACTGCAGCTTAATTTCGACGTCTACGCCGGCTGGCAAGTCCAACTTCATCAGCGCATCAACCGTCTTGTCAGTCGGGTCGACAATGTCCATCAAACGCTGGTGGGTACGGATTTCCAACTGGTCGCGGCTGGTCTTGTTGACGTGGGGCGAACGCAAAATGTCAAAGCGCTTCATGCGGGTAGGCAATGGCACGGGACCTTTAACGATTGCACCCGTGCGCTTCGCAGTGTCAACGATTTCAGCGGCAGACGCATCAATCAACTTGTAGTCAAACGCCTTCAGGCGAATACGGATTTTCTGTTTTTGCATAAGTCTCTCTTGAGAGGGTTAGTTGAAACATGCTGGCGACCGGGCATCACGCTCGGAAGTCAGCAAGCTCAAGAGTGATTAAGCCGTGATCTTAGCGACCACACCCGCACCCACTGTACGACCACCTT
>JABBAS010000021.1 GCA_018607835.1 Methylobacillus sp. | reverse complement strand
CCCAAACGCGACCAATTGGCGCAAGACTTTGGCGAACACGGCATACAGGTGGTGGTGGCGCCTGCCGATCTGAGCACGCCGGCGACGATCGTGGTGTGGTCTGTGAAGCCACAGGTCTTGAAAGCCGTGGCTCAGGTGGAAGCCCACCATTTCAATAAGGATGCCTTGCACCTCAGTATCGCCGCAGGTGTGCCGACGGTGTCAATTGCCGACTGGGTGCAGAACCAACGCGTGGTGCGCGCCATGCCAAACACGCCCGCCATGGTCGGCCAAGGGGCCACCGGCTTGTTTGCCACAGACGCTGTCGACGCGGCTGACCGAGACAAGGTCACCGCCCTACTGCGCCACACCGGGCTTTGTTTATGGGTTGAACAAGAGCATTTATTGGAGGCGGTGACCGCCGTCAGTGGGTCAGGCCCTGCTTATATGTTCTACATTCTTGATGCCATGGTGAAGGGCGGCGTTGCATTAGGTCTCACGGCATCGGTTGCCAAAGAGCTCGCGATGGCCACCATGACAGGGGCGGCCGCCTTGGCGCAACAGTCATCCGAAACACCCGCCACCTTGAGGCAAAACGTGACATCTAAAGGCGGCGCGACGGCGGAAGCGGTGCGCGTATTTGACGAAGCCCACCTCGATGACACGCTGCAAAAAGGCATGCAGGCCTGCGCTGCGCGTGCGAGAGAAATGGGCCAATTGTTTATTTAGGCCATCGCGGTCGACAACACGATACCGGCAAACACCACAAAGCCCAGCCAGTGGTTGTTCTTAAACACCCAGAAGCACGGGCCGCGGGCACGACCACGTATGTGCCAAATAGACGCCAGCGCCATGGCACTCGCCAACGTCATGGCCACGAAACGCGCGGGGTAATGTGCCACGTCCAAAACCGCCCAGAGCAACCCCAAATGACCGGCGTAAAAAAGTGCGACGGCCAGCAGGTCAAAACGCCCCAGTGTTAAGGCCGATGTTTTGATACCCAATCGAATGTCATCGTTGCGATCGACCATCGCATACACGGTGTCGTAGGCCAGCACCCAGAGCAAGTTAGCGCACAACAACACCCACACAAGCGCTGGCAATTGTGTGGCTTGTTGCCACACACCCACCCCATCACTTTGCGCGACGAATGCCATGGGGATGCCCATGCTAAACGCGATGCCCAGTACCGCCTGCGGCATCGACACCCACCGCTTGGCAAACGGGTACAGCACCGTAACGAACAAGGCCGCAAAAGACCATAAAACGGTCGCGCTACCGAGCGTCAGCACCAACGCAAACGCGCTCATAGCCAGCACCGCGCCCACGGCCAAGGCCTCCTTCGCGCTGATCCTCCCCGTCGTGACAGGTCGGTTCGCCGTGCGCTCAACGAATTGATCGAAGTCGCGATCAGCCACATCGTTCACGCAACAGCCTGCGCTGCGCATCAGCACCGTGCCCAGCGTGAAGACTGACACCACATGCCACCCGGGAAACCCAGCACCCGCCAACCACAACGCGGACAAGGTGGGCCACAAAAGCAACAGCCATCCGGCAGGACGATTCCAGCGGATCAGGTCCAAATAAAGCGCTACTTTATCTCGCATCTGAAAGCCCATTGCCCGCTGGCACGGCGCCCATGAGGCGCCTAACGCCGGGTAATTCGCAACTCGCAATGGCCCGCTTCAACGCCTCCACCGCTTCTAGCCGCGTGAAGCTACGTCGCCATGCCAAAACAACCCGACGGGTCGGCGCATCGTCTTCAAAGGGCAGGTAGCGCACGTAGTGCACGTCCGACCAAGCCGGACTGGGGGCATCTGAGGCAACCGCGCTGGCTTGAGCGTGTAAAAGGGCGCTGGAGACGCTTAAGCGTGGAACCAACGTCACGCCCATGCCGGACGCCACCATGTGTTTAATGGTCTCTAAGGACGAGCCCTCAAACGTTCGTTGAATGCCTTCCGCATCGCTTGAAAAGCGCGCGAACTCAGGGCACACCTGCAACACGTGGTCTCTAAAACAATGGCCATTTCCTAGAAGCAACATCGTCTCCGCTTTCATCTGTGCCGCGGTGATGTTGCGTTGTGTTGCCAGCGGGTGCTGCATGGGCAGCGCCGCCAAAAACGGTTCGTCGTACAAGGGCGCCGTACGCAAATTGGTGTCGGGGAAGGGTTCGGCAAGAATCGCACAGTCAATATCGCCCGCGCGCAATTGCTCAAGTAGTTTCACCGTGAAGTTCTCTTGCAGCACCAAGGGCATTTGTGGTGACTGCTCAATCACGCGGTGTACCAAATCAGGCAACAAGTAAGGCCCAATGGTGTAAATCACGCCCAAGCGTAAAGGACCTGCCAAGGGGTCTTTACCCCGCTTGGCAATCTCTCTGATCGCTTGCGATTGGTCCAGCACGATTTGCGCTTGCCTGATAACGTCTGCCCCCAGCGGGGTCACGCTGATGTCATTGGCGCTGCGTTCAAAGAGCTTGAGGTCGAGCTCGTCTTCCAACTTTTTGATGCCAACCGACAAGGTAGGTTGCGACACATGACAGGCTGCGGCGGCGCGTCCAAAATGACGCTCGCGCGCCAGCGCAACAATGTACTTCAACTCAGTCAGGGTCACAACGCATCCTTCAAACCATCAGGCTTTTAAAAACTCTACTTTACCGCCCATCCAGCGTTGCAAATGCCGCGCTGCAGCCACCGGTTGCGTGGCGAGCATCTGCGCGGCACACCCGCGCGCCCATGCTAACAGCGCATCGTCTTGCGCTAGA
This sequence comes from Methylobacillus sp., assembly GCA_018607835.1. Classification (GTDB taxonomy): domain Bacteria; phylum Pseudomonadota; class Gammaproteobacteria; order Burkholderiales; family Burkholderiaceae_C; genus RS62. Next base: position 27,537 of record JABBAS010000021.1, on the reverse strand, counting down.
TCGGCGAACCGCAGCAAGGCAGCGCCCGATTGACGCGCCCCTAAAAACTCGCCGGGGCCACGCAGCTCCAAATCGATACGCGACAACGCGAAGCCGTCATTGGTCTGCGCCATGGCGCGCAAGCGCGCTTTGGCAACGTCGCCCAACGGCGACTCATATAAGAGCACACACGCAGACGCCACGCTCCCGCGACCCACGCGGCCCCGCAACTGATGCAGTTGGCTGAGCCCAAAACGCTCTGCGTGCTCAATCACCATCAGCGACGCATTGGGCACGTCAACACCCACCTCTATCACGGTGGTGCTCACAAGCACCCTGATGTCGCCCGCGATAAACGCATCCATGACGGCTTGCTTTTGAGCTGCGGGCAAGCGGCCGTGCATGAGGCCTACCTCGGCAATGTCTGCCAGCGCCGCACATAACTCTTCATGCGCTTGCGTCGCGTGGCGTAAGTCAAGCGCCTCACTCTCCTCGATCAGCGGACACACCCAATACACTTGCCGCCCGGCCTGGGTCTGCTCTCGAATACGCGTCACCAGCTCACCTCGCCGCTCAGCCGGCACCACGCGCGTTACGATCGGTGTGCGACCCGGGGGCAACTCATCAATGGTGGAGACGTCCAAGTCAGCGTAATAACTCATGGCCAAGGTCCGGGGAATGGGCGTTGCCGTCATCATCAACAGATGGGGGGAAAGCGGCTGACCATCGGTCATTTGCATCAACTTTCGACGCAAACTCAGACGCTGTGCAACGCCGAAGCGGTGTTGCTCGTCGATCACCACCAAGCCCAATTTTTGAAAATGAACAGTCTCTTGAATCAGCGCGTGCGTGCCCACCACCAATGCCGCTTCACCGCTGGCGACCCGCGCCAACATGTCCGCACGCTCACGTTTTTTCTGACTACCCGTTAACCACGCGACACATTTCCCATGTTGCGCCAATAGCGGCTCTAGCCACTGAACCAGCTTCACAAAATGCTGCTGCGCGAGAATTTCTGTGGGCGCCATCAACGCGCACTGCCAGCCAGCAGACATCGCGTTGCAGGCGGCCAAGGCGGCCACAACGGTCTTCCCTGACCCCACATCCCCTTGCAGCAAGCGGTGCATGGGGACAGGCCGTGCCAGGTCTGCCGTAATTTCTTCAGCCACCCGTTGCTGCGCGCCCGTTAGGCTAAAGGGCAACGCGGCCCGCAGCCAATCAGCCCATACATGGTCGGTGAGCGCGGGCGCACGCATCGCATCGCGCTCTAACCTTGCCTGCATTTGACTCAACTGCTGGGCCAACAGCTCTTCTGCCTTGAGGCGCGACCAAGCGGGGTGTGCACGATCCTCCAACGCTTGCAGCGATACATCAGGCGCTGGGTGATGTAAAAACTGTAACGCCGCCGCCAACGTCCACTGAGGTGGTATGCCCAAAGGGACTAAATCAGCCAGCGCACTTTCGGGCAATGTCTCAGAGAGATCGGCACGCTGACAACCACTGACGACGGCCTTGCGTAAGTAGGCCTGCGGCAAACCCGCCGTGCTGTGATAAACCGGCGTCAGCGCCGTGGACAGTGCGGCATCGATGGACTTGATGGTGGGGTGAACCATTTCCAGACCAAAAAATCCGCCGCGCAATTCGCCGCGTACACGCACACGATTACCCACCGCAAGGGCTTTTTGATGGTTGGGATAAAAGCTAAAAAAGCGCAACGTGCAGACCGCGTTCTCCCCACTTCCGGCGGTAGCGGCCTCAGGGGTGTCGCCCCGCAGCTGGACAACGAGTTGACGGCGAGGTCGAAAACTCACGTCGCAATGCGTGACCACGCCCTCGATCTGAACGGGTTCCCCCACAGGCGCCTGGGCAAGCCAATGCACCCGCGTCTCGTCCTCGTAGCGCATGGGCACATGCAAGGCCAAATCAAAGGGCGTACGCAAGCCCAGCTTCTCCAAAGCCATTTGGGCGGCGCTTTTACGTTTTATCGGCGCGTCCGTGACGGGTTTGCGGGTGACCATGGGACAATTGTGCCCTCACACGCTGGGTTGATCGACTTAGCGCCATATAAATACCCACCGCCATGACTGCAGCCAACGCGCACCCGCCTTTGCCCCTCACGCTTGCCGACTTTGACTTTGCACTCCCAGAGGCACTCATTGCGCAACACCCTGCCGCCACGCGCAGCGGCTCACGCTTGCTCGATGGGCGCCAAGCCGAGCCGGTTAACCGGGTGTTTTCCGATGTGGTTGACCTCTTTGATGCGGGCGACCTGTTGGTCTTCAATGACACCAAAGTCGTCAAGGCCCGTATATTTGGTGAAAAGGTCAGCGGGGGTAAGTTGGAGATGTTGATCGAGCGCGTGCTCCCCACGCCCTCGGGCGAGCGCCCCAACCACGCGGTCGTCGCTCACCTCAAGGTCAGCAAAAAACCCGTTATCGGCAGCATCCTCAACATGGCCTTGGACGCCCAAGGCGAACCCGCCTTTCGCGCCCAATTGCTTGGGCGTTGGCCAGATGCGCATGGCGCCTTGTTTCACTTCCAACTGGACGCCGACGCCTACGAAATGATGGCCGCGCACGGTCATGTGCCACTGCCACCCTACATCACGCACACGGATGACGACACCGATGTGTCGCGCTACCAAACCGTGTTCGCACGCCACCCCGGGGCCGTCGCCGCACCCACGGCGGCCCTGCACTTTGACGAACCCTTGCTGGCGGCGCTACAAGCCCGCGGCGTACACACGGCTAGCGTCACGCTACACGTCGGAGCGGGCACCTTCTCGCCAGTAAAAACCGAGAACATTGCCGAGCACAAGATGCATGCGGAGCGCTACAACATACCAGCCGAGACGGTAGCAGCGATTGCCGCTTGTCGCGCCAGAGGGGGACGTGTCATCGCCGTCGGGACCACCAGCGTGCGCACCTTAGAGAGTTGGGCCAACACCGGCGCAACGCAGGGCGACACGGATATCTTCATCACACCCGGCTATGCGTTTCAGGTCGTCGACCATTTGATTACAAACTTTCACTTGCCTAAGTCAACGCTCATGATGCTCATTAGTGCGTTTGCCGGACATGGCCATGTGATGTCGTTGTACCGCCACGCCATTGAGGAGCGCTACCGCTTCTTCAGCTACGGCGACTCGATGCTGCTCAGCCGATCTGCCTAAAAATTTTTTGACCTGCACTTGCCACAACCACCATGCTGACATTTGAAACTCTGAAAACCGACCCGGCCAGTGGCGCCTACCTCGGCTCCTTTGCCCGTCGTGGCCGCCTGACCCTCAACCACGGCGTGGTTGAGACGCCCATCTTTATGCCCGTCGGTACCTACGGAACCGTTAAGGGTGTGATGCCCAGCAGCCTGCACGACATGAACGCGCAGATTATTTTGGGCAACACCTTCCACTTGTGGTTGCGCCCCGGTATGGATGTAATCAAGCAGTTTGGTGGGCTACACGCCTTCGAGACCTGGGACAAGCCCATACTCACGGACTCGGGTGGCTTTCAAGTTTGGAGCCTAGGCGACATGCGCAAAATCAGCGAGGAAGGCGTGCGATTCGCCTCCCCTGTTAACGGGGATCGCCTGTTTCTGACGCCAGAGATCAGCATGCAAATTCAGACGGTATTGAACTCGGATATCGTGATGCAGTTTGATGAATGCACCCCCTATTTATCCGTTGAGAAAAAAACCAAGGGGCAGATAACGACAGAGCGTGAAGCGCGCGATTCTATGGCCTTAAGCCTGCGCTGGGCACAGCGTTGTCAAACCGAGTTCGCCAACCTAGAAAACCCAAACGCATTGTTCGGCATTGTGCAGGGCGGTATGTTCGAGTCTCTGCGTGACGAGTCGTTGGCAGGACTGGAGGACCTCAACTTCCCCGGCATTGCGGTGGGTGGCCTGAGCGTCGGCGAGCCTAAAGAAGATATGCTGCGTGTGCTACAGCACATTGGCCCCAAGCTCCCGGCCAATAAGCCCCATTACTTAATGGGCGTCGGGACACCCGAAGATTTGATTGCTGGTGTGCAAAACGGCATCGACATGTTTGACTGCGTGATGCCCACACGCAATGCACGCAATGGCCATTTATTTACGCGGTTTGGCGACGTAAAGGTGCGTAATGCCCGTCATAAAAATGACCCAGGCCCCATCGATGCAACCTGCACCTGCTACACCTGTCAGGGACAAACCCACGCAAACGGGTCTGTGAGTGGCGGCTTCTCGCGCGCGTACATGCACCACCTCGATCGCTGCAATGAAATGCTGGGCCCGATGCTGGCGAGCATACACAACCTGCACTATTTCTTAAATCTGATGCAGGAGGTCAGAGTTGCTTTGGAAAATGGCCGGTTTGGCGACTACGTAACGCAGTTTCATACCGATCGCGCACGGGGGGTGTAGCGCGTTAAGCAAACACCATTAGCACGCCGCTGTAGCTCAGTATGTGCTGGTGCGCAATTTCGCCGCCGGCAAAAAAACCCACCACGGGGACGTCCCCCAACGCATGTTGCACAATTTTCATCTCAGCATGCGGGCCACCGAAGTGTGCGCCGCCACGTCCAAGACACGAGATGTATACCGCGCCACGAATCACCCCAGCCGAGGCAACGGGACTGTTCTCATCTGCAAACTCGGTCTCCAGCTCTTCGCGTAACTCAGCACAGACACGGGTCAAGTCGGCACGCGCAGCCTGCACATGACGCTCGCAAAACTGCAAGTCGTCACCAATGAGCACATTGTCGGCCACGACCACCCCTTTGCGGTCAACATCCAGCCCCACCAGATGTCGCACACGCGTTTGCGCACCGAATAAGCCAGCGCGTTTCGCCAGCAGGCTCTGAACACGCTCCGCCTCAACCAAATCACTATCCCCCACCCAAGCGGCAGACTCCAAGCCAACCAAGGTCTGGCGCAGGCGGTCCATCGCGCGATCTCTGTCACTCCACGACACGCCCAAATCATCCATCAAGGCGTCCATGGCGGGGCGATCGTTCAGCTGCAAAATCACACGGCCATCCATTGCCGTGACATGACGCGAACGACCCAGCGGACGACAACCTTGGGTCACGCGCGAGCGCACGGCCACGTCGGGACCAAAGGCCAAGCCACTCAGGCCACCCAGAAAAACACCGCCCTTGGCGACGTCCAGCCCCAGATGGCTCGCGTCTTCGTAGGCGAACTGCACGCTGTCATTGCGGCTGGAGGTGATGCCGCCAAACACCACGTTGTGCGCGGTGCGCTGCGCCAACTCCTCGATCAAGCTACCCAACTCAGGCGCCGCGCCATCGGCATGAACCCACGCACTTTGTAGCGGCCAGCCCATGGCGCTTTCGCCATTAGCAGCCATGGGTGACACCCCGCTGAATACCTGCACCTGATCGCTAGGAATGTCACACAACATGATCGCCATTGCGGGCTCGTCCATGTATTCGACCCCTGTCGCCAATACCCCGATGCCCACCCCACCGACCCAACGGCGAACAAAGGGCAGCGCCTCATGCAAGTAGGACAACAGGTCGTTCGCATCCGCCGCATAGGGGTCGGTAAAGTAAACAAACCCCAAGGCGATATCCGTCTGCGCAGGACGTGTCTCCAACTGCGCACGCAGTTGTGCGACCACGAGGGCTGCGGCCATCGCCCATTGGGGGTGCGTGGCGTGGGCGTGTGCGAATCGTTGCATTTACTTCTTTGCTCGTGTTGCAGCGCGGGGGCGTGCCGCCGTTTTTGACGCGGCGGGTTTCTTCGCAACCGCCTTTCTAGGGGCAGTGGATTTTTTGCCCCCTTTGGGCGCTGTGGCGGTCGCCGAGGCCTTTAAAGCCTGATCGGCCTGTGCAGCGGCCGCTGTGATGTCCTTCATGGCATTGCTTGCAATGTCTTGAAACTGCTGGCTCAATGCGCCCCACCACTGAACCGGGTCGCCGTCGGGCGTGGCCGATTTTTTTTCGTTGTCCTCCTTGGGTGCGGCTGGGGTCGGCGCAGCGCCGCCCGCCATCCCGCTGGCGTCCGTTTGCCACGCACGCCATAAATCGGCGGGGTTGGCCTGCATGGCCTTGACGGCGTCCTCCATGCCCACATCCATTTGTTTGAGCGTCGACAAGGTCATCTTTTGCACCTCCATCGCCTGAATCGTGGCGGCCAACGCACGCGCATTTTGCTCCAGCCAAAACTGAACGGATTTCAGCTCATTGATGCGCTTGTCCAACTCTTCTACGTCAAAGGTTGGGGCCACCCAAGCGGCCATGGGGGGCATCCCGGGCGGTGACCCCGTCGCGCTAGGCTGCGTCCACGCATTGGCCTGCTGGCCGAGGTTTTTGATGAAATCAAACCCGGGAACAAAAGCTGTAAAACCACTGGGATCAGACATGGATACTCCTTGGTGTTGCTGCGAAAAACATCGCCCACTGACCTGCAGTTTAAGGTCTTTGCGGCGCGGGTCCCTGATGCGGCGGCCATCCGCACGCCCATCGTTTATGCTACCGCGATGATGGCAGCCAATACACCACCCACAGCAGACCTGCACCCTTGGCAGGTTTGGCTAGGGGGGCTTGCCTCGCTGATTCTCACCATCGGTATGGCGCGCTTTGCCTACACACCGATGCTGCCTGTGATGCAAATGGACGCCGGCTTGAGCATACCCGGTGGTGGCTGGCTGGCCACAGCCAACTACGTGGGCTATATGGCAGGCGCCTTACTCGTCGCGCGGATAGAAAACCCCGTCTGGCGCCACCGCTTATATGGCTGGGGTTTATGGCTTGCGGTGATTGGCACCGTGGGCATGGCGTTATCAAACCACGTCCTTTGGTGGGCTTTGGTCCGATTTTTAGGCGGTCTAGCCGGTGCGGCGGGTATGTTGCTGGGCACCGGCTTGGTGATGAACTGGTTGATCAAAACCGGACAGCGCGCCGAGTTGGGCCTGCACTTCATGGGCATAGGCGCCGGCGTGGTGGTGTCTGCCTTGGCGGCGGCTTGGTTTTCCGCACAGGCCTGGACATGGCAGGCGCGCTGGGAGGGCTTTGGTGCCATCGCCTTGCTGTGTGCGGTGGTCGCTTGGCATTGGCGGCCTCCCGTACCCGATGCAGCCGCATCGGGCTCAGCCACTGCCCCGTCGCCTCGCTATTGGTTTTGGCCCATGATGCTGGCTTATTTTTGCTCTGGGGTTGGCTTTGTTGTCAGCGCCACGTATACGGTCGCCATCGTGGAAGCGGTGCCCACTCTCGCCGGGTTGGGTGCTTGGGCTTGGTTGGTCACGGGTTTGGCGGCAGCGCCATCCGTTTATTTATGGGACCGTATTGCGCGCCGAGCTGGCGAGTTGCCCGCGCTCATCGCCGCCTATACCGGTCAAATCGCCAGCGTCGTGTTGCCGGCGGTATCAGACCACTGGATCGCCGCCTTGTTAGCCGCCGCCCTGTTCGGCGGCACCGCGATCGGCATTGTCAGCATGACCTTGGCGTTTGTCGGTAAACGCTCACCCAAAAACCCCGGTAAGGCCATGGCCCAACTGACACTCGGCTATGGTGCGGCGCAAATCATAGGCCCCGCGTTAACAGCCTATGCCGTGGCCGCCTCTGGCTCGTACCACAGCGCCCTTTGGATGACGGCGGTCGTACTGGGGTTGGGCGTGGTGTCTTTAGTTAGACTTCGACAGACAGGCCACGCACAAAACGCCTAAATCGTATCCCTCATCCCTCATCACGCACGCTACAGAGGTCGAGCCCGCCCCATGAAGACACTATTCCACTTGTCATTTAACGTCACAGATCTGGCGATAGCGCGCGCTTTTTATGTAGACGTTCTCGGCTGTACAGAAGGCCGAAGCGCCGATACGTGGGTGGATTTTTCTTTTTACGAGCACCAACTATCCCTGCATCTTGGTGACCCCTTCCCAACCCATGACACGGGCCGCGTCGGTGACTATTTGGTCCCCATGCCCCACTTTGGTATCGTCTTGCCCTACGCAGACTGGGTGTTATTGAGCGAGCGTTTAACGCAGTCCGGCCTTGATTTTGTCATCCCGCCTCACCACCGTTTTCCGGGTCAGGCCGGTGAGCAGTGGACCATGTTTTTCCGCGACCCTTGTGGCAACCCGATTGAGGTCAAGGGCTTTAAGGATTTGGCAAGCGTCTTCAGCGCTTAGTCTTTAGCGCTTAGTCGTCAGCCGTTTCGGGCTCAGCGCCCTGACCGGAGACCACGGCTTGGTCGATGGCACCAAACACGCTGTGGCCGTCTCGGCCTTTCATTTCAATGCGGATGGTGTCGCCATGTTTCATGAATGCCGTTGTCGGCTGACCGTTTTCAATGGTTTCTATGCACCGCTTTTCAGCGATGCAGCTGTATCCCTTGGCCCAGTCTTGGTTGCTTACGGTACCGCTACCCACCACACTGCCGGCACGAACGCGCCGCGTCTTGGCCAAGTGCGCGATTAATTCGCCAAAGTGAAACGTCATCTCTGGCCCCGTGTCACACAAACCCACCTTGCGGCCATTCCAAGTGCTCTGTAGCACGCCGTGGAGGCGGCCGCCTTGCCACATGTCACCCAACTCATCCAATGTCACCGCGACGGGGCTAAACCCCGTGGAGGGCTTGCCATTAACGAAGCCAAACCCCTTCGCCAATTCATCCGGAATGAGGTGGCGTAAGCTGACATCATTCGCCAACATCACCAAGCGAACGCTCTCCAAGGCCTCTTCAGCCGTGACGCCCATGGCGACATCACCGGTCACGACGGCGATCTCAGACTCAAAGTCAATGCCGTAGGCTTCGTCGGCAACGACGATGGCATCACGCGGCCCAATAAAGTCGTCACTACCGCCCTGATACATCAACGGATCGGTATAAAACTGCTCAGGAACGACCGCCTGTCGGGCCCGGCGCACCAACTCCACATGGTTGAGGTATGCGGAGCCGTCCGCCCACTGAAAGGCGCGCGGCAAGGGCGCCATACACATCGCCGCGTCAAACGCAAACGCATGTCGTGCGCGGCCTTGGTTAAGCGCCACCGCGAGGTCTTCGAGTTGCGGCGCGATAAACGACCAGTCGTCTAAGGCTTGTTGCAGGGTGTTGGCAATAGCAGTCGCGTAATGCGCCTGCGTTAGGTCACGGGAAACGACGACCAGTTGACCATCGCGAGAGCCATCTTTGTATGTTGCCAATTTCATCGGGTTCATTCCTGTCTGTCTGGGTGGTGCGGCAAAAAGCCAAGCACACGCTTTGTTATTCTATGGGTATGTCGCTACCTCAGCGCCACCTGCCGCCTAGGCGGAACCGGAAGAAACGAGCAATGACCCGCAACCAAAAACCCACGCCCGCATTGGCCATGAGCCGACGACAGGCGCTGCGCCGGACACTGATGGGCGTGTCGCTCGGTTGGCTCATGCCTTGGCGTGTCGGGGCGGGTATGGCGCACGCGGCCACCCCGGTCACGCTGCTCCCCAGCACCGCCATCACCTACGCGGTGAGTGGAAAAAAAAGCGGCATCCGATACACGGCCACTGCCACCCTGCGTTGGCAACGAAATGCCACGCGCTACATCGCTGCCTTATCGGCATCCATACTGGTCTTCCTAAAACGTGAACAAACCAGTTCTGGCCAAGTCGTAGCCGGTCTCCCTGCACCACGCCGATTCGTTGATAAGGGCAAGCGCATACGCCAGGCTGACCTCGACCCCGTCACGCAACGTATTCGCTACACCGAGGCGGGCGGCGCACCTTGGACCGCGGACACCCAGGACCGCGTCAGTCTTTTCTTTGCCCTGCCCGCGGCGGTTAAGCGGGCGCAGGCCGCAGGCCTCAAGCAATTCGGGTTTCCCGTTACCAGTGCCAACGCACTAGCCGAGTGGACGGTGGCAATTGAACCCCGCGAAACCATCACGACGCCGTTGGGGACTTGGGCGGCGTTGCGGCTGCGACGCATCGTTGACACCACACGCGACACACAGGCCACGATCTGGCTGGCGGGTAGCCATGACTTATTGCCTGTCCGTATTTTGCTGGAGGAGCCAGATGGCACCTTCTTAGACCAGCGTATAAGCCAGCAGACCCCCTTGCCTGATCTAACTTGAAATCGGCGAGATCACCCCAATTTAGAACCAGTATGCGATGAACTCGGCACACTTAACGCCATTTCACGCTATATTGGAACCGTGATGCATTTGCTTTCAACAGGAGAACTCGAATGAATATGTTGTACGACTCTGACACGTTCTCTGTTTTGCATATCTTGGCTAACCAAGCCTTGGACGCCAGTACCGACCTGAGCCACTTCAGCACCACCGCGGGGATGCACGTCGAAATGCCCCGACACGGCTTTGAAATCGTGGACAAGCGCACCGGTAAAGAGGTCTATCTCGATGGATCATGGGCCGAGTATTTCCAGGCGCAAGTCACCCAGTGGCAGCGTCAAGCACCCACGCAAGAAGAGGTCGAGCGCCTGCTAGACGGCTATGCCGGCTTGGCGCAGAACCCGGTTGTTGTTCACTAGGACAGGCTTTGGGCTTGGTGTCGCTGGTGCGCCGTCGCATCCTAGCCAAGGGCTTGGTGCTGGCCTGTGCGGCCGCGCTCGTGCACTGTGCCAGCCCCCAAGTGGACTTGAGCGATCTGCAGCGCGTCACGCTGCCTGAGCGCACCCCCGAAGGCAGGCAGCCTACCGATGCGGCGACCGCTCATGTGCTGATGTTGGGCGAGCAACATGATGCACCCGCCCACCAAGCACTGCACGCGTCGACCGTGGCACATCTGATCGCACAAGGCCGCTTGTCGGGTGTGGTCATTGAAATGGTCGACAGCGGCGCCAACACCCGCAATGTCGCGGCCACCGCCTCCGAGGCCGAGGTGCAGCAGGCCTTGGGCTGGCGAGAGGCGGCCTGGCCTTGGGCAACCTACGGCCCTGCCATCATGCCCGCCGTACGCGCAGGCGTACCCGTTTATGGCGGCAACCTGCCTTATGCGGAGATGCGTGACGTCATGCGTGAAGCGAGCTGGGATACCCGTGTTAACGCGTCTGCCTTTGCGTTTCAACTCGACGCAGTTGCTGCGGGACATTGCAACCTCCTGCCTACCAGCCAGCTTCGACCGATGGCCAGGATTCAAGTTGCGCGCGATGCCCGCATGGCAGACACCCTCAAGGCCGTGGTGCAGGCCGGGCACATCACGCTGTTTATAGCGGGCAGCGCACACACGGCTATCGCAACGGGCGTTCCGTTACACCTTCAACAGGCCTCGGTCAATGAAGTGCCGGTAGTGGTCACCAGCGTGCTGCTCAGCGCGGATGGACGACAAGGCGTTAGCGCCCACCCCGAGGGCGACTATGACTGGGTCTGGCACACGCCAGAGACGCCGCCACAAGACTATTGCGCGGCGTTACGGGCGCAAATGAAGCGCTAACGTCACCGCAACGGGCTAGCCTAAGCGGACGCGTGGCGCTTGATGGCCTCGGCCAACACCGACACCATGGTGTCGATCTGCGCGGCCTCGACGATGTAGGGTGGTGCCAAAACGAGGTTGTCTCCGGCAGGTCGTACCATGACGCCGGCTTGATAACAGTCCAAGAAAATATCATAAGCTCGCTTCCCGGGCGTGCCCGGTAGACCTGACAGCTCAACCGCACCCGCCAGGCCCAAGGTACGCACACCAATGACGTTAGGCAGTCCACGCAACTCACGGTGCATGGCATCTCCCAAAATGTGGCCCATCTTGCCGGCGCGCGTAAACAAGTCTTCCTCGCGGTAAATTGCGAGGGTCGCCAAGGCGGCCGCACACGCAGCGGGATGCCCAGAATAGGTGTAGCCGTGCAGAAACTCAATGGCGTGATCGGGGCCTGTCATCATGGCGTCGAACATGTGGTCACGACAAATCACGCCTCCCATGGGGAAAACGCCGTTGGTCACGCATTTGGCAAAATTCAGCATGTCCGGAATCACGCCGAAATAGTCGGCGGCAAAACCCGTTCCCAACCGCCCGAAGCCGGTAATCACTTCATCAAAAATCAACAAAATGCCATGCTTGTCACAAATGGCGCGTAGCTGAGTTAAGTAGCCTTTAGGCGGGATATACCAGCCTGCACTCCCCGCAATAGGCTCCACGATGATGGCGGCTACGTTGCTGGGGTCATGCAGGGGAAGAATGCGTTTCTCCAAGTCCTCCAAGGCGTTGGTATCCCAAACCGGCTCCTCTCCATGGATAAACGGGTATGCCGCCTGATCATGAATGAACGCCATGTGGTCCACGCGCGGTAACAAGGCACCACTAAATACCTTGCGGTTCCCGGGAATACCGCCCACGCTGATACCACCAAAGCCCACGCCGTGATAACCCCGCTCACGCCCAATGAGCACGGTTCTGTGGCCTTCACCTCTCGCGCGGTGGTAGGCCAAGGCCATCTTGAGGGACGTATCCGCCGCCTCTGAACCAGAGTTACAGAAAAATACCTTGTTTAAGTCACCTGGCGCCAGATCGGCGATGGCCGTTGCCGCTAGAAACGCCTTATCGTTGGACGCTTGAAAGGCCGTGCTGTAATCCAATGTATCGAGTTGTTGCTTAATCGCTTCGGATATAGCGCGGCGGCCATGTCCGGCGCCAACGCACCACAAACTAGAAATGCCATCAATAATTTGCCGCCCATCATGGGTCGTGAAGTACATCCCCTCGGCAGCGACCAATACGCGCGGATCAGTCCGAAAGTGGCGGTTAGGTGTAAAGGGCAACCACTGGTTGTCCATGTTGAATGGCTGGGCAGTCATATACAAGTCCTTGAACGGGCAGGCGAAACATGATTGTGGCACCACGACGTGGCGCTTGCCAAGCTCGCGGGACAATTAAATCAGCGAAAATAAGCCTATGTCTTCTACCCACATTCTTACGCTCTCTTGCCCTGATCGCTTGGGCTTGGTGCACGCGGTTTCCGGTTTCCTCCTCGCCCGCGACGGCAACATCGAGGAGGCGGCTCAATTTAACGATAGCGACACCGGGTTATTTTTCATGCGCGTGCGGTTTCAGTTTGATGGCGCCATCGATTTGTTGCGTACCGACTGGGACACCTTTGCCGCCGAGCACACCATGCAATGGACGCTGCACAATGCAGAGCAGCGCATGCCCACCGTCATCATGGTGAGCCAACAAGGGCACTGTTTAAACGACTTATTGTTTCGTTGTAAGAGCGGCCTGTTACCCATTGACGTGCGCGCCATCGTGAGCAACCACCGTGATTTTTATCAGCTAGCGGCCTCGTACAACGTTCCCTTCCACCACATCCCAGTCACGGCGACAACCAAGCAATCCGCCGAGCAAAAGGCGCTGGACATCATTCAGACAGAAGGTGCCGAGTTGGTCGTGTTGGCGAGATACATGCAGATCTTGAGTGACGCGATGTGCACCACCCTCGCCGGGCGGGCCATCAACATTCACCACAGCTTTTTACCCAGTTTCAAGGGGGCCAAGCCCTATTATCAAGCGCACGCCCGTGGTGTGAAGCTCATTGGTGCAACCGCACATTACGTGACCGCCGACCTAGATGAAGGCCCGATCATCGAGCAAGACGTCGCGCGGGTAGACCACGCAAAAACCGTCGAACATCTCACCGCTATTGGCCGTGATACCGAGAGCCAAGTCCTTGCCCGCGCTGTAAAGTGGCACAGTGAGCACCGCGTTTTGCGCAACGGCCACCGCACGGTCGTGTTTCAGTAATGGCCGCCACCTCTCGGATTCCACCGATTCAGTGCCTGCTGACCTTCGAGGCTTTGGCGCGCTTACGCAGCGTCACCCAAGCGGCCGATGAGTTGTTCGTGACGCCCAGTGCCGTTAGCCACCGGGTTAAACAACTGGAGCAAATCATTGGGGTCAAGCTGTTCGGGCGCGCAGACTTCTCACTCACCGTCGAGGGGATTGAGTACCTCTCGCACGTGCGCGAAGGGCTGGCCAACTTGGGACGCTTTCCCACCCAAAACACCCAGACCACTCGCCGAAAACTGCGCCTCGCGGTGACACCCACCTTTGCGCGATCGGTGCTCATGCCCAAGCTGCGTTACTTCATTGAGGCCTATCCGGAGATTGACCTCACGCTGCAGGTCTCCATTCCCCTGTTGGACGTCGTCGCAGAGGATGCCGATTTGACCATCCGGTTTGGCAGTGGCCGCTATGCAGACGTGGAGTACGAGTGCCTGATGAAAGACGACGTCGTGGTGATGGCGGCGCCGAGTTACGTGCGTGAGCACGGACCGTTTGATACGGTACAAGACCTTGAACGCACCAAGTTACTGCGCTCTCCGCTGGAGCCGTGGCGCACATGGTTCGCCGCGCACGATCTCGATTGGCCAGAGCCCAATGAAGGCTCCTCATTCAACGACATTGGGTTGATGTGTGACGCCGCGGCGCAGTCATTGGGGGTGGCTTTGGTCCGCCCCAAGCTGGGTGCGCCTTGGATTGAAAACGGCACGCTGGTGCGCCTGTTTGAACGCGAAGTCCCCAGCCCCCATGCCCATTACCTGTGTTGGCGGACGGGCGCAATGGACAGATGGGAGTGCGCAAGCTTTGCCGAATGGCTAAAGCGCGTTGTGAAGTAAGCGGGGTGAAATTGCGCTCATGCCCGAGGCAAAGTTTATTCACGCACACACGATGACATTCGCCTAAACTGCGTGAATGAACGTAGCCACCTACCCCGAGCAAGCCGAGATCACCGCGACCGACCGCCGCGCCCGCCAACAACAGGTGGTCGACGCCTTGTCGAAACACCTGCCCGCGCATGCGCTTTTGTGGCACAACGAAGACACGACGCCTTACGAGTGCGACGGCCTCACCGCCTACCGAGAGCGCCCCATGGTGGTGGCCTTGCCCGAGACAGAAGAACAGGTCAGCGCCGTCTTGAAAATTTGCTACGACCTCGCCGTGCCGGTAGTGGCACGCGGCGCAGGCACGGGTTTGTCAGGGGGTGCCCTCCCCCACCGCATGGGCGTGACCCTGAGCCTGGCCAAGTTCAACCGTATTCAGCGCATTGACCCCCACAGCCGCACCGCCGTCGTCCAGTCGGGTGTGCGCAACCTCGCTATCAGCGAGGCCGCCGCCCCCTACGGCCTGTACTACGCACCCGACCCGTCCAGTCAAATTGCCTGCACCATTGGCGGCAACGTATCGGAGAATTCCGGTGGGGTGCATTGCCTGAAGTACGGGCTGACGATACATAACGTGCTCAAGGTACGCGGCTTCACCATGACGGGGGAACCCATTACGTTTGGAAGCGATGCACTCGACGTATCCGGCTATGACTTGCTGAGCATCCTTGTTGGCAGCGAAGGCATGCTCTCTGTCATTACCGAAGTCACCGTCAAACTTGTCCCCAAGCCGCAACTGGCGCGCTGCATCATGGCCAGCTTTGACGATATGCGCAAGGCGGGCGACGCCGTCGCCGCCGTGATCGCTGCCGGCATTATCCCGGCGGGACTGGAGATGATGGACAAGCCCATGACCGCCGCCGTAGAAGACTTTGTACACGCCGGCTATGACTTAGATGCGGCGGCCATTTTGCTTTGTGAGAGCGACGGCACGGTCGAGGAGGTTGAAGAGGAAATTGGCCGCATGAGCCATGTGCTGCGTCAAGCAGGTGCGACGGCCATTACCGTGAGCCAAGACGAGGCTGAGCGCCTGCGCTTTTGGAGTGGCCGTAAGAACGCCTTCCCCGCCTCTGGCCGCATCAGCCCCGACTACATGTGCATGGACTCCACGATCCCACGCAAGCGACTTGCGGATATTTTGCTGGCGATTGCCGAAATGGAGAAAAAATACGCATTGCGTTGCGCCAACGTGTTTCACGCAGGCGATGGCAACTTGCATCCGCTCATCTTGTTTGACGCGAATGACCCCGACCAACTGCACCGCTGCGAACTATTCGGCGCAGACATCCTAGAAACCAGCGTTGCAATGGGCGGCACGGTCACGGGGGAGCATGGTGTTGGCGTCGAGAAGTTGAACTCTATGTGCGTGCAATTCAGCGCCGAAGAAAACGCGTTCATGTTCGCCGTCAAAGCCGCCTTCGATACGCAAGGGCTATTAAACCCAGGCAAGGTCATCCCCACACTTCAGCGCTGTGCCGAATACGGCAAGATGTTGGTCCGAGGCGGTGCACTCAAGCACCCCGAGCTCGAGCGCTTTTAAAGCCCGCGCACGCCAAGCATGAGGTCCCTCCAAGGCGTTGCGTGGTTACTGGCACTTCAGGCATTGGGTGAATTGCTAGGCAGAGCGCTTGGCTTGCCCATTCCTGGCCCCGTGATTGGCCTGTTGCTGCTGTTGGTTGCGCTGCGCCTCCCTAGCATCCAAGCCAGCGTGGGGGAGGCGGCGAATTTTCTGCTCAGCCATTTGTCGCTGTTATTTGTGCCTGTCGGTGTCGGCGTCATGACCCACCTCGGCCTACTTGAGGCACATGGTGGTCGCGTGGTGGCGGTCATCGTTCTATCAACTTGGGTGGGCTTGGGCGCCACCGCGTGGACCCTCCACTGGCTGTTGCGTCGCCAAGCGCGAACCACCCCACACCCACCTGCGGACTCAGACGACGAGGGGCCGATATGACCGACTTCGTTGAGCTATGGATTTACCTCTCCTCAACGCCGCTCTTTGGACTCACCGCGACGGTGGTGACGTATGTCCTGGCCCAACACTTTTACGCGCGCATGCAACATGCGCCCTGGGCCAACCCCACCCTGTGGTCGGTGGTCGCCATCGCCGCAGGTCTGGTGCTAACGGGGGTGGCCTACCCGACCTACTTTTCTGGTGCGCAATTTATTCACTTTTTATTAGGCCCAACGGTCGTCGCCATGGCATGGCCCATTTGGCAACGTCGCCATGCACTACGCGAACAGGGGCTCAGCTTCCTCATCGCGGCATTGGTCGGTGGCGGCGCGGCGGTCACCAGCGCCGTCGCTTTGGCGTGGGCCTTTGCACTGCCCAATGACGTTTGGCTCTCGCTGGTCCCCAAGAGCATCACAGCCCCCGTTGCCATGGGCGTGGCCGAGAAAATTGGGGGCATCCCAGCGCTCGCAGCGGTCTTCGCTGTGCTGACAGGCTTGGTCGGCGCCTTGAGTGGTCGCTACCTATTTGACGCCATGGGGCTGGGTTTTGACCGCATTGGCTGGACTGCGCGCGGCTTTGCACTGGGCACGGCCGCTCATGGCATTGGCGCGGCCCGGGCGACACAAGTCAATGCCGATGCGGGTGCATTCGCCGGCTTGGCTTTGGGTCTACAAGTGATTTTGGGCTCGCTTATATTGCCGCTGATTTGGCAGTACCTGTGAGTGGGTCGCCGTGCCGCTAGGCTAGTCAGCGCCCACCGAATAGGGCGGTTCCCACGCGCACCATGGTGGCGCCGCTTTGAACGGCCGCCTCTAAATCGGCGCTCATTCCCATTGACAAGGTATCGACGGGCAGACCCACCGCTTGCCACTCCTTAAACAACGCGGTCGCCCGAGAGAAGACGGCCACTTGCTCGGCCTGTGACGTAACCGGGTCAGGGATGCACATCAAACCCCGCAAGGTCAGACGCGGTAACGCGTTAACCGCAACCGCCAGCGCGGTGGCATCGGCGACGGAGACACCCGATTTGGTTTGGCCGCCATCGATATTGACCTGCACACAAACCTGCAAATCGGGCAGATGCGCCGGGCGTTGTGCACTCAGGCGTTGCGCAATCTTGAGTCGGTCAATGCTTTGTACCCAGTCAAAATGCGCTGCGACGATGGCCGTTTTATTGCTCTGTATGGGGCCAATGCAGTGCCACGCCAGCCCTGCTGCCAGCCCCGCATTTTTGAACGTCTCTATTTTTTCGACACCTTCTTGAATGTAGTTTTCGCCAAACGCCAACTGACCGGCGTCGTACATATCACGCACCACGTCGGCTGGAAACGTCTTGGAGACTGCCAGCAAATGTACCGATGAAACCGCCCGTCCACAGGCCTCACAGGCGCGGGCGAGTCGCTCTCGGACGGCGGCTAATTTGAGCGCACTGGCGCTAGGCACCGTACCGCTGGATGACACATCAAGGCTGGACATGGGCATAGTATGCGGCATACTTGGGGGTTTGCTATTGCTTCATCCATCCAACTTTTAGAGTGACTGACATGACCTTTATTAACGAAAGAACCTATACCCCTGTTGACGCGCCTGTATCCGTCGCCTTCCTAGGGTTGGGCGTCATGGGCTACCCCATGGCGGGCCACCTGGCAAAGGCTGGCCACCACGTAAGCGTGTACAACCGCACCGAGGCCAAGGCCAAGACTTGGGTGAGTGATGCGCAAGCCGCGGGGGCAAACCCAACGAATTTACGTGTTGGCACGACGCCGCGTGAAGCGGCACAAGGTGCCCACATCGTCATGGCCTGCGTTGGAAATGACCAAGATTTACGGGCTATTTGTCTAGGTGCCGATGGCGCCTTTGCGGGTATGGCAGCTGGCAGCACGTTCGTTGACCACACCACTGCTTCCGCAGAGGTCGCACGCGAACTCTACCAAGCCGCAAAGCAATTGGGCATTGCCTTCATCGACGGCCCGGTCTCTGGCGGACAAGCCGGCGCGCAAAACGGTGCCTTGACGGTGATGTGTGGTGGTGATGCGCCTGTATTCGAACAGGTCAAGCCCGTCATCGCCTGTTTTGCAAAAGCGGTGACCCTGATGGGTGATAGCGGTGCGGGTCAACTCACCAAGATGGTCAACCAAATTGCGATTGCTGGCTTGTTACAGGGCTTAAGCGAGGCCGTGGCCTTCGGCCAACGCGCCGGCTTAGACATGCACTCCGTGATCGATGTCATCGGCAAGGGCGCGGCGCAAAGCTGGCAGATGGACAACCGCGGCCGCACCATGGCCGAAGATAAATTTGACTTCGGGTTTGCCGTCGATTGGATGCGCAAAGATCTGGGACTGGTTATGGATGAGGCCAAGCGCAACGGCGCCCGTCTGCCCGTTACGGCCTTGGTCGACCAGTTCTACGCCGATGTGCAACAGTTGGGCGGCCAGCGTTGGGACACATCAAGCCTGGTCAAACGCTTGCGTTAAGTAAGCACGCAGAAATAAAAATGGCGCCTAAGGCGCCATTTTTATTGCGACCGCTTATTTTGCCGCGGCAGGCTCTGATTTTTGGGGTGGCTGTATCCGCGCCAGCTCCGCTTCTGAGATCACCTCAAACACCTGGACGACTTTCGCCACCCCAGGCGTACGGCTCGCTAAATCCGTCGCACGGTCTGCCTCACGCTGCGTGACAATGCCCATGAGGTACACCGTCCCGCGCTCAGTAATCACGCGAACCACAGAGCCCATGATGTCTTGGGCATCGTATAGGTTGGCTTTCACACGCGTCGTTGCCAACGTGTCTTTCGCCCGAGTCGACAACGCTGATGGGATATACACCAGCAACTCATTAACGACCAACTGCACGTTATCGACTTTGCTGATGGCGGCAATAACCTGCGCCTTTTCTTGCTCGGTATTCACCTCCCCGGTGACCAGCACACGGCGGTTGTAACTGGAGACGTTGACGTTACCTCGGTCACCCAACACGGCGCGTACCGCATTGTTCGCCTTGATAACAATCGCACCATCCTCTAACTGTGCACCAGAGGTTCTACGATCACTGACGACAAAGGCGCCACCGGCCACACTACTGATCACAATCGGCGCACACGCTGTCACGCTTGCAGCCAAGCAAACAGCCAGCACAAGCCGCTGTGTCGACCGTGACAACAGGGCTGTTTGCTGAGAGAAAAATGCCGTCATAACGCGCTCCTTTAAAGAAGAAAGTGTAACAAGTCTATTGGCCATCGCCCAAGAGATGCACATCAATGCCATCACAGATGCAATGCAGAATCATTTGATGGATTTCAAGCACCCGGCCCACTTGATCGCTAGGAATACTGATGGCGACATCGGTGTCTTGCAACGCTTGTAAAAGCTCGCCGTCTAGACCACCCACCACCGCGACCACCGTCATGTCGCGCTCATGCGCGGCATCAACGGCGGCGCTCAGCGCACCCTCGCCCCCTTTGGCGCTCAAAACCAAAAGCAAGTCTTCGGCAACGCCCAAGGCCCTTACCTCACGCGCGAGCCCTTGCGTCTCAAACTCCCCACCAAGCAATGATCGACCCAAGGTCACTGCGGCGAGTTCGGGGCGCGTGCGCTCAAAACGCCCTAATAACAAGGTACTGAGGTATTGAGCCAACGGTTGGGTGACACCCGCACCCGCCACCAACACCTTGCCGCCGTTGGTCACGCTGGCGAAGATGGCTTGTATGGCTGAATCAATCGGCGTTGCAAGCACCTGTGCACACTGGTACTTGAAGTCAGCGCTGTCAATAAACTGCTGTTGTATTCGCTGCGAAAGCATGCCCCAATGATAGTCTTTTTGGCAAAGCCTCTCGGCTAAAACCCAGCATCGAATGCGCCTTTTAGCCAATGCCACTCGCTACCCTCGCGCGCCAGCACGTCGAAACGGCATGGTGGCAGTTGCAACCACCGCTGCAGATAGCGTCTTGCCGCCCAAATGATGCGGCGTTGCTTACGCGGTGTCACGCTGCTTGCAGCACCACCGTAGTCGGCGGTCTGCCGCGCCCTCACCTCGACGAAAACCACGGTGCCATCCGTCTCGCGCATAATTAGATCTATCTCTCCCCCGCCCCTGCCGGGTGTTCGGTAGTTGCGTTGCAGCAAGGTCAGGCCCGCGTTCAGCAAGCGCTGTAGTGCCTCAGACTCGGCGACATCCCCAGCAGCCTTGGTGGTCTGACTGGGTTGCGGCTTCCCGGCATTGGGGGGAACCTTTTTTGATGGACACATACGCTTTGGCCTCCTCATTCACATTAGCTCTTGATGCCGCACGCGAGGCCGCTGCGTCGCAGCACTACCCGGCGTCTACGCTGACCGTTGTGGCAACGCCCATCGGGAACCTAGCAGACATCAGTTTGCGCGCTTTGTGCGCGTTAGAGCAAATGGACGCGGTCGCTTGCGAAGACACCCGCCACACCCAACACCTGTTGGCAGCCTATGGCTTGAAGAAACCCCTGATCGCATTGCACCAACACAACGAGCGGGAGGCGGGCGCTGAAGTGGTTAGGCGGCTACAGACCGGCCAACGCATCGCCTACGTCAGCGACGCAGGCACACCGGGAGTCAGTGACCCGGGTGCCCGCTTGGTGGCGCTGGTGCAGGC
This sequence comes from Methylobacillus sp., assembly GCA_018607835.1. Taxonomy (GTDB): domain Bacteria; phylum Pseudomonadota; class Gammaproteobacteria; order Burkholderiales; family Burkholderiaceae_C; genus RS62. Next base: position 6,391 of record JABBAS010000021.1, on the reverse strand, counting down.
GGCCCAGCTGCGCGTCATGCCGATTCCCGGCGCAAGCAGTGTGACGACCTTGGTCAGTGCCATGGGCATTGACACTGCGTCCGAGTCCTTCGACACACAGGGCTTTGTTTTCGCGGGCTTCCTGCCCGCAAAAGGCAAGCCGAGAGCCACAGCCTTGGCCTCTTTGCAAACCACCGCACGCGCGGTCATCTTGCTGGAAGCGCCACACCGCATGATCACACTTGCCGACGAGCTCACGTCTTGGGGCGCGCGCGAGCTGACGCTAGGACGCGAGTTAACCAAACAGTTTGAAACCATTGAGCGCATGCCATGCGCTACCTTCTCAGCGTGGTTAGCCGCCGACGCCAACCGCCTACGCGGCGAATACGTCGTGGGCATTCATGCCGTTGAACGGGTGCTGGCCGAGGATGATGCCGCGTTAGATCCAGAGGCACTGCGCGTGCTCACCGTGTTACTGAGTGCGTTGCCCGTCAAAACCGCGGCGCAATTAACCAGTACCCTCACGGGCGAGTCCAAAAACAAACTGTATGCTGCCGCCTTAACGCTCAAGGAAACCGCTTAAGGAAATCGCTCAGGGAAATCCGCTCGAGGCCTTGGGCTGGTTGGCTACTGTCGTTAGAAGCTAGTCGTCTTTCGGAGGCGTGACGCGGGTCTTGCTGAGATCCACGACATCAACCACATCGTCGTTTGCAGCGCGCGTTGCCGCGCCTGCAGAGGTGCCATTCGTGTCCCACGTCGGCGCCGACGCACCCCCAGCGGGGCCCTGTCGGCGACTGGCACGCCAAACGGCATCTTGCGTCTGCCTAAAGCGCGTCCAAACAACCGAAATGGGGTGGCGCCGCCCAGTCAGCAGTGACCAAAGCATGCTCAGCACCAGCGCGACCAACGCGACCATGACCAAGCCAGCCACAAATACCAAGCCGGCCAGCATAAAGACCACGCGGAACATGGCGCCGATGAGGTTGTTAATAAATTGCATAAAACTTAGGTGTGGATAGACCAGCCAATTTCAAGGTGCCACAGGGCGAACCGACGTTTTACCCTCACGCCCAGCATAGCGGTTGACGGCGACGGACTCAACAATTGTGACCTGCGCCCGTGGGTTGGCATACACCTGTGTGGCCAGCCAAGCGCACTCGGCCTCTAAGGCGTCTGTATCGCGCAGCTTGGTATGCCACACACGCGCTTGGCTATCCCAACGGTAGCCGCGCGCCTTCAGCGTATCTTTGGCGTCAAACGGCGCGCCCGTTGCCTGCAAACTATAGTGCGGCGCATCCAACGCATGCAGAAGGTGTTGCCAGCCGGTCTGTTGCGTGTCGCCAACTACCCGCGATAAAACGGCCATCAGTGCATGACAGTCCATATCCGCGCGGTGTGCGTCGTAGAACACGCCGCAGCTCGCCGCCAAAGCCTCTAGCTTGGCGGAAGATTGGCCGTGCTGACGCCAATCAATATCCGCAAACGAACAGGCCCACGGCAGATCGGCAAAGAAGGAGAGCCGCCCCTCGACAAACGGTCTATCGAATGCCGCGTTATGCGCCACAACCCAATCCACACCCGCCATGACTTGGTTAATTTCTGCCAGATCCAAAGACTTGCCTCGCACCATGTCGTTGCTGATGCCGGTCAGTGCCTGGATTTCTGGGGAAATGGTGCGTCCAGGGTCTTCGAAGCCATCGTAGACCACGACGTCGCCGACGGGTAAGCCTGTGACGGTATCGATATCAACCACCACTAGGGCCAACTCTATGATTTTTTCCGAATGGTGTTGAAGACCGGTGGTTTCCGTGTCGAGAACCGCCACCCGCTTGACTGGCCCTTGCGGCTGCCCCGCGAAGGACACGCTAGGTACCAAGCGCCTTGCCACTTGGTAATCGGGGTGCGCCTCGACCTGCTGAGCCATCTCCTCGATCGTTAGCGCATCAGTGGGCGCTGACAGATTGTGAGACTGGCTAGGCGCAGCGCTACTGCGCTTAGGCTTAGGCTTCACCGATGCCGCAGCAAGCGGTGGCGTAGGCAAGTCTGGTAGGCCGAGGTCAAGGCCCAACTGCGAACGATCGGCGACTTTACCCGCATCAACCATGCACTACTCCCAGATGATCCAACGCGTCCAGCTGCGCTGCAGTGGCCTCTTTGTGCCAGGCAAAACGCGGTTGAACCACGCCATCAATCGGCAGTGATTCAACAAACATATTGAAGGGGCGAACCCACAGCCCACCGGCACCATACAACGCACGGTAAAGCACCATGGGTTGTACATCTTCGCTGTGCCTGACCACCCCGACAACATGATAGAAACCGCCTTTGTAGTGGCGATAAATACCGGTGCGCAGCGTCGGCAATACGGCGAGATCGGCATCGCTTGATGCGGCTAACTCGTTGGTGGGCATGCGTGGTTCCATGCCATGAGTTTACTAGCTAAGTCGTGATCAGCGTACCGTTGTAGCCCACGCCTCGTAACGGGCTTTGGTCTCTTCATTGGGCGGGTACAGGCCAGGCAGTGGTATTCCGGCGTCCACTTGCGTCATGATCCAACCCTCTAGGCGCTCTTGCTCGACCGCGGCTTCACACACCGACGCCAACAAGTCTGCCGGTATCAGCACGGCACCGTCCGCGTCAACGACCACCACATCATTGGGCATCACCGCCACACCACCACAGCCAATCGGCTCCTGCCAGCCCACAAATGTGAGCGATGCCACCGATGCGGGCGAGGCCGTGCCTTGACTCCAAACAGGTAGACCCGTGCCTGTGACACCCTCGATATCACGAACCACACCGTCGGTAACTAACGCGCCGACACCCCGCTTTTGCATTCGGGCGCACAAGATGTCGCCAAAAATGCCAGCGTCAGTCACACCCATCGCATCAACCACCGCGATACACCCCGCAGGCATGGCTTCAATGGCTGCGCGCGTGGAGATCGGCGAGGCCCACGAGGCGGGGGTTGCCAAGTCTTCTCTTGCAGGGACGAAGCGCAGCGTAAAGGCGCGACCAACCAAGCGCGGTGCGTCTGGCCGCATGGCTTTGGCGCCACGCATCCACACATTGCGTAGGCCCTTTTTCAACAACACCGTCGTTAACGTGGCCGTGGTGACACCTTGTAACAACGCAACCCACTTGGGGTCTAAAGGTTCCGGATGAACGCCCATGAAAAAGTCCTCTGTCATAACGATTTAGTAGGCTTGAGGGTACGATGAGCGTAGGGCTTTATCAAGCCCTTTTGCGACAGATTGTCAGCCGGTCGCACCCTCGTTTCTACCGTTTCAAGCCCAGCATCGCTGGCAACCTTTACGTTAACAATGCAAGCACTTCTCAACACCATTCGCGACGCGGTGATACCCGATGATGCACAGCGCTTATTTCACGGGCGCGGGGGGATGCATGCGGACTGTGCCCAGTGGTCGCTGGACGTGTATCCGCCGGTCTGGGTGCTCACCAGCTTCAAGCACATGAGTGATGCCGCTCTGGACACCGTTGATGTGGCGTTGCGCGAGCGGTGGGCGCGACAGAACGTGGCGACAGATCTCTGCTGGGTGTATCAGTGCCGTGAGTCTGGGTTTGCCGAGACACGCTTAATAGCTGGGCAAGTGCCCGACCCGCACATCGTGACGGAGTCAGGTCTGCGATACATGGTGCACGTCTTGAAAGGTCAAAACCATGGCCTGTTTTTGGACATGGCGGCGGGTCGCACATGGGTGCGGCAGTGGGCGGCGGGCAACCCGCACGGCAACGTGCTCAACCTGTTCGCGTATACCTGTGCCTTTTCTGTTGCCGCCAAAGCGGGAGGTGCTGGGCAGGTCATCAACATCGACATGAGTGGCGGCGCCATCGGCGTTGGGCAACAAAACCACCACCTCAACGAGCAAGCGGATGGGGTGGCGTTTTTGGCGCACGACATATTCAAGTCATGGGGCAAGCTCAAGCGCGGCGCGCCATATGACTTGATCATCGTGGACCCCCCAAGCTACCAAAAAGGCAGCTTCATCGCGACCAAAGACTATGCCAAGCTCATTCGGCGCCTACCCGATTTACTAGCAAACGACGCTAACGTGCTCCTGTGCCTGAATGCACCCGAGCTCGATGTGGCGTTTTTAATGGCACAGGTCGCAGAAAACGCACCTGCTTTGCAGTGGGTAGAGCGCGTGGCCAATCCCGAGGTGTTTGCCGACGTATCGCCAGACCGCGCACTCAAGGTGCTCGTCTACCGCATGCAACCGGGTATTGAGACCGCGGGGTAGATCACCGGAGGCGCCCTGGTGAGGCTGTTGCATTGAGGTGACTAAACATCAACGTTGTAATTATATTTACTTATCTATACGTCCATGTCGATATATAGTGACTATTAAGTAATTATTTTTTTCTCAACCTAAGGTGGTCTCAATGACAAATGAAACAAAATGCCCTTTCTCGGGTGCAGCCCTCAAGCCGACTGTGGCGGGCGCCAGAACCAACGCCGACTGGTGGCCAAACCAGTTGAATGTGGACATGCTCCACGAGCACTCAGAGCGGTCTAGCCCCATGGGCGAGTCGTTCAACTACGCCGAGGCGTTCAAGACACTCGACCTGAAGGCAGTTGTCAAAGACCTGCATGCCTTGATGACCGACTCACAAGACTGGTGGCCGGCGGACTATGGCCATTACGGCCCGTTTTTTGTGCGCATGGCTTGGCACAGCGCCGGCACCTACCGCATCGGAGATGGCCGTGGCGGTGCAGGCTTTGGCACACAACGATTTGCCCCTCTCAACAGCTGGCCTGACAACGTTAGCCTTGACAAGGCGCGCCGCCTGCTCTGGCCCATCAAGCAGAAATACGGTCGCAAAATATCATGGGCCGACCTGATCGTACTCACCGGAAATGTCGCAATGGACTCGATGGGCCTTCAAACCGTCGGCTTCGCGGGCGGCCGTGAAGATGTTTGGGAACCAGGCCAAGACATCTACTGGGGACCTGAAGACACGTGGCTCGGCAACGAGCGCTACACCGGTGACCGTGAGCTTGAGCAACCACTTGGCGCCGTTCAAATGGGTTTGATCTATGTGAATCCACAAGGGCCTGACGGCAACCCCGACCCCATTGCCGCCGCACGCGACATCCGCGAAACCTTCAAGCGTATGGCGATGAACGACTACGAAACCGTGGCACTCTGCGCCGGCGGTCACACCTTTGGCAAAGCCCACGGCGCGTCTTCTGAAGACTACAAAGGTCCCGCACCTGAAGGTGCGTCTATTGAAGAACAAGGCTTTGGCTGGAAAAGTAGCTTTGGCAGTGGCAAAGGCGTTGACACCATCTCCAGCGGCTTGGAAGGCGCATGGACAAACACACCAGTGACCTGGAGTAACGGCTACTTCGACACCTTGTTTGGCTACGAGTGGGAGCTCACCAAGAGCCCCGCGGGTGCACACCAGTGGACGCCCAAGAACGGCGCAGGTGCGGGCACCGTGCCAGATGCCCATGACGCATCAAGGAGCCATGCTCCATTCATGCTTACCACCGACCTGTCCCTGCGAATGGACCCGGCTTACGAGAAAATTGCGCGGCACTTCCACCAGAATCCAAAGGAGTTTGCAGAGGCTTATGCCAACGCATGGTACAAGCTGACACACCGCGACATGGGACCTATCTCGCGCTACCTCGGCACGATGATCCCCGTCGAATCTCAGATTTGGCAAGACCCCGTTCCAGCGGTCGACCACGCTTTGGTCAGCGAGAAAGACATTGCGGCCTTGAAGACCGAGATTCGGGCTTCTGGCCTCACGATTTCTCAACTAGTCACCACTGCTTGGGCTTCCGCATCTACGTTCCGCGGCAGCGACAAGCGCGGTGGTGCCAATGGCGCACGCATTCGTCTTGCGCCGCAAAAAGATTGGGACGTTAACCAGCCAGCGGAATTGTCTAAGGTATTGGCAAAGCTAGAAGGTATCCAAAAGCACTTCAACGCCGCACAGTCGAACGGTACAAAAGTATCCATGGCCGATTTGATCGTTCTGGGTGGTTGCGCCGCCGTGGAAGACGCCGCTAAGAAAGGCGGCACCGAGGTGAAAGTGCCTTTCACGCCCGGTCGCACGGACGCGACTCAAGAGAACACCGACGTCGAAGCCTTCGCCGTGTTGGAACCGTCTGCTGACGGCTTCCGTAACTTCATCAGAAAGGGGCACTCCCGCCCAGCTGCCGAGCTACTCATTGACCGCGCCAACCTGCTTACGCTGACCGCGCCAGAGATGACGGTGTTGATTGGCGGCTTACGCGGCCTGAATGCCAATTTTGCGCACTCAAAACACGGTGTCTTCACCCAGCAAACAGAAACCTTAAGCAACGACTTCTTTGTGAACCTGTTGGACATGGGAACCACATGGAAGCCCTCGGAAAAGGACGAAGGCGTTTTGGAAG
>JABBAS010000057.1:18636-30326 GCA_018607835.1 Methylobacillus sp. | reverse complement strand
TTCAAGACCACTGGTGACTGAGCCACAGAGATCATAGGGGCGGACATGGTCGCGACGCCAGCGGCGCCGACAGCTGCCGACTTAAAAAATTTACGACGTGAGTTGCTCTCTTGAGCGGAAGCTTCAACGATCTGAGGCTTTGTATCTGCCATGGTGTCTCCTATTCGTTTAAGAAAAAAACCACCGCCCGTCGCATGAAACTACTCACGCCACTGGTGTGGTAGCTGCAATGTAACCACGTCATGGACATCGATACCAAGGGAAAACCCTGTGTTCGGGAGGAGTTACGGACACCTAGGTGACACCTCAGTGGGCGTATGGACATATTTGCGCCACAAAACAAAGGTGTAGGGGCGGTCACCCAGAGCCGCCTCCTTTTTCCAGAATGTCGTGAAGAAATTTCACACCGACATTTTCTAGCTAGCGCCTAGACAAGATAATGACGTAAGGAAACGGGTAAAACACGCATTGCCTGCCGCCTAGCGCCCTTTGCGTAAGCCCAGCCACATGACGCACAACACAACGAGACAGGCACCGATCACCTGCGTCACTGCGATGGTCTGCCCCAGTAAGGCCCAAGCGAGCAGCAAGGCAAAAACCGGCTCAACATTCATGATGGCCGAATTCCCAACAACACCCAGCTTGGGCAACACGGTGAACATGACCGTAAATGCCGTCCCGTAAAGAAACGTCAAGGCGCCTAGGCCCCACCAGCCCGTCGCCGCTCCCGGCCACTGGAACCCAGAGCCTGACAACGCCACCGCAACCGCCATGACGCCTACGATGCTCAGCGTGGACAAGGTTCGTAAGCGACCATCCAGACCACGCGTGCCATTTTCAGTCAGCACCAAGGCCAAGCCAAAGGTCAGTGATGCCGCCAGTGCAAAGGCAACCCCCGTCCCTATTTCTGCCCAATGAGCGACAGCACCAAGCCCCGATGCGGCACCCAGCACGTCCAAGGCCAAGGCCAAGCCAAATAAGATCACGGGGATCGCCAGCAAGACCTCCCTCTGGGGGCGCTGCTTGTAGAGCACCCGTGCCCATAGCGCGGTTGACAACGGGTAGGTGTTGAACGCCAGCAGGGCCAGCGCCACCGGCAGCCGCGCCACCGCTGAATACAAACAAAAACTCTGAATGGCAATCAACACCCCGATGGCAGGTAAGTGACGCTTGTGCTCCAGACTCAGCGCCAGCGGCACCCGCTGCTGCCAGACGATCAGACCGACCGCAAACGCAGTCACCAGGCTGCGAACGCTGATCGCCGTCACGACGTCCACACCGCTGTTAAAGGCAAACCGGGCCGCAACGTGGTTAGCGCCCATCATCAGAGCGATGACGAGTAAGGTTGTGAAGGCGACGCCAGACAAGGCGCGAGGTGTTGAGCTCATGACTTTAGCGTCTCCTTTTCACTCGTTACGGCATGCCGAATGGCTTGGTATTTCAAACGAGAAAAACTGCTGATCGCAGCCAACGCAGCGGCGACCGACCCAATGAGCAATGCGGTATTGGCCCCTTGAGCGCCCATTAGACCGAAGCAAAACGCCACCAAGGTGGCACCACTGGTTTGCCCTAGCAACCGCCCCATCGCAATGACGCCACTGGCCCCGCCGCTGCGGTTGGCCGGCGCGCTAGACATGATGGCCCGCAAATTAGGCGACTGAAAGAACCCAAAACCAATCCCGCACAGCGCCATGCGCCAAACGATATCTTGCGTCACCGCATGTTGGTCAAGCAAGAACAACGACACCATCCCCGCCGACAACACACACAGGCCAATGCCGCACAGCAACCCGGGGGCGTACCGATCAGACAAGCGACCGGCGAAAGGCGCGAGTAAGGCAACGGCCGCAGGCCACGCGGTCATCAAAAACCCCGTCTCAATCGGATCTCGATTCAGTACGCGTTCAAAATAAAATGGCAATGAAACAAAGGCAACACCCTGCGTCGCAAACGCGCCAAAGGCGGTCAACACAGACAATTTGAACAGCGGTAGACGAAACAAATCAACGGGGAGCATAGGCGCCGGATGACCCGCTTGACGCTTCAACAACCACGCCCCCGCGACGACTGCCACCGCTAACGGGGCAACGGTTTGTACCCAGTTAGCGAGCTGCGCGCCAGAGCTGATACCAAAAACCAGCAGGCCAAAACACACCGCCGATAGGAGCGCAGTTAGCGGATCAACCTTGTGGGCTTGGCGTTCGGTGCGCGGCAGGGTTGACCACGCGAAGGCGAAAGCGACCAAGCCAAAGGGGACGCTCAACGCAAACAACCATGGCCAGTCGGCAACGGATAAAACCAACGACGCAACGGTCGGCCCCAGTGCAAACGATGTGCCCACCACAAACGCATTAAGACCCACGCCACGCCCTAGGCGCGCTGCCGGAAAAATCATGCGCACCAACGCGATATTCACGCTCATCACACCCGCTGCACCCAGACCCTGAAAGCCGCGTGCGACCGACAGCGCCAACAAACTGGGCGCCAGCGCACACGCTAACGAGGCCACGGTAAACAACGCAATACCCCATAAAAATATGCGCCGAGCACCGAACAGGTCACCCATGGCAGCCAACGGAAATAAGCCAGCGACAACCGCCAACTGATACGCGTTAACGATCCAAATGGACTGCGCGGCCGTCGCATTCAAATCATGGGCGATCGCCGGCAGCGCCGTGTTGGCAATCGAGGTATCCAATGCGCCCAGCGCAACGCCCAGCAGCACCGCCACCAACGCCTTCTTATCGACCTGCATCGGTGGATCGGTAAGCGCTGGCGTTGGGGGAGTGGGCGGCGGCGAGGCAGTCATGACGGTAACCGTAAAAAGGTGGCACATATTGCCATTAAAAACAAGCGGTCAGCGCCTATTGGGGACAGCGCGTGTTGCGGCCAAACTGCGTTAAAGTCAACGCTTCATTTGAAACTTGACGAGAAAACCGCGCGCAAACCATGGCCGACAACATTCCTTTCAAATTGGCTGGTGTCATGGGCATGCCCATCTACCAATCGCGCTCGCCGATCATCCACAACCACTGGATCAAAGCGCACGGTATCAACGGGGCCTATGGCCACTTCCCCGTGCAACCAGACAACGTAGAGGCTGCCGTCTTGGGGCTCAGGGCACTGGGCATAGCCGGCTGCAACATCACCCTCCCCCATAAGTTGGCGGCGCTGCCGCTCATGGATGTGCTCAGCCCAATGGCACAAAAAATGGGCGCGATCAACTGCATTGTCGTCCAAGCCGACGGCGCCTTGCATGGGCATAACAACGATGGCTTTGGCTACATTCAAAGCCTACGGGATATCAATCCGAATTGGCGCGCCGATGCCGGTCCCATCGTCATCGTTGGCGCGGGGGGCGCGGCGCGTGCCGTCATCGCGGCACTCATAGACGAAGGGGCCAGCGACATACGGCTGGTCAACCGCACGCGAGCGACTGCTGAGAAACTCGCGGAGGGTCAGACCGCTGTCGTACAGGTACACGAATGGCATGAACGTAGCGAGGCGCTGCGCGGTGCCGCCATGCTCATCAACGCGACGAGCCAAGGCATGTACGGGCAGCCGCCCTTGGAGTTGGACCTGGCCCCGCTCCCGGTAACCGCGATGGTCTCTGACCTCATCTACATACCGCTGGAAACACCGCTACTCGCCCAAGCGAAAGCACGTGGAAACACAACCGTCAATGGCTTAGGGATGCTGATTAACCAAGCAATCCCTGCTTTTGAAGCCTGGTTTGGTGTTCGCCCTAGGGCGACGCCCGAGCTCAATCGGTTGCTACTCGCAACGTTTTAATCCCCTAGGTTCCCTCCCATTCGCAAAACGGGTTGCACACGCAAGTGGGCACGCGCACTGCACCACCCACTCCCGTCTGATATGTCCGCCATCCACCGCAACCCAAGTGCCCTCATGGGCATTGGCTTAGTCATCTCTGCCGTCGCCTCTTTTGCGCTCATAGACACGATCAACAAGCACGTCAGTCTGTATGTGCCGTTACTGATGGTTGTTTGGGCGCGGTATGCGGTGCAAGCGGTCTTAACCACATTCATCGTGCTGCCCAAGGTGGGACGTCAGGCTTGGCGCACCAACCACCTCTCCTTACAAGTCATACGTGGCACGCTCTTGGTCGCGCTTTCCGTTTTGGCCGTTGCGACCTTGAAGGTGTTTCCTGTCGCCGAATTCACCGCCATCCTCATGACAACGCCCTTATTCGTTACGTTCTTCGCCGCCACGATGCTCAAGGAGAAGGTCACCGTCTGGCGCGTCTTACTGGTAATTGGGGGGTTTATTGGCACACTGGTGATCGTGCGTCCCGGGCAAACCGAACTGGGCTGGGTGCTGCTGTTGCCACTGGGCATCGTGATCATTAACACCGCTTTTCAGTTGCTCACGAAACGCATGTCTGAAACAGAACACAGCATGACCACGCACTTTTACTCGGTGTGGGTCGGTGCCATTGTGGCCTCGCTCGCTCTCGCTTGGATTTGGACGCCGGTGAGCGACCCCACGCTGTGGGCGCTGCTCTTTCTTGCTGGCGTCGCGGGAACCGTCGGTCACTACCTACTCATCAAAGCCTACGAGCACGCGCCAGCCTCTCTGCTTATGCCCTACATGTATACGCAGATCGGCTTTGCATTGCTTGGTGGGTGGTTGGCGTTTGGCAACATCCCAGACAACACCTCGTTGCTGGGCATCGCGCTGATCACGGTCTGTGGCGTCGCTGGCGGTGCCTTGACCGTCATTGAAAAGCGACAGTCTAAAAGGCGGATGGCTTAACCCGGCGCGCCGTCACGGCGCCAGCACCACGCGGGTGCCACTGGCGGCGGCTTCGCAAATAGCCTCGGTGACCGCGAGGTTACGCAAACCGTCCAAGACCCCAACCAGTGGGGGCACCTCGCCGCGTATCACCCGTTCAAAGTGTGCCATTTGTAGCCGAATCGGGTCATCGCGGGTCATGGCCACGGTGCGTGTCTCAAACGGCAGCCACCACGAACGCTGGCTATCGCTGGCGTAGCTGTGTAAACGCATGGTCGGTACCGACAGGCTGGCGTTGGTACCCGATAGGACATAGCAGTCCTCCTGCGGGTAATCGGTGTAGGCTTTATTTTCTTGGCTGGTCTGTTCCCAACTTCTCGGTGACGCTGCGCAATCAGACAGCACAAAGGTACCCAGCACGCCATTCACAAACTCAAACGTCATTGCCGCCGTGTCCTCCACAACAAACCCTCGGGTCGCGTGGCTCACCATCGCCTGCACGGACCTGATCTCACCGCATAGCATCCGCAGGTTGTGGACCTCATGAATCATATTGAGCAAAATCGGGCCTGCCCCCAGTTGACTCCGCCATGGGGCATCTGAAAAATACCCGTCGGGCTTAAAAAAAGTAGCGCTGCCCGTCACACAGACCAAGCGCCCAAGCGCGCCGGAGGTGACGCAGGCCGTTGCCTCTTGCATGATGGGGCTATGCGCACGATGGTGGCCCACCAGTACGCGCGATACATGCCCACCGAGGCCAGCAAGTAAGCGCTGTCCTTCGACAGCCGTCACAGCGACAGGCTTTTCAAGCAATATGGCCACACCGGCTTGCGCACAGCGCAGCGCTTGTTCAACGTGTAAGGCGTTGGGTGTAGCCAGCACCACCGCATCGGGTGCCGCGTGCGCCAGCAACTCGGACAAGTCAGCGAAATACGCTACCCCCTGTTGCATCGCCGTCTGCCGCCCTGCCTCAGAGGGGTCCACGATGGCACTCAAGGCCAAGCCAGGCGTCTCCAATATGGCCGCAATATGGGCGTTACCGATATATCCCACGCCGACGACCGCGACGCTTGCTCTCGTTTTTTGATTCATCACCATCGATTCACTGGTCTATTGTTAAGGCCGCAGAGGGCACCAAGCTCACCTGCTTACACGCACCCTATTGCTCCACGCGTCTGCCTAAATGATCCCCACCTCTTCATTTTATGTACCATTTGGTACATTAAGAGATTTGAGCATACACTTAAAAAACAATTGCTTTATCTGATTTTTATCTGAAATCGATTTGAGCTTAATGGGTTTCCGTCTTTTATGAACCAAGTAGTACATCAAGAAGCGCTGAGCGACACCCCCGAAACGTCGGCGGCGGCGCGGCGCCTTGCGGAGGCAACGCGCACGCGTGCCGACATCTTGGATGTGGCGGCTCATGCATTCAGCGAGAAAGGGCTAGCAGGCGCTCGGATTAATGAAATAGCCGCCGCCACGCGCACCAGCAAGCGCATGATCTACTACCACTTCGGTAGCAAAGAGGCACTGTATCTCGCGACACTGGAGCAAAAATACCGCGCAGTTCGTGAGCGAGAGAGCCAACTGGCGTTAGATCACATGTCGCCCGAAGACGCGCTGCGTTGCCTGACGTCCGTGACCTTTGATCACCACATTGCCAATGAAGATTACATACGCATGGTGATGTCAGAGAACATCAACCGCGCCAAATACCTCAGGCAAAGTAAAGACGTACAGGCGCTCAATCGACCCGCCATTCACACCTTGACAAACATCTACCAACGCGGCGTCGCATCTGGTGTGTTTCGCGACGGCCTCGATCCCGCGGACATACACGCCTCCATATCGGCGCTCGTATTTTTTAATGTCTCGAATAGGCACACCTTTGGCGTGATCTTTTCGCAAGATACGCAGTCGCCCGCCTACACCGCGACACGCCGCGAAAATATCGTACAAATGGTGCTTCGATACGTTAAAAACAACCCAACCAACTAAGGCATAAAAAGGCAATCAACATGAAAATCTTGACTCTCAACGGCATCAATTTAAATATGTTCGGAAAACGCGATGCAGCCACCTACGGCACCGCAACGTTGACACAAATCAACGACGAGCTGATCGCCCTAGGCAACAGCCTAGGCGTCACAGTAGAAAACTTTCAAACCAATCACGAAGGTGAAATGTGCGAAAAAATCCACCAAGCCTACTTCGACAACGTCGATGCGGTGCTCATCAACGCAGGGGCTTGGACGCACTACAGCTACGGAATCCGCGACGCGTTGGCGATACTGACATGCCCAATTATTGAGATTCACATGTCCAACGTCCATGCGCGCGAGCCCTTCCGGCACATCTCGGTATTTGCTGAGGTGGTCAAGGGACAAATTTGCGGCCTTGGTACTGAAAGCTACATGGCGGGCTTACGTGCCGCCGTGGCATTGCTAAAAAAGGATGCGGCGTGAGCCTTGGATTTCCTGTCATTGATGGGCACACCGCTTTTTTGGCACATATTGGTTATCCAACGTATAGCTTCAAAGCGCCGCTCATCTACAACCCTTACTTCGCGCACGCCGGGATCAACGCCGTCGTGGTGCCGATGGCGTGCGAAGCAGCACATTTTGCAGGCCTTCTAAGCGGTATCACGCCGTTAGCTAACTTTAGCGGTGCGCTCATCACGATGCCGCATAAGGTGTCAGCCATGCGCTTGGTCGATGATGTATCCCCGGTGGCCCGCGTTGCAGGTGCCTGTAACGCAATCAAACGGGACGGCGATGGGCGACTGGTTGCAGACATGTTTGATGGCGCGGGATTCGTACTTGGCATAAAAAGTAAGGGCTTCGATCCGCATGGGAAGCGCGCCTTGGTTGTCGGCGCAGGCGGCGTCGGTTGCGCGATCGCGGCATCGCTTGCCGATGCAGGCATCGCAGCGTTGTCCGTATGTGATGTCAACACACCGGCAGTCAGCGGGTTGTTACAACGATTGCAAACCCACTACCCGAACGTGCGAGTCGACGCGACGCCGCCGGATCCCAGCGGACATGATCTCGTGGTCAACGCCACACCGATGGGCATGCAAGACAGCGACCCCCTGCCCCTAGACATAGACCGACTCGATGCCAACACCTTTGTTGGTGAGGTGGTCATGAGCCGAGAGGAAACCCGTCTCTTGCGATTGGCCAAAGAAAAAGGATGCCAGGTACAGGTTGGCGTCGATATGTTGTTCGCACAAATCCCGGCGTATCTGTCATTTTTCGGCTTTCCAACAACCGACGCGCACACCCTGCGTCGTTTGGCAAACATCACCTACTAAGCCATTCCTTGGGTGGCCGTGAGGCCGATAAGAACGTGGCGTTGCATTGCGTTGGGTTGAGTTGGGCTGGCTTAGAGCACATCCGCTTGAAGCGGAATAAATGCGCTAAGCACGCAACCCCCACCGGGATTGGGCCCCAAAGTCAGGGTACCGCCCAGCAGCAGCAAACGCTCACGCATCAACCGCAAACCCATGTGCACGTCCGGAACAGAATCAAGCTGCTGGTAGATGGCGTCATCAGCCCCCCTCTCGTCTCCCCTCATCACCGGCCCGCTATCGGAGACCACCAACTGGACACCACCAACACCCAGTGCGCACGTGACACCGATGCCACGCCCATCCGCGTGTTTGCCCGCGTTGGACAGGGCCTCCTGCAGCGTTCGAAACAGGGTGACCTTAACCGCCGACGACACAACGAGCGCACCCGTCTTGGCGGCACTGTGGGTACGTACATCGACCTCAAAACCAGTGGTCTTACTAAAGCGCGCCACACACTCGTTCACGACATCGTTAACCACCATGCGCTCGACTGCGGGTGTCAACGCGTCACTGGCAATCTGTCTGAGCTCGGTCATCCCTTGGCGCAGGGCATCCACTACGACATCTAGCGCTCGCCTATCCACCTTTGACGGGTCTAGCGCTAAGTCCTCTGACAGCATCTCTATTTTGAGCGCTGAAAATGCAATCGTTTGTAGGGGCCCATCGTGCAAATCGGCCGCGATCCGACGTTGTAGCAGCTCGCTGAGCGCAGTTGCTTGAGCGTGCTTCAGATCACTTTCGCTACCCCCCAGCGGCGACGGCGCATGAGAGAGCCCCGCCATCGGTTCAGTGCCCCGACGAATCAGCCACAGGAAAAAAACGACCACTAAAACAGAGAGCAACCCAGAGGTGATCCAAACACCCCAAATGACGGGCATGGTCTCTTGGTCAATGTCTTGGGTCTTACGGTGCACCTGCGCCACAAGGGCCGGTGCCGCGTCAGCAGCTTCTGCATCAGCGGCTTCAGCCAGCGGCACCGTGATTTCAAGATAAGCCTGCGGGTTCAGCGTCGCGTCAGTGAACCAGTGCTTGACCGGCGGAACATCACCCTGCAAGGACGTAGAAAAAGCCGCAGCCAACGTCCCCGTCATCAACCGCTGACTGTCCGTCCTCCCCTTACGGTTGCTATAGACAACCGTGCCATCGCGCCTGACAACGCTGACCTCTAGCCCTGTCTCCGTGAACAAGGGGTCACTAAAAGCCGCGTCTAGGTGTGCGCTTAGCTCGTCATTCTGACCCCGTACCGTACCGAGCGCCATGACATGGGGTGTCAGGACGGCACGCACATACGCCACGGTCGCGGTTGCAGCCGTGTGCCTATGCGCCTGCGTGACTTGCACCGACACGAAATACCCCATCAGAGCCACTAACCCGACACAGAACACCATGCCGCATGGCAGAAATCGCCGGGAAAAAGCTATGTTTTCGGGTGTGCTCATTTTTTTCTTTTAGAATGCTTTCCGATGAAATGCGGTCACTCAGAAGACGGTATAAATTATAAATATAATAATATTATACTAACTTTATACTAAAACGTGATGTTTTTTAAGCCCACCTTCATCTGCCGCCTCAACACACAAACAGATCATGACGAATAACCCACTGGACGCCGCACAAGGCGCGTCGATGCCCCCCACAGAAGCACCCCATAGCGCGACCATGCGCGCGCAAATGCACACACACCGGCGTCTAATTAATGCCCTCGGATTTGGGGGCTTGCTCCCCTTTTACGGTTTGGCTGCCACGGTTGCGTGGGGGCCAAACGCTTTTCAGGAGTGGGCGCTGGCCGCGCTCGCCATCTATGCCGCCACGATTGTGTCGTTCATTGGTGGTCTCTCGTGGGCTTTCGCCTTGCTCATCACACCCACGGGTCGGACAGGTCAAGCCCTTTTGATCTGGAGCGTGATCCCCCCCTTATTAGCGGCCGCTTGTTTTTTGGCCCAGTCTCCCGCACGCCTTTGGCTGCTGGTGATGGTATTGGCCATTGCTTGGATAGCCGACAACCGCTTTGCCAAGGCCTTGCAGTTGCCGTCCGCTTGGATACAGCTGCGCACGGCCCTGAGCCTGCTCGCAATTGGCGCGCTCGCCTGGGCGGCTAGCAACCTGACAGCCGTCTAAAGCCGCGCCCAACAGCCGGCTGCCGGCTGCCGTGTCACGCTAGGCGACACCATCCACCAACATAATGTGCCCCTCAGAATTTTGCTGGCGCAGCGGGAGTATGGCTTGATAACCCGGGCTGTGGTACCACGCCAGCGCGTCGTCTCGGCTGGGAAACTCAATCACCACCTGGCGTTCACCGCTGGCTTGCCCCTCTAACTGCGTCGCCGTCCCGCCGCGAACACGGTAAGCCCCACCAAAGGCCGCCACACTCGCGGGCACCTGCGCGCTGTATTGCGCATAACCCTCGGGGTTGGTGACCGTAACCTGACCGATCAAATACGCTTTTGCCATTATCATTCCTATTTGTATGCGCGATGCGGTCGCGCCCGGGGCGCCGGCGGCGTACCCAACCTTGTTTTGTACGCTTGTGGATGCCCTATGTTTTTAAAAAATGCCTGGTACGTTGCCTGTCTGCCTGAAGACCTTGCTGAAAAGCCCTTGGGCCGCAAGATATGTAACGAAAGCATGGTTTTCTACAGAGATGGCCAAGGAACCGCGCACGCCTTAGAAGATTTTTGTCCACACCGTGGTGCGCCGCTGTCACTTGGGCGCGTTGTTAACGGAAACTTGGTCTGTGGCTATCACGGCCTAGAGATGGGCTGCGAGGGTAAGACCGTCGCCATGCCAGGCCAACGCGTTGGCGGATTTCCCCCAATCAAACGGTTTGCAGTCACCGAAAAATACGGTTTTATCTGGGTTTGGGCCGGCAATGCAGACCAAGCGGACCTCAGCCTGATGCCCACACTTGAATGGGCAGAAAGCGCTGAATGGGCCTATGGCGGGGGGCTGTACCACATCAACTGCGACTACCGCTTAATGATAGACAACCTCATGGACCTGACCCATGAGACCTATGTGCACGCCAGTAGCATTGGCCAACCCGAGATCGACGAGACGCCGTGTGTCACCAAGACCGACGGCGACCACGTGACCACCAGCCGCTTCATGAGCAACATAGAGGCGCCCCCTTTTTGGAAAATGGCCTTAAGGGGGAACAACCTACCCGACGACCAGTTGGTAGACCGTTGGCAAATTTGCCACTTCACGCCCCCCAGCCACGTCATGATCGAAGTCGGTGTGGCGCTGGCAGGTCACGGTGGCTATGACGCACCGGACGACAAGAAGGCGTACAGCATCGTTGTCGACTTCATCACGCCCGAAACAGACACCTCGATTTGGTATTTTTGGGGCATGGCGCGTAAGTTCAACGTGAAGGACGCCGCGCTAACGGCGGCCATTCGTGAAGGACAGGGAAAGATTTTCTCTGAGGACTTGGAAATGCTGGAACGCCAGCAAGCCAACCTGTTGCGCTTGCCCGACCGGCGCACGCTCAACTTGAATATTGATGCGGGCGGGGTGCAATCACGCCGGGTCATTGACAAGTGCCTCGCAACTGAGGGCAACGCTTAGGCCAATCGAGTCA
>JABBAS010000057.1:16353-18536 GCA_018607835.1 Methylobacillus sp. | reverse complement strand
AGTCAAGCGTGAGTCAAGCGCGGGTCTCCGCAAGCCTCCCAAGGGCGGTAAGCTTCCCTCCTTTTTTAAACGTTCATACCCCATCATGAGAATCGTCGAGATCCGCGAGAAAACGCTCCCCATTAGCTCCCCCATTCGCAATGCCTACATCGACTTCAGCAAGATGACGTTGAGCTTGGTGGCAGTGATCACGGATGTCATCAGGGACGGCAAGCCCGTGGTTGGCTACGGCTTTAATTCGAATGGCCGCTACGGTCAAGGCACACTGATGCGCGAGCGTTTTATCCCACGCATCTTAGAAAGCCAAGCTGAGGCCCTGCTCAACGACGCGGGGACCAACATTGACCCGCACCGCGTGTGGGACTGCATGTACACCAACGAGAAGCCTGGCGGCCACGGCGAACGCTCCGTTGCGATCGGCACGATAGACATGGCGGTCTGGGATGCCATGGCGAAGATCGAGGGCAAGCCCTTGTACCAGGTGCTGGCCGACACCTACGGCAATGGCCAAGCAGACCCCAAAATTTTTGTTTACGCCGCAGGCGGGTACTACTACCCCGGGCAAGACCACGGCAAGCTCAAGGACGAAATGCGCAGCTACATTGACCGTGGCTATACCGTCGTCAAGAAAAAGATCGGCGGCGCGGATCTTGACGAAGATTTACGACGCATCGACTCCGTATTAAGCGTCTTACAGGACGGGCAGAAATTGGCGGTTGATGCCAACGGCCGCTTTGACCTAGATACTGCAATCGCCTACGCCAAAGCCTTGTCTCAATACGACTTGTTTTGGTACGAAGAGGCCGGCGACCCACTCGACTTCGAACTGCAAGCCACCTTACGCAACTACTACACCAACCCCATGGCAACGGGTGAAAACCTGTTTTCCATGCAAGACGCACGCAACCTGATTCGTTACGGCGGCATGCGACCCGATCGCGACTGGTTGCAGTTTGACTGCGCGTTAAGCTACGGCTTGGTCGAGTACCTGAGGACGCTGGACATGCTCAAAGAGCACGGCTGGTCCCCCAAGCGCTGTATCCCCCATGGCGGGCATCAAATGTCATTGAACATTGCAGCAGGTCTGGGCTTGGGCGGCAACGAATCCTACCCTGACCTCTTCCAACCCTTTGGTGGATTCCCAGACAACGCCAAAGTAGAAAACGGTTACGTCACCCTTCCCGCGTTGCCCGGTATCGGCTTTGAGGGCAAGTCTGACCTGTTCGCTGTGATGCAAGCCTTATCCGCATGAGTCTCGTTTTGTGACCGCTAAACAAGCCGTTGCCGCCAAGGCAAAAGACCTTCAATCGTTCTTTGAAGGTCTACCTGCGGTTTGGCGTGGCATGTTGTGGGTCGCACTCAGCGGATTTTTCTTTAGCGTTTTAAACGCAGAGTTGCGCAGCCTCGCGCTACAACTCGATGCATTTCAAACCCAATTCACGCGCTATCTGATGGGTACGCTCGTCATGCTGCCCTTTCTCATCAAACGGGGCTGGGCCGTTTACCGGCCCAACAACCTCAAAGGCCAAATATGGCGAGGTGCCGTGCACACCACGGCCTTAATGCTGTGGTTCATCGCCCTGCCGCGCATCGGTCTTGCCGACACCACCGCCATCGGATTCACAGGGCCCATCTTTGTCATGCTCGGAGCCGCTTGGTTTTTAGGCGAGCGCATGCGCTGGGATCGATGGGTCGCGGCATTGCTCGGGTTTTCGGGCATATTGGTGGTGGTCGCCCCCAAGCTGGCGGGCGATGACGGCTGGTTCACGCTCATCATGCTGGCAAGCGCCCCGTTATTCGCGGCGTCATTTCTCATTACAAAGACGCTCACGCGCACCGAGTCTTCCAGCACGATTGTGTTGTGGCAATCGCTTGTGATCGCGCTGTTAAGCCTTCCATTGGGCCTGCTGCATTGGGTGGCACCGACACCGTGGCAATGGGTTGCTTTCACCTGCACGGGTATCCTAGGATCCTTGGGCCATTACTGTATGGCACGCGGCTTTCGCATTGCCGACATTTCCGCCACGCAGTCTCTGAAATTTTTAGACCTCATTTGGGCCTCGGTCATGGGCTTCTTGTTCTTTGGCAATATTCCCACCCAAAGCACCGTGATTGGCGCCAGCGTGATCTTAATGGCGACGATCTGGATCGCCAATCGCGAACACCGCCGGCAATACTAAGGC
>JABBAS010000057.1:0-16253 GCA_018607835.1 Methylobacillus sp. | reverse complement strand
GCGTCTTCCTTCGCTCACTCACAGGTACTTTACGATCGATTCTTTAGCCACTAGTATCGTGGGCATGGTACGGGGTGGGCGCGCTTTGCAAGCCAGCCCACCCGCCACCTCTCTATCAGCGAACAGCACCTCAACCCATGCATGACAACCACGCTCCAAGTCGATCGCTTGTGTATCCATTCCACCTTCGCCTACGCCACAACCTCGGGCGACTACTTTTTGCAGGCTTATCCGTGTGCTGCCTGCTATTACTCAGCGGCTGTGCAGCGACCGATTACACCGCGCCCGCGGTATCAGAGACCGTCGCAGAACCCCCACCCACGGGGTTGAGCACCCGCAACGCGTTCGATGGCCAATACGTGCACTTCACATCCACAGGCCGCATGCTAAAGGCCGATGGTCAGGTGCGTACGGAAAGCGGTGCCTTCTTTCGGCTTGTTACCAATTTGTCAGCACCCACCGAGACCATTACCGTTTGGCTCAACACCACAAAGCGCGCGATGGCCGCCGTGCGTGACCCGGTCGAGCGAAGCAAATGGCAGGCGCGCGTGCGTGCGTCCGCCTACTCCCTAACGCCCGACGACGCTTGGGTTAATTGGTATGTCGCGGCAGACGGGCAACTGGCGCTGACCGCTTCCATGGATCAACAAATGATCTTACTGGTGCATGCCGACGAAGCGCAAACCCAAACCATCGCGTTCTTTCCAAGTGGGTTTGTCGCCTGCCAGAAACTGAACAAACTGGCCAGCGCTGGCGCCATCAGCGACACATTGTTCTTGGCGAGAACCGGCCTCACACTCACCCGACATCAGTACACCGAATTTACGCCCGGCCCGCAATGGGATGCCTACGGCCAGTTGGGGTACACCCCCTTGCAAGGGCTTAACTGGGCAGATACGCCTGCAAATCACGCCTTGGCAGCGGTGTTCAAAGACCCCGCGAACAAAACCACCATCGCCAGCGCCAAGCGCTTGTTTGCTTGCCCTTAGCGCTCACGCAGTGAGGTCAATCAGCGGCTAATCGTCGGGCATCAGACCTCAGGCCTCAAAGTCCACGCTCAGGCGGCCGAGCACGCCAAAGTCGACCTCCACCGTATCGCCGGGCGTGACTTCCAACGGTTGCATGCACGTGCCTGTTGTCACAAACAGGCCGGCTTGCGTGCCTAGCCCCAGCACACGCAGTTCATTGACAAGCCATGTCAGCGCCACACGCGGATCGCCAAGCACCGCCGCGCCGCTGCCCGCTCGATGCCAGGCCTGCCCATCACCCCGCACAACGGCGGCTGTGACGGCATGCGCCGCAAGGTCTAAGGTGCGCCACGCCGCCGGCGCTGCTGCGCCCTTCACGTATTCGTGCGCACACGCATTGTCTGCAATTAAGCTGGCCTCACCTGCATGCACAAAATCTGCAAACCGAGAGTTCGGTACCTCCACCGCAATGTAGAGATCAGCCACCGCATCCATGACCTCGGCGGCGGTATACGGCGCTGTGCGTGGCGGCAAGTCACGGGCAAACTGAAACGTCATTTCCGGTTCAGCCACACACATGCGGTTGCCAGCAAGTGAAATCGCAGCGCCCAGCGGCTTGATGCGGTCCGCAAAAATACGCCCCGCTAACGGCCCACTGACACCAATATGTTTCTGGCCTGCCTCGCTGGTAGCCGCAATTTTCCAGCCCGCGAGTTGAGCGCCCACCAAGCCCGCCAACGCCGCTTGCGCGGCATAGCCGGCCTCCCGTGTTGTCGGGCGCATCAGCGCCGCAAAGTGGGGCATGGCTTGTCCAGACTGCCAGTGTTCCCAGACCTGTTGAGCTAGCGTAGACGCGTTGTCATTGCCCATGATTGACAGACCTCTCTGTAATTGGTTTTCATTTTTTAAGATTGATTTGATCAAGGCTTTTTATAAACGCTTCGCTGGAAACACACAACCTAAAATGTGCATCCGGTGTCAAGGCATCCGCCGAGCGCAACAGGCGCTCAACTGTCGGCTTGATGCCAATGACAACCAGCGAATCACCACGCTGGGACAGTAGCCGCTTGATACGCAAAAATGCCTCTACCCCGGTCGCATCCATTCGATTCACCGATTGAAACAGCAACACCACATACCGCACATTGGGCTGTGCCAATAGCTGTATCGCCACCGCCGCCTCTAACGCGTTGGCTGATGCAAAGTCCACCCCGGCCTCTAGGCGCAACACGACGACATCCGACGAATGGACCAACGCGACCCCTATTGCCGCGACAGATAGCCCGTCTAAATCGGGTAAGGCGAGAACGTCAATGCGTGGCTTCAAACGTTGGTAGAGAAAGTACGCCAAGCCTGCCACCACGCCAACCAACACGCCCCAGTGAATCTTGGGCGCACTGAGTAGCGTCGCGAGAAAAGTGAGTAGCGCCACGCCCGCCTCGGGCCGCGAGACCGCCCACAGTGTCTTGAAAGGGGCCAGACGAATGAGCCCCATGACAGAGACGATCACAATAGCGGCGAGTGTCGCGAGAGGCACCTGGTGCAGCAAGGGCAAGAAAAACTGCAACACGAAGAACACCACGATGACCGCGAATACCGTTGCCCAGCCGGTCTGGGCGCCCGCATATAAATTCAGTGCGGAACGCGAAAACGACGAACTGGTCGCAAAGCTACCACTCAATGCCGAAGCCACTTTCGCCAACCCTTGCCCAATAAGGTCCTGGTTCTGTCCCCACGGCTTGCCCTGGCGCTCGCTGTCGACTCTGGCACTGGCCGCCGTTTCAAGAAAACTGACCAGCGTCACAATTAATGCGGGTACCAGCAAATGCTGGAGGGTGCTCAGACCCGGCCAATGCGGCCAATAGAAGGTGGGCAGGCCACCCGGCAGCGCCCCAACCACCGCACCACCCGATGCTTCGAACTGAACGACGGCGCTGATACCCGCCGCCAACAGCATCACCAACAACACAGCGGGAAAGCGGGCTTGCCAGCGCCTAAAGGCAAGCAGCACGACAAGGCTTCCAACACCAAAACAAAGGGCCGCCGCTGATATGACTGGCCATTCAAAGCCATCGAAGGAGCTAAACACACCTTGAACGTTGCCGCTTGGCCACCCCACGAGATCACCAAGCTGCGACAAGATAATGAGCACCGCAGCGGCTTGTGTGAAGGCCATCAGCACAGGCGCACTGACCAAATTCAACAGCGACCCCGCCCGTAGCGCACCCAGTACCAACTGAAACAGGCCGGACAGCAGGGCCAGCCAAACCGCCAGGTTCACCCAATCAGCACCACCCGGTTCAGCCAATCCCCCAATCGACGCCGAGATCAGCAGACAGGTCAGCGCCGTGGGTCCTACCGATAAGCGCGTTGACGCACTGAATAGCGCACCAATCAAACTGGGAAGCAACGAGGCGTAAATACCGGTGACCAAGGGCATACCCGCCAAGCCCGCATAAGCCACGCCTTGCGGAATCACCACCAAACCGACAGTCAGCCCCGCCAACGCCTCGCTCTTGAAGAGCGCGCGGTCAAGCTTAGGCCACGCGCGGAATGGAAAAAAATGCGGCACGTGCCTATAGGTTCAAAACCAATTTTTCGCTGGAACAGCGCGACACGCAAGGCATCATCATTTGCTGAGTGTCCTTCTCTGCTTGACTCAACACCGCGCACCGATGATCCACCGTGCCCTCGATCACGCCTGCCTCGCAACTGCCGCAAATACCCTCTCGACAAGAAAAGGAGTGGGCAACCCCCAAGCGTTCAATCGCATCCAATACGGATTCGTTGGCAGCCACTTCGGTGTGTAAGCCACTCGCCCGCAATTCCAACGCAAAGACCGCTCCTGGCGCATGCACCGCTGGGTCTGCGGTGAACCGCTCCATGCGGACGACACCAGGCGCCCAGTCCACGGTGATATCCGCGATGGCATCGAGCATACCCGTGGGGCCGCAAGCGTACACGCCGTCCCACGGTTGGGCCCGCAACGCAGCATCTAGGTCGATGGGGTGACCTCGCTCATCATCCGCATGCACCAGCAAGCGGTCACCGCACAGGGCGCGTAGCTCCTCCAAATACGCCATGCGTACTGCTGAGCGGGCACAAAAAATCAATTGAAACTGGACGTTCTGCTTGCAAAGCTGCTGTGCCATCGCATACAGCGGCGTCACCCCAATCCCGCCAGCGATCAAGACGATGCGCTGGTGCGAGGGGTCTAGGCCGAACAGGTTGCGTGGGGCACTCACAGATAAACGGCTCCCCACATGCAGTTGGTCATGCATAGCGAGAGAGCCACCACGGCTGGCTGCATCGCGCGCAACCGCGATCTCGTATTGCGCCGGCGCCTCACTGTCACCCACATTGGTCAAGGAATATTGTCGGCACAAGCCGTCAGTAAGACGGACATCGATGTGCGCCCCGGCTTCAAATGCGGGCAAGCGATCCGACGGGTTTACTGGAGCCAAACGTATCGCCACAACGTCGCGGGCCAGGGCGAACTTCGCCGTTATTTTTACTGCTATGTCAGTCATCAGACGCCTATCATAAGCGGATCAGCCATAACGCCAGAGCACACGCAAAGGCACACGCAAAACACACATCAGGGGGCTAGGCAATTAGACCCCTAGGTAGTTGCTCAATGCGTCTCTGTCGGCGGCCAGTGCCGCACTGCTTCCCGACCAGACGACTTCCCCGCGTTGCACGATGTGGTGCTTGTCTGCCAAGCGCATCAAGTCCTTTAGGTTTTTATCAACCACCAAAATAGACAACCCTGTCTGGCGAATGTTGTCTAGCGCCTCCCAAATACGCTTGCGCACCAACGGCGCTAAGCCTTCGGTGGCTTCGTCCAAGATCAGCAGGCGCGGGTTGGTCATCAGTGCCCGTCCAATGGCGAGCATTTGCTGCTCACCGCCCGAGAGTAGATTACCCATGGAGCTCAGACGCGTCGCGAGCTCTGGAAACATGGCAAGTATTCGCTCAGACGACCACGGCTGATCAAGGCCCAAATGGTTTGACGCTGTTGCCACCAAATTTTCACGTACGGTGAGATTAGGAAAAATCTGCCGTCCCTCGGGCACCAACCCGATTCCTAGATTCGCGATTTTGAAGGAGGGCAAACCCACCAACGACACGCCCTCAAAGGTGACGGTGCCACCCGTGGGTTTCACAATCCCCATGACGCTGTGGATGGTGGTGGTCTTTCCCATGCCATTACGCCCTAACAGCGTAGCCACCTGCCCAGCCTCTATTGATAGGTTGATATCGAACAGGGCTTGTGACGTGCCGTAATGCGCACGCAACTGCTTAATTGAGAGCATCACACCCCCTCGCTTTCTTCACCCAAATAGGCCGCCCTGACCTCGGCGTTTTGTCGTATCTCATCCGGCGTGCCACACGCGATGATGTGGCCGTAAACCAAGACCGAAATGCGGTCAGCGAGGGCGAATACCGCGTCCATGTCGTGCTCGATGAGCACAATGGTTTGCTCACCCTTGAGCGCACGCAGCAAGGCAATAATGTCTTGGCTCTCATCTGTCCCCAAACCGGCCATGGGCTCGTCTAGCAGCATCAGCTCAGACTTTGCGGCGAGTGCAATCGCGATTTCCATACGGCGATGTCCGCCGTGCGGCAAGGTACGCGTCACGCGATCCGCCTCTGCCGCTAAACCCACGCGCGCTAAGCAAGCGCGGGCATGGCTTAACACGGGCTCATCGTGTCTAACGGATCGGAAAAACCGGAAGGAGGAGCCCATATGGGCTTGTGCGGCAAGCGCCACGTTCTCCAGCACCGTCATATCCATGATCAGTGAGGTAATTTGAAAGGAACGTGCAATACCCATTTGTGCGCGCTCATAGGCGGGCCGTTGGGTAATGTCTACCCCTTTAAACAGAACCTCACCGGCATCTGGCAACAAGGATCCACAGAGCTGTGTAATCAGTGTCGTTTTGCCCGCACCATTGGGGCCGATCACCGCGTGCAACTCACCCGGCAACACCGTGAGGCTCAAGTTGTCCGTGGCGCGTATGCCGCCGAATGACTTCACCAGACTGCGTGCTTCTAGTACGGGTTGCGTCATAACTTATGCTCCTGGGCTGCCCCGCCCTGCGACGCATCACGCAACGCACGCCGCGCACGCCACTGCCCCAATATGTTGGCCAAGCCGCCTTGGCTGTAAAGAACCACCCCCATCAAGAGCAAACCGAACGGCAACTGCCAGTAGATGGTGAACGTCGACAACACCTCTTCTATCAGTATGAACGCCACCGCCCCCAGAACGGGACCCACAGTGGTCGCCACCCCTCCCAAAATTACCATGAACATCAACTCACCCGAGCGGGTCCAATCCATCATCTCTGGTGAGATAAACGTCGTAAAGTTACCCAGAAGTGCCCCAGACAAAGCAGCAATAGCGCCTGAAATAACGTAAGCCGTTAGCTGATAACGGTAGGTGTTGTAGCCCATCATCACCATACGCTCGTTGTTGCCTTTGGCCCCACGTAGCACCATGCCAAAACGCGAGTTCACCATCATACGGACCAGCAACATAACGGCGACCAACACCACGTAAGACACCCCAAAGAGTTGCAAAGGGTCGTCCAATGACACCCCAGGGAACTCTGAGCGCACGTCAATCGTGAGCCCATCATCACCACCGTAGGTCTTGATGGAGACGATGGCGTAATAAACCATTTGCGCAAACGCCATGGTGATCATGATGAAATAAACACCCTTGGTACGCAAACACACGATGCCCGTGATCAACGCGAAAATCGCGCCTATGAGCATGGCCAGCGGAAAGTGCAGCCAGCCCGAGGTCGAGGCGAGGCCCCAACTCTCCAGACCGCCATAAATCGCGTGATATCCGGGTATGCCAACCGCATAGGCCCCTAAACCAATATAGGCGGCATGACCAAATGACACCAAACCGCTGTAGCCCAATATGAGGTTCAGGCTGACAGCGGCAATCGCCAAAATCGTTAACCGCGTCGCAAGGTCTAAATAAAAGGGTTGTCCCGTGAAGTAAAACAGCGGCGGCAACACGGCCAGCAAGACCATCACCAACAGCGTTAATTTGGGGTAATTGGTTGCGGACATTATCTAACCTTTGGCGGAAAGAGGCCCTTGGGCCGGAACGCCAAAACCAGCGCCATGATGATGTAAATAAGCATTGCTGACACCGCAGGAGCCGAGTTTTCAGCGGCATCAGATGACATAAATAACTTGAACACGCCATCGAGGAAGGCCCTGCCAAGCGTGTCTATGAGTCCGATCAACATAGCGGCGATAAAAGCGCCTTTCATGGATCCAATACCCCCCACAATGATCACCACAAACGCCGTAATGATGATGCCGTTACCCATGCCGATAGACGCCTCCGTAATGGGGGCAACCAACATACCCGCCAAACCCGCAAGCACCGCTCCCAGCGAGAAAACAATGGCAAACAGGCGTTCGATGTTGACACCGAGGGCGCTCACCATCTGTCTATTAGACGCACCCGCCCGAATCAACATACCCAAGCGGGTATGGGTAACCAACACATACAAACCCAAAGCCGCCAGCAGACCCGCACCGATGATCACCAATCGATAAATCGGGAAGATCAGGGTATCGCTAAATGCAAGCTGCCCTTTCAACCAAGATGGCAAGGGCACGGATATACCCTGGGGTCCCCAAATCAGATGCGCAAGGGTGGTCAGCACAAGAATCAAACCGAAGGTTGCCAGCACCTGATCCAAATGGTCTCGGCCGTACAGGCGGCGCGCTACAAGGCGCTCGACGGTC
Organism: Methylobacillus sp.; assembly: GCA_018607835.1. Lineage (GTDB taxonomy): Bacteria > Pseudomonadota > Gammaproteobacteria > Burkholderiales > Burkholderiaceae_C > RS62. The sequence continues at coordinate 8,502 of JABBAS010000057.1, read as the reverse complement.
CAACCGACCAGCGCTGTGACCGGAATCGCCAACAGCAGCGCCCATACAAAGTTACCCAGCACCAGCGTGAGTGAGGCGCACACCAGCGCGCCAACCATATACAGCGAGGCGTGAGCCAGATTCACAAAATCTAAAATGCCAAACACCAGCGTGAGCCCGGATGCTACTAAAAAGAGCAACAAGCCCAACTGCAAGCCGTTCAGCACCTGCATAACAAAAAGCGCGTAATCCAAGTCGAGAGCTCCTACGCACGCATCAAAAAAGTTGGCCACCCAAGGTGGCCAACGGCAGACGCGATGCGGTTAAAAATTTACTTCATCGCACATTGCGCGGCAAAGGGATCTTGGTGGTTGTTGTACACCGTATCAACCACCTTGGTTGACCACACCCCACCCTGATCTTTTACGACCTCGCGCAAGTAAAAGTTCTGGATTGGGAAATGGTTGTTGCCATAGGTGTACTTGCCACGCACGGAATCGTAGTTAGCTGCTTTCAGTGCGGCGCGAACCGCATCTTTATTGGCCATATCCCCGCCGGTCGCCTTCACCGCAGACGCAATCAACATGATCGCGTCATAGCTTTGCGCACCGTAGTAAGACGGATACGCGCCGAACTTTGCCTTGTAGTCAGCCACAAACTTTTTGTTCGCTGCATTGTCCAAGGTGGGGTCCCACAATTGCGTGGTCCGTGAGCCCAGAACACCTTCCAAATTACCGGCCTGTAGCTTGGGCAATGACAAGGCATCCACGGTGAAAACCGAGTACAACGGCAAGGTCTTGTTCAGGCCCGCTTGGTTGTACTGCTTGGCAAACGCACCGCCCGCCGCACCTGGATAAAACACAAACAGGGCCTCAGCGCCGCTGTCGCGGGCTTTTGCCAACTCGGCAGAAAAGTCCATCTGCGCATCAGCACCCCACTTGGTCAGGTCTTTGCCGAGCACCTTGCCCTTGAAGGTACGCTCTACCCCAGCGACCATGTCTTTTCCAGCGGCGTAGTTGGGCGCCATGATGTAAAGTGATTTCACACCCTTTTTATTCAGCACCTCACCCAAAGCCATGGGCGTTTGGTCGTTTTGTCCTGCTGTTGAGAAGGTGTCGGGATGGCACAGCTTACCGGCCATCGGGCTGGGGCCTGCGTTCGCTGTAATCAAAAACTTACCCGCATCCAACACTGACTTACGCGATGCCAACAGCACGTGGGACCAGATGTAGCCCGCCACGAAGTCCACGTTGTCCTGCTTCACCAAGCGGTCGGTCGCCTGCTTACCGACCTCGGGCTTAAAACCATCATCCGCAAAAATGAGCTCCAGCTGCGTGTTACCCGCTTTGCCACCAAGATGCTCCATGGCAAGGTTGGCTGCGTTTTGCATGTCTTTACCAATCACGGCGCCGCCCGTTGTCAGCGTGGTGACGAAACCGATTTTGACGGGGGCAGCATGCAAAGAGCCGGCCACTGCGGCGGCGGCCAGGGCGAGTAGGGTACGTTTCATTTTGTCTCCTTGAGTTAAATTTTCTTATCTTGGTCAACATGCGAGGTGTGCTTTTGCCCACCCTTCACGTCTACCTTTGTGATCAGTATAGGTTTTCAACACCCTGTTTCATGCCCATCCTAGGGCAATCCCTAGTCTAAAGGTGTCGCGTAAGAGCCGTTATAGTCGGCACAAATGAACGCCTGTTTGCCCGATTAAATACCGCTAGATGTCGCTACCCACCACACTTTCTTACGCCCAAGCCTGTGACCGCTTGACCGCTTGCCTCGCGCGAAACGGACGCTTTATCTTGGGTATCATCGGGCCGCCCGGCGCGGGGAAAACCACCCTCGCCGCCCGCTTACAGGCCAACTTTCCGGACATCTCGCAGGTCTTGCCAATGGACGGCTTCCATTTATCGAACACCGAACTGCAGCGCCTCGCTCGTCGAGACCGCAAAGGCGCACCAGACACCTTCGACAGCCTTGGCTACACGGCGTTGCTCTCGCGTGTGCGTAATCAAAAAACAAATGAAACGGTTTACGCCCCCGATTTTGACCGCAGCATCGATGCGGCGCTTGCCGCCAGCTTGCCTATTTTCGGGGATACGCGCCTCATACTCGCTGAGGGAAACTACTTGGCCCACGACCAAGACGGCTGGGCAGGTGTTGCCCCACTGCTAGACGAAATTTGGTACGTTGGCGTTGACCCCACACTGCGCTTAGAGCGGTTGCGCGCGAGACACATACGGTTTGGTCGAACGCCCGAGCAGGCCGACCGTTGGATACAACAGACCGATGACCCCAATGCCGAGCTGATTGCCGCCACCCGGGTCCGCGCGCACGTCCAAGTGGCACCAGACGAACTAGACGCACCAGACGCCCCCTAACCCTCGCCCGCCAGTGAGCCGTTATCATGAGGGGACACCCGTGGGCCGTATGGACACGGTGGCAGTGATTCCTCTTTTAAACGACCCGGATCTCTCTCGATCTAACCAGCTTCATTACGTATGACCATACTTGTCACCGGCGCCGCAGGTTTCATTGGCAGCAACTTCGTTATCGACTGGCTAGCACAGTCAAATGAGACCGTCGTCAACCTTGACAAGCTGACCTACGCGGGCAACCTGCACAACTTAGCCGCGCTGGAGGGGAACCCCGCACACGTGTTCGTGCAAGCTGACATCGGCGACAGCGCGACCGTGTCGCAACTGCTTTCGACCCACCAGCCTCGGGCGGTTCTCAACTTCGCGGCGGAAAGTCACGTCGACCGCTCCATACACGGCCCCGAAGACTTCATACAAACGAATGTGCTCGGCACCTTTCGCTTGCTAGAGTCCGTGCGCGCCTACTGGCAGGCACTGGCGGAACCAGAAAAAGGCGCGTTTCGCTTTCTACATGTGAGTACCGACGAAGTCTACGGCAGCCTAGGGCCTAACGATGCCCCTTTTGCCGAAACCAACGCCTTTGAGCCCAACAGTCCTTATTCTGCGAGCAAGGCGGCGAGCGATCACCTCGTGCGCGCCTGGCACCACACCTATGGTCTCCCCGTACTGACGACCAACTGCTCAAACAACTACGGCCCTTTTCACTTCCCAGAGAAATTGATTCCACTGGTCATTACCAACGCCTTGGCCGGTAAGCCCCTACCCATTTACGGCGACGGAATGCAAATACGCGACTGGCTCTACGTCAGCGACCATTGCAGTGCGATTCGCACCGTACTCGCACAGGGCCAATTGGGCGAGACGTACAACATTGGCGGGTGGAACGAACAACCCAATATTGAGATTGTGCGAACCATCTGCACGCTCTTGGATACCTTGCGACCACGCGCGGATGGCCGCTCGTATGCCAGCCAGATCAGCTACGTAACCGATCGACCTGGTCACGACCGACGCTATGCCATCGACGCACAAAAAATAGAACGCGCATTGGGCTGGCGCCCCGCTGAGACCTTTGAGTCTGGCATACGCAAGACCGTGCAGTGGTATCTGGACAACCAAGACTGGGTAGCGCAGGTTCAAAGCGGTGCCTACCGCGAGTGGGTCACGCAGCAATACGGCCAGGCCTCATGAAGATCTTGCTCACAGGTAAGAACGGGCAAGTCGGCCATGCGTTGGTGCCGCGCCTATCGGCTCTGGGAACACTGTGTGCGGTGGGCACTGCCGAATGCGACTTCCAAGACGAGACCGCCTTACGAACGTTGGTGCGTCGCGAGCGGCCCGATGTCATCGTCAACCCGGCTGCCTATACGGCCGTTGACCGTGCCGAAAGCGAGCCCGCAATGGCCCACGCCATCAACGCCCGTGCGCCAGAAATTTTGGCGCAAGAGGCCCATACATTGGGTGCGCTCCTGATTCATTTTTCCACCGATTATGTCTTTGACGGAACAAAGACAACGGCGTACACCGAAGACGACGTCCCTAACCCACAAAGCGTTTACGGCGCCAGTAAATGGGCTGGCGAACAAGCCGTACAGGCGCACTGTGCGCGCCATCTTATTCTCAGAACCGCTTGGGTCTTTAGCGCACACGGGCAAAACTTCGCAAAGACCATGTTGCGCTTAGGCGCCGAACGCGATCACCTCTCAGTCGTTGCTGATCAGTTCGGTACCCCGACGTCTGCAGAGTTACTCGCGGATGTTGTTGCCAAGGTCATCGCGCAATGGGATACCGCCCGTTGGTCTGATGCAAGCAATGCCGCCTTTCCTTTTGGTGTGTACCACGCAACCGCCACAGGCGTTACCCATTGGCAGGCCTACGCCAAGCAGGTCATCAGCCAAGCGCGCGCGCACGGCGCAGCGATGCGCGTGCAAGCCGACGCCATCCATGCCATTGACACCGCAGCGTATCCAACACCTGCGCGGCGTCCCGCCAACTCCCAGTTAGACACACACAAACTGCAGAGCACGTTTGCCATCACGCTGCCCCACTGGGAAGCGGGTGTCAACGACGTGGTCAAGCAACTGAACACCAGCGAGTACATCCCATGACGACGCAACGCAAAGGCATTATTTTGGCGGGCGGCTCCGGTACCCGTTTGTATCCTGTGACCCAGGCGATCAGCAAGCAATTGATGCCGGTGTACGACAAGCCCATGGTCTATTACCCTCTGAGCACCCTGATGCTCAGCGGCATTCGGGAGGTCTTGCTCATCAGCACACCGCAAGATACGCCGCGCTTTAAAGACCTACTCGGCGACGGCTCGCAGTGGGGCATGCGCATTGAATACGCGGTACAACCCCAACCAGATGGCTTGGCCCAGGCTTTCGTGATCGGCAAGCGCTTTATTGGCGACCACCCCAGCGCCTTGGTACTTGGCGACAATATTTTTTACGGTCACGATCTCGTGAAGCAACTCCACAGTGCAGATAACCGGCCCGACGGCGCCACCGTATTTGCCTACCACGTGCACGACCCTGAGCGCTACGGCGTCGTGGCATTCGATGCGCAACAGCGCGCTATCAGTGTGGAAGAGAAACCAAAAAACCCAAAAAGCAACTACGCCGTTACAGGCCTCTATTTTTACGATCAACAGGTCTGCGACATCGCCGCCAACATACAGCCCTCGGCACGCGGCGAACTGGAAATCACCGATGTCAACGCGCACTACCTCGCCCAGTCACAACTCCATGTTGAAATGATGGGACGAGGCTACGCTTGGCTAGATACGGGTACCCACGACAGCTTGCTAGAGGCGTCTGGCTTTATCGCAACGCTGCAAAAGCGGCAAGGACTACAGGTAGCCTGCCCAGAAGAAATTGCGTTTCATCACGGTTGGATCACGGCAGCGCAACTACACCAATTGGCCACGCCTTTGGCCAAAAATGGCTATGGCCAGTATCTACTCAACCTACTTAAATAAGCCATGCCCTATACCGTTACCTCGACTGCGTTACCCGACGTATTGATTTTAGAGCCCACCGTCTTTGGCGACGACCGCGGCTTCTTTTTCGAGAGCTTTAATCAACGCGCTTTTGCCGAGGCGACTGGCATTGATCAGCCCTTTGTGCAAGACAACCACAGCAAGTCTAGTCGGGGCGTGCTGCGTGGCCTGCACTACCAAATCGCGCACCCACAAGGCAAGCTCGTTCGGGTCACAGCGGGCACCGTTTTTGACGTCGCCGTCGATTTGCGCCGCAGCTCTCCCACGTTTGCCCAATGGGTTGGGGTCACGTTATCGGCAGAAAATAAGCGTCAGCTTTGGGTGCCACCAGGGTTTGCACATGGCTTTATAGTCACCAGCGATACGGCCGAATTTTTGTATAAAACCACCGACTACTGGCACCCCGAGCACGAGCGAAGCGTGCGTTGGTCCGACCCGACGTTAGGCATTGCGTGGCCGGACGTGGGTACGCCAACACTGGCAACCAAAGACGGCAACGCGCCCCTGCTGGCCGAGGCCGAGACCTTTGCCTGATCGGCGTCTAACGCTGGACAGACTGCGGGCGTGATCGAGGCCTTAGACCAACTGGTCCAACGGCGTAACCGCATAGCCCTTTTCAACGAGCGCATCGCGCAGCGCCATCGCGCTGTCTATCGCGTGTGGATTGTCACCGTGTACACAAATACTGTGTATCTCAGTGGGTAAGACCTGGCCTGTGTACGTCACAATGCCGCCCGCCTCCAACATCGCCAACACATGCTGAGTGGATTCGCTCGCACCATGCACCATGGCATGTGGCTGGCTGCGCGGCACAAGCTGGCCGTCGTCTTGATACGCACGGTCTGCGAACACCTCCAGCGCCACGCGCAGGCCTGCGGCCTGCCCCGCCTGCGCCAAGCAAGAGCACGCCGGCGCCAATAGAACCAACGATTTATCTACACGCGCAACCGTCTGCGCAATCACTGTGGCCATTTCGATGTCGTTACACGACAGGTTGCTCATGGCGCCGTGGGGCTTCAGATGCGTGACGCGGGTGCCGTTCGCCAACGCCAAGGCCTGCAGGGCACCGAGCTGATAGGCCACGATCGCGGCAAGCTCTTTGTTCGACAACTTCATGGGACGACGTCCAAAGCCTTGTAGGTCGGCAAACGACGGGTGCGCGCCCACACTGACACCGGCTGCAGCAGCCAGCGTCAGTGTTTGACTCATGTGCTGTGGGTCGCCCGCATGAAAGCCGCAGGCAATGTTGGCACTGCGCACTATTTGCAGCAAGGCCGCGTCGTTGCCCATGGTCCAAGCGCCAAAACTCTCGCCCATGTCCGCATTGATATTGATCCGTTTATCCATTTTTTTATTCCGATAGGTAAGTGTTAGTCCCCACGCAACACGCCGCTGACTAGATTCTCACTGTACAGCGCCCGCTCATCCAAAAAACCCACGGGTGCGTAAGCCATGAGACCGGCTAGCCACTCTGTAACGCGGGTGTCTAAGTCGTGTAACGCGCGTCTTGCCTGCGCCGCATCAACCACCGCAAATTGGCAGGACGTTCCCGCTGGCATATGCGCCATTTTAGGTAGGTCTGCGGCAATCACGGTCCCGATCTTCGGGTAGCCGCCAACCGTTTGACAATCGGCGAGTAGCACGATGGGCTGTCCACTGGCTGGCACCTGTATGACTCCCGGCGTGGCGCCATCCGAGACAATATCCGCGTGTTGCGGCGTCAGGTGCTGGAGTGCGGGCCCTAGAAAACGCACGCCCATACGGTCTTGCTCAGGCGCCGTCGTCCACACGGTCTGCGTCAACTGACTGATGGCTGTGGCCGGGAAATAGTCATCTTGTGGACCCAACATGATGCGCACCACATCGGTTGAGTGTACAAAAGGCCCTCGCGCTTTCAACGGCCCCGGCCGCTGTTCTGACAATGGTTGTGGCGTTGTCAGCACGTCCGCCGCCATGAGGGCGCGGCCCTGAAAGCCCCCCAACCCAAGGCGTGCATAGGTTGACTGACTGTCCATCACCGAGGGCACCTCAAAACCGCCTTGCACCGCCAAGTAGGTGCAGCCACCGGCAATCACGCCTAGCTTGATGGTGTCGCCCTCAAATAGCCACAGACTTTCCCAGCTATGCAGCGGCTGTTGCTGTCCGTTGGCGCGCACCACTTTGCCATCCATATCGCCCACCACTGCGACCAACATGGTGCCAGCGGTCACACACATCGTCGGCCCGAGTACGCGCATCTCCAAGCAGACCACCCCGGGGCTATTCCCCACCAAGGCGTTGGCGCAATGCGCGTAGACCGGATCGAGAAAGCCCGATATCGGCATGCCCTGCGCCCGACGACCGAAACGTCCTATGTCTTGCAGCACATTGCCCATGCCGCCGTCGATGACCTGCAAGCTCGCGCTCACAACGAGGCGTCCACAAGGTAACGACGGCGTGCCTTGATATCGCGCTTCTGCTCTTGGGCAATGGCCACACACTCGTCAGCAGACACACGATAAAACTGCACCACATCACCCGCACGAAACAGCGCCGGCTCATCGGCGTCAAGTAACGAGAAGGGAATAACCGGCGCATGGCCAATCAGGTTCCATCCACCGGGACTAACCCACGGGTAAACCGCCACCATGGTCCCCGCGATGGCCAGTGACTGTGACGGTACATGGGTCCTAGGAACCTTTAGCCGAGGCACGCTCAAACGCTCCGGCAAGCTGGCCATGTACGCGAATCCAGGCATAAAACCCATGGCATGAACGCGTAGCTCTGCCGCCAAAAATGTCTCAATGACCGCCGCCACATCCAAGTCCAAACGCGTCGCAACGGCGTCTAAGTCGGGGGCGAACTCACCCTCAAAGCAGGCCGGTAAACGCCAGGTACGCGAGGCGCTCTGCAGGGGCTTCGACACCTTAGCCATGCGCAACAACGCGTCACCTAATTGGGTGCCATCAACGGCGCGCGGATCATAGTGCACCGTCACCGAGCGGAAGGTCGGCACCACATCGACAACCCCCTGCCCCTCTCCGGAGGCAGCCCAGTCGGTGATTGTTTGCGCCAAACCCATACAACGGGCGTTGACGTCAACATCAATATGCGCGCCTAACTCCACCGTCCAGGCGGTATCCCCCATGGCGAGCAAACGGGGCTCAG
>JABBAS010000026.1 GCA_018607835.1 Methylobacillus sp. | reverse complement strand
GGCGGCGCGGCGATTCGCGTTGCTTTAGATCGCCAGCACAATGCGCTCGCCAAGGGCGCGCGAGCAACACGTCATCATGCGCGTATTGCTCCCGCGCTCTGACTTTGTTAGCACCTTGTCTCGGTGATCAATAGCGCCCGCTACCACGCCCACCTCGCAGGTGCCACACAGACCCTCTCCACAATCACACGCAATGTCAACGCCCGCTGCTTGCAAGGTTTCAAAGAGCGTCTGATTGGCTGGCACCGTCAACTCCAGATTTGAGTCGCGCAACACCGCTACAAACGCCTGCGCTTGGCCGGGGTCAAGTGCCGCCCCCCCTGCACTAAAGTGCTCGAAGTGCAAGCTGTTCTCCGGCCACCCATCACTCAAGGTCTCCAGCTCGGTAATGAGTCGGTTCGGGCCACACGCGTACACACCCGTCCCCGCTGGCACCTTGGTGAACAAGCCAGCCACATCCATACGCGACCCTTCAGTTGCAATGTGCAGTGACAACGCAGCACCATGATCGCGCTGTATCCGTGCAAGCAGCGCCATGCGCTCGCGTGCATGTCCGGCATAGTGCAGCGTGTACGACTTACCCAATTCTTTCAGCCTGTCCGCCATCGCAACAATTGGCGTAATCCCAATACCCCCCGCAATCAGCACAAAGTGGCTGGCTGACTCATCTAATTTAAAGAGATTTTTAGGCCCCGATAACTGGAGCGAGTGAGTCGCCATTAGGTGGTCTGAAAAATACTGTGAGCCACCGCGCCCGTTCGCGTCCCGGTGAATCACCACCTCAAACTGATCTGGCGCTTGCGGATCACCACACAACGAATAGCGGCGGCGAAACCCGCCCGCAATTAACTCCACATGGGCTCCCGCCCGCCATTGGGGTAGGCTCTCGCCATCGGGTGTACCCAGCACAAAGCGCGTTAAGCCATCGCCCTCTGTGTGTCGCTCTCGCACGATGACCGTGCGCGATATAGCGTCTTTGCGCGGCGGTCCAATGCTGAAATCGCTAGGACGCTGCGTGGCCAATGCAGGCGTTTTACGTTCGGGGTTTTGCGCGGGCTCCCACGTGACCCACAACTGCGCTGGCCCACGAAAAGACGTGTTGCTTAAAAACTCAAATTGCTGATCCTCCACCAAGCGCATATGTGGCAAGCGGCGGGCAAACTCCTCTAAAAATACGCGCATTTGCATGCGACCAATATTTTTACCCATGCACTGGTGCGCGCCATAGCCAAAGGTCATGTGCTCAACCGCATTCTCTCGGTACAGGTCAACGACCTCCGGGTTTTCAAAATGGTCTGCGTCGGCGTTGGCTGAAATTTGCACAATCAGCAGCTTGCTCCCTTCGGCAATATGGACGCCGCCCACAACCGTGTCAGAGGTTGCAATTCTGCGCCACGCGATGATAGACCCCGCAACGCGCAAGCACTCCTCCACCGCATTGGGAATGAGCGCGGGGTTGGCACAAATTGCCTCCCACGCTTTCGGCTGACTCAGCAACGTCATAAATGCATTGGCAGTCGCGTTAGACGTGGTCTCGTGCGCCGCAGCAAGTATGGCCATCATCATGGAGCGCAGGTAAGACTCGGTCACGATCTCCGGGTGCTTTAAGTGCTGGCGAACAGACTCCACCATCCAGCCTTCCCCCTGCGGGTTCGCCATCATCTCCGAGAGAATCTCTTGCGCGGTTTGCCAGAAGCGCCCCACGTTTTCTGCAATCTCTAGCTGCTCTTGCGCCGTGGGCTTGCCCCAGGTATTGAGGGTATGCGCAACTGCAAACTGGCGTAGGCGCTCCGACCCCTCCTCGGACACGCCGAGAAACCGCAAGGCGATATTCAACGGTATTTCGTAAAACATGGCGCCCACCAAATCAGCGCGCCCACTGTCAACAAATCGATCCATGTATTGGCGTGCCAAGTCGCGCACCATGGGCTCATAGCGGATCAGTCGATCGGGTAGAAAGTCATCCATCAGCAGGCGTCGGCGCGCCATGTGATCGGGTTCATCCTCATTCACCATGGTGCGGTTCATTGCGAACCCATAGCCTTTGAGAATCTCCAACACCTGCGGGGTTGCGGGCGTGATTTTCTCTAGCGCAATGGCGGGAGAAAACACGATGTTGTCGCGAAATACCGCCTTCACATCCTCGTAACGCGTCACCACCCAGTACCCAAGCTGCGGGCTCCAAAACACAGGCTCTTGCTCACGCGCCCAGCGCAGATACTGCGCGGGGTCGCGCATATAGGCGGGCTCAAACGGATTAAATGCAGCCGCTTGCGCACTAATCGGGCAACCATTGGGGTCCAGGCCGCCATGGTTAACGGGGCAACCGCTTGCAGCGGGGGTCGTAGGTGAGGTCATCTTGGGCTGTCCACTGGCTCGGAGGCAAACACCTGCGCCGCAAAGGCCGGGTAAATAGCTGCAATCTGCTCAGCCACCGGCCCGCGTATGAGGGCCAAGCGCGCGTCATCGGGCGACGGCGTCACGGGTACGTGGTCTGGGCACACGAAGTCAAAGCCCGTTTGATCGCGCACTTCTTCTAGGCTGTGTCCGGGGTGTACGCTCTTGAGCGTGAAGCCACCGGACACACGGTCGTAGGTAAACAGGCATAGGTTAGTCAGCAGCGCCACCGGCCCACCCGTTCGGTACACCCCTGCCTCTGACTTGCCGGGCGCACTAATAAAGTCAACTTGCTTTACCAAGGTTCTGCGGCTGTGCTCCCATCGAAACAAAATTACCCGTGGCACCACGAAATACAAGTAGGCCGAGCCAAACGACCCCGACCACCGCACACCCGTGCTGGGGTACTCACCCGTACCCACCAAGTTAATGTTGCCCTGCCCGTCAATTTGCCCGCCACTCAGAAAAAACGCGTCAATACCACCACGGCCTGCCAGATCAAATAGCTCCGCCCCGCCGTTGGTCCAACGGTTATGCTCACGGCTCCCTAATATAGACACCCGCAACGCGTGGTCGCTGAGTTGGCGCGCTAACAAGGCGCCTGCACCGGGCACGGGGGACAGCATCCCCACCGCCACATGGCGAATACCGCCGAGCATGTCAGCGATCACGCTGGCGTATAGCTCCTCGGGCTGACAAGCCTTCTCCACAGAGGGTTCGCTCACGCCGCCTCCTGCTGTTGCCAAACGTGTTGTTGCAGGTAACGCGCGAAGCCCTCAGATGTGCGCGCTGCCTGTTGGTAGGCCCGCACCGCATCGAGGTCTATGTGGCCGCTGATGTCCATGGGCCAACAGCCGCTAGGCACGCAGGCAATGGCGTCTATTTGAAATGACGGAATGACACCAGCGGCGGTGTGCGCATCGTCAAAAAAGCTACCGGGCACCACCGACTCAACCGTCACCAACACCAGGTTGGCCGCGTGCGCGGCTAGCAAGCGGTCACGGTCACGCCCCACCCAAATGTTGCCCTCTTCGTCGGCCTTGCTGGCATGGAAAATGGCGACATCGCAATTAATGGCGGGCACCACCACAATCGGGTCATTCTCAGCCAACGGGTTGTTAATAATGGGGTAGTCGGCTCGGTGGCGCTGAATGTCAGAGCCAATGAGACCGCGCAACGGCGCAAACGGTTGGCCCTTGGCCCCCGCCTGCAAACCCGCATACACCGCAGGGCAGGTGGCGTCGATAACCTTGAGCGTCCCCGCCTTCACCGCCTGAGAAAACTGCGGCGCCGGCCCCGCCTCATGCAAAGAGATGCCAGAGGTTTCCACAGAATCTACACAGCCTGCACCAATCAACAAGTCAAGCAGCATGCCGCTCACCGGGTATGCCGCCGTCGGCAGCGTCACCACGTGCAGCCCCTTCAGACCTCGACGAATCATGGCATAACCCAACGCCATGGGCACATCGGCCTCATCGCCCTTGTTCACTGAGACACTCGCGCCGTTGGGAATGCGCGCCGCTAGGGCATCGGCATCCGACACAAACAGTTGATTCATGTTCATTCTCCTTGAACCTGCATGTTCAGCGCGACCACCGCTCGCCTCAATCACCAAGGTGACGCCAGCGCGGTGGGGCCGCGTTCATGATGCTATTTTGCATTAACCCTTATGCGGAGTCTCCCATGCTGAATGTGCCCTCAATGCGTGACCAAGTAAGTGATGAAGAGTGGCAGCTGCGCTGCGACTTAGCCGCCTGTTATCGGTTGGTGGCCGCCTACGGGTGGTCAGACTTGGTGTTCACACACATCAGTGCCAAATTACCCGAATCAGTTAGCCACGGGGAAGAGCACTTCTTGATCAACCCCTATGGCTTGATGTTTGACGAGATCACCGCCTCTAGCTTGGTCAAAGTAGACATGGCGTGCAACAAACTGCACGACACCCCGTTCCCCGTGAACCCCGCTGGCTTTGTCATTCACAGCGCTATTCACGAAGCCCGACCCGACATGCACTGCGTGCTACACACCCACACCGCCGCAGGCGTCGCCGTGAGCGCCCAGCGCTGCGGTCTTTTGCCCATAAGCCAACAAAGCACGGGCGTGCTGGCGTCTTTGGCGTATCACGACTACGAGGGGGTGGCATTTCGCCCCGATGAAAAGCCGCGATTACAGGGCGACCTTGGCCATGCCAAACACCTGATTTTGCGCAACCACGGCTTGCTCACCGTTGGCGCGACCATTCCCGATGCGTTTTTGAGTATGTACTTCTTGGAGTCCAGTTGCCAGATTCAGGTGCGCGCGCAAGCGGGCGGCGCTTTGGTGGAGATTGACCCCAACATCATCAACAACATGAGCGACGTACTTGAGAAAGCCACCGCTGGTTTAGGCGCTCAACTGGCGTGGCCTGCACTGATGCGCAAAGT
>JABBAS010000022.1 GCA_018607835.1 Methylobacillus sp. | reverse complement strand
AGAAGCCCGCAGCTAAGAAAGCTGCTGCTAAGAAGCCCGCAGCTAAGAAAGCTGCTGCTAAGAAGCCCGCAGCTAAGAAAGCTGCGAAGACCAAGCTGACGCCTCAGGCGGCTTGGCCCTTCCCGACGTCTGGCTCGCCTGCGTAAGGCTCAGAGGTCGACGGTTTAAACGGCCTCAAAACCGTTTAAATCGGTCAAAACCCAAGACGTTGTCTTGGGTTTTTTTATGCCTGAAAGGTTCTCATCAGACTCACCTCAAGGCTCGGCGACCGCGTAACGCAACTCCGATCGATACGTCGCCATACGTCGGCCCTCATCGTCTGTCACTCTCCACTGAAAATGCACAGGGTAGGTCTGGCCTGGCTCCAGCGCCTTGATCGGCCCTTCCCAATCGTTTGCCGAAAACACGCGTTGCGCAAAGGCAACCTCATCTTGATCTGACAACACCAAGACCACCTGAGGGGTGGCCACGGGCTGATCCGATCGATTTTCAATCACGATATCCAACTCCAAGTCATTTTCAGGCGATCTGATAACGGAAGACGACAGAATGCGCAGCGAAGACAGTTGTTGCGAGGGCTCAGTCACACAACCTAGCGGCGCGCACAATCGCAGCAAGGTATCGACTTCATCCGGCCAACGCTGTTTGATCTCCGTGCGCTGATAAAAAAGCACCTGCCCCAACGCAGCGACGGTTAAAACGATGAGCAGTAGGCGAAACAAAAAGCGCTTCAGCTCTTTCGTCTCATCGGTAGGGGCAGGCGCCACGCTACTACTTGCCGACATAGGCGGCACCCTCTCACCCGCAGTATCCGCCCCAACGGTTCCCGCACCTAAGCCATCTGCTACAGGTGCGTCCAGCGGTGGGTCAGATGCCCCACCCGACTCAAAACCATCACTGAGGCGCTGAAACACGCGATCAACCTCAGCGTCACCGTCTGGAGGCGCGGCACGCAGGTCGTCCCACACCTCAGGCGCCGCCATGGGCGTCTGTGGTGGCACAACCGTTGGCTTTGGGGGTTCTGGCTGGGTCGTGGGCACGGCAGCAGGCGATGCCGTTTCTGATGCGGCGGCAGAAAACGTCGGGATCCCAATGTGTGCGATGGCGTCAAAGAGGAAGTGACACTCACCACAGCGGGCCCAACCCTTTGACCGCTGCAACAGCGCCGTATCGGCGTGCAACGCCGCCTGGCAGTTAGGGCACTGCGTTTCCAAACTTGCCGATGCTGACTTATCTCCGAACATGGTGATCGTTCAAGTCGCGTTTCATTTATGCGACCTTTTGGACTGCGCCCATTAAGACCCAGCCATCCTCTTCGTCCAGCACAACGAGGTCAACATAGGGCGCATAAGCGACCTGTAATTCATCGACCTGCCTAGACAAAATACCCGCCAAAATAAGGCTTGCACCCGCTGACAAGTGGCCACACAACAATGGCGCAAGCAACTTGAGCGGCGTTGCCAAAATATTGGCCAACACAACATCGTATTGACCGGTCGCGATATCAGGCAAGCCTGTACGCAAAACCACGTGGTTCAGCTGCGCATTGGCGTTACTGGCCTCAACCGCCGCGGGGTCGATGTCGACAGCATCAATCGTGGTGGATCCAAATTTCGCGGCCGCCATCGCCAAGATGCCTGATCCACAGCCGTAGTCAAGTACGCGCTGGTCGGCGTGGGTGCGATCGGCAATCCAACGCAAGCACATGCGTGTGGTGGGATGGGTACCCGTGCCAAAAGCCAATCCGGGATCCAGCCTGAGAAATACCTGCGCCTGCGCGGGTGGCTCGTGCCATGTGGGCACAATCCAAAAGCTAGGGGTGATTTCTACCGGCGTAAATTGCGACTGCGTCAGGCGCACCCAGTCTTGGTCTTCCAATGCCGTAATGGATTGAACGCTGGCGCCGTCGAACAAGTCCATATCGGGTAACTGCGCAGCAACCTCCTCGGCGAGCGCCTTGCTCTCAAACAGCGCGCTAACGCGTGAACGCGTCCAGCCGGCCTGCGGGGCGGGCATATCGGGCTCACCAAACAGCGCTTGCTCGGCGGGCGTGTGCGCATCGGCATCCTCTACGGAGACGCTCAGCGCCTCCAGCGCTTCCAAGACGTCGCTGAGTGACTCAACGCTATCCTGCGGTGCCAAGAGCTTTAATTCATACATAGATACTTTCTAACACGTGGGCACGGCGTTGTGGCCTATCGTGGGTGCTGCTCTAGCCATTTTTCTAAATAGTGAATATTGGTTCCCCCTGCGATAAAACTGGCATCAACCATCAGTTCGCGGTGCAACGGGATGTTGGTCTTGATACCTTCAACCACCATCTCAGACAATGCCGTACGCATGCGCGCCAAGGCCTGCTCACGGGTATCACCATACACGATCAACTTGCCAATCATAGAGTCGTAGTGCGTGGGTACCGTATAGTTTTGATAGGCATGGGAGTCGACACGCACCCCGGGGCCACCGGCGGCATGCCAGCCCGTTATCTTGCCGGGTGATGGCATGAAGTTGAAAGGATCTTCCGCATTGATCCGACACTCAATGGCGTGACCCGTTAGGGTGACTTGCTTTTGGGTAAATGGCAGTTTGCCACCCGCAGCCACTTCAATTTGGGTACGAACGATATCGATGCCAGTCACAAACTCCGTAACGGGGTGCTCCACCTGTACGCGGGTATTCATCTCTATGAAATAAAACTCCCCGTTCTCGAATAGAAACTCGAACGTACCAGCGCCACGATAGCCAATTTTTTTGCACGCTGCGGCACACCGTTCGCCAATTTTTTCAATAGCGCGTCTGGAGATTCCTGGCGCAGGCGATTCCTCTATCACTTTTTGGTGGCGTCGTTGCATGGAACAATCACGCTCGCCCAAATGCACGGCGTTGCGGTGGGTATCTGCAATGACTTGAATTTCAACGTGACGTGGATTCTGGAGAAACTTCTCCATATAAACCGCAGGATTCCCGAAGGCGCTACCCGCTTCTGCTTTGGTCGTTTGAACCGCATGAATCAGCGCCGCCTCAGTATGGACCACGCGCATACCGCGTCCACCGCCACCACCGGCGGCCTTGATGATTACGGGATAGCCAATGCCTTTCGCGATGCGTTTAATTTCGGCTTGGTCCTCAGACAGCGCCCCTTCAGAGCCGGGGACGGTTGGGACACCCGAGCGAATCATGGCTTGTTTGGCAGACACCTTGTCGCCCATCAGGCGAATCGAAGCGGCTGTTGGACCAATAAACACGAAGCCTGAGTTTTCAACGCGTTCGGCAAAGTCGGCGTTCTCACTCAGAAAGCCGTAACCCGGGTGTATCGCCTCTGCGTCCGTGACCTCGGCCGCAGAGATCAGGGCCGGCATATGCAGATAGCTCTGCGCCGATGCGGCAGGGCCAATACAGACGGCTTCGTCAGCGAGCTTGACGTACTTCGCGTCGCGATCGGCTTCCGAGTAGACGACGACCGCCTTGATACCCATCTCTTTACAGGCGCGTTGGATACGCAGCGCAATTTCGCCGCGATTCGCAATCAGAATTTTCTTAAACATACCCACGGTCACTCGATCTCAAAGAGCGGCTGACCATACTCAACAGACTCGCCGTCTTGCACCAGCACACGTGTTACGACGCCTGCGTGATCACACTCAATCTCATTCAAGATCTTCATCGCCTCGACAATGCACAGGCGCTCGCCCACTTTCACCTGGGCACCGACCTCTACAAAGGGGTCTGCACCGGGACTTGCCGCCCTGTAGAAGGTACCGACCATGGGGGACTTCACCGTGTAGCCAGTCTCAACCGCCACCACAGGGGCTTCGACCACCGGCGCAGCGACGGGCGCTTGCGCTGGCGGGGCACTGGGCATCTGCTGATAAACAGCCGGCGCCAGATGGGGGTCACTTTTAACGATGCGAACTTTGCCCTCTGCCTCGGTTATCTCCAGTTCGGATACGTTGGACTCAGAGACGAGGTCAATCAGCGTTTTTAGCTTGCGTAGGTCCATAGCGAGGTCTGCCTTCCAAATGCGGTTACCTGAGTAAATATCCGCAGTGTACAAGAGTTAGGACGCGCTACGACAGAATCATTTGATTCGGAGATAAAAGAATAAAGAGCTGACTTAGATGTTAATCAGGACTTTTAGATGCATTTGAGTGAAAAAAGCAGACCGAAGCGGCTTATTTTCCAAATGGCGCTACTTTTAGACCATCAAACCATACTGGTTAAGGTCACTTTCAGACAATTTGCCAACCTTTCGCTCCAAGATGGCCCCTGTAGACGAAATAAGAACGGTGAACGGTAAACCGCCACTGGGGTTACCCAGAGACTTGGTGAGCGCAACGCCAGCCATTCCCGCCAAGGCAATATCAAAACTAACTGGCCAGTTACCTAAAAATGACTTCACCGCATCTAACCTGTCAACAGCGATGCCTAAAACGGCGACTTTATCCTTGTTTTCCTGATAAAAAGCGTCAATCATCGGTAACTCCTCGACGCAAGGCGGACACCAAGTGGCCCAGAAGTTAACCAGTAGCGGGCGCCCTTGGTAGCGCTGCATCGCGGCGGGTTGTCCATCTAAGCCCTCAAGGTTTGCCAACCACAGGTCGCGCACCGCTGTATCGGTTGCGGGCGTGGTTCGCGTGCGCCAAGTGGCAAAGCCGAGACCGAGCGCCAGCCCCACCGCACCAGCCAGGAAGTAACGTCGTTTCCCACCGAATTCTTTGTTCATAAGCTTAACTATTACTCGAATGCGCTCAACATGCGCTCAACTGCGGGCAAATCACCACGGTCCGCAAGGCCATCACGACGACCACGGGCAGGTTTTAACGCGCCCCGTAAATCGTCAACATCGTACAAAACCCAGTGTATGCCAGTTGGCCACGTCCATTTGGGTATGCGCACGAGCGTAGTCAAGGCGACAACGGATTGACCCCGAAACCCGTTGACTTCCGTCGTTTCAAAACGGACACCTTGGTTGATCAGGTCAATTTCTGCGAGCTTGGCATCCTCGCAGAACAATTGAATAAAAATATCACTTTTCTCGGTGGCCAGACCACGCCAAAGTGCACCCGTTAGGTAGGGGTTGTGCGCGGCCATGGTTCGCATGGCATCACGTGCAGCATGCAGCAAAGCACGCATGGCGGCTACTTGGGTGTCTGGACAAAACAGATCTATGTGTGCCCTAACCGCGACTTCTAATTGCATATTGTCAGGCAACGGCGTGCGGCTTGGCAGGTCGAGATCAGCCAAGGCCTGCCGTTTGGCGCCGCCCCACTCCATGCCCTCTTCCACAATCAGCCTAGCGGCAGTGGCCAATATGGATTCCATCTGTTCATTCATAAACATATTGTGCCTTGTGACATTGGTGCAATTCTCCGCCTAGAATTTCCCTATGCACATTCACATCTTAGGTATCTGCGGCACGTTCATGGGCGGCGTCGCCGCGTTAGCGAGAGAGGCCGGTCATACCGTCACGGGTTGCGATATCGGCGTGTATCCACCCATGAGCGACCAACTACGCGCCCTTGGCATTGCGCTGATAGATGGTTTTGATGAAGATCAAATTGAGACGTTGGCGAGTCGCCCAGACATGTACGTGATTGGTAACGTCGTGTCGCGGGCGCGGGCCACCGACGGCCAGCCAACATTCCCTTTGATGGAGCGCATCCTCAACGAGGGACTTCCCTATACCAGCGGGCCCCAGTGGTTGAGTGAGCACGTTTTGCAAGGCCGTCATGTGCTCGCCGTGGCGGGCACGCACGGCAAAACCACCACATCAGCCATGCTTACTTGGGTGCTTCAAGAAACGGGTTGTAACCCGGGCTTCCTGGTTGGCGGCGTCCCCCTGAACTTTGGTGTCTCAGCGCGCTTGGGAGATACCGCCCCGGGTCAAGCGCGCCCGCTATTCGTCATTGAGGCCGATGAATACGACACCGCCTTTTTTGATAAGCGAAGTAAGTTCGTACATTACCGACCACGCACGGCCATCTTGAACAACCTCGAGTTTGACCATGCCGATATTTTTGATGACCTCGCCGCGATCGAAAGGCAATTCGCCCATCTTGTGCGCACCCTACCCAGCACGGGCTTGTTGGTCTCTGAAGCCGGCAGCGACGCGCTCACCCGTGTGCTTGCACAGGGGGTTTACTGCGACGTAACGCTGTTTGGCGATACGCAAAGTCATTGGCACGCGGCAGGGACGGCCAGCCAATTTGATGTACTGCGAGGTGATGACGTGGTGGGTCATGTGGACTGGACCTTGAGTGGCGCACACAATCAACGCAATGCCTTGGCATGTCTTGCCGCAGCGACGCACGTGGGCGTAAAGCCCAGCGACGCCTGTGCGGCATTAAGCCAGTTTCAGAATGTACGCCGACGCATGGAGCGCAAGGGCGGCGTTGCGGTCGGGGCCGAAACCATAGAGGTGATTGACGACTTTGCGCACCACCCAACGGCCATAGAGACCACCTTGGCGGGTTTGCGAGGCGTGTTGGACCGCACGCACCCCACGTCACGGATTCTTGCCGTGTTCGAGCCCAGAAGCAACACCATGAAAACCGGCACCCTGAAAAATCGCTTGGCTGCGAGCTTACAGCATGCCGACCTCGCGTTTTGCTATACCAACGGCTTGACGTGGGATGCCGCGCAGGTACTGGCGCCACTAGGGGCGCAAGCCATCTGCGAGGGCGACTTAGACGTCCTGATTCAGCGCGTCGTCGCCGAGGCCCGGCCCGGCGACCGCGTCGTGTGTATGAGCAACGGGAGCTTTGGCGGCATCCACGAAAAACTACTGTCTGAACTCACCGCACGCTTTACCGTATAACGCAGACGCGACTTATTTCAATTTACGACGCGCCGCTACCGCTGCCGACAACGCAGCCACCGCTTGCTCAGACGCTGGCATGCCGATACACGCATCCGTAATACTCTGTCCGTAGGTCAGTTTGCTGATGTCGTCTTTACCGGGCGTGAATTTTTGCGCCCCTTCCACCAAATGGCTCTCGATCATGACGCCAAAAATCTGACGAGAACCCGCACTAATTTGCGCTGCAATGTCTTTGGTCACGTCCATCTGACGCTCAAACTTCTTACTGCTATTGGCGTGGCTACAGTCCACCATGACCGTCTGCGGCAACTGCGCCGCTTTCAGGTCTGCACACGCACTGGTCACGCTCTCGACGTCATAGTTTGGCGTCTTACCACCGCGCAAAATGACGTGACAGTCGGGGTTGCCGTTGGTTTGCACGATAGCCACCTGTCCGGTTTTATGAACCGATAAAAAGTGGTGCGGTCTTGCGGCCGCTTGGATCGCGTCGGTTGCGATTTTGATGTTCCCGTCTGTACCGTTTTTAAATCCGATCGGTGCGGATAAGCCAGAGGCGAGCTCTCGGTGAACCTGGCTCTCTGTCGTACGCGCGCCAATCGCCCCCCAAGAGATCAAATCGCCAATGTATTGCGGAGAGATAACATCTAAGAACTCGCTACCGGCAGGCAATCCCATACGGTTAATTTCTATCAGCAACTGGCGCGCCATGCGCAGACCTTCGTCAATTCGGAAGCTTTCATCCAAGTAGGGGTCATTGATCAGCCCCTTCCAGCCCACGGTGGTTCGTGGCTTTTCGAAATACACACGCATCACGATCTCCAGCGTATCGCTGTACTGATCGCGTAATGCTTTGAGCTGGTGCGCATAGGCGATTGCTGCAGCGGGATCATGAATCGAGCAAGGCCCCATGACCACCAACAACCGGTCATCTTTGCCAGTCAAAATATTTCTGACGCTTAAACGTGTCTTCGCAATCAGCTTTTCCGTCGCGCTACCGGCGATTGGGAAAAAGCGAATCAAGTGCTCAGGCGGTGGCAGCACATTGATGCCGCGGATCCGCTCGTCATCGGTCTCACTGGTCCTGTCCACTTGGCTGTACCAAGAGGAAGTTGACTGCTGGGAGATACCGTTTTTTGACGCCGTCATGATGTTTCCTTTACACGTCGCGCCTTTGCGCGGGTTTCAAATGAGCGATGCCACAGACTTGACCTGTGACTCAGGGTTAAACAAAAAAAAACCGCCGGGGTCCGACGGTTTTTTAAGAATCAGTAGCTTTTCTTCACGCTAATGTCTCTCGACCGCCGGTTGTGCGTGAGATAAAAAAATAGCTAAAGAAAAATGACTGAGACTTCATGTAATGGAATATAGCACAAGATATGGATATCAAATCACGGTCTTCTCAACCATCTACGCCGTTCCGCCAACGGTCAAACCATCAATCCGCAAGGTGGGCTGGCCCACACCAACCGGCACACTCTGCCCCTCTTTTCCGCAGGTTCCTACGCCACTGTCAAGGCGCATATCGTTGGCTATCAGGCTCACTCGGGTCAAAGCGTCTGGTCCGTTGCCCACGATGGTGGCACCCTTAACTGGGTATTGCAACTTGCCTTTCTCTACCCACCACGCTTGGCTGGCAGAAAACACAAATTTGCCCGATGTGATATCCACCTGCCCACCACCGAAGTTGGTTGCATACAAGCCCTTGTCCATGCTGGCAATGACTTCTTCGGGCGTCTTATCGCCCCCCAACATATAGGTATTGGTCATGCGAGGCATGGGCACGTGGGCATAGCTTTCACGGCGACCGTTACCTGTGGGCGCAACGCCCATCAAGCGCGCATTGAGGTTGTCTTGAATGTAGCCACGCAAGATGCCGTCTTCGATCAAGACATTGCGCTGCGTGGCGTTGCCTTCGTCGTCAATGTTGAGTGAGCCACGGCGATCCGCAATCGTGCCGTCATCAAGCACCGTGACCCCTTTTGCAGCAACACGTTGGCCAATACGACCAGCAAAAGCGCTAGAGCCCTTGCGGTTGAAGTCACCTTCTAGGCCATGGCCAATCGCCTCATGCAGCAAAATACCCGGCCAGCCTGAGCCCAACACCACCGTCATTTCGCCAGCAGGCGCCGGACGTGCATCTAAATTTGTTAGGGCCGCTTGCACGGCCTCGTCCACGTATTGCTGAACCAAGGCGTCATCAAACATGTCCAACCCCAAGCGACCACCGCCCCCGGCGCTGCCAACCTCACGACGTTCACCCTGCTTCGCAATCACGGTGACCGATAGACGGGACAGGGGGCGAACGTCCGCCGCCATCAACCCATTCGCTCTCGCAATGAGCACCACCTCAAACTCACTGCCTAAACTGGCCATGACTTGGACGATGCGGGGGTCACGCTGCTTAGCCAGCTTTTCGACCTTTTCTAAGAGGGCCACTTTGCGCGCGCTATCCAAGGTTTGCGTGGGGTCCGTCGGCATATAGAGCTGCCGTGCGGGCGCGATGCGCTTGCTAGGCATCTTGACCCGGGTCTGCGTCCCTTGGTTAGAAATAGTTCGCACCGCCATCGCCGCGTCGTGCAGGGACGACCAAGACAGGTCATCAGAATAGGCAAAAGCCGTTTTCTCACCGCTAACGGCCCGCACACCCACGCCTTGGTCAATGGAAAAGCTGCCGCTTTTCACAATGCCCTCTTCCAAACTCCAGCCCTCGGAGCGGGTGTATTGAAAGTACAGGTCGGCGTCATCAACGCCCGTGGCGAGCATGTCGCTCAGGGCTTTGCGCAGGTGTTTCTCCGTCAACCCATGGGGAGAAAGCAAGTAATCGTGTGCCGTGGCTAGGCGCTCTATCGTTGGTTCGCGTGAAATCATAAGGTCTATTGTAGGAAGAACGGGTCAGCTCTGTGTACCCTTTAAGCCAGCAAGGGTTTGCATGAAGGGCCACATGGCACTGTCGTCTGATTGGGCGTAGCCTTGTGCCATGGCTTCGGCGAACGCGGCCTCCGCCAAAAGGCCCAACGCAGACTCCACGCCAGCGGCGTGTCCCGCTGCAACCGCTAGGCGCGTGTCTTTGGCCAACAAGCCCATGTGGGCCTGCGGCACAGGGTCACCGTCCAAAACACGCTGTATGCGGTCGCTTGCAATCCAACTTTGCGCACTGGACCGGGCCATGACAGCCAAGGTCCGGGCAGGATCGAGGGCCATTTTTTGCGCCATGGTCATGACCTGCGCAGCGGCAACGAGGTTGATACCCGCAAGTAAGTTATTCACGAGCTTGGTCTTGGCACCGTCGCCCACGTTATCACCCAAGTCGAAGACCGGGTCTGCCAAGCGCTGCAATACCGCCCACCAGTCAGCCCGTGTGGGACCTGCCACCATCAGACTCATGAGGCCCTGCCCTGCGCGCACAGGCCCGCCAGACATAGGGGAATCAATCAGGTGTATGCCTTGCACCGCCAATTGTTTCGCAAAGTCACAGACGTCATCAGGACTAAGCGTTGGTGTGAGCAATACCGTTTGTCCCGCCTGCATGGCAGACACCGCGCCCTGAGGGCCCCACAGCACATCGCGACAATCGTCGCCGTTGACCACGCAGATGACCAGCAAACCCTGCGAGGGCAACGCGGCAGCGACTGCCGCAGCGTCACCCACGGTGGCCGCACCCAGGTCCTTGGCCTGCCCCATACGCACGGAATCCATGTCAAAGACAACCGCTGGCCCCCCAAGCGAACGCCAACGCGTGAGCATACCCATGCCCATATTGCCCACGCCAACAAAACCGAGCGTCGGTAAGGGGTTCAGGGGTAGCCACTGGCGGGATGGGTCGGCGTCCCCCTGTAACGTATTGGCCCCTGCGTGGTTGTGTTTTGGCGCAGAAACGGGTTGGGTCATAACGGGCGAGCCTCCAGCGTGTTGTGATGTAGCGGGCAACAGGACATTGCGCTGGCCATCTAGCGCGTCATCAGCCGCTTGGTGCGACCGATCGATAGCAGTATGCCCAGCCCTAAGCCCATGGTGACCATGGCCGTTCCGCCGTAACTGATGAACGGTAACGGGACACCCACCACAGGCAGGATGCCACTAACCATGCCCATATTGACGAAGCCATAGACAAAGAAATTAAGCGTGATTGAGCCCGCCAGCAACCGCGCGAATAACGTGGGGGCCTCGATCGCGATCGCAAGACCACGCACAATTAAGAAGACCAAGCCAAACACCAAAACGGCCGTTCCAACAAGGCCAAACTCTTCCCCAAAGGCGGCGAATATGAAGTCGGTGGTGCGCTCAGGAATAAACTCTAAATGGGTTTGCGTTCCTTGCATGAAGCCTTTGCCAAATACGCCCCCTGAGCCGATGGCGATCATGCCTTGGATGATGTGAAAGCCTTTACCCAGAGGGTCTTGATAAGGGTCTAACAAGGTGCAGACCCGCTGCTTTTGATAGTCGCGCAGGACCACCCAATCCACACCCTTGGCACAGAGCGTGGACTCCATGAGAACCAACACCACAATGCCGATTAAGGCAATGACCAGTGGCGGGATGATGAGCTTCCAACTGAGACCAGCGAAGTAAATAACGAATAGCCCCGACGCCAAAATCAACAGTGCCGTGCCCAGGTCAGGCTGGGCCAAGACCAACCCCACGGGGATGACAAGGAGCAAGCTCGCAACAAAAAAGTCCAACACGCGCATCTGCCCCTCGCGCCGCTGAAACCACCAGGCCAGCATCAGGGGCATGGCAATCTTCATGATTTCGCTGGGCTGAATGACCACACCGATATTGAGCCAACGCTGTGCGCCTTTTTTGGTCAACCCAAACACGGCGACCGCGACCAACAAAGCCACCCCTAAGGTGTACAGGGGCACCGCCAAGGTCAACAAGCGGTACGGGGACATTTGCGCAATGACAAACATCAGCGCCGCGGCGATGCCCATGTTGCGCATGTGGTCGGCAAAGCGTGTACCGTGGTCAAAACCGACCGAATACATGGTCGCTAATCCGATGGCAGCCAACGCCAGCACAGCCAGCAGCAGCGGCAAATCAAAGCCGACAAACCATGGCGCTAAACGCGTAGACCAGCTGGAATTTCTAATCACCACAGACATAGGCGTTATTATCCGCTCTAGAGACGGCTATGCACACCACACACCTACTTTACTTACACGGGTTCCGATCATCCCCGCAATCGACCAAGGCCAAGCGCTTGGCTGAATGGCTGGTAACGACTTACCCCGATGTGGTGTGGGCCTGCCCCGCCTTGGAGGCCTCTCCCACCAGCGCCATGGCGCAGATTGCCCACCTGGTCGCGGACTGGCCACCCACGACCTCCGCCGTCATGGGCTCTAGTCTGGGCGGCCTGTATGCCAGTTTTATCGCCCACGCGCGAGGATGGCCCAGCGTCGTGATCAACCCCGCAGTGACGCCTTGGCTGCACGGCGATCGCTTGGTCGGCACCTACCCAATGTGGCACGACCCGACACAAACCATGACCTTTAGCCAAGACGACCTTGCCGCCTTACAAGGCTTGGCACTCGCGGCCTGCGATGTGCCCACCAACACCCTGGCGATCGTCGCCAAGGGCGATGAGGTTTTGGACTGGCGTGAAATGGCCCAACACTATGAGGCTGCAGACCTGCGCCTGCTGGAAGGCGGCGACCATGCACTCAGCGATTTCGAGCCCTGGTTGGCCCACATCGCGGCATTTTTGAGCCTAAAGTCCACTTAGATCTTCGCCCCAGCCATGGGACAATGTGGCCATGTACCTACTGTTTGAAGACGCTGGCAAGTTTTTAGCCGGCAGAATAATGTCCGAGTCCGAGACCTCCTCCCAAGTGGAGCTGGCGTCGGGTAAGCGACAAAAAGTGAAAGCCAGCCACGGCGTACTGCGCTTTGAGTCGCCGGAGCCCGCCACCCTCATTAGCCAAGGCCAGTTGCACGCCAGCGAGATTGACCTCGACCTCGCGTGGGAGTGCGCTGGCGACGCGGAGTTTGGTTTTGCCGATCTAGCCACTGACTATTTTGGAGAAAAGCCAAGCACGGTCCAACAGGCTGCCGCCCTGTTCCGCTTGTACGAGGCACCCCACTACTTCCGACGCGCTGGCAAAGGTCGCTTCAAAAAGGCAAGCGAAGATGTTTTGAAGCAAGCGTTGGCGGGTATTGCCAAACGCGAAGCCATACAAGCGCAAACCGATGCATGGACGCAAGAGCTCGTGGACGGCGTTTGCCCAGAGGCCATCCGTGAGCAGCTCTACCGCATTTTGTTCAAACCCGATAAAAATGCAGCCGAGTACAAGGCGGTCGTCGCCGCGAGCAAGCAGGCCCAGTTGGGGCCGCTCGCGCTAATCGAGCGCGCAGGCGGGATAGGCAGTGCGTTCGAATTCCACTGGCAACGCTTCCTCTTCGATCAATTCCCCAAAGGCATTAGTTTCCCCAGCGTCAGTGCGCCCGCCATTGACACCGCGGCCTTACCTGTTGCGTCCGTGCGCGCGTTTTCAATAGACGACTCGAATACGACGGAAATCGACGATGCCTTGTCCGTCACTGGCTTGGGTTCTGCGCAAGTGACCTTGGGTGTGCACATCGCTGCGCCGGGTCTCGCGATTACCCCCGATGACGCGATTGACCATATCGCGCGTGAACGCATGTCGACCGTCTACATGCCTGGCTACAAAATCACCATGCTCCCGGATGATATTGTGGCCGCCTACACCTTGGCGCAAGGCCAAGATTGTCCGGCGCTGTCGCTGTACATCACCTTTAACGCGTCCGACTACAGCGTCATCGACACGGTGACCAAACTCGAGCGCGTACCCATTGCTGAGAACCTGCGCCATGACCAACTGGGTGATGTGTTCAACGATGCCTTTTTTGAGGCCGTCGATGCGCCTAGCCCCTTGCCAACTTGGGGCAATGAGTTGCGTTGGCTCAACGGCTTGGCCAAACACCTGAAGGCACAACGCGAAGTTGTTCGCGGTAAACCCGAAATATTTAACCGCCCTGACTACAACTTCAAACTCGACAAGCCCAACGGGGCAGACGCACTGCCAACCGGTGACGAAACGGTTCATATCTCGGTTCGCCCACGCGGATCGGCGCTGGACCTCATCGTGGCGGAAGCCATGATTGTGGCGAACAGTACGTGGGGACAATGGCTGGGACAAATGGGGGTGCCCGGTATCTACCGCTCACAAGCCAGCTTGGCCCCGGGCAATAAGGTCCGCATGGGCACCAAGTTGGCCCCGCATGCGGGCATTGGCGTACCCGCTTACGCGTGGAGCACCTCGCCACTGCGCCGTTACGCAGACCTCGTTAACCAATGGCAACTCATCGCTTGCGTACGCCATGGCACGACAGCGGCGCTGGTCGCACCGTTCAAGCCAAAAGACGCCGCCTTGTTCGCCATCATTAGCGGCTTCGAGGCCAACTACGCGGCTTACAACCAATTCCAAAATGCGCTGGAGCGCTACTGGACGCTACGCCATCTAGAACAGAACGCCATCACGGTTTGCGATGCCAGCGTGTTTAAGGAGGACTGGGTCAGAACCGATGGTCTCCCGCTGGTTCTCCCCGTCATGGGTGCTCAGGGCTTGCCGCGCGGCGCACGGGTGCGGGTCGCTTTGGGCGCTGTTGACCTCATGGCGCTCGACGTATCGGGTCAGGTCGTTGAGCGACTTGATGTTGACGGCACCGGCGCGTCTGCGTCTAACGACACGGACGTCAGCGATGACGATGACAGCGAAACCACCGCGGTCGGTTTGCAAATCGCTATCGACCTAACTGAAGACGACAAGCCTGCAAGCGATGTCAACGCCGCAGGCGAGGCGACTAAGGCCTAGCACCCTGTATGCTACTGCGCACCGCCCTTGCTGCCTCGGTCGCGTTTCACGCGTCCTTGCTGCTTATTGGCGACACGCAACCAAACAGCCGCGTACGGGATGTAGCGGACCGCGGCATCGATGTGGTTTTGGTCAACGCAAAGAGTGATGAGCGCCCCAATATCGCGCAGGCGATTGCGCAGGTTGACTTAGCCGGTGGTGGCGAGGCGCAGCAAGCGATCGCTCAGTCACCAGACAAACCGCAGCCGCGTAAGCAAAGCGGTACCGCTGATGCAAAGCCAGGCGCTGACGATGCGGCAGCCCCAAAGGGCGCCAGCGCTGCAAAGATTTCGCTGGCGCAGTTGGCGGTACAGGAGCGCACCCTTCTGACCACGCTCAAGCGGTCGTTGATTGAGACCCGCTTACCCGCGCCAACGATTGACTCCGTCGACGAGGCGGGCACCGAGCAAGCAGCCAATGCGCGGGCTGAGCGTCTCCAAATGCTCGCCCACATCGCCAAACTGGAAAACGCCATATTAGAGAGCAACCAGCGTCCCAAACGTCGATTCATCAGCCCAGCCACGCAGGCAGCCGTTTACGCCCGGTACTTTGATGCCATGCGCGATCACATCGAAGCGGTCGGTACCCAGCGCTTCCCCAGTGTTAACGGCGCGCGCCAATACGGCACGTTGGTGATGGCCATCACCGTGAACCATGACGGACGGGTATTGGATAGGCAGATCTTACAGGCCGCATCTAATTCGGTACTGAACTTACACGCCCTCGCGCTGCTTGACGCTATGCGCTTTAAGTCTTTTGATACCGCGCTACGTGCATCTGCTGATGAGCTCACCGTGATCACGCGATTTAACTTTCTGCAAGACCAAACGGTTAGCGCGACACTCCAAGCGCCTAAATAAACGACGTAAGCAATGGGACCCCGAAAAAAGAACGGCCTCTTTAAACGTATCGAGCGTTTTGGCGTGATCCGGCGTACGTTGACCTGGACCCTATGGGCCTTTGTGGCGTTACAACTGTTCGCGCTAGCGGCTATCTTCACGCTCAATTGGGTAGACCCCGCATCCACGAGCTTGCAACGCACCCAAGCACTCAAACTCGTTGAACGCGATGGCTTGCCGATTACATGGCGACAGCGGTGGGTGCCTGCGGAGGCGATTTCAGACAACCTGCGTCGCGCCGTCATTGCCTCAGAAGATGGGGAGTTTTTTACGCATATCGGCGTTGACTGGGAAGCGATCCGCGGCGCTTGGCAACGCAACAAATCCGCAGAAGCACGGCTGGCTGCCAAAGCCAAGAAGACAGCGACCGCCAAGCAACCAAGGGTTGTCGGTGGGTCGACCATAACGCAGCAACTCGCCAAAAATTTGTTTTTATCGGGCGAGCGCACGTTTTTGCGCAAAGGACAAGAGTTGGTCTTGACCTTCGCTTTAGAGGCGCTACTACCCAAGCACCGGATACTCACCATTTACCTCAACAGCGTTGAATGGGGCGAAGGCGTGTTTGGAGCAGAGGCTGCCAGTCAACGTTATTTCGGGAAGTCAGCGGCTAAGTTGAATACCCGTGAAGCGGCAAAGCTAGCCGTCATGCTGCCGAACCCACGCTTTTATGAAGACAGGCCACGGTCCGGTTACTTGCGCCAACGCACCAGCACCATTCAAGCCCGCATGGCCCAGGTCAGCTTACCCCCATCGAAACCAAACAAGCAGGGTGCACCATGACACGCATACTCGGGATTGACCCTGGCTTACAGTGCACAGGCTTCGGTGTCATAGACAGCGAAGCGTCACACCTGCATTACGTGGCAAGCGGGACCATTAAGACAGGTGCGGCGAGCCAACTGCTCCCGGCGCGACTAAAAATATTATTTGATGGCATTAACGAGGTCATCACCACCTATCAACCCGACAGTGCATCGTTGGAGATTGTGTTTGTCAACGTCAACCCGCAGGCGACGCTCATGCTTGGGCAAGCACGCGGTGCATGCCTAACCGCCCTCGTTTCGCGGGACTTGCCGGTGAGCGAGTTCACCGCGCTACAGATGAAGAAGGCGGTAGTTGGCTACGGCAAGGCGGCCAAATCTCAGGTTCAAGAAATGGTGAAACGCATCCTGAACTTACCAAGCTTGCCCGGCCCCGACGCCGCAGATGCACTCGGCCTTGCCATCATGCACGCGCAGGTCGCTAAGACCACAGCGGCAATCAACCGCGTCACGGCCACGCAGGCTAGAAAAAGTGCCGCCTTTAAAGACGGTAGGCACTATTGAGGGCGCCGGTATTGTCGATC
The DNA here is from genome assembly GCA_018607835.1 of Methylobacillus sp. Classification (GTDB taxonomy): domain Bacteria; phylum Pseudomonadota; class Gammaproteobacteria; order Burkholderiales; family Burkholderiaceae_C; genus RS62. The sequence continues at coordinate 13,819 of JABBAS010000022.1, read as the reverse complement.
TCGCAGGTCTCGCCGGACTTGCGGGTTTAGCGTTAGGTTGCGGTCTCGCTGAGGTTGAGACCGATCAATACCGCAAAGAATCCCAAGCTGGCGAAAAGCGTCCACTTAAGAACGATTAGTGCGGCGCGCTGAAAGCGCTTATCCCCTGTGAGCATGTACATCACCAAGCCCAACAACGAAAAGCCTAAGGCGCCAAAAACGAGAAAACGAGCAATGATCATACGGTTACGCTACCACGCTTGCAGTGGCTTGGCAAAGCCTGTGGGCGCAGCGTGTGCATCATCAAACGACACCACCTCAAACGCATCGGGTTGTGCGAGCAGGGCACGCAAAAGTTGATTATTCATGGCGTGGCCCGAACGGTAAGCGCTGTAGGCGGCCAAGAGTGGTTTACCTAATATGTAGAGATCGCCCATGGCGTCCAATATCTTGTGCTTCACAAACTCATCGTTAAATCGCAAGCCATCAGCATTCAACACCTTCACGTCGTCCATCACGATGGCGTTGTCTAAGCCGCCCCCCAAAGCCAAGCCGTTGGCGCGCATCATCTCCACGTCGCGGGTAAAGCCAAAGGTGCGTGCGCGTGCAATGTCACGGGCGTAGCTGCCGGAACCCATATCGAACTCCACACACTGCCCGGTGGCATTCACTGCAGGATGAGCGAACTCAATTTCAAATTTCAGTTTGTAGCCATGGTACGGATCTAGTCGCGCCCATTTTCCCTGGCGGCCAACGCCCTCCCGAACCTCAACGGGCTTTGTCACCCGAATAAATTGCTTGGGAGCATTTTGTAGCACCACGCCAGCGCTTTGAAGCAGGTAGACAAACGACGCAGAGGAGCCGTCTAAGATCGGCACCTCTTCAGCGGAAATATCCACATACACGTTGTCAATACCTAGACCCGACAGCGCCGACATCAGGTGCTCAACCGTCAACACCCGCGCACCATCCTTGGACAGGGTCGACGCGAGGCGTGTATCGGTCACCGCCTCGGCGTTCACCGGGATATCAACAGGCTGCGGTAAGTCGACACGCCGAAAGACCACGCCGGTATTGACCTGCGCAGGACGCAGGGTCAATTCGACCCGCTCGCCACTGTGCAAGCCCACGCCGGTGGCTCGCGTCAGTGATTTGAGGGTTCTTTGATTCAGCATTTGACCATTTTACGGTCTTCGCGATGGCCTTTCGTACTGAACGCCTTAGTCGGCTTGCTTACGCAAGAAAGCAGGGATTTCAAAGTCTTCCATCCCGCCTGACGACAAGGCATTCACACGCTCGCTCGCGTGGGTTCGGTTGGTATGCCAAACGCGCGGTGCATTGGTTGGCAAGCCAGCGTAGCCGCCTTGGTCGCCGCTCGCCGCGTTCGCGTTAACCGGCATATTGTCCGTACCCGTACGCAACACGGTCAGCGGCGGGCTTTGGCGTCTGGCAGCAGCGCGCGCCAAACCAGTGGCGACGACGGTGACACGAATATCCTCGCCCAGACTGTCGTCGTATGCCGTACCGTAGATGACGTGCGCATCGGGTGAGGCATAGGCACGAATGGTCTCCATCGCAAGGCTTGATTCCTTCAGCTTCAAAGAGCCCTTGGCCGCGCTAATTAAGACCAATACGCCACGTGCGCCCGATAGATCAATACCCTCTAGCAACGGACACGCCACCGCTTGCTCAGCGGCGATGCGCGCGCGATCGGGGCCTTGCGCTGAGGCGGTACCCATCATGGCTTTACCCGGCTCGCCCATCACGGTACGAACGTCTTCAAAGTCAACGTTCACGTGACCCGGCACATTGATGATTTCTGCAATACCACCCACGGCGTTTTTCAACACATCGTTGGCATGGCCAAAGGCCTCTTCTTGCGTAATGTCATCGCCGTAGACCTCGAGCAATTTATCGTTAAGCACCACGATCAGCGAGTCGACGTTCGCCTCTAGCTCAGTCAAGCCGCTGTCTGCGTTAGACATGCGCTTTTGGCCTTCGAACTCGAAAGGCTTGGTGACCACGCCCACCGTCAAGATACCCATTTCTTTTGCAATCCGGGCAATGACAGGCGCCGCACCGGTGCCTGTACCGCCACCCATGCCGGCGGTGATGAACAACATATGTGAGTCAGCAATGGCTTCGCGAATTTCGTTCTCAGCCATCTCGGCTGCATCGCGGCCTTTTTCGGGCTTGCTGCCTGCGCCCAAACCGCTGCCGCCCAATTGGATCAACTTGTGCGAGGCGCTCTGGTTAAGGGCTTGCGCATCGGTGTTGGCGCACACAAATTCAACGCCATTAACACCAGCGGCAATCATGTGACCGACCGCGTTACCGCCGCCGCCGCCAACACCAATCACTTTTATACGTGTGCCTTGGTTGAACTCTTCTACTTCAATCATTTCGATGGTCATAACAAACTCCTGAAAACTTAAAACAATGTTGATTTTTTAAACAATGGTGCTGCGTTGTGGTCACCATCGCCTTCGTTGTGTGTCGAACCAAGGCCCGGGGTCTAATCCGGCATAGTGAGCCGCCGTGCCCAAGGGGTCCGGGGGCGGTGGCAAGCCAAATAAGCCGGCACGTGTCAGTTGTATTGGCATTAGAAGACCCCCGTAAACCAGTCTTTAAGGCGACTGAAAACCGACTGCATAGAACTCGCCTTCTGCGCGACGGTGTGGCCACGCAGACGCGCAAGGCGTGCTTCCTCTAACAAGCCCATGACCGTTGCCGCACGTGGGTGGGCAACAATGTCTGACAGGGCGCTAGCGTGCGTGGGGATCCCCCGACGCACTGGCTTAAGAAAGATGTCTTCACCCAACTCAATCATTCCCGGCATCACAGCGCTACCACCGGCCAAGACGATTCCGGAGGACAACACCTCTTCAAATCCGGAGTCCCGAATCACCTGTTGCACCAATGAGAAGATCTCTTCTACCCGTGGCTCAATAACGCCCGCTAAGGCTTGTCGGCTCAACATACGGGGCGCTCTGTCGCCCAAGCCAGGAACCTCTACCTGCGCGTCGGGGTCAGCGAGTAGTTGCTTGGCACAGCCACTCAAGACCTTGATCTCTTCGGCGTCTTTGGTTGGCGTGCGCAGCGCCATCGCGATGTCGTTGGTGATGAGGTCACCGGCAATGGGAATGACCGCTGTGTGTCGAATGGCGCCGCCTGAGAAGACAGCCACATCCGTGGTGCCCGCACCAATATCGACCAAAGCCACGCCTAACTCTTTTTCATCCTCAGTCAACACGGCTTCGCTGGAGGCCAGCGGGTTCAACATGAGTTGATCCACTTCTAGGCCACAACGACGCACGCACTTGATGATGTTTTCAGCCGCGCTCTGAGCGCCTGTCACGATGTGCACTTTTGCCTCAAGACGAATGCCGCTCATACCAATCGGTTCTTTGACGTCTTGGTTGTCAATCACAAACTCTTGTGGCTCTACCAAGAGCAAGCGTTGGTCCGTGGAAATATTGATTGCACGCGCGGTTTCAATTACCCGCGCAACGTCAGAGGCGGTGACCTCTTTGTCTTTTACGGCCACCATGCCGCTCGAGTTGATCCCGCGGATATGGCTGCCGGTGATCCCCGTGAATACACGGGTGATCTTGCAGTCCGCCATGAACTCCGCTTCTTTAAGCGCTGCTTGAATACTTTGAACCGTGGCATCAATGTTGACGACCACGCCGCGTTTCAAGCCGTGACTTTCGGAAATCCCAAAGCCTGCCAACTTGAGTTGCCCACTGGGCATGACCTCGGCTACCACCGCCATTATTTTTGACGTGCCTATGTCTAGTCCCACCACCAAGTCTTTGTATTCTTTAGCCATAATTTTCTCTTTAAAGAACCACGTTTTTTCTACCGTTTAACGTCACGACTGCCATCAGGAGCTGCCCCCTGTCGTCACACCACGTAAGCGCACTGCGTAGCCATTGCTGTAACGCAAATCGACTGACAGCAAACTGTTGTCGTAGCGACTCAGTAACTCCGAAATACTTTGGGTGAAGGGCTTGACGCGTGCCAAAACCGCATCGATGGTGCCGGAGCCCAGCGCTATTTTGGTTCCGCTCTTCAGATCCAACTCCCAGCCCCCTTGCTGCGTTAGCCGCAAGGACTCAATCCGCGAATCAAGTCTCGCCAGTGCGATGCTCAGTGACAAATACATGGCGTAAACATCCGCCGAGCGCTCAACTGGGCCATCGAGAACAGGCCATTGATCGATATCCCCTGGGGCGTCATCGCCGCTTGCCTCAAATAATTCGCCATAGCTATTCACCAGCCGCTGTGCACCGGGCTCTCCCCACCATGCATGCGCCTCCTGTTCGCTAAGCGTTATGCGGACACGGTCAGGAAATACGCGTTGCACCACGGCCTTGCGTACCCATGGCATTTCCTCAATAAATGCTTGCATGTCGCGCACATCAAAACTCAGGTAGCTCCCCTTCAGACGCCCGGACAGTTGGGCGCGCATGGCATCGCCGCTTTGGTGGACGACATCACCTACCAACACAATTTCACGCACCTTCCAAGCGGGGTGCTGATACGCCCACCAGCCCAGCGCCGATAGGGCAAAACCCGCAAGCGCCCACATCAACAAGCGCGTGAGCGCTTGCATTAACCGGACGTCCATAGGTACGGTGGCGGTGCTCATCCGGGAACCCCCTCTCGCGGCGCCGCATGCAGGCTATGGTCAAGACCTGCGGCGCCCAACAAGTGCATACACAACGCGCCATACGCCAAGCCAACGGCCTTTGCCGACATGGGTACCAGCGAGTGACTGGTCATACCAGGTGCGGTGTTTATCTCCAGCAGGTAGGGCGCACGCGTGGCCGCATCGATCATCACGTCCACCCGCCCCCAGGCGCGCACACCCAAGGTTCGATAGGCTTTCAGGACCAGCGCGGTGATCGCTGCTTCTTCGGCTTCGGGAAGGCCAGATGGCACCAGATACTCGGTATCGTCTTTGAAGTATTTGTGGTCATAGTCGTAGTTGCCGTCCGGCGCCACGATCCGAATAATCGGCAACGCCTGTGCCTCGCGCCCCGTCCCCAAGATCGGACACGTCACTTCATCACCGTCAATGAATTGCTCGCACAGCACCTCCGTGTCATGTTGCGCGGCCAAGGCATAGGCGGCGGCACAGTCGGCGAGGCCCAACACCTTTGTCAGACCAATCGTCGACCCCTCACGGGCCGGCTTTACGATCATGGGCGTACCCAACGCATGCAAGGCTGCTTCCGTGGCTGCAACGCTGTCAACCAGACGCCACGCCGGTGTCGGCAATCCCTCAGCGACCCATATGCGCTTGGTCATCACTTTATCCATCGCCACGCTTGAGGCAAGCACCCCCGCTCCGGTGTAGGGGATACCCAATAACTCCAACGCACCCTGCACCGTGCCATCTTCGCCAAAACGACCGTGCAGGCAAATGAACGCGCGTTCAAACCCATCCGATTTGAGTCCACTGAGATCCCTCTCAGCCGGGTCGAATGCATGGGCATCGACCCCGTAGGACCTTAGGGCGTCCAATACGCCTCGGCCAGACATCAACGAGACCTCGCGCTCGGCCGAGTGCCCACCCATGAGGACTGCGACACGCCCTAGATTTTTTGGGTCAGGTAGAGACCACGTCATGCAGCGTCCCCTTTCCCCGCCAAGGACGCGGCAAACGAACCAATGCTGCCAGCACCCATGCACAGCAACACATCGCCGTCAATCGCTTGCGCCAAAGCGGCATCGGCCAAGCCCGCAATATCCGCTACAAACACCGGCTCAATCTGACCAGCAACGCGCAACGCACGCGTCAGTGCACGGCCATCGGCTGCCACGATCGGCGCTTCTCCCGCCGCATAAACCTCGGTTAGCAACACCGCATCTGCACGACTAATCACTTCGACAAAGTCTTCAAAGCAATCTCTCGTGCGTGTGTAACGATGCGGCTGGAATGCCAAGACCAACCGTCTTCCCGGAAAAGCACCGCGTGCAGCGGCCAACGTTGCCGCCATCTCAACGGGGTGATGTCCGTAGTCGTCGATGACGGTCATGTGGCCGCCCCCCGCCAGCGTGATATCGCCGTAGGATTGAAAGCGTCGGCCCACGCCCTTGAACTCGCGCAAGGCGGTAAGTAGCGCCTCATCCGGAACCCCAATTTCATCGGCCAGTGCAATCACAGCCAACGCATTTCGCACGTTGTGTTCGCCTGGCAGATTGAGCACCACGTCCAAATCGGGAACAGGGTCTGGCAAACGGCGCTGCACCGTGAAAAACATTTGCCCGCCAACGGCGCGCACATTCACTGCGCGCACTTGTGCGGCCTCATCGGTCCCGTAGGTCACGACAGGGCGCGCAATACGCGGCAATACATCGCGAACCGCCTCGCTGTCTATGCACACAATGGCCGCACCGTAGAACGGCATACGGTGCAAGAACTCTATAAAGGCTTGTTTTAAATTCTCAAAATTGTGGCCGTAGGTGGCCATGTGGTCTTCGTCAATATTGGTGACCACAGACAACACTGGCAATAAATTGAGGAAGGAGGCGTCTGATTCATCGGCTTCCACAACGATGTACTCCCCCGTACCCAACTTGGCATTGGCGCCGGCGCTGTTGAGCAGTCCGCCGATGACGAACGTTGGATCAAGATTGGCGGCCGCCAACACGCTGGCGGCCAAGCTCGTGGTCGTGGTTTTCCCGTGGGTCCCTGCAATGGCGATACCACGCTTCATACGCATCAACTCAGCCAGCATCACCGCTCTGGGCACCACCGGCACCAGCTTCTCGTGCGCAGCCACCACCTCAGGGTTACTCGGTTGCACCGCTGTTGAGGTGACGACCGCGTTAGCACCTGCAATATTTTCAGCCGCGTGACCAACGGCAACCTGGGCCCCCAAGGAACGTAAGCGTTGCACCACCGCACTGTTGCTGAGATCACTACCTGAGACGGTATAGCCCAAATTAATCAGTACCTCGGCGATCCCGCTCATGCCCGAGCCACCGATGCCGACGAAATGGATATGGTTTATCGCGTGTTTCATGGGCCTACACACTCCTCGCAGGCGGTCACCATCTCGTCTACGGCGTCCAATTTGGCAAACCCTCTCGCCGCTTCGGCGCGCTGCTGTAACTCTTCGCGTGACGTATGCATGAGAAAGTCAGCCAGTTGTTTAGGCGTAAAGTCGCGTTGTTGTCTCAGCCATGCGGCATTGCCACGCACTAAGAAGTTGGCATTGGCCGTCTGATGGTCGTCCACTGCATGAGGGAAGGGAATAAAGAAAGCCGCTGCACCGACGGCACTGACCTCGGTCACGGTACTGGCCCCAGCACGGCAGATGACCAAGTCAGCCTCCGCCATGGCCGTGGCCACGTCATCAATAAAGGGACACAGCACCGCTTGCGCATCGGGTCCCTCTTCCGTGCGTATGCCCGCTGCGGCATAACTCGCCTGCAACGCTTGCAAATGCGTGTCGCCACTTTGGTGGGTCACAAAGGGCCGGCAGCCTGCCGGCAGCATACTCAAGGCCTGCGGCACCAAGTCGTTTAGGGCCTTCGCACCCAAGCTACCGCCCAATACGAGTAAACGTAAGTCGCCACTGCGATTTGCAAATCGTGCCGCCGGCGTGGGTTGGTGGAGAAAAGCCGAACGCAAGGGATTACCCACCCACGTGGCACGCGGTAGCGCTGTCGGGAAGGCAGCAAACTGGTGTTTGGCGAACCACGCAATCACACGGTTGGACAAGCCCGCAACCGCATTTTGTTCGTGCAACACAATCGGGCATCGGCAGACCCAAGCCGCCAACGCGCCCGGCACCGTGATAAACCCACCCAAGCCAATCACCACGTCCGGTCTGACGCGACGCATGATGCGCGATGCGTCCAGGCACGCTCTCAGCAGTCGCAAGGGTGCGCGTAACTTGGTCATCAAGCCCTTCCCACGGACGCCAGAAAACGACACCAATTCCAACGGAATATCGTGTGCCGGAATGACCCGTGACTCCATGCTGTTTGGTGCACCTAGCCAGTGCACCCGCCACGCCTTCTTTTGAAGCGCTTGCGCCACGGCAAGCCCCGGGAAGATATGCCCACCCGTGCCTCCGGCCATAACCAAAGCCACGAAGGGCTTGGCTTGTTGGGCTTGATTGTGTGCGGTAGCTGTCATGCCCGCCCCCCACGCATCATCTGACGGTTTTCGTGGTCCACCCTGAGCACCACGGCCAACGCAATGAGGTTCATCAGAATGGCCGACCCACCGTAACTCATCAAGGGAAGGGTTAGGCCCTTCGTTGGCAAGGCCCCTAGGTTCACGCCGATGTTGATGAAGGCTTGGAAGCCAATCCACAGACCCACGCCTTGGGCGACCAAGCCGCTAAAGACCTGATCTAACGCGATGGCCTGACGACCAATCTGCAAGATCCGGCGCGTCATCCACATAAAGATGGCGATCACGAGCAAGACACCGACCAAGCCAAACTCTTCCCCGATCACCGCCATCAAAAAGTCTGTGTGCGCCTCTGGCAACCAACTCAGCTTCTCGACACTGCCGCCTAGGCCGACACCAAATATTTCCCCGCGACCAAATGCAATCAGCGAGTGCGACAACTGGTATCCACGGCCTAGCGCATGCTCCGCACTCCACGGGTCCAGATACGCAAAGATACGGTCTCGGCGCCATTCGCTCAGCCAAATCATGGCGCTAAACGCGATTAACAGCAGCCCACTCAACAAGAAGAACACCCGTGCGTTGACGCCTCCCAAGAACAAAATACCCATCGCGATCACAACGATCACCATGAAGGCACCCATGTCAGGCTCCAACAGGAGCAATACACCAGCCACCGCAATCAAGGTGGCAATCGGCGTGACCGCGCGTATGAAACGCTCCTTGATATCCATCTTGCGGACCATGTAATTGGAGGCAAATAGCACCACGGCAAACTTCGCCAGCTCCGACGGTTGGAACGTAAAGAAACCCAGCGGTATCCAACGATAAGCACCGTTCACCTCTCGCCCAATAAATGGAATCACCACGGCAACCAGCAACAGCAAACTAAACGCAAACACGTGCGGGGCACGGACTTCCCACGCTGCCATCGGAATCTGGAAGGCGACCAAAGCAAATACGAACCCAGCCGCGACCGCAAACCCTTGGCGGAGCACAAAGTGCAGCGGGTCATAGCTGGCAAACCGCGGACTGTCCGGTAAGGCGATGGTTGCGGAATAGACCATCACCAAGCCCCACAGCACCAATCCCACGACCGCCCATAACAGCGGCTGATCAAAACCGTGCTCACGCACCTCTAAGGGCCGGGTACGCACAAAGTCTCGGCTATTGATGCGTACAGGAATATGCTCGGCCACCTCCGTGGCCTCACGTTTAGGGAGCCAATCGCGCCAGCTCATACACGCACCTCCCCATTGTTTTCTGCGAGCGTCGTCACGGCATCGGTGAAGGCGGTCGCCCGCGCAAGGTAATTGCGGTACATGTCGAAACTGGCGCAAGCAGGTGATAGCAAGACCACATCACCAACCTTGGCAGCCGCCGCGGCCTGCTGAACGGCGTCTACCATGTCGGTGGCAGGTAACAGCGGCACACCGGTATCGCGCAAGGTATCGCCAATAAGACCGGCATCGCGCCCCATCAGGACGACGGCGCGCGCATAGCGACGCACGGCATCACGCAAGACACTGAAGTCTTGTCCCTTACCATCGCCTCCTAAGATCACCACCAAACGGCGCTCGGCGCCTAGACTGTGCAACGCGGCCAAGGTCGCCCCCACGTTGGTGCCCTTGCTGTCGTCGATATATTCAACGTCACCAATGACACCGACGGGTTGCACACGGTGCGGCTCACCGACGTACTCCCGCAATGCATGCAACATGGGGCCCAATGCACCACCGCCTGCGGTGGCCAAGGCCAAGGCAGCCAATGCGTTGCAAGCGTTATGCCGACCGCGAATGCGCAGGGCATCTGCAGGCATCAAACGCTGCAAGAAGACCTCCACAGGTGCGGCGTCTTTCTTGCCCGCGCGCACCACCTCATCGACGGCCTGCGCACGCACCAACCACGTGAGTCCATTGGTTTCCTCAAGACCCCAATCGCCTGGTCGCGTCGGTGCATCGGCACCAAAGCTCTCCCAAGTGGGGCCTGGTACAGGCCGCTCTTTGCGCTTCAACACGGGCGGGGGCGGAGGCTGAGACCGCATGCTCTCGCCATCGTCACGGTTGAGCACCCGTAAGCTGGTGTTTCCAAAAATACGCTGTTTCGCCGCCCCATAGGCCGCCATGTCGCCATGCCAGTCCATGTGGTCCTGGCTGATATTCAGAATGGTCGCGGCGCTAGGGTTAAAGTCATTTGCTCTAGCCAGCTGAAAGCTGGAAAGCTCGAGGACCCAGACCGCTGGCCACTCATTGTTGTCTAAGCAGGCCATCAACGCGTCGAGCATGGAGGGGCCGATGTTGCCGGCTGCGACCGCTTGCACACCTGCCCACCGCAACAAATGGTGTGTCAATGCCGTTACGGTAGTTTTGCCGTTGGTTCCCGTTACAGCCAACACCTTGGGTGCCCGACTCTTAACGGTAACGGCGGGGGTGATGGGGTCTATGGGCCCACTTGCTGGCGTCTCGAGATCCTCATCGACATCAGCATCAACGTCAACGTCAACATCAGCTTCAGCACCAACGTCTGCCTCCGGTTCAATCTCGACTTCGATCTCGGCATCAAGCGCCTCGCTGGTTGGCTCAGGGGCCGGTTCGTGTACGCGCAAGCCCTCAATAAACAAATCGAGTTCGCCGCACACCCGCACAGTATGTGCATCGGCCCAGTTGGACACCGCACTTAGATCGCTGGGCGATAGGCCCGGGCTGACATAAATCATCGCCCACGGCGCCACTGTCATCAGCTCGGTGTCCAATGGACGCTGTTGTACATCCACGCCCAGCATCTCTGAACGCACCCGATCGAGGAGAGCCCCATCAGACCGGCTATCGACTAGGGTCACCTTGTCGCCGCGACGCGCGCACCAACGCGCCATCGCCAGACCGGAGATGCCCATCCCGAGTACCAGTACCTGATGTTGATCAGCGAGGTGCATATATCCTTAACTCAGCGCAACTTCAATGTGGACAAGCCCACCAAGCACAGCAGCATGGTGATGATCCAGAACCGAACAACCACTTGCGTTTCAGCCCACCCCTTTTTTTCAAAATGGTGGTGCAGTGGCGCCATCTTTAACAAACGTCTTCCCTCGCCATACCGCTTCTTGGTGTATTTGAAGTACGTCACCTGAAGCATCACGGACAACGCTTCAGCAACGAAAATGCCGCCCATGATCGCCAGCACAATTTCTTGTCTAACGATCACCGCAATCGTTCCCAAGGCGGCGCCTAGAGCCAAGGCACCCACGTCGCCCATAAACACCTGAGCGGGATGGGCGTTGAACCACAAAAAGGCGAGGCCTGCGCCCGCCATAGCCGCACAGAAAATGAGTAACTCCCCGGTGCCGGCAATCGTTGGCAAGTTGAGGTAGCGCGAGAAGTTGGCATTGCCCGTCACGTAGGCAAAGACACCCAAGGCCGAGCCAACCATGATCACGGGCATGATCGCCAAGCCATCCAGACCATCGGTCAGATTGACCGCATTGCTGGAGCCAACAATCACCAAATAAGTCAGCACCACAAAGCCGAGAACACCTAGCGGATAACTGACTGTTTTAAAGAAGGGGACCAACAAGTCAGCCGTAGGCGGCAACTCAATAGAAAAACCAGAACTCACCCAGTCTTGGAATAGCTCCCAGACTTTTGCGTTTGAGCTTTCTGAGATCGCAAACACCAAGGCCAACGCCGCCAATAAACCCACGAGAGACTGCCACAGATACTTTTCTTTAGACGGCATACCCTCTGGGTCTTTGGCCACCACTTTGCGCCAGTCGTCCACCCAGCCAATCGCGCCAAAGCATAAGGTCACGAGTAAAACGATCCATACAAAACGGTTGGTCCAGTCCGCCCAAAGCAAGGTCGCCAAGCCAATGGAAATCAGAACCAACACGCCTCCCATGGTGGGCGTCCCTGACTTCACGAGGTGAGACTGCATCGCGTACCCGCGCACCGGCTGACCTATCTTGACCGCAGTGAGGTAGCGTATGACTTTGGGCCCTGCCACCAAGCCAATCAACAAGGCGGTCAACGCGGCCATGACGGCACGAAACGTCAGGTACTGGAAAACACGCAGAAAGCCCCACTCAGGCATTTGCACCTGTAACCATTGCGTCAAACTAAGCAGCATCGCGGCCTCCAAATTCTTTTTGTTGTGCGTTTACCGCGCTACCTAACGGGGGCCAAGTGGCTTCAAGCGATGCCACGACGCGCTCCATTTGCATAAAGCGAGAGCCCTTCACCAATATGCTGGCGCTGTGCGCACCAAGGACTGGGGCAGCGTCCGCCAAGGCGTCCACATCCGCATGCCAATGCAGTCGATCTGCTGCACGCGTATCTGCAGGGTGTGTGACAACCTGTTCCCACCAGTGACCCGCCACGTCAATGCGCTCAATGTTTTTGTCTAGCGCCAAGCTGAGCGCTTCACGGTGAAAGGCCTCGCCTTGAGCGCCCACCTCACCCATGTCACCCATGACCAGCCAGCGCGGTTTGCTCATCGCGCCCAGCACATCAATCGCCGCCCGCATCGAGTCGGGGTTTGCGTTATAGGTGTCATCAACCAATTGCACGGCATCCGCACCGCGCGCCAACAACGCGGCCCGTGAGCGACCCTTGACCGCTGTGAACGCGGTTAAACCGTCTCGCACATCTGTCAACGCCATGCCGGCGGCCAACGCACAGGCCGCCGCCGCCGCCGCGTTAGCCACGTTGTGCTCGCCTGCAAGTGCCAACCGAACCTGCGCGCTCCCCTGCGGCGTCGTCAACGTCAGCGACCACGCATCGCCTTGCCACTGCCCAGCGGCGTACACGGTTGCATTTTGGTCCGTTGTGGAGAATGTCCAGACCGTTCGTCCGTCGGCTTTTTCCACCCACCGTGGGGTATAGGCATCCCCATGCGGCATCACCGCAATGCCATCTGTTGGCAGGGCATTGAACACGTCACTGTTTTCTTCAGCAACCGCATCAACGGTTTGCATAAACTCAAGGTGTTCGCGCTGCGCATTATTTACAAGCGCTACCGTCGGCTGCGCAATCGCGCTCAAGCGGGCGATTTCACCTGGATGGTTCATACCCAACTCGACGACTGCGCTGCGGTGGTGTGAACGCAGGCGCAAGATCGTCAGAGGCAGGCCAATGTCGTTATTGAAGTTACCCGCTGTTGCCAGTGCCGCCTCGCCATGTGCCATCCGCAGGATGGACGCAATCATTTGCGTCACCGTTGTTTTTCCATTGCTACCGGTCACGGCAATCAATGGCACGCGGCATTCATGGCGCCAAAGTTGCGCCCAGTCGCCCAGACCTGTTCGGGTATCTGGAACCTCAACGCCGACCAAGCCGGCTTGGGCAAGACCGTGCGACGCGAGAGCGACCTGCACCCCCTGATCGCTCAGCTTCGGCAAAAATGCGTGCGCATCGTAGTGATCGCCCGATAAGGCAACAAACAGATCTCCCGCCATGAGCGTGCGGGTGTCTGAGTGCACGCGGGCACTCGCCGCGTGTGGCCAGTGAGCGGGCTCGCCCACCAACCGGGCATTGGGAAGTTGGGATAAACAAGCGATAGGACCCATGGCCGCACTCATGGCTACACCCATGGCTACACCTGTGGCTACACGTGTGGGGGCGGAGTCAGAAAACACGTCACCTCCCCTGGCGCGCAGGGCGCGCAACGCCGCAAGTGCCACCTGTGCAT
>JABBAS010000060.1:21229-31234 GCA_018607835.1 Methylobacillus sp. | reverse complement strand
GTCTGTGGCGCAACTCGCGGCTGCAATGGCGGCGACGGCACAGCCACAATGGGCGGTGCCTGCCCAATCCACTCGACAGGCAGCGCCTTGTCGGCCGAGTCGCTCGTACGCGCTGCGTCCATTTTGAACATCGTCGGCTTCAAGTACAGCACACCGCCAATCACCACCGCATGCACGCTCACGGCCAGTACCACCCACCACGTTGTCCATTGCCTGCCAGCGGAGGTATTGAGCGCATTACTCGCGGTCGCGCCCTGTAAGAGGAAGTCATCAACCGCCGCTTCCTCCGCAACCGCGTGCGGGGCAGGTGGTTCGGGGTTGAGGTCTATGCGCACCGGTTCAGCGCCTTGGCATCAAAGGGAAAAAGCGTAGTCAATTGTCAGCGGCGCATGGTCGGAAAACCGCTCCGTTTTGTACACCGCGCACTGTTGCGCCAGCGCCGCCAATGCAGGCGTAGCCAAGTGATAATCCAATCGCCACCCCACATTGTTCGCCCAAGCTTGGCCACGGTTGCTCCACCAGGTATAGGCCTCGTCGGTCGCCTCTGGGTGTAGGCGACGGTAGACATCCACCATGCCGCCATCCAAGAAGCCCGTCATCCAGGCGCGCTCCTCCGGTGTAAAACCGCTGTTTTTTTGGTTACTCCGCCAGTTTTTCAGATCAATGTTTTGGTGTGCAATATTCAAGTCCCCACACAAAATGTAGTCACGACTGCCGCCCAACTCAGCGAGGTAGGGCGTGATGGCGTCTAAGAATCGAAACTTGGCGCTCTGGCGTAACTCACCCGATGAGCCACTGGGAAAGTAGCTGCTGATCAGGCTCAGCTTCCGCTTCGGTGTGTCAAAGCGCAGTTCAACGTAACGACCCTCAGTATCGAATTCACCGTGATCAAATCCTGCAATCACCTCACTGGGTTCATGCCGCGTGTACACGCCCACACCGGAATAGCCCTTTTTTTCAGCAAAATGGAAGTAGCCGGGCATCCCGGCAATGGCATCCAAGCCCCCCGCGATATCGCCCGCTTGCGCTTTGAGTTCTTGTACGCACATACAATCAGGGGCGGTCTTAGCCACCCACTCTTCCAAGCCTTTTCGACTGGCGGAGCGAACGCCGTTAAGGTTAAGACTCGTGAGTTTGAATAAGGATTGGGTCATCATGGGTTCCACACAAGAAACAACGCCCGCCAGCCAAGATGCGCTGGCGCAAGCATTCGTTGCGTTTTCAGTCGAATCAGGCGTTTTACGCCTAGGTGAGTTCAAAACAAAAGCCGGGCGCTTGAGTCCTTATTTTTTTAATGCAGGCCTGTTCGATGATGGCGCCAAGCTCGTTCGCTTAGCCCAATTTTATGCACAACGCATTCTCGCCAGCGGCATTGAGTTTGACATGGTTTTTGGGCCCGCCTACAAAGGCATTCCACTGGGTGCCGCCGTCGCCATGGAGTTGGCTCGTCTGGGCAAGAACGTGGGCTTCGCCTACAACCGCAAAGAAGTTAAAGATCATGGCGAAGGTGGCTCGTTAGTGGGTGCGCCCCTGAAAGGGCGCGTTCTGATTGTGGACGACGTGATGAGCGCGGGCACCGCGGCCAGGGAGTCCATCGCGCTAATTAAAGCGGCCGGCGCACAACCCCACGCGGTCGCTATTGCGCTGGATAGACAAGAGATGGCAACGGAGCTGCAGGCAGATGGCACACTGAAAGATGTCCCCTACAGCGCCGTGCAATACGTGCGCGAACAAGTGGGGCTTGCCGTCTGTGCCATCGCCAGCCTAGACGACCTGCTGGACTACCTGTCATCACAGCCTGCCCAACCAGCGCTCGCGGACAACCATGCGCGCGTGTTGGCATACCGCGCTCGCTACGGTGTCAGCCTAGTTTCGCCTTAAGTAAGGCGTTGGCTTGGGCGGGGTTGGCCTTGCCTTTGCTGGCCTTCATCACCTGTCCAACCAGCGCGTTAAACGCCTTGTCTTTACCCGCACGGTACTGCGCGATGTTGTCGGCGTTAGCGGCAAGCACCTCATCCACGATGGCTTCCAACGCGCCACTGTCGCTCATCTGCTTCAGGCCCTTGGCCTCAATAATGGCATCGACATCGGCATCGACATCTCCTTGCCATAGCGCATCGAACACTTGCTTCGCGGCGTTGTTTGAAATCGTGTTGTCCACAATCCGGGTGATGAGCATCGCCAGCTGTTCGCTGGTTACGGGCAGGTCTGCAAAATGCCCATCGCTGGTATTCAAGCGCCGCGCCACTTCGCCCATGATCCAGTTACTCGCCAGTTTGGCTTGCCCACTCGCTTTCGCGGTTGCCTCAAAGTAGGCGGCCATCGCTTGGGACTGGGTCAACGTCGTGGCATCGTACTCAGGCAAGCCGTAATCCTGCACAAAGCGCTGCGCCATGACGCGCGGCAGCTCCGCCATATCAGCGCGCACACGCTCAACCCAGGCACGGTCTATCGCCAGCGGCGGTAGGTCCGGATCGGGGAAGTAGCGATAGTCTGCCGCGTCTTCCTTGGTGCGCATTGATCGCGTTTCACCGGTGTCGGGGTCAAACAAGACGGTGGCCTGTTGGATGTCGTGGCCATCTTCAATTTGCTCGATTTGCCAGCGAATTTCAAAATCGATTGCTTGTTGCATGAACTTGAAGCTATTCAAGTTTTTAATTTCTCGCCGTGTCCCTAAAGGCGCGCCGGGCTTGCGCACCGACACGTTGGCGTCACAGCGAAAACTACCCTCCTGCATGTTGCCGTCGCAAATACCAATCCACGTGACGATTTTGTGCAGCTCCTTGGCATATGCAACGGCCTCAGCGGTAGATCGCATATCGGGCTCGGTCACAATCTCTAACAAAGGCGTGCCCGCGCGGTTCAGATCGATACCGCTTTGGCCACCACCGCCCAAGGCCGCATCTTCATGCAGCGACTTACCCGCGTCTTCCTCTAAGTGCGCGCGCACCAAGCGCACGGTTTTTTTCTCTTCTCCTAAGAAGAAAGTCACCTCACCGCCTTGCACCACTGGAATTTCAAACTGACTAATTTGGTAGCCTTTAGGCAGGTCTGGGTAGAAATAATTTTTGCGGGCGAAAACACTTTTTTCTGCAATGTGGGCATTCACGGCCAACCCCAATTGAATCGCACGCTCAACCGCGCCCACGTTCATCACCGGCAAGGCACCAGGCAACGCCAAGTCAACTGGACTCGCATGCAGGTTGGGCTGCGCGCCAAACGCGACCGCAGAACGACTAAATATTTTCGAGGCAGTAGACAGCTGGGCATGGGTCTCAAAACCAATCACGACCTCATAGCCATGGACGAGCAAGCTGGCTGAAGGGGCGGGGGTGTTCATACGGAAAACTCCTTGGGCATCGCGTCATGCCAAGACGTCATTTGTTGGAACTGGTGTGCGGTTTGTAGCAACTCGTCTTCCTTTAAATAGTTGCCTACCAACTGCAAGCCAACGGGCATACCGCCCTCTCCAAAACCAGCGGGCACGCTCATGCCCGGCAAGCCAGCGAGGCTGCTAGAAAGCGTAAAAATATCGGCCAGATAATTGGCAACTGGGTCATTCGCCTTCTCGCCAAGTCGCCAAGCAACCGTTGGTGCAACCGGGCCAGCAATCACGTCACACGACTGAAAGGCGGACTGAAAATCATTGGCAATGAGACGTCGGATTTTTTGCGCCTTCAGGTAATACGCGTCGTAGTAGCCATGCGACAGCACATAGGCCCCCATCAAAATACGGCGCTTTACTTCGTCACCAAACCCTTCGCTGCGTGTCTTTTGGTACATGTCAATCAGGTCGCCATACTCGGCGGCGCGGTGGCCATAACGGACACCATCAAAGCGGCTCAAGTTGCTAGACGCTTCAGCCGGCGCAATGATGTAGTACACCGGAATCGACAGCTCAGTGCGTGGCAACGTGATGTCAACCAAGACAGCCCCGAGCGCCGTTAGCTGCTGCAACGCGCTTTGCACCGCCGTCTGCACATCGGGTGAAACACCCTCACCAAAAAACTCTTTCGGCAAGCCGACGCGCAAACCATGCAACGGCTTATCGGCGGTCGCACCCGCTCGTGGGACGGCAATCGCGGCGGCGTAATCGCGCGCCGGTACGTCCAAGGAGGTCGCATCGCGGTCAATATCCGGGCCTGCCATCGCAGATAGAAGCCACGCACAGTCCTCCGCCGTGCGCGCCATGGCACCGGCTTGGTCCAAGCTGGATGCAAACGCCACCATGCCATAGCGAGAGCACAGGCCATACGTTGGCTTAATCCCGGTGATCCCGCAGAAGCTTGCGGGTTGCCGGATGGAGCCCCCTGTATCGGTCCCCGTCGCAGCGGGTATCAAGCGCGCCGCTACTGCGGCGGCCGAACCACCCGAAGACCCACCGGGAACCCGGGTCGTATCCCACGGGTTTCTCACCGGGCCATAGGCCGAATTCTCATTACCCGACCCCATTGCAAACTCGTCGCAATTCAATTTACCTAAGCTAATCGCACCGGCATCAGCTAGACGCTGTACAACCGTCGCGTTAAACGGGCTTTGGTAGCCTGCCAACATCTGCGAGCCTGCCGTTGTGGGCATACCGGTCGTCACAAACACATCTTTATGAGCGAGCGCAACGCCGAGTAGCCGCCCCTGCGCACCAGCGGACAGCTGCGCATCGGCCTGCTTGGCTTGCGCCAGGGCACCCTCAACGTCCAGGTGTAAAAAGCTACCCAAGGCCTCATTGGCTTGGGCGCGGGCCAACAAGGCCATCGTCACCTCCACACTCGACACGGCCTTAGACCGCAGTTGGCGGGCCGTCTCGCTGACGCCCCAATCATGCATATCGGACATAACTTGTGGCCTCACTCAATCACTTTGGGAACAAGGTACAACCCGCGCTCAACGGCTGGGGCGCTGCGCTGGTTGGCGGCACGTACCGCCTCCGTCGCGGGCTCACTCGCCACATCGGGGCGCAGTCGCAACGTGACGGCTTCTCCCATCGCGTCGGCGGGGTGGGCAAGCGGTTCAAGGCCATCGGTGTCAACCGCATTCATCTGTTCCACCAGGCCAAAAAACGTGTTCAATTGGCCCGCTAATGCCGTCTGTGCCTCCTCGGGCAGGTCCAGCCTAGCGAGCCTGGCCAAACGCCGCATATCTTCAGAATGTAGTGCCATAAGTAATACTTTTTTAGAAACCAACTGCACAGCCGCCTATTTGCGCAAAATGCCCAACGGCGGCTGTGGCTCTCCTTAAGAGGATAGGGTATTATCCAATCTTTGGATTTGTTCTGATTTTCGGTCGTTTTTAGGCCAAATTGGTGCTGTTCGAAACCATTTTCCGCCAGCTTTTGGTACAGCGCGCTTATGCCACGCACCCGCGGTCGGCACGTTACCAGAAATCATGCGTTAGGACGCCTTACATGTTTGAAGCTTTCCGCCGCCAATTTTCCTCCGATTTGGCCATTGATCTGGGTACTGCCAACACGCTTATTTACATGCGTGACAAGGGCATCATCCTAGACGAACCCTCCGTGGTCGCCATCCGCCACGAGGGTGGGCCACAAGGCAAAAAGACCCTGCAAGCGGTTGGCCACGAAGCGAAGTCAATGCTGGGCAAAGTGCCAGGCAATATTGAGGCCATTCGTCCTATGAAGGACGGGGTGATCGCCGACTTCACGGTCACTGAGCAAATGCTCAAGCAATTTATCAAAATGGCGCATCCACGCTCCATTTTTCGGCCTAGCCCACGGATTATTATTTGTGTCCCCTGCGGCTCGACCCAGGTCGAGCGCCGCGCGATTCGCGAATCGGCCTTGGGAGCGGGGGCCTCTGAGGTCTACCTCATCGAAGAACCCATGGCGGCCGCAATTGGCGCTGGCTTACCCGTCTCCGAGGCCTCAGGCTCCATGGTGATTGACATCGGCGGTGGCACCACCGAAGTCGGCGTGATTTCGCTGGGCGGTATGGTTTACAAGGGCAGCGTGCGCGTCGGTGGTGACCGCTTTGACGAAGCCATCATCAACTACATTCGCCGAAATTACGGGATGTTGATTGGTGAGCCAACGGCAGAGGCCATTAAGAAAACCATCGGCTCAGCCTTCCCTGGCGGTGAGGTGAAGGAAATGGAAGTCAAAGGACGCAACCTCTCCGAAGGCGTTCCCCGATCATTCATTATTTCGTCTAACGAAATTTTGGAGTCGCTCACCGAACCGCTGAACAACATCGTGTCAGCGGTCAAAACCGCGCTGGAGCAAACCCCGCCAGAGTTGGGAGCGGACATTGCCGAACGCGGCATGATGCTGACTGGCGGCGGCGCTTTGTTAAATGACTTGGACCGGTTGCTCGCAGAAGAGACCGGTTTGCCGGTGCTGGTCGCCGAGGACCCTCTTACCTGTGTCGTTCGCGGCTGTGGCATGGCCTTGGATCGCATGGACAGCCTCGGTACTATTTTCTCTCACGAATAAACGCTACCCATCGCTACCCACGTGTCGTGCTAGATCGCTCCCCGCCGGCCCTCTTTAAACAAGGCGTTACCGCCTTCGTCAAACTCCTCATATGCGCAGGCCTGTCATTCTTCCTGATGACGGTCGATGGGACCCTGCGCATTGGGGAACCGATACGCCTTGGTCTTGCGACCGCACTCTATCCTGTGCAGTGGGCGCTGGGGCAACCGATTGTCGCGTTGACGTGGCTGAAGCAGTACCTAGAGGACGTCAATACCCTCAAGACCCGTCAAACGCAGCTGGAAGCAGATCTGTTGCGGGTTGCGGAAACCGCGCAGCAGGCACGTTACCTTGCCATTGAAAACCAACAATTGCGGGAGTTGCTGCAATTGCGAGCCACGCAGCAGAATCCCAGCGTGGTTGCGCGCATCATCGGCGAAACACCGGACCCCTATCAGCATCGCGTCCGACTGGACAAAGGCACCGCCGATGGCATCGTGGCCGGATCCGCCGTGATCGATGCCATGGGTGTGTTCGGGCAGGTCACCCGCGCGTACCTGCTCAATAGCGAGGTCACGTTGGTCACAGACCGCCGCCATGCAACGCCGGTCATGAATACGCGTACAGGCCAACGCAGCGTGTTATTTGGCTCAAAATCAGGACGAGGGGACTCGCTAGAGTTGCGCTACGTTGACAGCAATGCAGACATACAAGTGGGCGACGTACTCAGTACCAGCGGCATTGATGGCGTGTATCCAGCCGGCTTGCCCGTGGCAGTCGTGACCGACCTACCCAGTTACGACGACAACAACTACGCCACCATTCAGTGTCAGCCATTGGCGCGCCTACAACAAGTGCTCGATGTCTTGGTGGTGGCTCCCACTGTGAGCGTGGCCCCCATGACGCCGAACGCACCTGAACCCTCGCCACCCGGCGCCGCCCCGACGAAAACGCCCGCACCGGGCACACAGAAGGCAACGCCATGATCATGCGTCGCGGACAACCCCTACTGTTACCCGCATCCCCCTTGTTCATCACAAGCTCGCTGGTGATCGCGTTACTGCTCAACATGTTCTTAAGTGGTTTTTTCGGGGCATCTGGCATTTGGCTGCCTGACTTTTTAGCGGTGGTGTTGGTCTTTTGGAACGTGCACCAACCACGACGCATTGGCATTGGCTGGGCATTTTTCTTCGGCCTATTGATGGACGTACACGGCAGTGCGTTAATGGGTCAACACGCGCTGGCCTACAGCGTTTTGTCTTATCTCGCGGTCAGCATGCACCGACGCTTGCGTTGGTTTTCTCTCGATGGCCAAGCCGTGCAGCTCATCCCTGTATTCGCCGCCTCTCACCTACTGCAATGGGCCGTACGGTGGGTGGTCGGTGACGGCAGCCCCGGCTGGCTGGCGTTGGCCTCGCCCGGTCTTGAAGCGATACTCTGGCCGGTCGTGACGGCCGTTCTATTGATGCCACAGCGCCGCGCCCACGACCCAGATGAAAACCGCCCCATTTGATGGCTAAGCCATGAAAGAGTTACGCAACATTGCCGCCGATGTGCACCAGTTTAGGCTGCGCGCCTTGGTCGCAGTCGCAATGGTGGTTTTGGCATTTCTACTCATTCTGGCGCGTGCCTATTACCTACAAGTGCTGCGGCACGATAGTCTGAACGAGCAAGCCGAACGCAACCGAACGGCAGTGGTGCCCGTGGTACCCCTGCGCGGCGAGGTAGAAGACCGGTATGGCAACATACTGGCCTCCAACTACTCGGCCTACACGCTTGAAGTGACGCCATCTGAAGCCGACAAACTGGAGCCTCTTCTGGACGAGTTGTCCGAAGTAATCAACATCAGTAAGCGGGATCGCCGTCGGTTTTTTAAGCTCCTAAGCGAGACCAAGTCATTCGAGGCGATCCCTGTACGCACCCTGTTAAGCGAACAAGAGGTGGCTAGGTTTGCCGCGCAGCGTTGGCGGTTTCCGGGCGTAGACATTCGTGCACGCTTTTTTAGAAGCTACCCTTTTGGCGCGACCGCCAGCCACCTGATTGGCTATATCGGACGTATCAACCAACGCGAGCAAGCCGCAATCGAAGAGTGGTCCGACTCGGATCAGGCGAATTACCGCGGTACGGACTACATCGGCAAACTCGGGGTGGAACAATACTACGAGAAACTCTTGCACGGCGAAACCGGCATCGAGCGCATAGAAACATCCGCTGGCGGGCGTGCCGTGCGTATATTGGACAGCCGGTCGGCCCGCTCTGGTGAGACCGTCGAGCTGACCATCGACATCAAGTTACAGCAAATGATCGAGTCGCTATTCGGTCAACGTCGGGGCGCGGTGGTCGCCATCAACCCTAAAAATGGCGAAGTACTTGCGTTGGTTAGCATGCCAACCTTCGATCCCAATCTATTCGTCGAGGGCATCGATGTAGATAGCTGGCGAGCCCTTGCCGATTCACCTGATAAGCCACTGCTCAATCGCGCATTGCGCGGGCGCTACCCACCGGGGTCGACCTACAAGCCATTCATGGGTTTGGCGGCTCTGGAGTTGGGTAAGCGCACGCCGCAGAGCACGACCTATGACCCCGGGTTTTGGATTTTTGGCGGCAACAAGTTTAGAAGTCATGGCGACGAATCAATGGGTAACGTCGACATGCGTAAAAGCATCGTCAAATCAAGTAACACCTACTACTATGCGTTGGCGAACGATCTGGGCGTAGACACGATTCATGACTTCATGAGCCCACTGGGGTTTGGCCGTTTAACCGGTATCGATTTGAACGGGGAGCAAACCGGCATCCTTCCCAACCAAGCGTGGAAGCGGCAGGCTTACAGCCGCAGCGACCAGCAGCGGTGGTATGCCGGGGAGACCATCTCTTTAGGCATTGGCCAAGGCTATAACGCTTTCACCATGCTGCAGCTCGCGCTGGCAACGGCCACCGTCGCAAATGGTGGTAACAGTCATCAGCCACATGTTGTTCGGGCGACCAGAGACTCCCGCGCCAGCGACGCTGTCAAGGTCGTAGAGCACTCGCCCACTAACCTCAATTACAAGGCGAGCAACATTGCCGTCATTGTCGACGCCATGGTCGGCGTCACACAGGAGGGGACGTCTCGGTTTGTTTTCGGCGATGCGCCTTATCTAAGTGCGGGGAAAACGGGGACAGCGCAGGCGGTGACCATTGGACAAAACGAGAAATATGATGCCGAGAAAATGGCCGAATACGAACGCGACCACTCGTTATACATCGCCTTCGCGCCTGCCAACGATCCACAAATTGCGTTGGCCATCATTGTTGAAAACTCCGGTTTCGGTAGCGCTCATGCTGCCCCGATCGCGCGGCGTGTGTTCGACTACGTGTTAACCAATCGGTACCCCAACACGGCAGACATCGCCGCCGTCCAGAAGGGGTTGGCTACAGCGCCTATTGGTACGCCGCTAAATGCCGATGAGGTGCCGCTTTATCGCGTACCGGATCCGACAACCGAGCCGGGCAAAGCGCCCATGATTTTGGGCTTGGGGCGCTCGCGGGTGGTACCGCAGCCAGAACCGTCCGGAGCGGACCGCAGCTTAGCCGTGCCG
>JABBAS010000060.1:0-21129 GCA_018607835.1 Methylobacillus sp. | reverse complement strand
TGAACCTGAACCTGGGCCTGTTGCCGCTTTAAAGCTCGCCTCTCCTGGCGCCGTGGCACCCAATTAGCCAATGCCATAAGCGTCCCACGCTGTCTTTAAGATCAGCGCGGCGACGACCACCATAAATGCAACGCGCACGAAGCCAGAGCCATGCTTTAGCGCCAAGCGGGTGCCAATCACGCTGCCGGCCACATTAGCGATTGCAATAAACAAGACCAAGTGCCACCAAATGTGGCCCGTCGATATAAACAAGGCCAACGCCGCCATGTTAGAGGCCAAGTTCAACAGCTTGGCACTGGCACTGGCATGCAAGAAATCAAAACCTAGCCAGCGCACCATCGCAAAAACAAAAAAGCTACCCGTGCCGGGTCCAAAGAAGCCGTCATACGCGCCAACAACAAAGCCAAGTACCCCCATCACCACGCGCTCACGCCGGGCAGTGTGTCTTGGGGCATGCTGTCGGCCCATGTCTTTCTTAACCAGCGTATAGACAAAAACCGCGAGCAGTACCGCAGGCAATGCCTTACGAAACAGATCCGGTGAGACCAGCGTCACCGCCCAAGCGCCGCCAAATGAGCCGATCACCGCCAGCACCAACGCGGGCCATAAGCTGCGCCACGGCATCTTGACGCGGTGCGCATACTGCCAAGCTGCCGCGCCTGTGCCCCACATGGAGGCACTCTTGTTAACCCCAAACAGTGTGGCCGGATGCGTGTTCGGGAAAGTAGCGAATAGCGCGGGCACCAACACCAGGCCACCCCCGCCCACGATGGCATCCACGAAGCCCGCCAAAAAGGAGGCCAGTGTGACCGTAATAAATTCCATGTGTTTTATGACCGCGTCAGGGTGCTCTGTAAATACGGTTATCAACGTTTAGATGAGGCGTCCGTTTAAACGACACCGCGAAAAAAAAGCACCGATGTCTATCGGTGCTTTTTCTAGTCTCTTTGGACTCTGGCTCGATTTGTCTCCTCGACCCTCGCTGAAGCGAAAGTGACTGAACTGACGCTCTGTCATTCCGCGATGGGTTAACTGTAACGACTGAAACCCCCCGCGGACATGAGGACTTTCCCGCATTTATACCAACACTAAACAGGCGATGAATACCTATTCATTACTGATTAACCACTTTGCAGCTTTTTCAGCAATCATCAGCGTCGGGCTGTTGGTGTTACCGCTGGTGATCATTGGCATCACGCCTGCATCAACAATACGCAAGCCTTTGATCACACCGCCGCGGCCATCACGAACCCGTAGGTGGGGATCAACGACCGCCATCGGATCGTCATCGCGCCCCATTTTTGTCGTGCCAACCGGATGAAAAATAGTGGTGGCAATATCGCCCGCCAACGTCGCCAGTTCCCCGTCGGTTTGGTACTGCACGCCAGGCTTGACCTCCTGCGGCTGAAAGTTTTCAAGCGCCGACTGCCCCACAATGCGGCGTGTCAAACGCAGCGAGTCTGCGGCAATTTTCCTGTCCTCGTCCGTGCTTAAATAATTTGGTGCGATAGCAGGCGCCTGTCGCGTATCAGGACTTTTTATGTATACCGTGCCGCGGCTCGTTGGGTTGAGATTACAGACACTCGCTGTGAAGGCGTTGAAGTGATGCAACGGCTCTCCAAACGCATCCAAGCTGAGTGGTTGCACGTGGTACTGAAGGTTGGCATAGGGCTGTTGTGGATCAGACTTAACAAACGCCCCCAACTGACTCGGCGCCATGCTCATGGGGCCAGAGCGCTTCAGGGCATACTCTAAGGCGATCATGGCCTTGCCCCATAAGCTATTGGCCATGGTGTTTAAAGTGGAGACCCCTTTGACGGAAAAGACCGCCCTTATTTGCAGGTGGTCTTGCAAGTTGGCGCCCACACCTGGCAGCGCAACGAGGGGCTTAACCCCAGCCCGTTGCAACACGGCGGGATCGCCTATCCCTGAACACTGCAATAGCTGCGGAGAGCCAATGCTCCCGGCGCTAGAAACGACTGCGTTTGCAGCACATACGTCGTAACGGCGCTTGGCGACGGCATCAAATAGCGTCGCCCCCCAACAGTGCCAGCCACTCTGCGTATCGCCCTCTAGCCGCAAGCGCTCAACGTGTGTCTGCGTGCGGACAACTAAATTTGTGCGGTGCTTAATTGGTCGCAAAAATGCCTTTGAGGTGTTCCAACGCCAACCTTTGCGCTGATTGACCTCGAAATAACCAACGCCCGCGTTGTCGCCACGATTGAAATCGGGCGACACCGGAATACCGCTTTGCTGTGCCGCCAGGGAAAAGGCGTCCAAAACGTCCCAACGTAGGCGCTGCTTCTCGACGCGCCATTCACCACCCCCGCGGTGCCAGTTCGCGGCCTCTGCGCCACGCTGATCGTCTTGTGAGTAATGCGATTCGTGAGCCAAAAAATCTGGCAAGCACTGCGTCCAGCCCCATGAGGCCTCACCCGTGGCGGCCGCCCACTGGTCATAGTCACGCGCTTGACCCCGCATGTAAATCATGCCGTTGATGCTTGAGCACCCACCCAAGGCCTTGCCGCGTGGGTAGCGCAATGTCCGCCCGTTCAGCCCCTTGGTGGGCTCCGTCTCATAGAGCCAATCGGTACGCGGATTGCCAATGCAATACAGGTACCCCACAGGAATATGAATCCAATGGTAGTTGTCTGCCTTGCCTGCCTCAATGAGTAGCACCCGCTTGCTGGGGTCTGCACTCAAGCGATTAGCCAGCAAACAACCCGCCGTGCCCGCGCCGATAACGACGTAGTCAAAATGGTTCTCTGCCGCAACGGCAGACCTATCGGTCTCTTGCATCTATCGCCTCCTGAGGCGGCTCATCATCGCCGCTACCAATATCGCTTTCACCAAGCGTCTCACCATAGTCCTCGGGCAACGCGAAATCGCCCCGCTCAAATGCCGCTAATACACGCAATGCTTGGTGCTCCCAACTTGCGGGCACCTGCACCCTTACCGGAATCGCGCCGGCCAACAAGGAATGCATTTGCACCATATGTTGGTCGGCAACCGTGGCAGGCACGCCAGCCGCCTGCAAACAGCCCTGAATCACCAAGGCGAGGGTTGGGTCGGTGTAGCGCGCGACCGTCACCCAGTCCTCACTCGAGGTGAAATCGGTCATTTACTTGGACGTTGGCATCGCAAATTCCGCACCTTTGTCGATACTCGCGGGCCAGCGCTGCATCACTGATTTTTGCTTGGTGTAAAAACGCACGCCCTCTTCGCCATAGGCATGCATGTCGCCGAACAAGCTGCGCTTCCAGCCACCAAAACCCTGCCAGGCCATGGGCACGGGGATCGGCACGTTGATGCCCACCATACCGACCTGGATCTGGCGTGCAAATTCACGCGCCACGTTGCCATCACTGGTGAAGCACGCAACGCCGTTACCGAATTCATGTGCGTTGATCATCTCCACCGCTTCGGCAAAGCCGGCCACGTGCACGCATGCCAAAACGGGACCAAAGATCTCCTCTTTATAAATGCGCATCTCGGTGGTTACGTTATCAAATAAAGTCGCACCCAACCAGAAACCATCCTCACAGCCAGCCCCCGCGACGGCGCCGTTGAAGTCACGTCCATCAACCAAGAGGTCCGCACCCTCAGCAACCCCCACGTCGATGTAGCCCGTGATGCGTTGCTTGGCAGCGGCGGTCACGATGGGGCCCATTTCGGCATCCATTTCCACGCCGTTTTTAATTTTCAATTGGCGTGCGCGCTCAGCCAATTTAGGCATCAAACGGGCGCCTACATCGCCAACCAACACCGCCACCGATATCGCCATACAGCGCTCACCAGCCGACCCGTAGGCCGCGCCCATGAGGGCGTCAACAACTTTATCCATATCCGCGTCGGGCATCACAACCATGTGGTTCTTCGCGCCGCCCAAAGCCTGCACGCGTTTGCCGTGGTGGGCGCCCGTTTCGTAAATGATGTTCGCAATTGGCGTCGACCCCACAAAGCTCAAAGCCTGCACGTCAGGGTGGACCATCAGCGCATCGACTGATTCCTTATCGCCTTGCACCACGTTGAACACGCCGTCCGGCAAACCGGCCTCTTTAAACAGCTCCGCCATCAACAAACTGGCTGAGGGGTCCAGTGGGCTGGGCTTCAACACAAAGGTATTGCCGCACGCGATCGCGACGGGGTACATCCACATGGGCACCATCACGGGGAAGTTAAAGGGTGTGATACCCGCCACCACACCCAGGCTTTGACGCATGGTCCAGTTATCGATGCCGGTGGAGACTTGCTCGCTGTAGTCACCCTTCAACAATTGGGGAATGCCGCAGGCAAACTCAACAATTTCAATGCCGCGTGTGACCTCGCCCTGGGCATCCGTGAACACCTTACCGTGTTCGGCGGTAATGATGCGTGCAAAGTCATCCTGGCGCTGGTTCAACAGCTCCAAAAACTTGAACATCACACGCGCCCGTCGCAGAGGAGGCGTGTTCGACCATGCGGGGAACGCCGCCTTGGCCGCAGCAACCGCTTGGTCGACATCACTGGCGTTCGCTAGACAGACTGAGCCGGTGACCGCCCCTGTGGCGGGGTTGGTAACGTCTTGTCGGCGGGTTGATGTCCCGGTAGTTGGTTGACCATTAACAATATGGGGGATGGTTTTGATATTTGAGTTACTCATGACTTAAAGGGTCCGATTAATTGGGTTGGCGCGTAAACCTAGATGAAATACCGCGAAATTTATTTCCACAGCCGTATCTTAAATAGGTTTGCCCAACGATGCCAGTTGAATAAACCGATCTCATATATTTGAATTTCTTATATCATCGCGTGATGGATATTCAGCGATTGCGTATATTTTTGGCTGTGGCACGCGAGGGCAGTATCTCCCGCGCAGGCGAGAAAGTACACCTGAGTCAACCTGCGATTAGTCTACAAATCAAGCAGCTTCAAAGCGAGCTCGGTATGGTCCTCTTCGAGCGCGAGCCGCAAGGCATGCGCCTAAGTCCCGACGGGGTCGCGATACTGCCCTGGGCTGAGCGGGTCGTCTCCGCCATGAGCGAGTTCACACAGTACGCCCAACGCCTGCACAACGAGCTCCGAGGGCAACTGGCCATTGGCACCATTTTGGATCCAGAATTTACACGCTTGGGGCCCTTCCTGAAGGCCTTGGTCGGGCGAGCCCCCCAAGTGCAAACGGTCCTACGCCACGGCATCAGTGGCCAAGGCCGCCAGCTCATCAGCAACGGCGACCTGGATGTCGCATTTTTTTTAGGCAACCCCAACACACTGGAGCCTGCAGGCTTGTCTCCGCGTTGGCACTGCCACGTATTGAGCTCGTTTCGCTACCGCGTCTTGGCGCCTGCGGGTTGGGGCGCGCGCGTGCTGGGACAAGACTGGCAAGGGCTAGCCAGATTACCGTGGATCGTGACGCCCCCAGAGTCCGCCCACCACCGCCTGCTCACCGCGGTCTCGGAACCACTGGGGCTGTCGCTACAGCGCGCCGCCTTGGTGGACCAAGAGTCCTCCATGGTGGACTTGGTTCGTTCGGGCGTCGGCCTGTCACTGGCCAGAGAGTCGGTAGCCATTCACGAGGCCCAGGCAAGTGGCCTCGTCATCGCAGACGCGGTGCACTTAGATTGCGAATTAAGCTTTATTTATTTGGCAGAGCGACGCGACGAACCCGCCATTCAAGCCGCCCAAGCTGCCCTACTTGATGTCTGGGCGTAGCCATGGCGCCTGCTAGGCTTGCACGGTTGGCAAGTCGTCGGCTACCAGCAAGCGCCCCGC
Organism: Methylobacillus sp.; assembly: GCA_018607835.1. Lineage (GTDB taxonomy): Bacteria > Pseudomonadota > Gammaproteobacteria > Burkholderiales > Burkholderiaceae_C > RS62. Next base: position 15,378 of record JABBAS010000060.1, on the reverse strand, counting down.
TAGCAGTCCGCTAACCGTCAGCACGCACAAGGTCAGCGTCACGGCGGTCGTCAACACCAGCAGCACGACAGCAACGCCTTGCATCATGAGCGGGAACACAGTGCCACTCGTCGCCGCCGTAACCATGCCTTCTCCGACCACAAAGCTCAACCCCGTAAGGGCAGCCAGAGGAAAAGATAGCGCCCAGAACCCCATGTGAAAGCCGCCCTGCCAAGCACGCCTCAGCACGGGCGCGCTCCATAACAAGCAGAAAAATCCCATAGCCCACGCCATCTGACCCACCCAAAGGGGGGCTTGGAAATCACAGGCAACCAGCCCCAAAACCGAGGGCGGTGCGACGGCGATACACCACGTGGGTAACAACGGAATAGGCAGGGAGCTGTGCGCGGCGCGACGAACCAACACCAGCAGCAAGACCAGTGGCCAAAAAAACAAACCAATCCCGGCCTGCATCACCGACCAATCCGCATAGCCCAGCGGTATACCCGCGAGCGGTGCCACCACATTACCGACCACCGGAATAAACAGCAGAGGGGTAATGCCGCTCCACATGCTGATCCCGTCGCCCGCCTCATCGGGTTGGGGTTGCAGCCACTTGGACAGTACCCACCAAGTCACGAGCAGTTGCGAAAATGCCGCCATTAACCACAGCCCGGACAGCCAGGCGGGTTGACCAAAAACCTGACCCAAAAAGGCGGTGACCAGCAGCAAGCCGACGGGAATCGCCGCCACAAAGGCGTGCCTTACGGGATGGGTCAAATCAGCAACCACGGCCTGCGGGAATTGGATCACACGACGGACCGACTGGGTGAACAGAACCAGAAACAAGACCGACGCGACAAACCCCACCCCCTGTGCCACCCAGGCTGCGGGCACGCCAAGGAGCGGTGCGGCTCTGAACCAAGCCAAGGCCAAGCCCGCCAGCCCCATCACCGGCGTGAACCAGGCGGGCGACAAAAATTGCAAACGCGCGGGGGCTGTCATCTCAAGCCGCTTGACCGTCGCCGGCCACCGCCGGTTCATCGACGACCGTCACGGGCACCCGTGGCGCAAGCGCGCAGAGTAGCTCGTAGGCAATGGTCCCGCTCGCCTGCGCGACCTCATCTACAGGCAATACCGCACCTGTTGCACTGCGCCCCCACAAGACCACCTCGGCGCCCGCCATCGGCATCACCCCAGTGGCCTCACAAACCGGACGCAAGTCCACGGTCAACATGTCCATGCTGACGCGGCCAATCACGCGCGTTCGGACCCCATTGACTAAAACAGGCGCTCCCTCCCCGAAGCTGCCCGACGCATGGCGTGGATAACCATCGGCGTAACCACAAGCGACAACCCCTACACCCATGGCCTCTGGGGCCACAAACGTCGAGCCATAACCAACGGTATCGCCTGCACGCAGCGATTGGATGGCCAGCAACTTGCTGGACAACGTCATGGTCGGCAACAGTCCCCACTGCGCCGCAGTGCACTCGGGAAAATCGGGCGCACTGCCGTACAGCGCAATACCCGCACGCACCCAATCAGCGGCAACATGGCCTCGCTGCGTATCGCCAGGCGCCTCTGTGTGTGGGCCATCCCGCGCCCCCAAAGGCGCATTGGCATGGCGCAGAATCGCGGCGCTATTGCACAGGGTTCGGGCACCGGCGAGGTCAGCCGTCACGGTGTCGAAGCAAGCCACTTGTTGTGCAATACCTCGCGCACCGTCCGCGTCGCTAAAGTGGGTCATCAGCGAGATTTCATCGACCTGTGTCAGGGCATTGAGCCGCGTCCACGCCGAACGAAAGGCATCGGGCGCGAACCCTAGGCGGTTCATCCCAGAGTTGAGCTTCAAAAATACGCGGTGTGCCACCTGCGTCTTGTGGGTTGCAAGCCAGTCAATTTGTTCATCACAGTGCACGGTATGCCACAAATCTAGCCGAGAGCACCACTCTAAGTCCCGCAACTCAAACGCGCCCTCCAGCAACAAAATGGGCCCGCGCCAGCCCATCTCGCGCAAGCGCTTCGCCTCATCAAGGTCGAGGGCCGCAAAGCCGTCAGCCCCCCGCAACGCGTCAAATACGCGCGCCAGTCCATGCCCATAGGCATTCGCCTTGACCACCGCCCACACCCGCGAGTGCGGCGCGCACACACGTATGCGGCCAAGGTTATGGCGCAGTGCGTTCACGTGGATGGTGGCTTTAATCGGACGCGGCATATCGAGCGAATACTTCTCAAATTAACGTTTAAACGACGACGCGTTTCTCGGACACGGCAGCCAGTGCGTGCTATAACCATCGCTACCTTGACCGCGAGGCGCTGTCAGACCCCTATTGTGTCAGCATGCCTCGCTTATCGCCACGCAAAAAATCTAAAAACCAATGAAGCGCGGCTTCTACACCATCATGGCAGCGCAGTTCTTCAGCTCCTTGGCTGATAACGCGTTGTTTGTCATTGCTGTTGCGCTGCTGCGCCATACCCAGGCGCCGGCGTGGCAAGCTGCGGCATTGGTGCCGATGTTCGCTTTGTTTTACGTGGTTTTAGCGCCGTGGGTTGGCGCCTTTGCCGACGCACGCCCCAAGGGGCAGGTCATGTTTTTCAGCAACAGCATTAAGGTGATTGGCTGCTTATTAATGTTGTGGGGCAGCCACCCGTTGCTAGCTTACGGCGTCGTTGGGCTGGGTGCAGCGGCCTACTCACCAGCGAAATACGGCATTTTGACGGAGCTGCTGCCCGCCTCCGACCTCGTCAAAGCCAACGGCTGGATTGAGGGGCTCACGATTACGTCCATTATTTTGGGCGTCGTCTTGGGCGGCGTCTTGGTGGGTCCGTACCTAGGGCCTTTGCTGCTTAGCATCGACGTGCCCGGCATAGCGCTTGGCATTCACTCCGTCGAGCAAAGTGCACTGGCAAGCATGGTGTTTGTATACGCGATTGCTGCGTGGTTCAACACACGCATCCCCCGCACCGGAGTGGCGCCGCGGGCCATGCCGCGAAACCCGCTGTCGCTATTGCCTGATTTTTACGACTGTAATCGGCGCCTCTGGAAAGACCGTCTGGGACAAATTTCTTTAGCGACGACCACGCTCTTTTGGGGCGTCAGTGGCAATCTGCGTTACATCGTTTTGGCGTGGGCGGCCGTGGCTCTGAACTACTCCACGACAGAGGCCGCTAAATTGGTCGGCGTGGTCGCTATCGGCACCGCAATTGGCGCCATCGTCGCATCCATGCGCGTGCGTTTAGACCATGCCTGCAAGGTCATGCCCTTGGGCATCGGCATGGGCTTGCTGATTTTGTTGCTCAACTTCATCGACAACTTATGGCTAGCGGTCCCCTTCCTCATTTTGCTGGGCGGTCTCGGCGGGTTTTTGGTTGTCCCCATGAATGCCCTGCTGCAACACCGCGGGCACAACCTGATGGGGGCAGGTCGGTCTATTGCTGTTCAAAATTTCAATGAGCAGGCCTGTATTTTGGGCTTGGGCATGGCCTATAGCGCGGCGACAGGCGCCGGCGTCTCGGCCTACGTTTCTATCGCGGCATTTGGCTTGTGTATTGCGTCCGTGATGTACATCATCCAACGCTGGCACGCACACAACCTGCGCGCGCATCCGCAAGAGATGGACCGCCTGTTGCGCACGGCCCGCGACGAGCCACCACACTGATCAACCCTATGACCGTCAACGAAAAGCGCTGGGCAATCCTAGGCCTGCTAGTCAACGCCTTTGTCTGGGGCGTTTCTTGGTGGCCGCTACGTCAGTTGAACGCCGCAGGCTTTCATCCACTGTGGGGCACCCTAACGGTATTTGCGCCTGCGCTGCTGGTCGTCGGCCTCTGGTACCGACGGTGCTGGCGCACGGTGCTTACCAACCCCAGCTTGTGGGCACTCGCACTCGCGGCAGGTGCGACCAACGTGGGGTTTAACTGGGCCTACACCACGGGCGATGTCATCCGTGTCATTTTGCTGTTCTACACCATGCCCGCATGGGCCGTACTGCTAGCGTGGTGGCTGCTCGGCGAGCGCCCAACACCCGCCGCGCTGTTCCGGCTAGTCATCGCATTCGCTGGCCTTTGGCTCGTGCTGTGGACGCCGGGGTCGGCGTGGCCCGTGCCTCAAAGCGCCGCAGATGTGCTGGCACTCGTTGCGGGCTTCATGTTCGCCTTGAACAACGTCCTGCTGCGACGCGGTCGCAACCACGGCACCGGTGCGCGCGTTTTAGCCATGTTTTTCGGCGCTGTTTTCCTGAACACACTGGTCGCATTTGGTGGCTACAGCTTAGGGTTGTTAGAGGCTCCTAAGCCCGTTAACGCCGATTGGGTGCCCGTTGCCTTGGGGCTATCCTTGGCGGTCGTTGCGGCCAATTTCTCTATCCAGTATGGCGCGGCACGACTCGCTAGTTCGACCACCTCCGTCGTGATGCTGAGTGAGGTTGTCTTTGGGAGCGTGTCCGCAATTGCGCTGGGGGCCGCTGTCTTTGTGCCCCAAACCGGGGTGGGCGCCCTATGCATCATGACGGCGGCCATGATGGCGGCATTGGCGCGGCAAGCCCCCCAACCAACACCGCCGAGCGCGGAGACAACGACCGCAAACTCCCCCTGATTAGCCTGCTACTGAGGCCTTGGTCAGCGCGGCGTCTAAGACCTCCACCCAGTGGCGCACGGGGACATCCGTGCCACTTTGCAGGTGACTAATACAGCCGACATTGGCAGAAATAATGCTGGAGGCCCCCACTTGCTTGAGGTTACCCAACTTACGGTCGCGCAGCTGCTTGGACAGGTCGGGGTTGAGCACCGAATAGGTACCCGCTGATCCGCAGCACAGATGCGATTCATTTTGCGCTACCGCCACGGTAAAGCCCAATTGGCTCAGGTGCTGCTCCACCCCGCCGCGCAGTTGTTGACCGTGTTGCAAAGTGCAAGGCGGGTGGTAGGCGAGCACAGGCTTTTCAGCCGATGCAGCGCCGTCACCAACTAGCTTTGGCCTTAAGGCGGCGACCCAGTCGGGCAACAACTCACTCAGATCCTTAGTCAGTGCGCTCACGCGTGCCGCCTTGTCCGCATAGGCGGGGTCGTTGCGCAACACATAGCCGTAGTCTTTCACCATCACGCCGCAGCCTGACGCATTCATAACGATGCTCTCAACCGGTGTGTCTCCATTGGTGGGCGCGATAAAGGGCCACCACGCATCGATGTTGGCGCGCATGTGGGCTTGCCCGCCGTCGTGGTCGTTCAGGTGAAATTTAACGGCGCCACAGCAACCCGCTGAGGGTGCGACCACGGTTTGAACCCCCACGGCATCCAGGACGCGCGCCGTCGCTGTATTGACGTTGGGCATCATGCTGGGCTGCACGCAGCCCGCCAGCATCAACACCTTGCGTTCGCGGATAGTCGTTGGCCAGTCACCGGCCGGCTGCTTGGCTGGCACTTTGGCCTTCAGGGCCTCAGGCAGCAGCGCACGGACCGATTGTCCCACCCGCATCGCGGGGCCGAAGAGTTTAGAGGGCAGGCCCTCCTTCAATGCGGTACGCAACAGACGCTCTGGCAGCGGACGCGGCACTTTCTCGTCCACCAACTTGCGGCCAATATCCACCAAGTGGCCATATTGCACACCACTGGGACAGGTCGACTCACAGTTACGGCAGGTCAGACAACGGTCGAGATGGCTCTGCGTTTTACGCGTCGGCGTCTCACCCTCTAGCACCTGCTTGATGAGATAAATGCGCCCGCGGGGCCCGTCTAACTCATCACCCAGTAGCTGGTAAGTCGGGCACGTAGCGGTGCAAAAACCACAATGTACGCACTTGCGCAAAATGGCTTCGGCCTCCCGCCCTTCTTCACGCGCGGCGTATTCAGGAGCAAGGTTAGTTTGCATGGGAGGGTCTCTCTATTTCTGAAGGGCGGCTAAGCAACGGCGCATCAAACACGTGCGGTGTTGAAGACCCCGGCAGGGTCAAGTTGTGCGCGCAAGCGCTCAGCGATCCCCGCCGTATTGGCATCTGTCGGATGAAAAACACCCACGCTGCGATCAGCCTCCCCGTGGGTGGCACTGGTGCGGAACAGCATCGCATGACCGCCCGCCTCGCTTGCCACACGGCGGACATCGGCGGCGGCGGTCGCCGGCGCCCACACCCAGCGCTGTGCGCCATGCCACTCAACAAACGTCGCCGCACGCAACGGTAAAGGCAGCGCTACTTGGGCCACGCTCAGACGCCACAAGCAGTCGTCAGGGCCGGGGGCGTTGAAAAAAGCATGGGTTTGCTCGCGGCAAGACGTCCACAGGGCGTCGGCATCACTGAGCTCCATCGGGGCACAAGCCACGCCCTCACCGGCGGCATACGCTGCCATACGCTGACACGCGGCATCCACTGCGGCCACTGCGCCACGCAAACGAATCAGGAGTGTGCCCGCGCCGCTCGCGTCAGCGGTCCAAACAGAGGCGTTCAAAGGCAGGGGCTGCCCGCCCCAGTAATTGAGGTAGTCCAACGCTTGGGCTTGGCTACAAACAAGGCGCAGATTCGCTTCAGCCAAAGCCACCGGTAAGACCTTCAGTGAAACCTCAGTCAATAAGCCCAGGGTGCCCCAGCTACCGACCATTAGGCGACTCACGTCATAACCCGCGACATTCTTCATGACCTGCCCGCCAAAGGTGAGCTCGGTGCCCGATGCATCCAACATTTTGATGCCCAGCACAAAGTCTTTCATCGCACCGACGGAAGCCCGAGCAGGCCCCGATAATGCGGAAGCAATTGCGCCGCCAACGGTTGCCCCCTCTCCAAACCGGGGGGGGTCGCAAGGCAAGCTTTGCTGCTTTTCAGCGAGCAACGCGGCCAAGTCGACCAAACGCATACCGGCGCCCACCGTCACCACCAACTCCGTGGGCTCATACGCCACGACCTGGTTTAAGCCGCGGGTATCCAGAACCTCTCCCTGCAACGCCGCACCGAGAAAGTCTTTGGTTCCCCCACCACGAATCCGCAAGGGGAGCGCCGAATTGGACTGCGCCGCCGACCGAATTTGGTCAGCCAATAGTTGAACGTCTTGTTGCATGCGACTGATGTTATCTGCGATCGTCAGGGACGCAGGTGAATTTTTCACACGGGTCACGCAAATTTATTGCGTCAGCTTGTCCAGCACATACCTGTACAAATCCGTGAGACGAAAAAAAACCAGTGTCCTGCACTGGTTTTTTCGGCGTCGCGCCATACGCGCGGCCACCTCAGCCCATGAAGACCGCAATAAAGGCCAACAACAGCATCAAGATGCCACCGGCCACCGGCAAAGCGATGGGCATGTGGTGAACGATGGACTCAACCACATCGGGTTCGACGTCCTGAGCGGGCTGGTCATGTTCATTGTTCGACATAAGGGACTCCAAAATCAAAAAGGGGCATCCACACCGCACGTGTAGTAGCCAATGCGTTATTTTAGCGGAAACTGAGCGATGGCACCCGCACGTTTCATTTCTCAGCGGCAGCGGCGGCACCGAGGCTAGTCTGAATGACCCGTAACACCTCCTGCCCATAGGCTTCCAGCTTCTTCGCACCAATGCCCGCAATCCCGTGCAAGGCATCCGCATCACTGGGACGCTCTTGCGCTAGCGCTTTCAAGGTGTTGTTGTTAAAAATGACGTAGGCGGGTAGGTCGTGCGCACGCGCAACCTCACTCCGCCACGCTTTCAACTCGCCAAATACGCGCTGCCCCAACCTATCCAATCCGGCATCGTCAACGGGCACACGACGCGTTTGGCCGCCACTTTTGGACGCGCGCGCCGGGCTAAGCACGCGTTGTGAAATACGGGCCTCATTTTTAAGCAATGCCCGGGCGGGCTCACCCAAATGCAAGGTCGCATAGTCACCAGAACCAATTACGACGGCGCCCGTCGTCACAAGTTGGCGCAGCAGGGCACGCCACTGCGCCTCAGAAATATCACTGCCGATACCGAAGGTACTCAGCTGCTCATGCTGATACTGCGTGACACGCTCGGTTATTTTCCCTCGCAGCACGTCCAACAGGTGTCCGCTGCCAAAAGCCATACCGCTGACCTGTTGAAAACGGTAAATCGTGCTCAACAACTTACGCGCATTTTCAGTCGCATCAAACACCTCGGGGGGCATCAGGCAGTTGTCGCAATTGCCGCACGGCTGGCTGCGCTCGCCAAAATAATCCAGCAAATGAACGCGCCTGCAATCGGTCGCTTCTGCCAGAGCCAATAGCGCGTCCAACTTGCCGCGCAGCCCCTTTTTGAAGGCGTCACTGGCCACGCCTTCGTCAATCTGACGGCGTTGGTTCACCACGTCTGCAAGCCCGTAAACCATCCAAGCAACGGCCGGCTCACCATCACGCCCAGCCCGCCCTGTCTCTTGGTAATAGCCCTCAATATTTTTAGGCATGTCGAGGTGGGCAACAAACCGCACATCGGGCTTATCAATGCCCATGCCAAACGCAATGGTCGCCACCACAATGACACCGTCCTCACGCAAAAACCGATCTTGATTACTTCGGCGTACGTCGCTCTCCATTCCTGCGTGATACGCCAGCGCATTGAACCCAGCGCGCACCAACTGCGCCGCCACCTCTTCCACCCGTCGTCGCGATTGGCAATACACAATGCCTGCCTCACCCTCAAATTCGCTGCGGATAAAGCCGAGAAGTTGCGCCATCGCATCGCGCTTTTCGGCGATACGGTAGCGGATATTGGGGCGATCAAAACTGCTCACGAAAGCGCGCGATTCCGTCAGCGCTAAGTGGTGCAGCATGTCCTCTCTAGTCAAGTCATCGGCCGTCGCGGTGAGCGCCAGACGCGGCACGCCAGGAAACTGCTCGTGCAGCAAAGACAAAGAGCGGTAGTCGGGGCGGAAATCGTGCCCCCACTGGCTTACACAGTGGGCCTCATCAATGGCAAACAAGCCCACCTTGTTTTGGGCATGTAGTTGCACCAGCAACGCCATAAAGCGGGGCGCGGATAGGCGCTCAGGTGCAACGTAAAGCAGGGTCAGCTCACCCCGCAAGAGTTGCTGCTCGACCGCACGAGACTCTTCAAAGCTTTGCGATGAATTTAAGAAAGCCGCCGCCACACCGACCTCATGCAGGGCCCCTACTTGGTTGTGCATCAAGGCGATCAACGGCGAGACGACCACCGCCACGCCGTGACCTTGGCGCTGGCGAACGATTGCCGGGATTTGGTAGCAAAGGCTCTTGCCGCCGCCGGTTGGCATCAATACCAAGGCATCGCCGCCGCCAATCACGTGACCAATGATGTCTTCCTGTGCACCCCGAAATGCATCAAAACCAAACACCTCCCGCAAGACGGCAAGTGCAGCGGTCTCTGCCCCTGCATGGCGTGAACTGGCAGGCGCGTACGCGGTCAAATCAGCAGACGGCGCGCTCAAAGGAGAGGTGTCCATCCCGCGTTATGGCCACCGGTCACAGTTGTTCCCATGGCAGACCATCACAACGCCACCCATTGACAACCGAGCGGTGAAAGCTGTCATTGAGACCGCCTTCAAAACCATGTAAGACGTTGTACACATCGGTAAACCCTGCCGCCTCCAACGCGACGCCCGCATCGAGTGTGCGCACACCGCTGCGGCAAATTAAAACCACCGGCTTATCCAAGCCCACCACTTCTTGCACAACCGCCTTCACGAAGACGTCTGGATTGGGGGTCAAGTCAGGGTACTCATACCAAGGCACGTTGATCGCCCCAGGCGGTCGACCCACATACAGAGACTCAATCTCCATACGGACGTCAATCAAACGGGCCTCTGGCTGCGCTTGCAGCAGTTCCCATGCGGCGGTTGGAAGCAGGTGTTTCATAAGCCCTCTATTGTCGGTCATATGAGACGGGGCCGTTTAAGAGCGCCAGAGAAAGCTAACACCTTCTTACAATGGGGGCATGAACCCTCGCTATACCCCATACACCCGAGGCCAAGGTTTGGCCGACTTGCTCGCCAAACGCATTGTGCTGTTTGACGGCGCCATGGGCACCATGATTCAACGCTTCAAACTATCTGAGGAGCAGTATCGGGGAGCGCGCTTCAAAGACTTTCACCGCGATGTCAAGGGCAACAATGAGTTACTAAGCCTCACACGGCCCGACATCATCGCAGACGTGCATGCGGGCTACTTGGCGGCCGGCGCGGACATGATCGAGACCAACACGTTTGGTGCCATCAGCGTCGCGCAAGACGACTACGACATGGCCAATTTGGTCTACGAAATGAACCTTGCCTCAGCGAAACTCGCACGCGCAGCGGCAGACCAATGCGGCACGCCAGAGCATCCCCGCTTCGTGTGTGGCGCGCTGGGCCCCACCCCGAAGACGGCAAGTATCAGCCCAGACGTGAACGATCCCAGTGCCCGCAATGTGACGTTTGAGCAACTCCACCAAGCCTACTTTGAGCAGATTGGCGCCTTGGTAGAGGGTGGCGTCGACGCTTTACTGGTCGAAACCATTTTCGATACGCTCAACGCGAAGGCCGCGTTGTTCGCGATTGAGGCATTTTTTGAGTCCTCGGGAGAGCGTTTGCCCGTGATCATTAGCGGCACCGTGACCGATGCATCAGGCCGCATCCTGAGCGGTCAGACCGTGACCGCATTTTGGGCCAGCGTTCGCCATGTCGCCCCTTTGGCAGTGGGCTTGAACTGTGCGTTGGGCGCCGCCCTGATGCGCCCGTACATACAAGAGCTTGCGAAGGCTGCACCCGAGACCTACATCATTTGCTACCCCAACGCTGGCCTGCCTAACCCCATGAGCGATACCGGCTTTGACGAAACCCCTGAGGTGACTAGCCGCTTGCTACAGGCTTTCGCTCAAGAGGGTTTGGTCAACATCGTCGGGGGGTGCTGCGGCACCACCCATGCACACATAGCCGCTATTGGCGAGGCCATGCGGGGCCAGTCGCCCAGGCAGTTGCGGCGCAACGGGTTTTACGCCGAGGCCGCCTAGCCATGCTTGGGGTCGTGGACCTTGGCGTTTTCATTGCAGGGACGGTTGCCGTCGTGCTGTTGCCAGGTCCCAACTCTTTGTACGTGCTCACCGTGGCGACGCGTTCGGGTGTTCGACGCGGTTATGCCGGCGCCTGCGGCGTCTTCACCGGCGATGCGGTTTTGATGCTGCTAACGGCGCTGGGCGCGGCATCGGTTTTGCATAGTCACCCCGCCGTGTTCCATGTCATCAGATGGGTGGGCGCCGCTTACCTCGCGTGGCTGGGCGTTAAGCTGTTGATCGCAGGCATTCACAAATGGCGGGTGACGCAGGCACTGCCAACGTCCGACCAGCCAGCGCCCTCGCTGTTGGCCATCTCGGCTATCTCAGAAGACTCCGGTGCGGCGGTGTACCGCCGCGCCTTGGTCATCAGCTTGCTCAATCCCAAGGCGATTTTTTTCTTTATTTCCTTCTTCGTACAGTTTGTCGACCCGCAATACCCGTACCCTGCGCTGTCGTTTGCGTTGCTCGGTGCCATCGTTCAGGTCGCCAGCGCACTTTATCTCAGCACCCTGATCGTGGGTGGTGTGAGGCTAGCGCAACTATTCGCGCGCCATCAACGTCTAGGCGCCTTGCTGAACACGGCGGTCGGCGCCTTGTTTGTGGCTTTTGGTGTACGCTTAGCCGCCTGAAAAGCGTTGTGTCCAACTCGCCAACGCGAGGCACCAAAGAAACACCTCATTACGCCGTAAAATAAAGCGTCGCTCACCAAGGAGCGCTGCAACCGCGGTCAGGTCCACGCCCTGTGGATCACGCGCGTCAGGCTTGGTGAGTCGCTTCACGACGGTCCCTGATATGGCGCACCGTTGTAGCAAACGGCGCTCACCTGAATCTCTGTCGCCCCAGGTGAACGTTTGCTGAAATGACCACATCCCCCCCTACCCCGCTGGATACGCCCAAGGCGCGCCTGCCCGCTATGCTTTTATCTGGCTTAGAGCCGCTGCGCATTGACGAGAACAGCTTATTCATTAATGTGGGTGAGCGTACCAACGTCACGGGTTCCAAGGCATTTGCGCGACTGATTCTCAATGAGCAATTTGAGGATGCATTGGCCGTTGCACGCCAACAAGTCGAGAACGGTGCACAAATTGTTGACGTGAACATGGACGAGGCCATGCTGGATAGTCAAGCCGCCATGGTGAAATTTCTGAACCTCATGTCGGGCGAACCGGACATTGCGCGCGTCCCCTTCATGATTGACTCCAGCAAGTGGTCTGTCATTGAAGCCGGCCTACAGTGCGTGCAGGGTAAGGGCATCGTTAACTCCATCAGCCTGAAAGAAGGCGAAGCTGAATTTTGCCGTCAAGCCACACTCGTCAAGCGCTACGGAGCCGCCGCTGTGGTCATGGCCTTCGACGAGGACGGACAAGCCGACACCTATCAACGCAAGATCGACATCTGTGCGCGGGCCTACCGCATCTTGGTAGACCGCGTTGGTTTCCCTGCCGAGGACATCATCTTTGACCCCAACATTTTCGCGATCGCAACGGGAATAGAAGAGCACGATAACTACGCCGTTGACTTCATCAACGCCACCGCTTGGATTAAAGCCAACCTACCCGGTGCCAAGGTGAGTGGTGGCGTGTCCAACGTTAGTTTCAGCTTCCGCGGCAATGACCCTGTGCGCGAGGCGATACACACCGTATTTTTGTACCACGCCATCAAGGCCGGTTTAGACATGGGGATTGTGAACGCAGGCATGATCGGCCTGTATGACCAGCTAGAGACTGTGCTGCGTGAACGCGTAGAGGACGTGGTTTTAAACCGCCGCCCCGACGCGGGTGAGCGTCTCATCGAGGTGGCAGAAAATGCAAAGGGCGCCGCCAAGGACGACAGTAAACGCAACGAGTGGCGCGGTCTAGACGTGCGCGCCCGCCTCAGTCACGCCTTGGTGCGCGGCATCAACGAATTCATCGTTGAGGACACCGAAGAAATGTGGCAGGCCATCGCCAACGACGGGGGCCGACCACTGCACGTCATCGAAGGTCCGCTCATGGACGGCATGAACGTCGTCGGTGATTTGTTTGGCGAGGGCAAAATGTTTTTGCCGCAGGTGGTCAAGAGTGCCCGTGTCATGAAGCAGGCCGTCGCACACCTAGTGCCCTACATCGAAGAAGAGAAGAAGCGGTTAGAGGCCGCCGGCACCGACGTTCGCAGCAAAGGCAAAGTGGTCATTGCGACAGTGAAAGGTGACGTTCACGACATCGGAAAAAATATTGTTACCGTCGTACTCCAGTGCAATAACTTTGATGTCATCAACATGGGTGTCATGGTGCCCTGGCAAGATATATTGGCGAAAGCCAAGGAAGAAAATGCCGACATTGTCGGCCTCTCTGGCCTCATCACGCCCAGCCTAGAAGAGATGCAAGTGGTTGCCATGGAGATGGAAAAAGACCCCTGGTTTCGAGAGCGGCAAATCCCCTTGCTTATCGGTGGTGCCACGACCAGTCGCGTGCACACCGCAGTCAAGATCGCGCCGCATTACAGCGGCCCTGTGCTCTACGTCCCAGATGCGTCACGCAGCGTGAGCGTGTCCAGTGGTTTGCTGGGAGAGGAGCGTGCGAGCTACGTGGAGAAGCTGGACGCCGATTACGAGCGCGTCAGAACGCAGCATGCCAACAAAAAGCAAACGCCCATGTGGCCACTACCCAAGGCGAGAGCCAATGCGGCAGCACTGGACCTCGCTACCTACACCCCCACCACGCCAACATTCATCGGTCGCCGCGTGTTGAAGTCGATTGACTTAAATACCCTGGTCCCGTTCATTGACTGGGCGCCGTTTTTCCAAACATGGGATCTAGCGGGTCCCTACCCCGCGATTTTGCAAGACCCGGTCGTCGGCGAGCAGGCACGTAGTGTCTTCGCGGATGCCCAAGCCATGCTCAAGCGCATGATTGACGGTCGGTGGCTAACGGCCAACGCCGTGATCGGACTCTATCCCGCGCAACGCGTCGGCGATGACATTGTTTTGTACACCGATGAGACGCGTCAACAAGTTGCGCTCACGTGGTACGGTCTGCGCCAGCAAACCGAGCGGCCCATGATAGAGGGGGCCTACCGACCCAGCCGTTGCTTGTCTGATTTTGTCGCTGCACCCGAACAGGCCCGTGATTACGTCGGATGCTTTGCCGTCACTGCTGGGTTGGGTGCGGACGCGAAAGCGCAGGCATTTGAGGCGGCGCAAGACGACTACAACGCCATCATGGTGAAGGCATTGGCAGACCGATTAGCCGAGGCCATGGCGGAGATGATGCACCACCGGGTGCGCACCGACTGGTGGGGCTATGCCGCGGGTGAGGCCCTGAGCAATGAACAACTGATCGGGGAGCAATACCAAGGCATTCGTCCCGCGCCCGGCTACCCGGCTTGTCCAGACCACAGCGTCAAGCGCGCCATGTTTGAGTTGCTGCAAGCCAGTGACATTGAGATGGCCTTAACCGATAGCTTGGCCATGACGCCTGCAGCCAGCGTGAGCGGATTTTATTTGGCGCACCCTGACGCCGCTTATTTCAACGTGGGTCGCGTCGGTGATGACCAAATCAGCGACCTCGCTAACCGCAGTGGCGTAGCTGAAGCCACCCTGCGCACCCTACTAGGACCCAATATCAGCTAAGGCCAGTTACGCCTGTAACACGCGCTGATATTGAACGGCCTCGCCGAGGTGTGCGGGCATGATGCCCGCGCTATCGCCTAAATCAGCGATGGTTCGTGCCACGCGCAACACGCGGTGCAGTCGGCGCGCCGACCAGTTTAAGCGCGCCGCAATAGCCTGCAAAAACTGGGTTCCTGCGTCATCTAGCGTCGCGTGCTGTGTCAGTCGCTCGCCTGCTAGGCTGGCATTGTGGCTCCCTTGGCGTTCGATCGCACGCTCAAATGCAGCAGCAACCCGCGTACGAACCACGGCCGTGGACTCGCCACGTTGCGCCTGCATTAACGACAGGTAGGGAACCGATTGCACCGATACATGCAAGTCAATGCGGTCCAGCAAAGGGCCTGACAGCCTCCCCTGATACCGCGCCACCTGTGTTGGTGTATCGGTACACAGTCGCGTGAGGTGTCCAAGATAGCCACAAGGGCAGGGGTTCATCGCCGCAATCAATTGGAAGCGAGCGGGGTAAGTTACTTGATAGCGCGCCCGTGATATGCGAATCTCGCCGGTCTCAAGCGGCTCACGCAGCGCCTCTAGCGCGCGCCTTGAGAACTCGGGAAACTCATCTAGAAACAAAACGCCATGGTGTGCGAGTGAAATCTCCCCTGGCTGCGGCGGCACACCACCGCCCACCAAGGCCGCTGCGCTTGCCGTATGGTGCGGCGCGCACGTAGGGCGTTGTCCAAATTGTGCGCTGTCAAATGAGCCGCAAAGCGACGTTACGGACGCACTGGACAACGACTCATCATGGGTCATGGGCGGCAAC
>JABBAS010000025.1 GCA_018607835.1 Methylobacillus sp. | reverse complement strand
AAGGTGACACAAAAAGTGACACAAAACCGCCAACCGCCATCCCTATCCAGCCCTAAGTCATTGATTGCCAATAACTTGCAAGAAGGAGGGTGACGAGCCTTGACCCCGGCACTAGATTCACAGTTAGGGCTGCTTGGTTCCCCACCTGACCCGGTTGGCCGCTTCACTATGCGGGAAGGCCCGTCAGCCCTATTGTAACCAACCGAGGCGAGGCTGTCAGAGGGAGGTGGTGAATTCCCGGAGCCGATGCGTATCGGTATCCAGACCGAATAGAATGAACCTCAATATGGCTTATACGGTTCTTGCTCGCAAATACAGACCTCGCAATTTTTCGGAATTGGTCGGGCAAGAGCACGTCGTACAGGCGCTGGCTAACGCGTTAACGTCGCAGCGGTTGCACCATGCTTATTTGTTCACGGGTACCCGGGGCGTTGGTAAAACAACGGTCTCTCGAATCCTTGCGAAGTCGCTCAATTGCTTGGGCGCCGATGGGCAAGGGGACATCACGGCTGAGCCCTGTGGCGTTTGCCAAGCGTGTGTGGATATCGATCAAGGGCGTTTTGTCGACTATACCGAGCTCGATGCCGCCTCTAACCGCGGTGTTGATGAGGTGCAAAGCCTGCTAGAGCAGGCGGTGTACAAGCCCGTTCAGGGGCGTTTCAAGGTGTTCATGATCGACGAGGTTCATATGTTGACCAACACCGCGTTTAACGCGATGTTGAAAACACTGGAGGAGCCGCCCGAATACCTGAAGTTTGTATTGGCAACGACGGACCCTCAAAAAGTGCCGGTTACGGTGCTGTCGCGGTGTTTGCAGTTTAATTTACGCCCGATGCCGGCAGATACCGTGGTGTCGCACCTCACGTCGGTTTTGAATGATGAGCAGGTGCCGTTTGAGGTCGGTGCGTTGCGCTACATCGGGCGTGCTGCGCAGGGGTCTATGCGAGACGCACTGAGTTTGACAGATCAAGCTATTGCCTACGGAGCCGGTCGATTGGACGAGGAGCCAGTTCGCAAGATGCTGGGTGCAGTGGATCGGGCGCACGTGTTTGGGTTAATCGAGAGTTTGGCCCACAACGATGGGGCCCGTGTGGTGGCGATGGTTGATGAGGCCCGCTTGCAGGGGCTGAGCGCGGCGACGACGTTAGAGGAAATGGCGTCGACGTTGCAGCGCATGGCGGTCATGCAGGTCACGGGGCAGGGTGACAGTGCTGACCCGGATTACGAGGCGATGCATGCGCTGGCACAGGCGATGCCTGCAGACGAGACGCAACTGCTATACAGCTTGTGTATTCATGGTCGCGCTGACCTCGGGCTTGCGCCAGATGAGTACGCGGCACTCACCATGGTGCTGCTGCGCCTGCTGGCGTTTAAGCCCGGTGCCGTACAGCGCACAGCGGAAAAAAAAAGCCCAAAACTGACGTTTAATGAGCCACCGGCGCCTGATTCAGGCGATACGGAGGCGGTCTTAACGTCAACGTCAGACGTGGTGTCCGAGCACGGAGAGCCGCCGTTTGACGTTGATCCAGATGTTATTCAAACCACACCGCAACCGGTAGCTGATGAGGTACTACCTGCCTTGTTGACGGTGCCCGTTCGCGTTGCAAGCGAAGACCCCGTTGGGTCGCGTCGCACGGTTGCGTTGAATGGGCATACCACTCAGACGTCGGCTGACGCCACGGCATCACCGCCCCGCGCCGTCGGCGCAACAGCTGCAGCCGCAGCCGAAGACGGTACAGAGGGTGATGTGCGCCAAGCAGTGAGTGCACCGACCGCAGATTGGCAGCCAACCCCAGAGGGCGATCATTGGTATGAGGTTGTGCAGCAACTGGTTGCTGGTGCGCACGTGACAGCATTGGTGCGGGAGTTGGCGTTGCAGTCGCAGTTGCTTGCAATCGATGCGCAAAAAGCACCCGTGCATTGGTTGCTCCGTATCGAGCGGGAGTCGCTTAATCAAGGGGCTAACAGCGAGCGGTTGCAAGCGGCATTATTGGCTTGCGGGTTTGATGTTCAGCTCGGTATTGAGCTTGGTTTGGTGCAAGATACACCTGCGAAGCGCTTGGCCTTAGGCCAAGCACAACGCCTACATGCGGCTGAAGAGGTGATACTTGCGGACGAGTTTGTGCAGCAGATGATGCGTGAGTTTGGCGGCAGCATAGTAGCTGGTACCTTGAAGCCGGTTGACGCGGCTTAACGTCATCTATTTCTATTTTTTCCAACCAATAAGGGAACCCTATGTTTAACAAAGGTCAAATGGCAGGCTTGATGAAGCAAGCCCAAGCAATGCAAGACAACCTGAAGAAGGCGCAAGCCGAACTGGCCAACATTGAGGTCAGCGGTCAAGCGGGCTCTGGCTTGGTGAAGGTGCAAATGACTTGCAAGTACGACGTCAAGCGCGTGGAGATTGATCCCTCGTTGTTGGCGGATGACAAAGAGATGCTCGAAGACTTGGTGGCGGCCGCTTTCAACGATGCTGTGCGCAATGCAGAGGCGACGTCTGAAGAAAAACTGGGGAAAATCACCGCGGGCATGCCTGGTATGGGCGGTATGGGCGGCATGAAGCTGCCCTTCTGAGACTAAACACCATGGCGATTCGCGTCGCCAGTGATACCTTACATGGCTAAACCATCCGCTTTAGAGAGCCTCACACAGGCGTTGCAGTGCCTGCCCGGGGTGGGGAGTAAGTCCGCTGCTCGGATGGCCTTTCATTTGATGCAGCAAGACACGGCAGGTGCAAAAACACTCGCTCGGGCGCTTGATCATGCGGTGGCGCGATTGCGGCACTGTGAGAGCTGCTACACCCTGACTGAGGAGCCGCTTTGCGCCACGTGCAGTGACAGCAGCCGTGATCGCACGCAGTTGTGCGTTGTGGAGACGCCAGCTGACCAGTCAGCTTTGGAGCGCACGCGCGCCTTCAAGGGCTTGTATTTCGTGTTGATGGGAAAGCTAAGCCCGCTGGATGGTGTCGGTCCCAGAGAGATCGGTTTACAACGGCTGTTTGACCGACTGAACCCTTCGGTGTCGCACAGTCAGTCGCCGCATCATGAAGACGAGGGTGGAGGCAACAGCCGTATTCAAGAGGTGATTTTGGCGACTAATTTCACCGCCGAGGGTGAAGCGACGGCGCATGTGATCGCTCAAGCGCTGAGGGATTTACCCATCAAGGTCACACGTCTGTCACGCGGTGTGCCCGTCGGCAGCGAGTTAGAGTATGTGGACTTGGGCACCATCGCCCACTCGTTCATCGATAGGCGCTAGTGCCTATCAGCGTACCCGCACAATGAGTGTCTGACCCGCGCGCAAGTGCCTCGGGTTTTTCAGGTTGTTCCACTTCATGATGGATGACACTCTCGCGCGGTAACGTCTTGCGATGCCCGACAGCGTATCGCCGCGCTTGACCCTGATTTTTAGCTTGCTAAACTGAGGAGTCAGTGCCAAACGCGCATTATCGGCAACCCGCGCCGATACATCTTTACCAGAGCCTTTCTTCTTTCGTATCAGTAGCGTGGAGCCTTTGCGAACGATCATGCGAGGCGGAATATTATTAACCTTGCGCAATTCCTTCTCGTTCATGCCGACGCGCTTGGCAATTTTGGCTGGCGTCTCACTCCTTCTTACAATCCAAGCGGTCCAAGTGGCGAGTTGGTCGTTGTAGGCCGCGAGGCGCAATTTGAACTCAGAGGCGTTATCCCAAGGCAACAGAATCTGCGGTGTGCCATTTGCCAAAATGACGGGCTGGCGTAACGCCGGGTTTAGGGCGCGGAAGGCCGACTCTTCAATACCAGCGAGCTTGGCGACCAGCGCGACATCAATGTCGCTGTCAATGTTGACTACTTCGAAATAGGGGTGGTTCGGTATTACAGGTAGGGTCAGGCCATAAGCGCCGGGGTTGCGGATGATCTGCTCAACCGCTTGTAATTTGGGTATGTACAGACGTGTTTCCGCTGGCATACGCAGGTGGAGGTAGCCCGTGGGCTTCTTGGCGCGCTTGTTTCTCGCAATCGCACGACGTACATTGCCTTGTCCCCAGTTATAGGCTGCGAGGGCAAGATGCCAGTCGCCAAACTGCGTGTGCAGGGACTCTAGATAGTCGAGGGCGGCGTTGGTTGACGCAACGATGTCCTGACGCTCATCCCGGAAGCTGTTTTGGCGCAGGTCAAATGACTTACCTGTTCGTGGCATGAACTGCCAGATACCGACTGCTTTGGTGCGCGAGACCGCGCCCGGGTTGAAGGCGCTTTCTATGAAGGGCAGCAAGGCCAACTCTGTTGGCAGATGACGACGCTCAAGCTCCTCAACGATATAAAACATGTATCGCCCGGCGCGCTCAGACATGCGCTGGATGTAATCGGGACGCGACACATACCACTTGATTCGGCCATCAACCAAACGGCCGTCGATGTCCGGCATGTCTAGACCGCGCCTAATTCGGTCCCACATATCGGCAGGTGCGGCCAAGTCTGTCACGCTGCCCATCGCCAACGAAGGCGTGTCGCCTAGCGGCGACAACGGACCTTTGGGAACGACGGGGGACAGGTCCTCTGGCAACGCGGCCAACGCAGGTGCTGCGGCCTCGGCGGTTGTGGTCTCGGTGACGGCTACCGGATCGGAGGCCGCTGGGCTCGCGCTATCCGGTGTGGCCGCAGCGGCGGGGGCCGGCTGTTGATCTTGAGATGAGATAACCGGGGCCGGTCCCTCACGGTCAGATTTGGGTAGTGTGGTGACACAGCCTGCAAGGAGAGCGGCGGCGGCAGTGATGCAACACAGGCGGGCAAGTCGGGACGCATCCCGCAAGAAAATAGGTAGGGGCATTAAAGGTGGCAAGTCAGTCGTATAGCGGAGCGGGTATTTAAGCCGTGTTCTTCCATTCGCGTAGTGCACCAAAAATGTTGTCCGGCGTGCTTGGTGTACCAGGGAATTGACTCAACACGGATGCCATCACTTCGTCTTGTTCGACTCGTAGAAAGGGATTGACGGCACACTCAATCGCAATTGAGCTCGGTACCGTTGGGATATTATTTTCGCGCTTTTTTGCACAAGCTTCACTGTAACGCATCAAGGCAGTGTTACCGGGCTCTACACGCCGGGCAAACGCTAAATTAGCCAAGGTGTACTCATGGGCACAGCACACGTTGGTATTGCCGGGTAGCGCGCTTAACTTGGCGAGGGATGCCCGCATTTGCGCGGGAGTTCCTTCGAATAAACGCCCGCAACCACCTGAGAATAGGGTGTCCCCGCAAAATAAGGTGGGTGCCATGCCCGCTGGTTCACCAAAATAGGCAATGTGCCCCGCGGTGTGGCCCGGTACATCGATGACCTGCCAGTGGATTCCCAAGGCGGTCACGCTGTCACCCTCACCCATTCTTTGGTAGGCCATCTTGCCCTCAAAAGGCATGGTGTCCAAGGCGGGGGCGAACACCTTTGCACCGTATTTTTCGTGCAAAGCCATCACGCCGCCGGTGTGATCGGCGTGGTGGTGTGTAACGAGTATGCTTTCTAAGTTGAGATTGAGTTTGCGCAGTGTGTCTACGATGGGTGCGGCGTCCCCTGGGTCA
Organism: Methylobacillus sp.; assembly: GCA_018607835.1. Classification (GTDB taxonomy): domain Bacteria; phylum Pseudomonadota; class Gammaproteobacteria; order Burkholderiales; family Burkholderiaceae_C; genus RS62. The sequence goes on along the minus strand of JABBAS010000025.1, from coordinate 26,733 downwards.
ACGACGAGTGCCTTTGCGCCGTCATGTAATAACCACAAATAATTATCATTAAAGGCCGGGACGGGGAGTAGCGAGAATGAATTCATAAATAATAACGGTTAGAGTCTCGAGGGCGGCACGTTCGTTTGGTTGCGGCTGCTGGCTAGTTGAGCGCTAACATTAACAGGAAATTATAAATTTGACTGAATGGGTGGATGACGCCGTTAGGCGCTACTGGCTAGCGTGGTTGCAAGACCATATAGACCGTTCGGTGGTTGACTTGTTTGGTTACCATGCGGTTCAAATAGGCGAGCCCGATCTGGACGGTTTACGGGCGAACCGTATGCCTTACCGGTGGAATATCGACCCCGCGGGTCAACTCGATGCCGTTGCAGAGGCCCTCCCATTTAAAGACCGTAGTTTGGACTTGGTGCTATTGCCCCATACGCTGGAGCGCAGTGTTGATCCCCACCAAGCCTTGCGAGAGGTTGAGCGGGTGCTGGTGCCGGAGGGGCGCGTTGTGATCGCTGGTTTGAATCCATTCAGTGCCTGGAGTTTGCGCCAGTCTCGTTACGATTTAGGCGTGCGTCTAGGGGTGAAGGCAGGGGCCAGTGTGCCGCCTTTTGGGGCCTCAGCAGGGCAGTGGCTTGGTCTTTGGCGGCTACGTGATTGGCTGAAACTGCTTGGTTTCGAGGTTGAGTTGGTGGAGCGCGGTCTTTTTCGCCCTGCGTGCGCAACCCAGAAGTGGTTGGATAGGTGTGCGTGGATGGATGCGGCGGGTCATGCCTTGTGGCCATGGGCGGCGAACGCCTACCTGCTGGTCGCCGTTAAGCGTGTCCGCGGGGCCAAGCTCATGAGCGCGGCATGGAAGCAGCAGCGTCGCCTCGTTAAGGTGCCCGCGAAGTCTTCCGCTAGGGTAGGATCCACCTCTCAAAAAGACAGTCTTAACAAAAGCAATGCGACCCCACATGAGTAACAGGCATGAATAACGTGACGATTTATACCGATGGTGCCTGCAAAGGTAACCCAGGCCCTGGCGGCTGGGGAGCGCTATTGATTGCCGACGGGGTCGAAAGAGAGCTGTTTGGTGGCGAGGCCCTCACCACCAATAACCGCATGGAGTTGATGGCCGTTATCCAAGGGCTCAGCGCTTTGAAGCGCCCGTGCAACGTCACCCTGTATCTCGATAGCGAGTACGTCCGTAAAGGCATCACCGAGTGGGTAAAAGGCTGGAAGGCGCGCGGGTGGAAGACGGCATCCAAACAGCCAGTTAAAAATGTGGATCTATGGCAGACACTGGACACCTTGGTTGCGGAATCCGAACATCGCATTGACTGGCGCTGGGTGAAGGGGCACGCGGGCGATCCCGGTAACGAACGCGCCGATGGCTTGGCTAACCGGGGCGTACCGGCGAGCTAAGCGCGCGCTTGGCGCTTCTGCAAAGGCAGTGCCCGTAAGGTTAGCAAGCGTCACCCGCCAATGAAACTCATTTCTACGCGGCGCTCCGCATTTCCAGCAGGCACCATACCCGCTTGACGCAGTGCGGAGTATTGGTCGGTGCGTTGTTGCCACAAATAAGCCAGATATTGCGCAACCGTGTCAACGCCGCCGTCAGGCGCGCCGCGCAGAAGGTCTCGCACATTGGCCCCCTCTGTGGCGAACAGGCAGTTAAATAAACGGCCATCGGTCGATAAGCGGGCCCGATTACAGTCTTGGCAAAACGCTTGCGTCACGCTGGATATAAATCCCACCTCGCCCAGCTGCGGGTCCAAGGCCCCTTGCGCGTTTAGGTAGCCGTAACGGGTCGCGGTTTCGCCGACGCTCTTGGGTGGCAAGGCTTGCAACGGCCAGCGGCTTTGTAGCAAAGACAGCACGTCGGCTGTGGGTAAGACCTCGTCCATACGCCAACCGTTGCTAGCGCCCACGTCCATGTACTCGATGAAGCGCAGTGACACGCCCGTACCGCGAAAGTGCGCCGCCATGGGTAGGATCTGGTCTTCGTTGGTGCCCCGTTTGACGACCATGTTGACCTTGATGTCCTCAAAGCCTACTTGGCTTGCCATTGCGATACCGTCCAGTACGTCCGCGACCGGGAAGTCCATGTCGTTCATTTGCCGAAAGATGGCGTCATCCATGGCATCCAAGCTAATGGTTAAGCGCTTGAGGCCTGCGTCTTTCAGGCTCTGCGCTTTTTTCTTTAATAAACTCGCGTTGGTGGTCAGTGTCAGGTCCAAAGGCTTGCCATCAAGGGTTCGCAGTTCGCTGAGCTGAGCGATCAGGATCTCTACATTTTTCCTCAACAACGGCTCCCCACCCGTAATGCGAATTTTCTTCACGCCCAACTGCGTAGCGGCGGCTGCAATGGTGGTGATCTCCTCAAATCGGAGCAACTCTTTTTGTGGCAAGTACGCGTAGTCGCGGTCGAAAACGCTTTTAGGCATGCAATAGCTGCAACGGAAATTACACCGATCCGTGACACTGATGCGCAGATCTCGTAAAGGGCGCCCCAAGGTGTCGAGCGTGGGTTTGCTCAGATCTATATTTTTGATGGTTTCCAGTAATTCCTGAGACGTCGGGGCGGGACGCTGGCGGACATCTATGACGGGAATAACGGGTTTGTTCATGGCGCTATTGTCTCTAATTTATCGGTGCGTCTCAAGGCGATAAAAAAAAGCGCAAAGCCACGGGGGCTTTGCGCTTCAAAAATCAGCCGGAGTGGACTAGCCGCCGTGTATTTGCATCATCACGGGCACGATTAACAGGGCCACGATGTTGATGATCTTGATTAAGGGGTTAATGGCAGGGCCCGCTGTGTCTTTGTAGGGGTCACCGACCGTATCACCCGTAACGGCCGCTTTGTGGCTTTCTGAGCCCTTGCCGCCAAAGTTACCATCTTCGATGTATTTCTTGGCGTTGTCCCAAGCGCCACCACCTGTGCACATGGAGATAGCCACAAACAAGCCGGTCACGATTGTGCCCATTAACAAGCCGCCCAATGCGGCTGGCCCGAGGATCAAACCAACCAAAATGGGGGCCACCACTGGCAAGAGCGATGGAATCATCATTTCTTTGATAGCCGCAGTGGTCAACATGTCGACTGCGCGGCCATACTCTGGCTTGCCCGAGCCGTCCATGATGCCTGGGATCTCTTTGAACTGGCGACGCACTTCCACCACAACCGACCCGGCAGCGCGGCCCACGGCCTCCATTGCCATAGCGCCGAACAAGTAGGGAATCAAGCCACCGATAAACAAGCCAATGATGACCATTGGGTTGCTCAGGTCAAAGGTGACGACTTTTCCGTAGACCTCTAGCTTGTGTGTGTAGTCTGCAAACAAGACCAGTGCGGCCAAGCCAGCTGACCCAATCGCATAGCCTTTTGTCACGGCCTTCGTGGTGTTGCCAACGGCATCCAATGGGTCCGTGATGTCGCGCACGCTGGCGGGCATTTCTGCCATTTCAGCAATGCCACCGGCGTTGTCTGTGATTGGGCCATAGGCATCCAATGCCACCACAATACCCGCCATGCTCAGCATGGAGGTGGCGGCAATGGCAATACCGTACAGGCCTGCCAATTGGTAAGCCGTCCAGATTGCCAAGCAAACAAATAGCACTGGCCATGCCGTTGACCGCATTGACACACCCAGACCCGCGATGATGTTTGTGCCGTGTCCCGTGGTAGATGCTTCAGCGATGTGCTGTACGGGACGGAATTGCGTTCCGGTGTAGTACTCGGTTATCCAGACCAGCGCCGCGGTTAGCACCAAGCCGACGATGCAAGAGCCGAACAAGGCATTTTGGCTGCCGCTCGCTGCAATGGCGTTATCGGGCATGATCCACGTCGTTACGAAATAAAACGCAATCAAAGACAAACCACCTGCCACCGCTAAACCTTTGTAAAGCGCGGGCATGACATTTTTCATGCCGGGTGTGGCTTTCACAAAGAAGCAACCAATGATGGAGGCCACGATAGAGACCGCGCCTAATGCCAACGGGTAAATGACCGCACTGGCGCCTGCGTCGCCGACCATGAGTGCACCTAACACCATGGTCGCAATCAAGGTAACGGCATAGGTTTCGAACAAGTCTGCTGCCATACCCGCACAGTCGCCCACGTTGTCACCCACGTTGTCGGCAATCACCGCAGGGTTACGGGGGTCGTCCTCTGGAATACCTGCTTCGACTTTGCCGACCAAATCAGCGCCAACGTCCGCACCTTTTGTAAAGATGCCGCCGCCAAGGCGCGCGAAAATTGAAATCAGTGAGGAGCCAAATGCAAACCCAATGAGCGGGTTCATTTGTTCGGCAAGCGTGGCACCGGTGGCCATCACGCCGTTACCGACGAGAAACCAGAAGAAGCCTGTAACGCCCAGCAGGCCAAGCCCGACCACCAACATACCGGTGATGGCGCCGCCGCGGAACGCAACGTCAAGCGCGGGACCAATGCCTTTGGTTGCCGCCTGTGCGGTACGCACGTTGGCGCTGACGGAGACGTTCATACCAATAAAGCCACACGCGCCAGACAAGACGGCTCCAATCACGAAGCCGATGGCACTCATTGGACTCAAGACGACCGAAATTAAGATGGCCAAAACAATTCCCACAACGGAAATGGTTTTGTACTGTCGTGCCAAGTAGGCAGCGGCCCCGGTTTGGATAGCCGATGCAATTTCCTGCATGCGCGCATTTCCCGCGTCTTGCGCAAGAATCCAACTGCGGGCCCAAAACCCATACCCAACAGCTATCAAGCCGCAAAGTATCGCTAACGTTAACGCTGAATTACCAGCCATAAAGATCTCCCATGTTGTTACGGCGATCTGGTGGTGCAACGCAAGCGCCACCAGCACTGCGTTGCTTCCTTACCACCGTGCCTCATATGGGACAGGTAATTGGCCAACAGGGGAACTTTAAGCCGAATTGCATACTTAGCGCCATTCTCTTTGGCTGATCGGTTGTAAATTCAGGGTAAGCGCTAATAGGTAAAATACCTAGATTCGCTTTTTTCAACCCCTCTATCAACAAAACGGAAATATGTCACTCAATATTGTGTCGCCTGGTGCAGATGCCCCCAACACGTTCAACGTCATCATCGAGATCCCTATGAACGCGGATCCCGTCAAATACGAGGTGGATAAAGAGACCGGCGCCATTTTTGTTGACCGCTTTATGAGCACGTCAATGCACTACCCGACCAACTACGGTTATGTGCCGCAGACGATTTCTGGTGATGGCGACCCCGTCGATGTGTTGGTTATTACGCCTGTTCCGCTGATTCCCGGCGTCGTTGTGCCTTGCCGGCCAATCGGTATTTTGAAGATGGAAGACGAGGCTGGCGAAGACGGCAAAGTCTTGGCCGTGCCAATAGACAAGATTCTGTCCATCTACACGCAGTGGCAAAAGCCCGAAGACTTAAACCCTATGCGCTTGAAGACTATTTCGCATTTCTTTGCGCACTACAAAGATTTGGAAGAAGGCAAGTGGGTCAAGATTTTGGGTTGGGAAGGCCCTGATGCGGCACGCAAAGAAATTAAGGATGGCATGGCCAACTACGTCGCTGGCAAGTAATCGTCGCTGAACCGACTGGTGTCCAAAAAGCCCTGCATTGCAGGGCTTTTTTTCTGCTCGGCTATGGCGTTAAGGTGCGGGACCTTTAAAGGGGCTGCGCGCTGATAAGTGGTCCACATAGTCCGCGATGCCCTCACGCTCACGGTCTAGGTACCGACCAACCGCTTCGGCAAAGGAGGGGTGTGCGAGCCAGTGTGCGCTGTACGTTGTCACAGGCATCAACGCTCTGGCCATCTTGTGCTCGCCTTGTGCGCCGCCTTCGAAGCGCTTAACGCCGTTGGCAATACACCAGGCAATGGGCTGGTAGTAGCAGGCTTCGAAGTGCAGGCAGTCCACGCGCGCCAAAGCGCCCCAGTAGCGGCCAAAGGCGGCCTGTACCTCCCCTGTTTGCGCATGGGTTGCCAACCCAATTAGGCTGGTGGCAAATGGGGTGCCATCCGGCGTGTAGCCAACGAAAAGAAGCCAGTTTTCAGGCATCTCGTCTTGCATGCGTTGAAAGAAGTCGCGGCTCAAGTATGGGGCGTTGCCGTGCTCAAGGTAGGTCTGGCTGTAGCACTGGTAGAACAGCTCCCATAAGTCGGTGCTTATCTCGCCGCCACGGTAGGCTTTGAAGGAGACGCCCGCATCGCTAACTTTCCGTCGCTCTTGTTTGATCTTTTTCCGCTTTTCCTGATTGAGCGTAGACAAGAAATCATCAAAGTCGGCATAGCCGCTAACTGAGTCATTTGGCGCGCGATTCGTCCAATGAAACTGCACGGTTTGGCGCGTCATCAGCCCAGCGCTTTCGCATACCGCTAGGTCTTCTTGGTCGCCAAATAACAGATGCAGTGAGGAGACCCCCAGGGACTCGCAGGTGGCCAACACGGCCGCTAACAGGGCGTGCTTTGCCTCGCTATTGCTCGCCAACAAGCGTGGACCTGGTACGGGTGTAAACGGCGATGCGATAAGTGCCTTGGGGTAGTAGGGGACTTGGTGTTCTTGGTAGGCCCGTGCCCACGCCCAGTCAAACACGTACTCGCCGTAGGAGTGCACCTTCAGGTACAGCGCGCACGCACCCACGAGCGTCTCGTCAGACCACAGTGTGACAAAACGGGGCGTCCAGCCGGTTTCTGGCACGGCGCTCTGGCTTGCGTGCATGGCGTGGAGATACGCATACCGCATAAACGGATTCCGTGTGTCACCTGCCTCACAAGCGCCCAATAGCCCATCCCAATCGGTGGACGCGATCTCGCTGGGATCGCTGACCACGCGGGTGAGATAATTACCATTGACTTGCCGCATTGGCGAGTCGCCCGACCGGTCCTCTCTCGAATGATTTGATTCCATGTCCATCCGAATTTCTGTTGCTCAATTAGATTTTGTTGTTGGTGACATCACGGGCAATGCCCAACGCATTGTTGATGCCGCTCAGCAAGCGCATAGCGATGGCTCGCAGCTGCTACTCACCCCTGAATTGTCGCTCTCTGGCTACGCCGCAGAAGATTTATATCTGCGTCCCAAATTTCTGGCTGACTGCGATGATGCGCTCAAATGGGTAGCCGCGCAGACGGCGGGCCTTAAAAACCTGACACTGGTTGTGGGCCACCCGCGATTGCGGTCGGTTGCCGGGGTGAAGACGGACAGTATTTCGTTGCCGCCTTGTGAAAATGCCGCAACGGTTTTGCGTGAGGGTGAGGTGATCACCCGTTACGCCAAGCAAATGCTGCCCAACTACCAAGTGTTTGACGAGCGGCGTTACTTTGCGCCCGGGACAGAGGCCTGCGTGTTCGAGGTCGCGGGCGTTCAGGTGGGCCTACTTATTTGCGAAGACGCTTGGTTTCCACAACCCGCATCGCGCGTGAAGGAGGTGGGTGCCGAGCTGTTGGTGGTTATCAACGCATCACCGTTCCACCTTGGTAAAAGTGCACAACGTGAGCAAGCAATGGCTGAGCGTGTGCAAGAAACCCACTTGCCGCTGGTGTATGCCCACCTTGTGGGTGGCCAAGATGAGGTGGTGTTTGAGGGGCGCAGTTTTGCCCTCGATGCCGATGCAGCGCTGGTTGCGCGTGCACCAGGCTTTGAGGAGTGTGTGACCACATGGACGATCGCGCTGGGTCGCGACAAGGCGCTGGGTAACGTGACCCCTACTGAGGTGTCGCAGAATACCGTCGCCGCGCTGGGATCGGAAATGGCGGATTTGTGGCAAACACTGGTGATGGGCCTGCGGGACTATGTCGAGAAGAACGGCTTCCCAAGTGTGGTCTTAGGGCTTTCAGGTGGCATTGACTCTGCGGTGGTGTTGGCAGTGGCTGTCGATGCGCTAGGCGCTGATCGCGTGCGTGCGGTGATGATGCCGTCTCCCTATACGGCGGATATCTCATGGATAGACGCACGGGAAATGGCGAAGCGTTTGAATGTGCGTTACGACGAGGTGGACATAGCGCCCCATTTTGAGGTGTTCAAGGCATCGCTTCAGGCCGAGTTCTCGGGCTTAGCCGAGGACACGACCGAGGAGAATTTGCAGGCCCGTATCCGCGGGACCTTGCTCATGGCCTTGTCCAATAAATTTGGCAGTATCGTGCTCACCACGGGCAATAAGAGCGAGATGGCCACGGGCTACTGCACCTTGTATGGCGACATGGCGGGCGGCTACGCGGTGATCAAGGATGTGTTCAAGACCAAGGTCTTTGGCGTGGCCCTTTGGCGTAACGCGCACAACCCGTTGGGAGGCGTGTCGGAGCCGATTCCAGAGCGCATCATTACGCGCCCACCCAGCGCTGAGTTGCGCGCGGACCAAACGGATCAGGATAGCTTGCCAGTCTATGAGGTGCTCGACGCTATTTTGGCGCGCTATATCGAAGAGGACGAATCAGCGGAGGACATTATTGCGGCAGGCTTCGAGGCGACCGATGTGAATCAGGTGTTGCGTTTGGTGCGCCTCAATGAATACAAGCGCCGCCAGTCACCCGTAGGTATTCGGTTGACGCACCGTGGGTTTGGTAAGGACTGGCGCTACCCCATTACCAACGCGTATCGCTAGGCGGTCTCAGGACATCTGGAATACTGCGGTGGTGTGTCCCACCTCGTGACCAGCGACGTTGCGCAGGGGGCCTGGCACGTAGCTTTTTAAAGCGTGGCGTGCGGTGTCTGTCATCCAGCCCATTTGCTCAAGAACCGTCACCACAATGAGCATTAGCATGGGTAAATCGCCATCAGCAATTTTTACGGTGATGGCCGTTTGGCGTGAGCGGCTAGCAATGGCTTGGACCCCATCTGCCCCCAACTTTGCAATCCAGTCGCCCGCACCCGCACGGTTGAGGGCGAGGTCGTTGCGCCCCATGCCACTGACCAAGGCAGCATGTTGACTCATCGCTTGGAAAATACGCATTGGCGCATTGCCGTAAATCTCGTCGGGCTCTGCGCGGGTAAGCCGGCTGTAGGCGTAGGCTAGCGCTGGCAAGGGTATGGCGTAGTTGGGTACGCTGCACCCGTCGATGCCCGCAACCAATTTTCCGCTGGCGACCCCGCTGAAATGGGCGACGCTGTCTGCAATGGCCTCTTGCACACGGTGGGTGCGCTGGGTATAGGTGCTCGCGGGCTCCCCCAACGCGTTTGCCAACATCAGCATGCCGGCATGCTTACCTGAGCAGTTGTGCTGCAAGCGGCCATAGCTCCCCTTTTCTGGTGGGGGAAGGTGGTTGCTCGTGTAGTAGTAGGGCACGTGGATGCCGCATTGCAAATCACTGTCTGAACGCCCGGCTCGTTTGAGTAGCGAGGCCACGCGGGTGCTGTGTGCGGCTTCGCCGTTGTGGCTGGCGCATAACACCGCGATATCTGCATCTGATAGGGCGTATTGGTCAGCGAAGCCGGCGACCAGTGGCATGGCCTGAAAGGGCTTCAGGGCTGACCGGGTGTACATGGGCGTGCGCATGTCTCCGACGCTGGATAGCAGGCGACCATTGGACAGAACGACCGCGACTGAGCCATAAAAGATATTCTCTGGTTGGTCTCCACGGATGGTGGCGATCAAGGGTACGTGTTGCGGCAGGGCGTTCATGGTGTGCTTAATTATCGGCCAAGATACCGTGGAAATTACCCCCCGCCTGCGCGATGCCTTTATTCGCTTATGGGCATAATGTATGCATCGACATTACTTGCCAGAAAAGAGGACCTACTGTGAAGCAAATAACCGCCGTCATTAAGCCGTTTAAGTTAGAAGAAGTCCGTGAGGCCCTAGCGGAGCAGGGCGTAACGGGCTTGACGGTTACCGAGGTAAAAGGCTTTGGGCGTCAGAAAGGACACACCGAGCTGTATCGCGGGGCCGAGTACGTGGTTGATTTTTTACCAAAGGTGAAGATTGAGGTCGTGGTGAAGACCGACGACGTGGAGCGCTGTGTGGAAGCGATTGTTGACGCGGCGAGGACCGGTAAGATTGGTGACGGAAAAATTTTCGTCACGCCCGTCGATCGGGTCATACGTATTCGTACGGGCGAAGAGGACGAGACAGCGATCTAACCCCGGGGTCGTTACGAGGACAGGTTTAATCGAAGCGTTTTAAAACAGCCGAGAAACCAGCCTGCTCGATGAGCTCGGGCAATAAAGTGGCCATATCAGACTGGTGTTTGATCATGGCCATTTGTTTTTGATCCATGAATTTGCTGTCGACCGCATGCGCGATGAACTGCAGCAATGGGTCGTAGTAGCGGTTGACGTTCAGCAGGCCGACTGGTTTGTTGTGGTATCCCAGCTGTCGCCACGTCCAGATCTCAAAAAATTCTTCAAACGTGCCTATGCCACCCGGCAGGGCTAAAAATGCATCGGCACGATCTGCCATGATCTGTTTGCGTTCATGCATGGTTTGCACCACGATGAGCTCATCGCAGTTGTTGTTGGCTACTTCCCGATCGACCAAGGCTTGCGGCATCACGCCGACCACTCGTCCGCCTGCTGCCTGGCATGCACGGGCGATACAGCCCATCAAGCCCGTATTGCCGCCGCCATAAACCAGCTGGCCACCATGGCTACCAATCCAGTGTCCCGTCGCCTCGGCCGCGGATAAAAATGCCGGCTCGGAGCCGTCGCGTGACCCGCAATAAACCGCTAAAGAAAATGTGGGGGCTGCTTGAGACATACGTTGCTTATACGGCGGATTGTTGATGGTTGATTGATTAAGCGGCAATGAAGCGGGTGTAGAGTGCGGCCAGCCAGACACCGCCGCACAACAGCAATGCGAGCATAACGGCGGCGCTACCCACATCTTTGGCTCGCTTGGAGAGCTCGTGCCTTTCCAGCCCAATGCGGTCAATGGCGGCCTCAATGCCCGTGTTCAAGAGCTCAGTAATCAGCACCAAGACCACGACACTAACCAATAGGCTGACCTCTACCCACGTCTGCCCCAGCCAGAAGGCCGCCGGAATCATGATGACCGCAAGAATGGATTCTTCTAAAAACGCAGGCTCAGTGAGCCCTGCCTTCAGTCCTTGTGCCGAGTACCCAAAGGCGTTGATGACGCGACGTACGCCACGCACAGGCTTGCTGTGCATAGGCGTTTCTGCGTGGGGGGTGGGGTCTGACTGGTTCATGTACAGGGCCTCTTTTCAATAGCTCAAACTGATCAAGACTTACTTCTGGAACGGCGTCTCGCCCCTTTGCGACGTAGAGATGAGGCGGGTGCCTGACCACTGGTCGTGCCAAAACTGTCGATTTTTATTGAGGCGACTAGAGAGTGCCCAGATCACAACCCACGCCAGCATGGCCCACATGGTGGGGGTGGTGCCCAGCCCATATGCATTCGCCACCACCAGTGCGGGAATGAACCACAGGTAACTGAGTGCGTAGCGCAGGAGCGCTTGCTTGCGTGTGATGGGTTCATCGCCGGCGGCGCTCACCACTTTGATATGCCAGGTTTTCATGGCCAGTGTCTGCCCGTTCCGCCGCCATTGCCAGACAAAATAGAGGGCGAGTCCAAGGAAGAGCGCCACTTGCTGACCCAGTCGGTGCTCCAAGGCATGGCGGGTGTTGGTGAGGACGCTAAAGACGTAAGCCATAGCGAACAAAACGCCGAACAAGAGCATGCCTTCATAAAGCCACGCGGCCATACGGCGTCGCAGGCTGGGCACAAGGGTTGGGGTCGTCATGGGCGTTTCTCTGCAGGCGGGTGTTGTATTCAAGAAAAAGATTTTCTATATTGTCGCATTCCATCCCCGCTGTTAGCCCCTAATTTGGGGGTTTGTACCTAATACGCCGGAAATTGGTGTAATAATTCCGGTTGCACCGATTACTTGCAAACGGATGACAGTCGCGGTGGGGGTACAAGTACCATCCAATGGCTGTTGTCTCAAGTCGCAACCTGACCTCAAAAGGGTTTCGGAAGCGGCACCCACGGTTTTTCGTTAGAGAAAATCTCAAAGGTTCATCATGAAACACAATTCTGCAGAGAATGCCTCTGCCGCTATGGCCGACACGGCCGCAAAAGCCCCTGAGTTAATGGGCGCTGAAATTCTTGTTAAGGCACTACAAGCCGAGGGCGTGAAACAGGTCTGGGGTTACCCAGGCGGCGCTGTTTTGTATATCTACGACGCGCTCTACAAACAAGACACGATTCAACACGTATTGGTCCGTCACGAGCAAGCTGCCGTGCACGCAGCCGATGGCTTTGCGCGCGCGACTGGCGAAGTCGGCGTTGCCTTGGTCACCAGCGGTCCCGGCGTGACCAACGCGGTGACGGGCATTGCGACGGCCTATATGGACAGTATCCCCATGGTCATCGTGACCGGCCAAGTGCCGACGGCGGCCATTGGCTTAGATGCGTTCCAAGAGTGCGATACCGTAGGTATTACGCGTCCCATCGTGAAGCACAACTTTCTTGTGAAAAACGCCGAAGACCTTGCACTGACCATGAAGAAGGCTTTTCACATTGCACGGTCGGGTCGCCCCGGCCCCGTGGTGGTGGATATCCCCAAGGACGTATCGTTCAAACGCGTTCCGTACACGGGCTACCCTGAGAGCGTCGAGATGCGCTCTTACAACCCCGTTCGTAAAGGACATGGCGGTCAAATTCGCAAGGCATTGCAACTGTTGTTGGCAGCCAAGCGCCCCTACATCTACACCGGCGGCGGCGTTCTTTTAGGCGATGCGGTTGCCGAGTTGCGCGAGTTGGTTGACTTGTTGGGTTATCCCGTGACCAACACCCTCATGGGCTTGGGTGCGTTCCCTGCAAGCGACAAGCGCTTCTTGGGCATGCTGGGTATGCACGGCACGCTAGAGGCCAACAACACCATGCAAAACTGCGATGTGTTGCTTGCCGTAGGCGCCCGATTTGACGATCGCGTGATTGGTAACCCCAAGCACTTTGCTCAAAACGAGCGCAAGATTATTCACGTCGACGTCGACCCAAGCAGTATTTCGAAACGCGTGAAGGTAGACATTCCAATCGTGGGTGACTGCAAGGACGTGTTGCGCGAGTTGATCAACATGATCAAAGAGTCGCCGCAACGTGTCGAACCTTCTGACTTGGCCGCATGGTGGACAACCATTGAAGGCTGGCGCGCGCGCAATTGCTTGGCGTATGACGATCAAAACCAAGAGGTGATCAAGCCACAAAAAGTCATTCAGACTCTGTGGAATATGACCAAAGACGCTGACGCCTACGTCACCTCAGACGTGGGTCAGCACCAAATGTGGGCCGCGCAGTACTACGGTTTTGACAAGCCGCGTCGCTGGATCAATTCTGGCGGTTTGGGCACCATGGGCGTTGGTATTCCCTATGCGATGGGCATCAAACTGGCTAAGCCTGAGGCCGAGGTCTACTGCGTAACGGGCGAGGGTTCGGTGCAAATGTGTATCCAAGAACTCTCTACCTGTTTGCAATACAACACCCCAATCAAGGTGCTGTCTCTGAATAACCGCTACCTCGGTATGGTGCGTCAGTGGCAAGAGGTGGAGTACGCTGGCCGCTACAGCAGCAGCTACATGGATGCCTTGCCTGATTTCGTTAAATTAGCGGAATCCTACGGCCACGTGGGCATGCTTATTGAGCGCCCACAGGACGTAGAAGGCGCGTTGCATGAAGCGCGGAACTTGAAGGACCGCACCGTATTCATGGACTTCCGTACCGATCAGACAGAAAACGTGTTCCCCATGGTGCAAGCTGGCAAGGGAATCACGGAAATGTTGATGGGTTCTGAAGACCTGTAACCTAACTCTTGGATGCGCCGAGAGCGCATCCTTTTTTAAGAAGAATCTATTGTTCGTCGAGCCCGTGCATTACCGTGTGCGGGGGAGGGCGACGAGAAGAGGAATCAACAGATGAAACACATTATTGCCGTTCTCCTTGAGAACGAACCCGGCGCCTTGTCGCGTGTGGTGGGGTTATTCTCAGCACGCGGTTACAACATTGAGTCACTCACGGTGGCGCCCACTGAGGACCCCAGCCTGTCACGGATGACGATTCAGACCAATGGCTCTGATGACGTGATCGAACAAATTACCAAACACCTGAACCGCTTGATCGAAGTCGTCAAAGTGGTCGACCTGACTGAAGGCGCCTACACCGAGCGAGAGCTCATGTTGGTCAAGGTGCGTGCGGTTGGCAAAGAGCGTGAAGAGATGAAGCGCATGGGGGAGATATTCCGTGGCCGAATTATCGACGTAACCGATAGGAGTTACACCCTTGAACTGACGGGTGATCAAGCTAAAAATGATGCATTTTTGCAGGCACTTGATCCCACGGCAATTCTTGAGACGGTGCGCACTGGTGCCTGTGGCATCGGCCGTGGTGAACGGATATTGCGCGCCTAAATGACAAGCCGCTGTAGGCATCTGCCTGCCGCGGATTTACACTCTCCGATTAACTAATTTTTTTAAAGAGGACTTCCCATCATGAAAGTGTTTTACGACAAAGACTGCGATTTGAGCCTAATTAAAGGTAAGACAGTCGCCATCATCGGCTACGGTAGCCAAGGCCACGCGCACGCGCAAAACTTGAACGACAGCGGCGTGAAGGTCGTGGTTGGTTTGCGTAAAGGCGGCGCCTCATGGGACAAAGTGGGTAAGGCTGGCTTGAACGTGATGGAAGTCAACGACGCGGTGAAAGCCGGTGACGTTGTGATGGTTTTGTTGCCCGACGAGCAAATTGGTGATGTCTACCGCGACAACATTGAGCCAAACATCAGAAAAGGTGCGTCATTGGCCTTCGCGCACGGCTTTAACGTGCACTACAACCAAGTGTCGCCGCGTGCGGACTTGGACGTTTGGATGGTCGCTCCTAAGGCCCCAGGCCATACCGTTCGCAACACCTATACCCAAGGCGGCGGCGTTCCCCACTTGGTCGCGGTGCATCAAGACACTTCTGGTAAAGCACGCGATTTGGCGTTGAGCTATGCCATGGCAAACGGTGGCGGCAAGGCCGGCATTATTGAGACCAATTTCCGCGAAGAAACTGAAACCGACTTGTTCGGTGAGCAAGCCGTATTGTGTGGCGGTGCCGTTGAGCTGATCAAAATGGGTTTTGAAACCTTGGTTGAGGCAGGCTACGCACCTGAAATGGCGTACTTCGAGTGTTTGCACGAATTGAAGTTGATTGTTGACTTGATCTACGAAGGTGGTATTGCCAACATGAACTACTCCATCTCAAACAACGCGGAGTACGGCGAGTACGTCACGGGACCTGAGATCATCAACGAAGAGTCACGCGTGGCCATGCGCAATGCATTGAAGCGCATTCAGACTGGTGAATACGCCAAGATGTTCATTTTGGAAGGCCGTACCGGTTACCCAAGCATGACGGCGCGTCGTCGTTTGAACCAAGAGCATGCCATCGAGATTGTTGGTGCGCAACTGCGTTCTATGATGCCTTGGATTGCAAAGAACAAGCTGGTCGACCAGACCCGCAACTAAAACGTGTGTTTGCCGCGAATAGCGGCAGTCTTCGTCTATGCAAAAGCCACTTCCGTGGCTTTTGCTGTTTCTGAGGCACAAATCCAAGTCCCATCCATTAAACTGACGGGATCCTGTCATTCGAGCCAGCATGAATCAAAAAACCACACCAGACGAGAAGATGGACACAGACAGTGTCCCTCCACAGAACACCCCGATGCCGCTGCGGCGCAAGGGTATTTATGTGTTGCCGAATCTCATTACGCTTGCCGCATTGTTCGGGGGCTTTTATGCCGTGGTGATGTCCATGAACGGTCGCTTTGATCTGGCAACGCTTGGTATTTTTGCCGCCATGATCTTGGACAGCCTAGATGGCCGTGTGGCGCGCATGACCAATACCCAGAGCGCATTTGGCGAGCAAATGGACTCCCTGAGCGACATGGTGTCTTTCGGCGCTGCGCCCGCGCTAATTGCCTACGAGTGGGTGCTGCGTGACATTGGCCGCTGGGGTTGGATTGCTGCCTTTGTTTACGTGTCCTGTGCGGCACTGCGATTAGCGCGCTTCAATGTGAACACCACGGTGATCGATAAGCGATATTTTCAAGGCCTACCGTCGCCTGCTGCTGCGGCGTTGGTTGCTGGGTTTATTTGGCTGGCCGTTGATACCGACTTTACGCATCCCTTGATGCCGTGGTTTATGTTTGGCCTAACGCTGTACGCTGGCCTGACGATGGTGACCAACGTGCCGTTTTATAGTTTCAAAGACTTGCGTGTAAAAAAGAGCGTGCCATTTACGGTCATGATTTTGCTGGCCTTGGGCATCGCGGTGATCAACATTCATCCCCCCACCGTTATCTTTTTGGGCTTCGTTGGCTACGGCCTGTCGGGTTACGTAATCTACGTCTGGCGACGGGTCAAGGGGCATCCCACCAGCTTGATAAGTACGTCCACGGAAGATCCGGATGAAGTCGGGCTACATGACCGCTAACAGCGTGTTCGTGGACCGCCACGGCCGGGGGCCGCGCGTCTACAAACCGATGCAGGTGTCGCGTATGCGTGACACCTCAGCGGGGACGCATGTAATCTGTGTTAAATTTCTACTCATGTCTAAAGCACTGCTAAGCCTACTAACCCTATCGTCCACGGGACGGAGTTGGTAGCCTTCGCGCTTTAACCTAACATCGGCCCGTTTGCTAGCGCAGCGGGCCGTTTTTATTGGTGCTGCTGAAAGACATAGAACCTGCGCTAATCACGATCTTTTCCGGAGAATGACATGACTGATAAGTTGATAATTTTCGACACAACCTTACGTGACGGGGAGCAGTCGCCTGGTGCCTCGATGACACGTGATGAAAAGCTGCGCATTGCGCGGCAGCTCGAACGTCTAAAAGTCGATGTGATTGAAGCCGGCTTTGCGGCGAGCTCTAACGGAGATTTTGAAGCGGTGAAGGCGATTGCCGCTGCGGTGAAAGATTCGGTGATTTGCTCGTTGGCTAGGGCGAACGACCGTGATATTGGACGTGCCGCTGATGCGCTAGAAGGGGCCAACGCGGGTCGTATACACACCTTCATTGCGACCAGTGCGTTGCACATGGAGATGAAGCTGCGCATGACGCCGGACGAGGTTTTTGAGCAGTCCAAACGGTCAGTGCGTTATGCCCGTAACCGTGTCGCAGATGTCGAGTTCAGCCCAGAAGATGGTTACCGCAGTGATCCGGATTTCTTATGCCGTGTCTTGGAGGCTGTGATCAACGAGGGCGCCACAACCATCAATATTCCCGATACCGTGGGCTATGCCGTCCCCGAGCTGTACGGCAACTTTATTAAGAATTTGCGCGAGCGCATTCCCAACTCGGACAAAGCGATTTGGTCCGTGCATTGCCACAATGACTTGGGTATGGCTGTGGCGAACTCATTGGCCGGCGTGCAGATCGGTGGTGCGCGTCAGGTGGAGTGCACCATTAACGGACTGGGCGAGCGTGCAGGCAACTGTTCGTTAGAGGAGGTGGTCATGGCGGTTCGTACGCGCCGCGACTACTTCAAGCTCGATGTCGGCGTGGACATCAGTCAAATCGTGCCGGCATCCAAAATGGTCAGCCAAACCACAGGCTTTCTGATTCAGCCCAATAAGGCGGTCGTTGGTGCGAACGCGTTTGCACATGCCTCTGGCATTCACCAAGATGGCGTTTTGAAGGCGCGTGACACCTACGAAATCATGCGTGCAGAAGACGTGGGCTGGTCCGCTAACAAAATTGTGTTGGGCAAACTGAGCGGACGCAACGCATTCAAACAGCGCTTGATAGAGCTTGGCATCAGCTTGGAGTCTGAGGCTGATATCAACACCGCGTTTGCCAAATTTAAAGAGCTGGCAGACCGTAAGAGCGAAATTTTTGATGAGGATATCTTGTCCTTGGTCAACGCAGATGGCTTCTCGTCTGGCGCGGATATGTTCAGCCTTGTGTCGTTGGCGCAGCACAGCGAGACCGGTGAGCAACCTGAGGCAACGGTCGTGTTCCAGGCTGAGGGTGTGGAGAAGGCTGCGACGTCGTCCGGTAACGGGCCAGTGGATGCGTCATTAAAGGCCATCGAAAGCCACGTGAAAAGTGGCGCGGAGATGATGCTGTATTCGGTCAATGCAATCACGTCAGGTTCAACCGAGAGTCAAGGTGAAGTGACCGTGCGTTTGCAACACTCTGGCCGCGTTGTGAATGGCGTGGGTGCTGACCCCGACATTGTGGTGGCCTCCGCGAAAGCCTATCTGAGTGCTTTGAGCAAGTTGTACGGCACAGCGGATCGCGTGGCAGCGCAAGGTTAAACCCAGGTCTTTTGTTTTTTAACAACGATGCGTAGGCTTGCCTCGCATCGTTTTTTTTCGTCTGAAGCACAGATAGGTATCAGCGTAAAAGTACACATTTGCGCGTAGGGCGCTGTAGCGGGATGTTTTCTGTAGTTCCTTATCACTATCTGAAAATAGAATCAATTTAGAAAATAAAGTTAAATGATTGAAAGTATTGGAATTTTTTAAAATTTCTATATACTCAGGATCAATCCGAAAATTTACTTGGTTGCCGATTGCATGAAAATTTTTAGCTCACGCGCTTTATTGTTTGTTGCCAGCATGTTGCTGGCAGGCGTGTTGTCGCTTGGTGGGCAAATCTCATACGCCAAGTCCACCTCTTCGAGTAAGCATGCCGTTAAGGCGTCTGTCAGCAAGAAAGCCTCCAGCAGTAAGAAGGCCAAGCGTCGCTCATCTGTCAAGCGCCGCGCTGCTGTACCCATCTCAATGGCTCGTAAGCAGGGGCTTAACAAAACAGCAGATCCCTTGCGTTTGGGCTCTAGCGTGGCGTTAGTGGTGGACCAAAACACCCACGAGGTTTTGTTTAGTAAAAACGAAGACGCGATTTTGCCTATCGCCTCGATCACAAAATTGATGACGGGCTTGATCATTAATGATGCCGATCTGGACTTGAACGAAGTCATCAAGATCACCCGTGCGGACATTGACCGTGTGAAGCGCAGCTCATCGCGTTTGCGCGTGGGAACCAAGCTCACACGTGGCCAAGCCTTGCACCTGGCGTTGATGTCCAGCGAGAACCGTGCAGCGCACGCCTTGGCTCGCACCTTCCCAGGCGGCGAGAAGGCGTTTGTTAGAAACATGAATGCAAAGGCCACATTGCTCGGCATGCTTGACACCAGCTACGTGGACCCGACCGGTCTGTCTAGCAAAAACCAATCCAGTGCCCGGGATCTGGCCATTCTGGTCTCGGTAGCGCATGATCGTCCGCTATTGCGTGAGCTGTCGACCTCAGAAAATTACCTTTTAAAATCAGGTCGAAAACGGCTTCAGTACCGCAACAGTAATAGCCTAGTGCGTAACGATAGCTGGGATATTGGTCTTCAAAAGACGGGCTATATTCGTGAGGCAGGACGCTGTTTGGTTATGCAGGTCTCCATTGACCAGCGTGATTTGATCATGGTATTTCTCGACTCCAACGGTAAGTACACCCGCTTAGCCGATGCCAAGCGCGTTCGCACTTGGTTAGAAAAGTTGGAAGCAGAGAACAAGCACGCGGCCTCTAAGGCCAACGATCGCAGCTAGCCTCGCCTAGCCTAGCCGAGCGCGTAGTTTGGTTAGCGCATCATCCGCGGTAGCCCAGCGCTTTAGAAATATCATCGGCCGTTGCTTGTAGGCGCGCCAGCCATCCCTCGTCGAGGCGGCTAGCAGGTGCTGAGATGGATAGGCCTGCAATCAGCTTGCCTTGATCGTCCCGAATGCCTGCCGCCATGCAGCGAACACCCAACTCTAGTTCCTCGTTGTCACGAGCGATCCCCGATTTTTGGGCCGCGATCAATTCTTTTTCAAGGTGGCTTAATTGCGTTAGGCTGTTGCGCGTTTGGCCTGGCAACCCTGTGCGGGTGGCGTAGGCACGAATCCGTGCAACGTCATCGGACGCCAAGAACAGCTTGCCAACCGACGTCAAGTGCAGTGGCGCTCGCCCACCAATTGCTCTGACCACTTGCATCCCGCTGCGCTCACTGTAGGCGCGTTCAATGTAGACAATCTCATCGCCTTGGCGCACGCTTAGGTTAACGGGCTGTTGTATCTGTCTATGCAGTTCGCGCATGGGCCCTAGGGCTAAATCACGCACGTTCAGACGATCTTTGACTAGGGTACCCAGCTCGAGTAGACGCATACCGAGGCGGTAACTCCCGGGCTCTGGCCGCTCGACAAAACGGCCGATAGCCAAGTCGTTCAGTATGCGGTGGGTGGTGGAAGGGTGTAGACCTGCAGCGTCGCTTATGTCTTTTAAAGACATGGCTTGCCCTTGACGGGACAGCACTTCGAGCAGCAAAAATATGCGCTCAATAACTTGGACGTTGGGTTTGATCGTTTCGGGCACAGGCGCTCTCGTACACTACTTGTAAAACGTTATTTTACAAAGTGAAATGCTTCGGCGATACCCTCTGACACGATTTAATCGCCAGCGCCTTGGCTCTCTGCTCCAACCACCGGTAGGCGCGGCATTGGCACCCAGTCGCCTCCAATGAGGTGCTCTTGGCCGCTGAACTGGCGCTTGTAGCTCATTTTTGGGCTCTTTTCTATCCAGTAGCCCAGGTAGATATAGGGCAGGCCCAGCGATTTGGCTTGGGCAATTTGCCACAAGATGCTGTAGGTACCAAGCCCTGTGTTGCTATGGGGATCGTAGAAGGTGTACACGGCCGATAAACCGTCAGACAGCACGTCCATGATGGAGACCATTAGCAAGGTGTCACCAGCAGGGTCGCGAGACCAAAATTCGACCATCCTTGTGTTCACACGGCTTTGAAGTAGAAACTGCTGGTACTGCTCCACGCTGTCATGGTCCATACCACCGCCCGCATGCCGCGCATGCTGGTACGTCATGTAGAGGTCGTAGTGCGCCCTGACGAAAGCAGGCTTGAGCACCCGCACGTCTATATTGGCATGTCGCTTTTCGACTCTTCTCTGCGTGCGGTTGAGTCGGACATGCTGGGTACTGAGCCGTACCGGCACACAGGCGTTGCACTGGTCGCAGTTAGGGCGATAGGTGAGCAACCCGCTGCGGCGAAAGCCTTGTTGCACTAAGAGGTCGTAGACATCACCTTGCACCATGTGGCTAGGCGAAGCGACCTGAGAGCGGGCAGTCTGGTTGGGCAAGTAACTACACGGATAGGCCGCGGTCGCATACAACTGTATGGCCTGTATCGGTAGCTCTTTAGGGTAAGTCACTAAATGACACCCTGCCCAGCGACGGCGGCAAGGCCTAAGCGGGCGTCTAGCTGCGCCCACGTTGTGGTGTCAAAGTGCCAATCCATAGCGGGCATTTGGGTCAAAGGGTGTAACTGCTCTAAAAATTGGTTTCGTGGCTGCGGACTCGCCCCCATGAAGGCCAAGTGTGCAGTCTCTTGTTGGCAGTCTATAGCAGGTGCCTGCTCTCGCCTGCAAATGGCAATCAGTGCAGCGAGCGCCATTTTGGAGGCATCGGGGGCGAGGCTGAACATGGACTCCCCAAAGACCGCGCGCCCGATCGCGACCGCGTAGAGGCCGCCGATTAATTGCTTATCCCAGTAAACGCTGATCCCGTGCACATAGCCTTGGGCATGGAAGGCTTTATAGGCTTCGACCATGGGCGGCACGATCCAGGTGCTGGCTTGTCCTATTCGAGGTTGGTTGGCGCAGTGCTCAATGATGCGTTCAAAGTCTTGGTCTACGCATATCTGCAGGCGACCTTCTCGTATGCCGCGTTGGATTCGCTTCCGCAGGCTGGCATGCAGACGAAAGGTCTCTGTGCGAAGCACCATACGCGGGTCAGGGCTCCACCACAGCACAGGCTCATCTTCGCCAAACCAAGGAAATATGCCTTTGCCGTATGCCTCGTGTAGGCGGGCGGGTCCGAGGTCTTGCCCTGCGGCAAGCAGACCTGCATATGGCGGCTCCCGTCTTGCGTCTTCGGGCGCTGGCAAAGCCGCCTCTGGAGTGATCCAAGGCAGAGGCTGTTGAACGGTGGGGGGCATGGGTGAATGCTAACCAACTTTTGCTTCGGCGAGGTAAATGGTATATTAGCGATAACTTATATTTAAGGTCTTTCTAACGTGACGCCACTAATCCAACCCCATCGATGCGGTGCAACCGCCCCACGTGTCTTCTCCTCGCCCGCTGCGTGGTGCTTGGCCATTGCCATCGCCATCGCGGCCGTTTTGGCCAGTGCGTTGCCCAGCCATGCGCGTGCGGATGAGCTCTCGCCGGTTGGCCAAGAAATAGCGGCTTACCTAGACTTTGCAGAATATGGCGGCGGGACGATCTCTGCCGAGCAAATACCCGCAGCGTCTTACGCTGAGGCTGTATTCATAGACACGCGTGACGCGGTGCAGTACGCCAAGGCGCACATCCCCAACGCAATAAATATTGAGTGGCGCAGGGTATTGGAGGAGGCCGCCCAGATACCAAAAAACAAAATGGTTGTCGTCTATTGCAACACGGGCTCGCTGTCAGCTCAGGCGGGCTTTGCGCTGCGCGTGGCCGGGTGGGATAACGTCCGTATTTTGCAGGGCGGCTACGACGAGTGGCTTCAAAAAGGCGGCATGAACGCCAACGCCAACGCCAACGCTAAGGCAGCCGCCGATCGGTGAGCCCTTCGGCGCAGTTACCCTTTGGTTGGCAACAGGCTGTGCACGGTCTCGACGGGGCGGCACAGCTTGGCGCCTAGCGGTGATGTCACGATAGGGCGGTTCAGCAAAATAGGGTGCGCTACAACAAAGTCCAGTAGGGCATCGTCAGACCATTTGGCGTTACCCAAATCCAGTTCCTCGTATGGGGTGCCGCGTTCTCGCAAAATCGCCCGCACGGGCACCGCCATCTCACGCACCAGTTGTTTTAGCGCGTCCTTACTCAGCGGGGTATCGAGGTAGCGAATGATGGTGGGCTGAATGCCAGCCGCTTCGATTTCGGCCAACACGTTGCGGGATGTGCCGCACTTGGGGTTGTGGTAAATCGTGATCACGGTGAGTCCTTTATTTGCTTGCGGAGGGGAGTTTATAGTGGCGCTTTGTCTCACATGGTGGTCTGAGTAGGCCGTGGCTAGTGGCGGTTGGCTATTGGCGGTTGATGTCAACACCGAGCTCGCGCGCCACCTCCTCAGAGTGCTCCCCTGGTAAGGCCGCGTGTGCGAGCACCGGGGACGGCATCGCAGAGAACTGTACCGGCGGGCGAACCTCGACGTAGCGTCCCTCTGTTGGATGGTCGCGCTCAACGAACAGGCCAGAAGCCTTCAGTTGTGGGTCTTCTAGCAGATCGTCAATGGTGTTGATCTTGCTGGCAGGAATATCAATCTCGGCAAATATTTTGACCCACTCAGCCGTCGTCTTCGCTGGCAATTCGGTCGCCATGTGTCGATAAAGGCGGTCGGCATTTTCTCGGCGTAACTGCACATCCGTGAGCCCGGGTTCCTCAAAAATTTCTGGTCGACCAACCAGCTCAAAAAACCGCCGCCAGCGTCCATCCTGATAAGGAGCGACCGCAATGTAGCCGTCCTTGGTTCGCATAGGCTGTCGGGCGGGGTCTAGCTGTCGGGTGTATCCGCTAGGCCCAATGGGCGGTATGAACGTCTTCTCGTACAAGTGGTCAACGGTTGTAAAACTGGCTACGGCCTCCATCATCGGCACCTCTACGTGCTGTCCTTCACCTGTGCGTAAGCGATGAATGACGGCAGCGAGCACGGCATAGACGGCGTGCAAACCAGACACCTTGTCTGCCATGGTCATAGGGAAAAAGCGTGGTGCGGGGTTGCCGTCAGCCATGGGCAGCAGTGAGGCGACGCCAGAAAGCGCCTGAATGATGTCGTCATAAGCAGGCCGGCCCGCGTAGTCGCCTCGTGAGTCGTAGCCTGTGCAATGCACGTAAATGATGTCTGGGCGCAGCTTGCGCACGGCCTCGTAGCCAAACCCCGCACGCTCAATAGCCTCCGGGCGCACGTTGTGGATAAACACATCGCTGCTTGCTAGTAACTTGGACATGGCCTCCTTGCCCACCTCCGTTTTTAAATCCCATGTCACGGAGCGTTTGCCGCGGTTCATGCGCAGGTGCAAGCCACCCATGAACGGGGTATTTGCCGATTTGCCTATGTTGCGCGCCACATCCCCCCCTTCAGGCTCTATCTTGACGACGTCGGCACCGAGGTCGGCCAAGGTCTGGGTGCAGTAGGGGCCAAAGACCACGGTGGTCATGTCGGCAATGCGTATGCCACTAAGGATTGAGGGCGTCATGTTGGTCAAAATATCGATAAATGGTTGCAGGGGGGCATGGGCCTCAGGCTGGTCAGGGCGCGCGCTCTGTAATTAATGGTAGCCGCTAAATCAGCTGGACACGGTCACGTAAACGTGACGGCCCCATGGCGTGGGTCACTCGTGTGCCCTCGTAGGCCCTCGGAGGCACATAGCGTGGATAATAGGGGGTTGCATATTGGGGGAGAGCCCCGTGACGCACTTGAACACCGTATTTCTTTCACCCTATCAAATGAAGAATGAGACCGCGTAATGTCTGCTAAAAACCCACAAATTGTGTACACCCTGACTGACGAAGCCCCGTTTCTGGCAACGGCGTCGTTTTTACCAATTATTCGTACCTTTGCCGAGCCAGCGGGTATTGACGTGGTAGCCAGCGACATCTCGGTGGCGGCGCGTATTTTGGGTGAATTTGCAGACCTGCTGCCGGAGGCGCAACGCCAGCCAAATAACCTGTCGGCCCTGGGTAAGCTCACTTTGAAGCCAGAAGCCAACATCATCAAGCTGCCGAACATCAGCGCCTCAGTGGGCCAGTTGGTTGCTGCGATTAAAGAGTTGCAAGGCAAAGGCTATGCCTTGCCAGACTATCCCGATGCACCAAAGACAGAGGAAGAGAAAAGCATAAGAGCCCGTTACGCCAAGTGCATAGGCTCAGCGGTGAACCCTGTACTGCGGGAAGGTAACTCTGATCGCCGTGCGCCACGCGCTGTGAAAGAGTTTGCGCGTAAAAACCCGCACAGCATGGCGGAGTGGAGCCAGGCATCGCGCTCACACGTTTCGCATATGCACAACGGTGACTTCTACCACGGTGAAAAGTCAATGACTTTGGACAGGGCGCGTGACGTCAAGATGGAGCTCATTACCAATAGCGGGCAAACCATTGTGTTGAAGCCCAAGGTGTCGTTGCTTGACCGTGAAGTCATTGACAGCATGTACCTGAGCAAGAAAGCGCTGGAAGAGTTTTACACCAAGGAAATTGAAGACGCGCACAAAACAGGCGTCATGTTTTCACTGCACGTGAAGGCCACCATGATGAAGGTGTCTCACCCGATCGTCTTTGGTCATTGCGTAAAAATCTTCTACAAAGATGCGTTTGATAAACACGCCAAGACCTTCAAAGAGTTGGGCGTGAACGTCAACAACGGTATGGCCGACCTGTACAGCAAAATCACCGCGCTGCCACAAAGTCAGCAAGATGAAATCAAGCATGACCTGCACGCTTGTCACGAGCATCGCCCCGAATTGGCCATGGTTGACTCGGCCAAAGGCATCACCAACTTCCATTCGCCCAATGACGTGATCGTGGACGCATCGATGCCAGCGATGATTCGTAATGGCGGAAAAATGTGGGGTGCGGACGGCCGATTGAAGGATGTGAAGGCGGTGATGCCTGAGTCAACCTTTGCCCGCATCTATCAAGAGATGATTAACTTCTGTAAGTGGCACGGCGCCTTTGATCCCAAGACCATGGGCACGGTGCCCAACGTTGGCCTGATGGCACAGCAAGCCGAAGAGTACGGCTCGCATGACAAAACGTTTGAGATCAGCGAAGACGGCGTCGCAAATATTACCGACCTGGAAACAGGCGAGGTCTTGCTCAGCCAACACGTTGAGGCCGGTGACATTTGGCGTATGTGCCAGGTAAAGGATGCCGCCATCCGCGATTGGGTCAAGCTGGCTGTTAATCGCGGACGCAACTCGGGCACGCCCGTTGTCTTCTGGCTGGACGCATACCGTCCGCACGAAGCGCAATTGATCCGTAAGGTCAGGATGTACCTGCATGAGCACGAGACCAACGGTTTGGATATCCAAATCATGAGTCAGGTGCGTGCCATGCGTTACACATTAGAGCGCGTGATTCGCGGCTTGGACACCATTAGCGCAACGGGCAATATCTTGCGTGACTACCTGACCGACCTGTTCCCCATCATGGAACTAGGCACCTCCGCCAAAATGCTCTCTATCGTGCCATTGATGGCTGGCGGTGGTTTGTATGAGACGGGTGCCGGTGGCTCTGCGCCTAAGCACGTACAGCAGCTCGTGGAAGAAAACCACCTGCGTTGGGACTCACTCGGTGAGTTCATGGCGTTGGCGGTGAGCTTTGAAGACATGGGTTTGCGCACTGACAACCCCAAGGCGACCGTACTGGCCAAGACCTTGGATGCAGCGACAGGTAAATTGTTGGATACCAACAAAAACCCATCTCCCAAGACAGGCCAGCTTGATAACCGTGGCAGTCAGTTTTACTTGGCCTTGTACTGGGCGCAGGCGCTGGCCGCGCAGACCGATGACGCCGAGTTGGCCGCGAAGTTTGCGCCCTTGGCCAAGAGCCTTGCGGACAACGAGCAGAAGATTGTGGAAGAGCTGAACAGCGTGCAAGGCAAGGCGGTTGACATTGGTGGGTATTACATGCCCGACCTCAAGAAGTTGGAAGCCATCATGCGCCCCAGCGCTACGTTCAACGCGGCACTGGCCAGTATGTAAGCCTCGCATAGCACCCTCGTTGCTAGCCCCTCAGGTGTAACGCCTTGAGGG
>JABBAS010000066.1 GCA_018607835.1 Methylobacillus sp. | reverse complement strand
GCCCATGCCTCGTACTGCGAACGCATAGCTGCTAGCCGCTCTGGTTCTCTTTTTGCTTGGTTTGCACGTTCGCGTGCATCTCTTTCAATGTTGAACAAGTATTCGTATTCGTTGATTTTCAGATACTTCCAATCGCCTGCTCGAAATGCCTTTTGATCATTGTGTTTCATTCGCCAGTACATGGGCCGCTCAAAGGTGGCGTCTGGTTGATCAAAGGTGAGGCGCAACGAAACGCCATCCAATGAGTGTCCAGAGGGTGGTTTGACGCCAGCGATATCGAGAATCGTTGCTGTCCAATCCATGGTGAGGGAGTGCTGCTCAGATGCTCGTCCGGGCGACTGAATTCCTTGGGGCCAGTGAACGATGTAGGGGACGCGTATACCGCCTTCGGTGAGGTCCATCTTCCCGCCAACCAAGGGCCAATTATCAGAGAAACGCTCGCCTCCGTTATCGCTGGTGAAGATGATGACCGTATCTTCAAGCTGCCCCGTTTCTTTTAGTGCATCGACAACCCAGCCTATACCCTCATCCATCTCACGGATCATGGTTTGATACGTTTCGACATTACCTCCGTCTAGGTGAGCGATATCTCGGCTAATTTCTGGATCTATCCCTCCTTGAGATCGTGTTTCCCAAGGCCAATGCGGCGCTGTGTAATGTAGGCTCAGTATGAACGGCTGTCTGGCGTGAGCCCGATCGCGAACGTACTGCGCCGCGCGCGAGGAAATGAGGTCTGTTAAGTAGCCTGGCTCATCATAGGGCTGACCGTCGAGCTCGAGGTCGCTGTCAGGCTTTCGGGCACTGTGGCTGTAGTACCCAACACCGCCGGACATCGGACCAAAGTGATGCATGTAGCCACTTTTTTCGGGTCCAAAATGTGGACGGAACCCAAGATGCCATTTGCCGATGAGTGCTGTATGGAATCCGGCATCCTTCATCATCGATGGCAGCGTTGGTAAGTGCGGAAAGAGCCCAAGCTCAGGGTTACCGATTGCGGCTCCTGCCATTGGCTCTTCACTTGCACCGCGAACCCAATATTGATAACGCGCAGTCATCAGAGCAAACCGCGTTGGGGAGCAAACGGGTGAGTTTGAATACCCATTAACGTAACGTATGCCATTGGCGGCCAATGCATCGAGATTTGGTGAGCAATTTGAACGACCACCGTAGCAGCCCAGGTCGGCATAGCCCAAATCATCGGCAACAATAAATACAAAATTGGTCATTGGTACTTCCTAATTAGCTTTTTTGGAGAAAAGTTGGTGACTGCTATTGCCAGAGTAGCTAGCGCAATCCCCAGTATTTCCAATTCAGCCTGTCCGCTGAACATCAATACACACCCCGCTATCCGCATAACTACTTGGGACCAAGACAGCTTTACCCGATCAAATCGAATGAGCGCGCTGGCTAATACATAAATCGAGAGTGTGAGTTGAAGCACTAACATGAGGTAGCGGGGCCATGTAAAGTCTGCACCCGCTTGGGAAACCGTGAGTAAAAGAGGCTCATAGGCGAAGGCAAACGGGATCACAAAAATCATAATGCCAATGCGAGAGGCCGACACCGCTGTCGCAATTGGCTTTCCCCCTGATATTGAGGCGGCCGCATAGGCGGCGATTGCGACCGGCGGCGTAATGGTGGATGCGACGGCAATCATGAAGACGAACATGTGTGCCGCCAGTGGAGCCATGCCGAGCGCTTCCATAGAGGGAAGTGCGATCGCAGCCACAGTGACATACGCGGGTAATGTAGGCATTCCCATGCCGAGCAAGATGCAGCCAGCCGCCACCACTAAGAGCGCGACAAATTTAGACTCCTCAAGTGCACTGACCATAAGGACACCAAATTTCACGGGTACACCCGTCGCAGAAAGGGTCGAGATCACGATACTAACCGCTGCGATTGCGGTTAATAGCTGCGCAAAGGTAATGCCGCCCGCACGGAATGCGTACAAGATTCTCAGCGGCTCGGAGCGAACAGCTGGGTTGATTAGGCTCAGTGGAAGTAGTAAAGCGATTGCTGATAGCGACGCGCCTGACGCAGACATACCCGCGACCAATAAAGTCACGATGGCTGCGAGCGGTACAAAAATCAGCAAAAGGTTTAGATAGTCTTGTGTCGCGGGCGCTGAGACATCAGCCGCTTGCGCGTCCGGCTTGATGCCGAGGCGCCGCGCTTCGAACATGACCATGAAGAAAAGGCTGAGGTAATACGCCAGCGCAGGTAGCAACACCGCAACAACGACGGTGAGGTAGCTGACGCCGACATAATCGGCCATCACTAACGCAGCCGCCCCCATGATTGGGGGCATGATTTGTCCGCCAGTCGATGCGGCGGCCTCAACAGCACCAGCAAAATTGCTGGAAAAGCCTCGGCGCTTGATCATTGGAATCGTCACGACACCCGTGCCGACGACATTCGCAACCGCACTTCCCGAGACGCTTCCAAATAAACCAGAGGCGAGGATAGCCGCATGCGCCGGGCCCCCCGCGGTACGCTTCATCACTGCAAACGCGATCCGAATCATGGATTCACCAGCGCCGACACCCGCCAGGATAGCGCCGAGAATAATGAAAGGGAAAACGGTGGTGATCACAATGGAGAAGGTCGCCCCCAGGATTCCTGTATCCAGGCTGTACCAGAGGTTTTGGGCCAACAGCTCATAAATATCGCCTGGAATTGTTTTAAGTGGTCCCGGCCAATAAGGGCCTGTCAAGAGGTACAGGATGCTGAGTAAGCCCAGCATTGCCACGGGCGCCCCCCAGATCCGCCAGCAGAAAAACAAAATGGCGGCACTTGCACCGAGCGCGATGCCAGCTTCTCGTGTGCCAAATAAGAACATGGCGCTGTCGAGTTCGATACTGACGAGGTAATATGAGCGCGCTGCGTACAGCAAAAAAAGTGTAGAAATCAGAATAGTGACTACTAAAGCTATCCGCCTGAATGACACACCATTGTTTTTATTGGGGAGCGTTCGCATCATGTCTATACCCACGGCCATTAGGCACAATGAGAAAAACGTGGCGCGGAAAAATTCCATTGGGAAAGGCCCGAGTCGAAAATTCCCGATAGCGGGCATCACGTTTGCTAGACCATAAAACGTGACAGTGATTGCCAATAAACCGACGACGCGGTTGAGCCAACGATCTAACGAGGGATGCATGGAAATTTCCGATGAGATATCCGATGAGTATCGAACCGGTCATTGACTGGTTCGACACCCATCAGTGGCCAATTAGCGAGGCATTAATTCCTTCGGAATTGCCACACCAATTTCTTTGAAGTATCGAGCAGCACCGGCATGCAACGGTGCGATCACGCCGCCCAATGGTTCGTCAGCTGGTAGATCTTTAAGCATGGCGTTACCCGATGCAAGTTGCTGACGGCTCTCGACATACGTTTTAACAAGTTTGTAGGCCG
This sequence comes from Methylobacillus sp., assembly GCA_018607835.1. Taxonomy (GTDB): domain Bacteria; phylum Pseudomonadota; class Gammaproteobacteria; order Burkholderiales; family Burkholderiaceae_C; genus RS62. Next base: position 1,746 of record JABBAS010000066.1, on the reverse strand, counting down.
TTGCCTCATCAAGGTCTTTTTTGGCCATCACCATCATGACGGTCTGCCACGTTGTGATCGTCTCATTGTTGTTGACTTGACCTTGGTAGGTTCCGCTTGGAATGCTAGACTTGAGCATGCCAAGCGCGCTGGGCGGATTTGCGTCAGCCGGCAGGCTCAAAATCCGGATGTTGCGGGTGAGTCCCATTTCCGTCACAACTTGGCTGCCCAAGCCAGCCGGCAGTACCAGTACGTCGTACTGTCCATCTTTGAAGCCCTGCGTTGCGACGCTCCAAGGTGCTTTAATACCCTCGTAGTCCGTGCCCTCCTCAAACCCCGATGCCCGCTTGATCAGAGCCTTGATTTGTGCATTTGCAGCGCCGGCGGGAGGGCCTGTGTAAATACGCTTTCCTTTGACGCCCGACCAGTCATCGATACCGGAATCACCCCATACGATTGGGTGATAGTTGGAGGCGGAAAACCCCCACAATGCACGTACATTGTTGGATAGTGCTGTGCCTTTTTCGGCACCCAGCTTCGCGTACGGGCCCTTGCCTCGGGCTAAGTTCGCGTAAGCGGGTGGTGGAACGACCGCAGTATCAAGGCTGCCCTGACCCAATTTGAGTAACGACTTGGTTAGCGTCTGCCCCATTGCGAGTTGGATGTCCAAGCCCGTGTTGGACCAAATAGGCGCCATAGACTGGGGCATCAATCCCACCACGCTGGAGGCGGACGCGGTCTCCATCGACACCTTTTGTGCGAGTACCGGAGTGCCGGCTGTCGTCGTCAAAATAAAAATGGCGGCTGCAGACCGCAAGTGTTTGAACGGTTTCATTTTGTCTCCTGTCTGTTTAAGGGTAGCGGGGAGGAATACCATGCCCCTGTCGCCACTCTAAGATCTAGACGTTAAAATGTAAAATTCTATTTTGGTCTCCTAAACATCAAATTTTGTATGGATCCGCGGCATCTCATTCAACTGGCGGCAATCTTGGATAAGGGCTCCATTACGGCAGCCGCCAGGCACTTGGGCCTAACCCAGCCCACTCTCACAAGAAACATGAGCACGCTCGAAATGCAGGCGCACGGCCCCCTTTTTTCTCGCAGTCGGTTTGGTGTGCGCAGCACGCAGATGGGCGAGGACTTGTCGCGTCAAGGTCGCGCCATTGCGCAGCAGGTGCAAATGTCACAGCAGGTCGTCTCCCGACACACGATTGGTTTGCACTCGCATTTACGCATTGCGACCGGTCCGCTAATTGGGATGGCATTGATTCACCAATTAGTTGAAGGTGTCATGCAAGACCGTCCAGATTTATCGCTTAGCATCGCCAGCGGTCGGCCAACCGCAATATTGGATCAATTGGCCGATGGTGCGCACGACATTGCGATTGCGCCTGCGGTGTTTACCCAAGTCCCTCTCGGCTTAAAACGCGACTTATTGATACCTGATGAGATATCCATTTTCTGTGGACCATCCCATCCATTGGCACAGATTACAAAGCCCACAGCTGAACAGTTGGACCTTTGTGAGTGGCTGAATTTTGGTATTTCATCGCCGTTTCAAAACACTGAACTTGAAATGCTCTCTCGCAGTGGGATCCAAAGGATGCGTACGCCGTTCACAACTACTGGCGACGCCGTTATGCTATTACAAATTTTGATGAAGGGGCGTCATCTAGCGGTGTTACCGAGACGCCCGATGACTATGATGCACGGCGAGTATCCCGTTGTGGAAATTTGTCCACCTGCGGGACCAAGCAAGCGTGACCT
>JABBAS010000055.1 GCA_018607835.1 Methylobacillus sp. | reverse complement strand
GTTAAGAGTCTCCACAATATTGTGTACTGCAGCCGGGCAGTACATAGCGTGGACAAAGAGGCGCTCGAAAAGATAATTGCTACCGCCAGACACCACAACCCGAGATTTGGTATCACTGGGTTATTGGTTTTTGGTAGCGGTGTGTTTTTCCAATGGTTGGAAGGTCCAAAAGACAACGTGACCAGTTTGTTTAAGATGATTTCTGCAGACGCTCGCCATTCTGATGTTGTGCTTCTCACTCAAGAGGATGAGTTTCGCGAAAGGCTGTTTCCCAACTGGGACATGGAGCTGGTGGAGGCTGAAGATATCAGCGCCGTTCTAGAGGATGCCATGCATGAGGCCACAGACCCAAGGCAAAAAGATACCTTGTCTAATATGTTGCGGGAACTTAACAAGAGCGCACTTGGCCCGCATGACACCTAATTATTGCTGATGCAAGCGTTGCTACACGGATTTCTCTCATGTCGGGTCGTGGTCGCATGGCTATCGCTGGCGCTGCTCTCTTTCGGTGAGCTGCGTCTCGCGCAGGCAGACACCTACGCCGTGCAGTCAGCCAAGCACGCATTCCAGGTGAATAAAGTGCTAGATGGTCTTGAGAACCCATGGTCCATGGCCTTCTTGCCGGACGGTCGCATGCTGATCACAGAGCGCGCAGGTCGCTTACGACTCGTCACAAAATCATTCCAGCTACACCCGACCCCCATTGCAGGTTTGCCGAAGATCAAGGCAGCAGGCCAGGGTGGCTTATTCGATGTTGCGATCCATCCCGACTATGCAGCCAACGGCTGGATCTATTGGGCTTACAACGAACCAGGGGCCGGTGGCTGGGGTACCGCTTTGGCACGGGGAAAATTACAAGACACACAGATGACGTCGGTAGAGGTCTTGTTCAGCATGCGTCCCAAATCACGTAAGAATCAGCATTTTGGTGGTCGTATCGTGTTCGACACCGGTGGCTTCGTGTACCTGACACTTGGCGACCGGGGGGACAGGGATCGAGCGCAAAAAATGGATGACCACGCTGGGTCCGTCATTCGTCTGCACGACGATGGCCGTGTGCCGGAAGACAACCCCTTCGTGAAACTAAAAGGCGCTTTGCCAGAAAAATGGACATTGGGTAACCGCAACATTCAGGGTGCTGCGCTACACCCTCAAACAGGCAAGCTGTGGACCCACGAACATGGCCCTCAAGGCGGTGATGAGGTTAACCTGATGTCCGCGGGCAAAAACTACGGCTGGCCAGTCGTCACTCACGGCGCGAACTATGGTCTTGGCACGAAGATCGGCGAAGGTCAAACCAAGGCCGGCATGGCGCAGGCTTTGAAAATATGGGTGCCCTCGATTGCCCCCTCGGGAATGGCGTTTGTAAATAGCCAAGAATTCCCTGAATGGTCAGGCAACCTACTCGTTGGTTCACTGCGTGCACAAACACTGGTAAGACTTGAGCTGGACGGCGACGCCGTCGTTGGCGAAGAGCGCTTGCTCGTTGGTCAGATTGGCAGAATTCGGGATGTACGCGTCGCTGAGGACGGCTTGATTTACCTACTCACGGACGCCCCAAACGGTGCCCTTTTTCAATTAGCGCGCACGCGACGTTAAGGCTGGTAGCGCCCAGCTACCAAGCAAGGCCACACAGATACGGCGGTTCTTCTGCTTCGGTACCCCAGGGCATAACGACCTACTTCTGACTTAAGTCGGCAGCCGGTTCGAATATGGGTGGGCGTTTTTCAAAATTTGCTTTGACCGCTTCCATTTGATTAGCGGTGCCAATCAGACCCGCCTGCAGCGATGCCTCTAAGGCTAACCCTGTGCGCTCATCTGCATGCCAGGCCCGCTCGTACAGCAACTTGCTCGCTCGCACGGCATCAGGGCTTTTGCCCGCGATTTCTTCGGCCAGGGCCATCGCTGCAGCGAAGGGGTCATCGGCTACACGGGTCACCATACCCACATCTTTCGCTTGGTGGCCGTTGAGCACGCGCCCCGTAAACGTCAGCTCTTTCGCCAAATCCATTGGCATCAGATCCCGTAGCGTTTGAGTCATGCTCATGTCTGGCACCAATCCCCACTTCACCTCCATGATGGACATTTTGATGTCCGGAGCCGCGATGCGAATGTCCGCGCCAAGGGCAATTTGGCAGCCACCACCAAACACCACACCGTGCAATGAAGCGATAACCGGCATGGGCAGGCGTTTCCATACCAAGGCCGGACGCTGCGCTCGGTTCTCGATTTGTCCATCCTTAGCCAACAACGAACTCGTATCAGCGTGGGATTGACGTGAGCCGTCTGACATGGAGGCAAAGTTCGCCATGTCCAAGCCCGCACAAAAGCCACGACCATTACCGGAGAGCACCACAGCGGACACATCGCTCGCATTGGCTAAGGATTGGCCGGCCGCAATAATCGCGTCGAACATGTCATGACTTAGCGCGTTATATTTCTCTGCGCGATTCAAACGCACATCGGCGATGCCGTTGCTCACCTCGATTGTTACTAAATCGGTGTTCATAAGCCTCTCCCAGTAGTTCAAATTTACGCGCCTAAAAACGCGCACTCCACGACAGATGAAGTCTGATAGCGGATGCGACCACAACCAAGCGATCGGTTGACTGACACACAATAATTTTATAAGTGGTCACCATAGTTTCACAAGGGTGTTTGCATAAGAATGCCTCGCGGGGGCATCACGTGAAGCGAGCAGTTACCCGTGCGACAGTTCGTTTTCCGTAACACGCTACGCTGATGGCTACGACTTTTTGAGACGATCTATGGCACTCAACTTCCTTGCAAATCAAGATCAACCGTCGCGTAGCGGACGCACACTGGATATGATCGACCCCGCTCTCGGGATCGCCTTCGACACTATTCCGCAATCGGACGCGAGTGACATTGATGAGGCGGTATCAGCGGCGCAAGCCTGCTGGACGGGCTCTTGGCAAAAAACAAGTGCAGCCGAACGGGGCCGACTGCTAATGGCGTGGTCACGTGCCGTACACGCACATGTGGACGAGTTAGCGGCGTTGGAGCAAAAAGACTGTGGCAAACCCACTAAGCAGGCACTTGCAGATGCCAACGCACTCGTCCGTTACCTAGAGTTCTATGCCGGCGCAGCGGACAAATTAATGGGCGAGACCATTCCCTACCAAAACGGCTATAGCGTTCTGACTTGGCGTGAACCGCACGGCGTGACGGGGCACATCGTTCCATGGAACTACCCGATGCAAATTTTTGGACGTTGTGTCGGCGGCGCATTGGCCGCGGGTAACGTCTGCGTCGTGAAGCCAGCAGAGGATGCATGCCTGTCGCTGCTACGTGTTGCTCAATTAGGTCGCGAGGTTGGTCTGCCAGCAGGCGCGCTAAACATCGTGTGCGGCTTGGGCCATGAGGTCGGTGACGCCTTGGTGCGGCACCCTGGCATTGAACACATTAGTTTCACCGGGAGCCCGACCGTCGGTACGCTCATTCAGCAAGTTGCTGCACAAAGGCACTGCCCGGTCACCCTAGAGTTGGGCGGAAAGAGTCCGCAAATTGTCTTCGCCGATGCCGACTTGGATGCGGCTATCCCGGTCGTGGTGAACGCCATTGTTCAAAATGCCGGGCAGACCTGCTCGGCCGGATCACGCCTGTTAATTGAGCGGTCTATTTATGAGCCCTTGCTGGCGCGCTTAGCGACCGTCTTCTCCGGCTTGCGCGCTGGCGCGCCCGCGATGGACTTAGATCTTGGCCCCCTGATCCGTGCTAGCCAACTGGAACGGGTTCAGGCCTTTTTAAAGCAAGCCGAAGCCGATGGTATCGCTACGGTTGCCACGGGTAAGGTCGTTGCGGAGGCCCCCGTAACGGGGTACTTTCAGGCACCCGTACTTTTGCGGGACGTACCGCTACAACATAGGTTAGCGCAAGAGGAGGTGTTCGGCCCTGTCCTTTCTGCGATGCCATTTGATGACGAGGCGCAGGCTGTCGAACAGGCAAATGCAACACAGTTTGGACTGGTCGCAGGCATCTGGACGCGCGATGGCAGTCGACAATTTAGGATGGCCAAGCAGGTCCGTAGCGGGCAGGTATTTATCAACAACTACGGCGCAGGTGGCGGGGTTGAACTGCCCTTTGGTGGCGTTAAGTCAAGCGGCCATGGCCGTGAGAAGGGTTTTGAGGCGCTTTACGGTTTCACCACCTTAAAAACCGTTGCATTTCACCATGGCTGACAGCCCCAATCAAAGCCGCTCAGCCACCAACGGTGGCCTGATCAGGCTAAGGGCACTGCAAACAGGGCTGGCTTCACGTCGGCAAAGCTCCTCGCTAATCAGATCATTTACCAACATGACCTGCCCTGCGATGAAACTATCTGCAACGGAACCATCCCTCGCCGGCGAAGCAGCAAGGGACGGTCCGCAACATTAATCAATCACGGTTTAGCGACAGTGACTGTAATGGTTTTGCTCATTGCATCGCCATAGGATTGATGGGCGCCGTTACCAAACTGCAAGGTTAATTGATGCTGGCCCGGTGAGAGCTCCACGGTGGTTTCGGTCTGCCCTTTTCCGAAATGTAGATTTTGAGCATCGGCGGGAATGGATGTCCCCTTGGGAAGCGCGCCTCCGTCAATGATGAGGTGATGGTGTCCCAATTCTGGGCTCATGTTGCCAACGGGGCCAATCTGCTTACCCGTCAGGCCAAACACCAGTTTCACAGGACTTTGTACCGTCTGGTTTTGGGGTGGCGAGACGAAGAACACGCCCGCAGGCTCGCTCTCGGCGTGTGCAATGGACGACACCGCTACGACAGCGGAGGCAAGGATGAGGCGGTAAGGGAAGTTCATAAGTGTCAATATAGTTACAAAGTACTAAATTTAACACATTTTTATTTATCATTAATCCCTAAGACCCATATCACTCAAGGTTCTCTTGAGATGAAAGATAGGCTTGTGTTCGGTTCAACGACCTTGCTGCTTAAGGCACTACAAACGGTGTCCGACATCAATCGCTGCTCAGCCAAGTAACCTAACAACTTAGAAAACAAAACCGGTTCAACCTGCGCCAAGCTCTTATGCATTTGCGCCGTTTTGGACATGCAGTTCACCGACCGACCTAACTCCTCACTCAGCAGGTCATTCACCAGCATCACCTGCCCTGCAATAAAGCTATCCGTGGCACCTGCATCAAGCAGTGGTCCCCCTTCTGCGCCCTCTCCCTCTAAATAAAAGGCTCGTACTGCGGAGGGAAGCGTCTGTGGTGTTTTCATGGAGCGT
>JABBAS010000062.1:8747-34235 GCA_018607835.1 Methylobacillus sp. | reverse complement strand
GACCACGAACATAGCCACCTCTCACCAATGGACTTGCGCGTTCGCGCACTCGAGAGCCTGCTGAGCGCCAAGGGCTACATTGACCCCGCTGCGCTGGACCGCATTATCGAAACCTATGAGACCGACGTAGGCCCCCACAACGGCGCGCGCGTGGTCGCCAAGGCATGGGTTGACCCCGCCTTCCACGATTGGTTAAGCAAAGATGCCACCGCCGCCATCGCCTCCTTGGGCTATACCGGACGACAAGGCGAGCATATGGTGGCGCTGATGTGCTCACCAACCGAACACCACATGGTGGTGTGCACCCTGTGTAGCTGCTATCCATGGCCGGTTCTCGGGTTACCCCCGGTTTGGTACAAAAGCGCTCCCTACCGATCCAAGGTCGTACGCGACCCGCGTGGCGTACTCGCTGACTTTGGTCAAACACTCCCCGCTTCCACCCACGTTCGGGTGTGGGACTCCACGGCCGAGGTCCGCTACTTGGTCATTCCCCAACGCCCAGAGGGCACAGAGGACTGGACCGAGGCGCAACTGGCTGCCCTCGTCACACGTGACGCCATGATCGGCACCGACCTCTTGCAGGCCGTGTCATGAACGGGCCACACGACATGGGCGGAATGCAGTGTTTTGGCCCGGTGTTGCCCGAGCAAAACGAGCCGCTTTTCCACGCGTCTTGGGAGGGTAAAGCGCTGGCGCTAACGGTTGCCATGGGCGCCAGCGGCGCATGGAATATTGACCAAAGTCGCTCCACGCGTGAGTCCTTACCACCCGCCACCTACCTCGGAAGCAGCTACTACGAGATTTGGATTCGCGGCTTAGAGCAACTGATGTTGTCGCGCGATCTGGTGACCCAAGCCGAACTAACAAGCGGACAACTACAGACCCCCGCCAAGCCGGTGGCACGGGTACTGCAAGCCGACCAAGTGCGGGCCGCATTGGCGGCAGGCTCGCCTAGCGAACGCACCATGGCAGGTGCCCCCCACTTTGCTATTGGCACCCGCGTCATGGCGCGTAACCTGCACCCAGCGGGGCACACCCGCTTGCCCCGCTACGTGCGTGGCCACGTAGGCATCATCGAGCGCGTCCACGGTGCGCATGTGCTACCCGACGCCAACAGCCAAGTACCCGCCGACCCCCAAGCAGATTGGTTGTATACGGTGTCTTTCGCCGCCGTTGACTTATGGGGCGCCGACGCCGACCCAACGGCGCGGGTCAGTGTGGATGCGTGGCAAGGCTATTTGGAGGCCATCGCGTGAGCACACCACGAACACTCGCCGATATACGCGTGGCGTGTAACGGCGACCTGCCGCTGCCGCCAGCGGGGCGCGAAGCCCCCTTTGACGAGCCATGGCAAGCGCAAGCCTTTGCGATGACCGTTTTGTTGCACGAGCGCGGCACCTTCACCTGGCCAGAATGGGCGGCGACGCTCACCCGCCACATCCAGTTGGCTCAGACCGCTGGCGATGCCGATGACGGCCTCACCTACTACGACCACTGGCTGGCCGCACTAGAGGACATTGTGTGTCGGCAAGGCCTGGGCACCGCAGACCAACTTCACCGCTTAGGCGAGGCATGGCACGCCGCCGCAGAACAAACCCCGCATGGACAGCCCATCACGTTGGCGAATCCGCCAACCCACACTCTAGGACTCCTGTAATGACCGATATATGGTTTGACAGCGCCACGTCATTGGCAAAACAAATTCAAAACAAATCCATCTCTGCACGCGAGGCACTAGAGGTTTTTTTGGCGCGTACCGAACGTTTTAATGGGGCTTTAAACGCCATCATTTGGCAAGACGCCGCGGCGGCGCGCGCACGCGCTGATGCGGCCGATGCCGCCCTTGCCGCTGGTGACAACTGGGGCCCGCTGCACGGCGTACCCGTGACCATCAAGGAGGCCTATGACTGGGCCGGTTCACCCACCACTTGGGGGGACGTCGCATTCAAGGAGAACATCCCCACGCGCAACGCCCTAGCCGTTGACCGCTTACTTAGCGCGGGTGCCGTGATTTTCGGCAAAACCAATGTGCCACGCCATTTGAGCGACTGGCAAACCTTCAATGACATCTACGGCACAACCAACAACCCGTGGGATGTCACGCGTGTACCCGGTGGGTCGTCTGGCGGCTCGGCTGCGGCCTTGTCTGCCGGCATGACCGCGCTGGAGTTTGGCAGTGACATTGGCGCCTCCATACGCAACCCCGCGCACTATTGCGGCGTCTATGGTCACAAACCAACATGGGGCGCGGTGCCCTCTACTGGCGCGCTCTGGCCAGGGCAACGCGCTGAAGACGACCTTGCCGCTATCGGGCCATTGGCGCGTGCAGCCGATGACTTAGAGATGGCATTAAAAGTCATGGCAGGCCCCGACAGAGCGGATGGCCTGGGCTGGACGCTGAACCTACCCGCACCCACACAGCGTCGCTTGTCAGACTTCAAGGTCGGCGTGATGCTGACCGACCCCAGCTGTGCACAAGACGATGCCCTAACGGCCCAACTCCAAAATACGGTTGACGCGCTGGCCCGCGCCGGCGTGCATGTTGTAGAAGGGGCTCGACCCGCTATCGACACGGCAGATGCCTTTCGCACCTACTTGTTGCTCTTGCGCAGCGCAACCGGCGCGCACGCCACGCCAGAAGACTTCGCCGCGCACACCGCCCGTGCGCTGGCGGCACCCCCCGACGATTGGTCCTACAAAACCGTGGTCGACCGGGGGGTATCTATCAGCCACCACGAATGGCTGAAACTCAATGAAAAACGCTACGAGATGATGCAAGCGTGGGACGCGTGGTTCAATGATTTTGACCTCTTGTTATGTCCCACCGCCGCCTCCACCGCCTTCGTTCACGACCACGTAGGGGTAAGAGCAGACCGCACCATTGTCATCAACGGCAAGCAAGAGCCCGTTGTCGACCAGTTGTTTTGGGCCGGGTATCCAAACATGGCGTTTTTGCCCTCGACGGTGGCACCCGCTGGCTTGACCCGTGATGGCCTGCCCTGTGGCTTACAGATTGTCGCCAAGCGGTTCAACGACTTGTCGTCTATTCACTTCGCCCGACTCATGGCCGATGTGGTCGGCGGCTTTCAGCCGCCCCCGGGCTACTAAGCGGTGCAAGGCACGGCCAACCGCACTGGCCGTGCCCAACCAAACCTCGCTCGTCAACTCAACGCCAGCCACACGCCAACTCCCATCATCATGGTGCCGGCCACGCGGTTGATCAACACCACATTGTTGGTTTGCAGCAGCAACTTACCCAGTGCCTGACCACCAGCGGCATACAACATCAGCGAGGTAAATTCAAACACCAGTACGATGCTGAGCATGGCCACGGTTTGCGGCCAAATATCAATGTCGTAATTAATAAATCCGGGCGCGAGCGCTAAGAAAAAGGCCCAGCCTTTGGGGTTTGCAATGGCGGTAATAAACCCCTGCCCGGCCAAACTAAAAAAGTCCAGTTTGAATGAGGCGCTGCCATCTGGCCGCACCGCCATCACACCACGCGAACGCATCATCTGCGCGCCGACAAACACCAAGTAAAGACCGCCAACATACTTAAAGACAGTCAGTAGCAAGGGATGAGACGCAATGAAACCACCGCCGCCCACCACCACGACGGTGACGATTAGCAAGACACCCGCGAGCTCACCCACCATCATTTTCATGGTCTGTCTAACCCCAATCCGCATCCCCATGGTCAAGGCCAAGGTCATACAAAGACCGGGGGTAATAGATATCGCGGCAAAAACAGGAATAAAGAAAATCAATAATGAGAAGTCCATGCCGCAGCACCTACCTTTTAAAAGCAAGCCCCGATTATCCTGCACACGGTAGCCGCTTATAGTCAACTTCTCTAACCCGCCACCGACAAGAGAGCGCCCATCATGAAAATTCACAAGACCCTGCGAAAGACGCTTGTCCTGACTGGCCTGCTTTTAGGCGTTTATGGGGTGCACGCCCAAACAGGGGACGCGAGGGTACAGCCAGAGGCGGCCTCTGAGCAAACACGCAAAGCCGCTTGGCGCGGACAGCCACCTGCGATTGCGACAGCCAACCCCCTCGCCACGCAGGCGGGTATGGCTGTCTTGCAGGCCGGCGGTTGTGCCGTCGATGCCGCCATCGCGGCCCAGTGGGTATTGGGGCTGGTGGAGCCGCAGTCCAGCGGTCTGGGCGGCGGGGCTTTTTTGGTCTACGCCGACCCACAGGCCGTTGTCACTTATGACGGGCGCGAAACCGCCCCCATGGCCGCCGATGAAAACTTGTTTATGCAAGCCGATGGCACACCGTTACCCTTTCGCACCGCCGTACTCGGTGGGCGTGCCGTCGGCGTGCCGGGCTTGGTGCGTATGTTGGCGCTCGCGCACGAGCAACACGGCTGTCTCCCGTGGGCCCAACTGGCGACGCCGGCCATCGATCTAGCCACCCACGGTTTTAAGGTCAGTCCGCGCCTGAATACCCTGCTGCGTGCAAACAAAGACTTGCCGTTAGACCCCGCAGCAGCGGCCTATTTTTACAACGCGGAAGGAGAGGCGTGGCCGGTTGGCCACCTGCTGCGCAACCCCGCCTACGCCGACACCCTAGCGCGGATCGCCACGGCAGGCGTGAGCGGTTTTTATGAGGGTGAGACCGCACAAGCGATGGTCGAGAAAGTGGCGCAGCACCCCACCAACCCGGGCTTGTTAAGCCTGCGTGACCTAGCTGACTACCGCGCGAAGGTGCGTCCCGCCGTGTGCTTTGCCCACCAAGCAGACACCGGGCCTTGGCAGGTCTGCGGCATGGGGCCACCGAGCTCTGGCGCCTTAGCCGTCGGGCAAATCTTGGGCACTTTGTCCGCAGTTCACAGCGATGCCGGTTGGTCAGCCACCCGCCAAGCGCCAGACGCACCTTGGTTGCACGCCTATCTAGACAGTGCCCGCTTGGCCTTCGCCGACCGCGCGCTCTACGTCGCCGACCCCGACTTTGTAGCGGCACCCGGTGGCGACTGGCATAGCCTGCTCTCACCGCGCTATCTGGCAGCGCGTGCCGCCCTTATCAACACCGACTCAGATGCGCCCAGCCTCTCGCCCGCGACGGCAGGTCAGCCCGGCGAGCGCCAATCACGATGGGGCCCCATGCCAACGCAACCCGAATACGGCACCAGCCACCTCAGCGTGGTGGACAGCCGGGGCCACGTGGTGGCCATGACCAGCAGCATTGAAACCGCATTCGGCTCAAAACAATGGGTGGCTGGTTTCCTCTTAAACAACCAACTCACCGACTTCTCGTTTCGCCCTCGCGACGCGCAAGGCCGCCTCATCGCCAACCGCGTACAACCGGGAAAGCGCCCACGCTCCTCTATGGCCCCGACCGTCGTGCTGGACCCGTCGTCGGGGAAGCCAATCGCCAGCCTCGGTAGCCCGGGTGGCAGTTTCATCATTCACTATGTCGCTAAGTCACTGTGGTCGCTGGCGCATTGGGGCTTAGATGCCCAGCAAGCCGCCGCCGCGCCCAACTTTGGCACCACTGGCAAGGCCACGTTTTTGGAGCGTGCTCGCTTTGATGCCCCTACGCAGGCAAGCTTGGCTGCACGGGGGCCAACGGTGCGCGCCGTCGATCTGACCAGTGGCACGCAGATATTAATTCAGCGCGGTGACCAATGGGAAGGTGGCGCTGACCCCCGCAGAGAGGGTCTGGTGATGGGCGTGCAACCCTGAGCGCGCTGCTAGCGCTCATCCGTCCTTAATTGCCCACGCAGATAAGCCACGTTGATGGCCAACCCGGGCAACAACCATTGAAACAAGCGGACCACGCCCAACACCTCTTCCAGTGGAGCATCTTGAGCAGCCGCCTGTTGCAAGTCCAAGGCGCTTACCCCACGCAGATTGGGTAGTGACAACACCAGCGCTGCCGCCTTGTCATGAACCGACTGGGTCGCCGTAACGTAAGCGGCAGAGGAAAGCATGGGCTCTAGGTCGTCCCAGGCCAATGCGAAGTAACTGGGCCAGCGCGCCAACGCACGGTAGTCGGTATTGATGAACGGCAACCCCAAAGACGTCCGCATCCGAGCGTAAAGCGCTTGTGTTTCAGGGTCGGCGTGATGCGCCTCCATCAGTACCGGCCTGGCAGGCACCCCGGCATCCGACGCCCTGCTAACCAACGGCCCCGCTTCCCCGCTGGTGTCCCACGCATGGCCCTCCAACAGCAGGCGTGCCAACGTCGCCATCAATACATAGGGCATGTTCCCGCTGGAAAAAACCGCTATCGTCGCGGCAACCTCATCTCGCTCGGCAGGTGCATAGCCCATGGCCTTGAGCGAATCAGACAGCGACGTCGGTTGCAACACAACCGCGTTGGACTCAGCCGTTGCACGCAACTCGGCACAGGCGGTCTGAAACAACTGGGTAGTCGCTAGCGGCTCAAGCGCCGACCACAACGCACTATAAAAGTGTGGGTAACGCGCAAAGGCCATTGAAACAACGCCCATCCATGGCACGCCCAAACCCTGCTTTGTTGACTCATAGACCGCCTTCAAACGACCTGTCGCCTCGTATTCGGGCACGGGACGAATAACGGGCATCACCGTCGGCTTTAAACGTGGAAAATTTTCTATCAACATCACCGTCTCCCAAAAATAAGCACCTGAATCAGCACCGGAATAAACGCCCATAGCCATTAAGATGACGCCTCAATGGCGTTAGTCACCCCTGCGTGCTGGCTTTAGCCGTTCATCATAAAACCAACCCCTCTATTGGAGCTGACTGCATGATCGAGACAATTATTGACATCCCAACGCGTGATGGTCTGATGGAGACGTTCATTTGTCGACCCGAGCGCGGCGCACCAGCGCCAGCCGTTTTCATGTTGATGGATGCGCCCGGCATCCGAGACGAACTGCACGACATGGCGCGTCGGCTAGCCACTGTTGGCTACGCCGTCTTGCTACCCAACCTCTATTACCGAGCTGGCCTTGACACCAAATATGACCCGGCAACGGTGCTCGAAGAAGGCTCCCCAGAGCACACCCGTATGCGCGCGGTTAGAACAAAAATGACCATTCCACCCGTGATGGCAGACCTAGAGGACATGTTCGCTTTTGTCGATGCAGAGCCCGCTATCAGCAGTGAGCGCATCGGCACACACGGCTACTGCATGAGCGGCCCCTACGCGCTTGCCGCTGCCGCACGTTACCCTGACCGCATCGTTGCCGCAGCCTCGTTTTATGGCACGTGGCTGGTCAACGACGCGGCCGAAGAAAGCCCCCACCGCAACTTGGGTGCGGCGAAGGCGCCGCTGTACATCTCTTGTGCCGAGCACGACGAATTGGCACCACTAGACATGGTTGCCAAACTAAAAGATTTGTTCGATGCCTCAGGCAACTCAGGCGAGCTTGAAATCAACCCAGGCGTTCACCACGGTTTTGCATTTCCTGGCCGCTGGTGCTACGACCAACCCGCCGCAGAGCGTCATTGGGAGCGTTTAATCGCCCTGTACCGTAAACAGCTGGGCTAGGCTCACGCAGGGGCATATACGCCACCACCCAACGCCCTCCTAACAGACTGGCACAATCAGCACACAAACCATTCAATACCGTTTTATGACGCTATCTACACCCGCCCCCAGAAAACACCGCCACACCCGAACGATTCATGCCGAAGGCTTCTTAAGAGAAGATGGTCTTTGGGACATAGAGGCCCGCATGATCGACTCGAAAACCTACGTGTACACCGAGCCCTATCGTGGTGACCGTGAGCCCGGGAGCGCCGTACACGACATGGCGATTAGGCTCACCATGGACAGCCAACTGACCATCACAGCGATTGAGGTCAGCATGGCCGCCACACCCTATCCCACCTGCACCCAAGTGGCTCCTAACTTTCAAGCACTCGTGGGGACCACCATCGGTGGTGGCTGGCGTCGTGTGGTCAACGAATGCGTGGGCGCAACCCGTGGCTGTACCCATGTGCGGGAGTTGCTGTTCCCTATGGCAACCGTGGCCTTCCAAACCATTAAAGGCTGGCCTGAGGGCGCCGCCACCGTTACCAAGGTCGCCATGCCCGTTGAGATGGCGCAGTCCGCCTTCGTCAATGGGTGCTACGCATGGGCGGCAGACGGAGACGTCGTCGCCGAGATGTACCCCACCCTATCGACGCGAACCGTCGCGCCATAAGACGTGGGTCAGGCGTTGCTTTCGTTCAGCACGAAGTCAAAGTTAAGTAGCGTATCGCCATCTGGCTGTTCAACCCAGTCGGCTATCAGCGACTCGCGTACGCCAAACACCGCATCCGATTCGAGGTACTGATCGCCATTTCGGAACACGTGGGTGGTGAGGGTCTCAAACCCCGGTGCCTTGATCATGAAGTGCAGGTGGGCAGGCCGCCAAGGGTGGCGCCCCGTCGCGCGCAACAGATCGCCCACGGGTCCATCAGTGGGAATGGGATACGCCTCCGCCACAATGGTCTTGAAATGAAAGCGCCCGTCACCGTCCGCCTGCAATGACCCTCGGGCTTGCGACGCAGACAAGTCGGGGCGTTGCACATCATAAAAGCCCTCTTCATCCGCCTGCCACACCTCGATCTGGGCATGCGCAACCGGCTGTCCTTGGGTGCCTACAATGCGCCCCGATACCGTACAGGGCTTGCCCGGCGCACCCTGTGCCACATCTCCTCCCAACGCCACCTTAGGTGCGTCTTCCACAAAGAAGGGGCCGAATACCGTGGCCTCGGTGCAGCCTGCTGGCTTTTGATTGTTCATCGCAACCGTGAGCATAGACAGCCCTAAGACATCGCTCAACAGAATGAACTCTTGGCGCTTGTCATCACAGGTTTGCCCAGTGCGCGTCAGGAATTGAATCGCCTGCATCCACTCCTCTTCACTGAGCGCGACGTCGCGGGCAAAGTCGTGCAGGTGGTGCACCAGACTGGTCATGATGGTTTTCAGGCGGGCATCAGGCATCTCGCCCATGCGCTCTAGAACCGCTTGCGTAATGGTGTTTTGATCGACGTTTTTCATAGTTCAAATGGTTTAGGTTCGTTATAAAAGTGCATCAAACAGGCCGGTCCCCCCGCAACGTGATGCGGTGCATGACGCGCTGGAAACCATGGTAATCGTTAACTGGATTATGTTGCGTACAGCGGTTGTCCCAAAATGCCAATGTGTCAGGCTCCCAGCGCCAGCGACACGTGAACTCAGGCTTGACTTGGTGGGCAAACAAAAAGCTCAACAGCGACGAACTCTCGGCCTCCGTCAACCCCTCAATACCAGCGGTGTGCGCCACATTAACAAACAAGGCCTTACGCCCGGTCTCCGGGTGCGTGCGCACGATGGGGTGCGTGGCCGTAAAGCTTTGAGGGGGTGTCGCCTTGCCGTCAGACTTCATACGGTCTTCTCGCGTCTTGGAGACATCGGCTTTGGCGGAGGTGCTGACCCCATGTAACCCATCGAGTAGGCGCTGCATGGTGTCAGAAAGCCCCTCGTAAGCCGCGTACTGACAGGCAAACAGCGTATCGCCACCAAACGGCGGCACCTCGTGTGATAGGAGCATAGACCCCATCGGGGGACTATCGAAATAGGTGGTGTCTGAATGCCAGATACCACCAAAGTTGACCCGTTCGTGCGCCAGCTTTTTAACCTCAATGATTTGCGGAAAGTCATCGAAGCCCTTCACAAAAGGATAGGCCACGGGCTCACCCATCTTGTTTGCAAAGTCTAGAAATTGCTGCGATGTCAGGGCTTGATTTTTTATAAAAATCACGCCGGCGTCCAAAAATACGGCTCGTATGTCGGCGACAAGGTCCGCTGACAACGCCTGCGTCAGATCGACATCTGAAATCTCAGCCCCTAAAGCCCCGGAAAGTCGTTTTATTTTCATACCGCACGCAGACCTTTCTCAAATGCGATTAGGCGAGCCACGCGAGGGAAAAAAGCGTGAGCAGCGACGTCCAAATAATGACGGGCGCAATGGTATCCGTGCGCACGCCGTGTAACACCGCCAAGGCAAATGCCATGGCGCCAGCCGGCCCCGCCGCGTTAAGCAAAAGCATATCGTTCCAAGCATCTGGGCGCTCGCCAATGTACAGAAAGGCAGCGACCACCAGTGGGAAAACAAACAGTTTGATAGCTGTGAAGGCGGTAATCTTCGTCGTGGGTACCACGCCGTGTGCAGACAAAAAGACACCCAACGCGAACAGGGTTAGGGGCGCCGCTCCGGCGCCTGCAAACTTGAAAGCGGTGAGCACAGGCTCTGGGGTTTTCAAGCCGAGTGCATTGGTGCACATGCCCAAAGCGATTGCCACGAGCACCGGGTTCTTCGCCAACCGCATCAGGCTTTTTCCTGCTGACTGTCCCCGGTTAACCAGCAGGTCGGTGGTGATGATGAAAAATGCAAACGTAAAGGTGGCGTCCCACACCACGATAGCTTTGATGGGTAGATTGCCATCGACACCGTACATGAGCAATGAAATAGGCCAGATGTACAGCAGCGAGTTGACAAACACCGTGGTCATCGCCAACAGCCAAGATTCAATGAGTGTGCACTTAAAGACATACAGGCACACCAACACGGCGGCACCAAAGACGACCAACTGCGCCAGTCCATAAAGTGCGATGCCATCAAATTGAAATGCCGTTAAATCAACGCCATTCACTAGCGGAAATATCAACGCCGGTTGCAAAAACAAAAAGGCGATGCGGTTCAAAGTAGTCGCCTCCATTTTGGAGACCACCTGAAAACGGCCCATCATAAATCCCAAGGCCATCATCGAAAATATGGGCAGGATGTCGTGCGTGAGTACTTGGAACAATTTAGCGAATCTCCAAACCACAACGCACTAGGGCCTGTGGGTCAAACAAGGGGCGGCCACGATGGCCAATGATGCGCGGAACACCGCCTCTGTGCATCATGGCGTGGGGTCGTTGGGTTTCCCCTGCAAGAAATCAAAGTCAACCCCCTGATCCGCCTGCGTCACAGACTGCAAAAACAGTTTGCGGTAGCCGCGCGGTGCAGACGGTCTCAGGGTGGCCACCGCCGCCATGCGGCGCGCCATCTCCGCATCGTCGATCAGCAAGGTGATTTCACGGCGAGCCACACTGAGGCGAATGCGGTCGCCATTTTGCACACAGGCTAAGGGGCCGCCCAGAGCCGACTCGGGCATGACGTGCAAGACAATGGTTCCAAAAGCCGTGCCGCTCATGCGCCCATCCGAAATTCTGACCATGTCCTTCACGCCCTTCAGCGCCAGCTTCTTCGGAATGGGAAGATAGCCCGCCTCAGGCATGCCCGGACCACCCAATGGCCCAATGGACTTCAGCACCAGCACGTCATCGGCTTGCACGTCTAGGTTCAAGTCATCAATGCGATTCGCCATGTCAGCCAGGTTCTCAAACACCACCGCCCGACCTTCGTGCTCCATGAGCGCAGGGCTGGCTGCCGACTGCTTAATGATGGCACCACCGGGCGCCAAATTACCCGTGAGGTGGGCGATACCGCCTTGGGGATAAATCGGCTTGTCCATAGGGCGAATGACGTCTTGCTGAAACGACGGCCCTGCTAGATCAATCTCCTCCCCCAAGGTCCGACCCGTGACCGTGAGTGCGTCCAGTGCCAGTAGCGGCTTGAGCTCGCGCAGTAGCGTGGCCATGCCACCGGCCGCGTGGAAATGCTCCATGTAATGCGCACCCGATGGCTTCAAATCAACCAGCACGGGGGTGTTTCGGCCCATCTCGTCGAGATCAGCCAGATCCACGGTCATCCCCATCCGCCCAGCGATCGCGGCGAGGTGAACAATGCCGTTGGTTGAGCCACCGATTGCCAACAACACCCGCATAGCGTTCCTGAAAGCGGCAGGGGTCAGTATTTTGTCAATGGTTAGCCCTGTTTTGGCCATCTCCACGGCCTGCGCGCCTGTCGCTTCGGCAACGCGCATGCGGTCAGCGGTCACCGCGGGTGGCGACGCACCACCGGGCACGGTCATGCCCAAGGCCTCGGCAATACACGCCATGGTGCTGGCCGTTCCCATCACGGAACACGTGCCCACGCTGGCGACCAATCGGTTATTCACCTCGTCTATTTCAGTCGCATCAATTTCTTCGGCACGAAACTGCCCCCAATACCGTCGGCAGTCTGTGCACGCCCCCACAACCTCGCCGCGATGCGACCCTGTGAGCATCGCGCCCGTAATCAGCTGAATGCTGGGTAAGCCAGCCGAGGCCGCGCCCATCAGCTGCGCGGGCACCGTCTTGTCGCAGCCACCAATCAACACAATGGCGTCCATGGGCTGCGCACGAATCATCTCCTCGGTGTCCATAGACATGAGGTTGCGTAGATACATGCTGGTCGGCTGTGCAAAGCTCTCACCAATCGAAATGGTCGGAAAGTCCATGGGTAGGCCGCCCGCGAGCATGATCCCGCGCTTTACGGCCTCTATGAGTTGCGGCATGTTGCCATGGCACGGGTTGTAACTGCTGCCCGTGTTGGCTATCCCGATCACGGGGCGGTCTAGGGCGTCATCGGTGTAGCCAGCGCCTTTGATGAATGCCTTGCGCAGAAAAAGGGAAAAACCCGCGTCGCCGTAATTGGTCAAGCCGCTACGAAAGCCTTGTGTGTCCGACGTTGCGTCAGGGACAAGCGGTTTTTTGGAAGCCATGGCGTGCACACCTCGTCGTATTTGTCTAGCTCGTATAGGTCAACAGGATGTGGACCTGCGCCGCAAGTCTACCTCCAAGAACAGCCCGCTGCTGTCACCCAAAATGAGCGGCACCGCCCTGGTTTGCTAGGCAAGCAACGGGCATGCGCCTACAATATTTTCACCAAACTTGGCCACCTCTATGACATTAGGAGCGCAACAATGAATCAAGCCATAGCCACCCCCCAACCGGTTGCCGTCGTCACGGGCGCCGCTCGCGGAATCGGCGCAGCCACTGCCGCTTGGTTTCTTGGCCAAGGGTACCGCGTTGCCCTGCTAGACATTGCACACGACGAACTGAGCCAAACGGCGAAACAGTTCGCCTCCGTAGGCCCTGTGTTGGCGTTGGACTGCGATGTCTCCAGCGAGCAAAGCGTCGCCACAGCCTTCAGCACGATTGAATCCACTTGGGGACGTATTGATGCGCTGGTGAACAATGCCGGTGTCGCAGTCTTTAAGCCGATTTTGGACACCACGTACAAAGAATGGCGCTACGTTTTAGACGCCAACCTCGACGGCATCTTTTTATGCTCACAGGCCGGCGGACAAATTATGAAGCGGCAAGGCAGCGGAAGCATTGTCAACATCGCCTCTATCTCCGGCCTGCGCGCCAGCACCTTGCGCGTCGCCTATGGCACGAGCAAGGCGGCGGTTGTTCACTTAACGAAACAGTACGCCGTTGAATTGGGCGCCATCGGCATTCGGGTCAACGCCGTGGCACCGGGTCCCGTTGAGACTGAAATGGCCAAGCTGGTGCACACGCCGGCCATCAGAAAAGACTACAAGGACGCCATTCCGCTTGAGCGATACGGTAGTTGCGAAGAGATCGCCAACGCCGTGGGCTTCCTCTGCTCCCCGGCGGCAAGCTATATCAACGGACAGGTCCTAGCCGTTGACGGCGGCTTTGATGCCTCAGGGGTAGGCTTGCCCACCCTGCGCACAGTCTCCTAAACTGCCTAGCGTCCCAAAATCTCTGTGACATGGCCAGGCAAGGCGGCCCCGCTCGCCTCATCTAGCCAAGGCGCGCGCAAGTCTATTGCGCTCGCCCAATCGGCAGTCGCAAACTGCTCAGCATGGTTTTTGAAAACAGAGAAGGAAGCTAAGGCCTCTTTGCCAAACTTACGGGCATAGGCTGCGACAACCAGCAACCAACTGATAGCGTCGTAACGCACAATTTTTTCACCATACAGGATGCAACTGTCATCATCCTCCATAGAAAAATAGGCCACGATAAAGCCCTTGTATACATCACATGATGTTGATTTTCCTTGCGGAATGGGGTCTAAATCAAAAGCATGGTTCAAGTGCTTAATGGCTTCTCCTGCCCGGCCCATCGCAATCAAAGTCGCGGCCAACTGTCTCAGCACGCGTGGGTCATTGGGGTTAATTTGATGGGCGCGTTGTGCATGCTCTAGTGACACCAGTTTGTCACCGGACATGAGACTCAAGGCCGAGCTGATTCGCTGGCAATCGAAGTCCTCTTCATCCGCCTCCAAGCTCTTTTTTAGGTGGTACTGCACCTCGGGGAACGCCTCCTCCCTTTTGAGCCAACCATTCGCAATGCCACCGCCAATCGTGCAGGCTTTCAGCGCATGCGCACGCCCATTGGCCCCATCTATCTCGATCGCCTTGTCAAATGCCTCAATGGCCTGCGACATGTGGTCTTGCCCGAAACGCACATGGTGGTAGTTACCGCGAATCAACCACTCATATGAATTCAATTTTTCTGACGGCTTTCGCTTAATTCGGCGCAGTGTGTCTACCTCGATGCTCCCGAGCACTTGGCGTGACATCTTCAAAACAATTTCGTCTTGAATATCAAAAATATCGTCTAAAAGCCGGTCATATTTTTCGCCCCAAATAGTCTCCCCCGTAGAGGCATCTGCGAGATCGACCGTGATGCGCAATTTACTACCCGCAACCCGCACCGTGCCGCTCACGTAATAGTCCACACCCATTGACTTGGCAAAACCATCCAGCGTTTCAGAACTCTCTCTGAAGTCAAGGGTGGTTTTATGAGACAACACGTCAAATTGCTGCATGCGTGAAAACTCGGTAATTAAGTCCCGGAAAAGACCTTCGACCAAATACTCACTGTCCTCGTGTCGACTCATGTTTTCGAATGGGAACACCGCAATCCGAGGTGTTTTTTCTTCGATCTGTACCAACGCTGGCTGAGCGGTTTGCGGCGCTTCTCTTGAATGTGAAGCGCTTTGTTTGCTGACTGCATCCCCGTTCGGGTCAATACTGAACACCTCGAAGTTCTCAGAAATGTTCTTTAACGCCCGAGTCCCCGCCGCCGTCATCGCAACCGCGGTGCGACCAATTGTTCTTTCTTGCACAGCGCGAGACGTCAAGATTTGCCCCGGCGCGCAATGGCTTTCTAATCTCGCAGCAATATTGACCCCACATCCCATGATGTTGGAGCCCTCGACGATGACGTCATCTAGGTGAATACCAACACGCCACTCAAGGCCCAACTCTGTTGCCGCATCTGCGTTCCTCGCACCAAGCGCTTTCTGAAAGGCAACCGAGGCATTTATCGCATCTATTGGGCTCACAAACTCAGCAATGACCGAGTCGCCCGCCGTATGGAATATCCGTCCGTCGTGGGTTTCAATAATCTGATCAATAACTACCCGACACTGCCTGAGATTTCGGTAGGTCGCCTCTTCATCTAACTGCATGTGAAAGCTGAAGTTAACGCAATCCGTCGCCATGACCGTCGTTAGCTTACGCTTCGGCTTCCCCAATTGCGGTGACTCTTGTGCTTGCGCAACGGCTTCGCCAACGGTGGACATCGCATTCCTTCAGAAATAAAAGATTCGTTATAGCAACTTTTGACGTACCTGTCTGCCCGTATGTAAGCCGTCCTTGCACAACAGGCCTATGCACCCCATAATCAGAAAAGGACATCGGTTCAATCTATGGGTAAGCTTTAATGCTTACCATGCGCATCGCACATCGCTCTGCACAATCAATTTGAAAGAATACAAATGACTGAGCTTGCATCCACTGATGAAGACATCGCTTACGAAGTAAGCATGGCTCAACTGCCCGACTTCCACGGCATACAACCCGACACCCTGCTTTGGAACACAACCTGTGATTCGCTTGGCTTAACCAGTGATCAACGCATCTTTTATGCGTTGTGCAAGTCTACGCATATAGATAGCCACGTTTTCCATCCAAATGCCAGCATATGTAGAGCCGGCGAAGATGTGCACCAAGCCCATATCGTGGTTGACGGCTATGTTGAGTTATCCGATGGCACTCGGAAAGTAAAAGTAGGCGCCGGGGCCGTGATCGGCCTAGCGGAAGGCATCATTGAGCAGCCGCATACATGGAGCGCAATCGCTGTCGGACTGGTGACGACCAACGCCATTTCAATGACCAAGCTTCTGCGAGAGTGGCCACTATTTCACAAGGGACTTCGCGGCATTGAGCGTTGCACCATTTCACGTATCACCGATGCAAAATAACGCATTCAAAAGGCATATCAAATGAGTGGCTTTAAAGAGGTTAGCTTTTCAAGTGGCACGACGCTTTTCAAAGCGGGGGATTCCGCCACCAATTTATATATTTTGCAAAGCGGAACCATTGATTTATCTGACGGGACAAGCGGGCATGTATTTGCTCAACTAGGCCCTGGCGACACGTTCGGCGAGCAGGCCGTTCTCGCTGGCGGCGTTCGCAGCGCAACGGCGACCGCTGCCACCGACTGCCTTTGTCTGGAATTGAACTCAAGCGGGCTCAACGCCATCTTGAGTGCCGAGTCTCCGATGTCCAACCTTGTTTTTAAAGCGCTGCACTTACAGCTCTTTATGCAAAATGCGGTAAATCGCGCACGATGAATCTGACAGCCCTTGTCCAAACTATCCGCAATCTCGATGGGGCTTGGGGCAAGCGCTGGCCAGGATTGCCACTCGTTTATGGTGCCTGCGTCCATCAGCTCAATGGGCAGGCGAGCGTTGGCACTCAATCGGCCCGCATTCGCTCGCTGTTAGGCGCTGGCGAGGCGGTTGCACAGCGTATAGAGCGCATGGGTAGGGCCGCCGCGGCGCAAAAAAACGAACCCGCCTACCACTCCAGACTGCACACGGCGACCACGCTGGTGTCTCTCACCGCGCTACTTCTCGCGCAGCGTCAGGTTGAGCATCGCGCCACACAGGGGCTCAGTCCATCAGAAGCAAGAATGTTGCTCGCCATGGTGGCACACGACGCAGGTCACCCCGGGCGTATCAACACGGTCACCCATGAGCTTGAGGGTGCCTCTTATGAATTGGTTGCGCCGCTACTGAAAAAACATGGCGTGAACGCAGAGGACACGCGCGCGGTAAAGGACATTATTTTGTCTACCGACCCACGCGTCGGCGCGCAGCACTACCAAACCGCCCACAAAACCACCTGCTCCACCCAGCGCTTAGCGTGGCAGCGTCTGTTCGTGCAAGAGGCGGACGTATTGGCGAGTGCCCTTCCCCAGCTTCAAGCTGAATTAACGCGACAACTCGCCAAGGAATGGGCGAAATTTAATAAGAAAGCCGCAGCCGGCCTTCTGAAACCCAGCGGCCGACTTGGCTTTCTGGAAGGTGGCACGCGCTTCTCCACGCCTGCGGCACGATCAATGGGCATTGACAAACTGGTCGCCAAGCAAATAGCGGCCATTCGCACATCAGGGACTTAGTTGCTGGCCAGCAAGGCCCATCGCGTCAACCCTCATCACACTAACGGCCCGACATTCGCCGTTACGACATAAGCCCCATTAGGCTTTCTAGTCACTCCAATTACTTGGGTAAATATCCATAAAGTGGTAAAACATGGCGGTGTACGCCTTGTCATTTGTAAATATGGGGCGAATTACGTCATTATTTGTAGCCACACATTCAGCGGCGGGTGAGTTCAACGACCGCAGCCATTAGGAGCATATTTGTATGGGTCATCGGTACCGGCGCAGTTTTAGTATTTTCTTATTCGTCTCAATGATCCTTGCGAGCACGCTCGCAAGCGCCGCGGGCAGTATCAAAAAGGGGTCGGCTATCTACAAACGCGAATGCGCTGAGTGCCACACGATGAAGGATGGCACCAACAAAAAAGGCCCATCTATATTTCGTCTCATCGGGCGAAAGGCCGGCACCATTGCCAACTACGACTACTCAAGCGCCATCAAAGACAGCGGAATTGTTTGGTCAACCGAAAAATTAGATCTCTATATTAAAAACCCAAATAAGGTCGTACCCGGCGGGAAAATGAAATACGAGGGTCTTTCTAGCGCAAAAAGCCGCGAAGACCTCATAGCCTATCTTCTCTTTTTCTCTGAGTAGCCCTAACGTAGCGAACTGATACCTGTATGAAAGCACCCAACATTACCCTTGCGTTTAGGCTGTCCATAGCGACATTTGTTTTACCCGTCATCGTCTCAGCGCTGATTACAGGCCTTGGTTACTTCCAACTAAAGGGGAGCAACGCGCGACTCGATTACTTTTTGGTAACCACCGTCCCGGGGGTGGAGTTGTTGCAACGCATTCGCTATGACTTCTCGCGCATCGATTCAACGCTGGGCCGAATGATCATCGGCGGTGAACCCGGTGATCCCCTACCAGAGGCTTATCTCGAAGAGATAGCCGTACTCCGAGAAGGTCTCGAAATATTGTTTGAGAAGTATCAAACTGAGTATGTTGCCGATGCCGACGACGCCGCGCTTACCGAAACCGACGCGCAAAACATAGCCGCCTATTTCCTGATGCAAGAGAAATATATCGAGCTCGCAAAAGTTAACGGTCGATTCGCCGAAACCCTGATGAACGGTGCAGATATCGAAACCAGTACGCAACTCAATAGGTCCTTGAAGGCGCACATATCTGATTCTTTGTCCAGAGCAGCAAAATATCAGGAAGAAGGTCGCGAGCTAGCAGAACGTAATTTTTTAACTCAAATCGCTACAGGCGGCATAGCCGCATTGATCTTGATTTTGGTTGGGACACAAACATTTAGATACACCCTGAGAACGTTGGGGGGCGATCCGTTACGCGCTAGCAACGCCGTGGGACTGATTGCATCGCGAGATCTGTCATCCCCCATGATGACTCGATATCCCGAAAGCTTGATTTCAAAACTGGAAAGTATGCGCGTCAGCCTCAAGCAGTCCATCGAGCAATTGCATAAAGACTCAAAAACCCTCTCCGTCTATGCCGAGTCACTCGCTAGCTCATCACACCAAGTGGCATCCGGCGCGAACGATGGCAGCGATAACGCCTCGAGAATGGCGGCCACCTCGGAAGAGATGACCATCAATATCGCCAACGTGTCGCAAAACGCCCTAACGGTCTCCGAGACGGTCAAGCTGTCTGGAGAAGTAGCCATCCGAGGTGGCAACAACGTGGTTGACCTCATCAACAGCATGTCTTTGTTGTCCACTCGATTTAAGGAGTCAACGCAAAACGTCGTTGACCTGGAAGGCCAATCAAATCAAATCAGGTCGATCGTGGAAGAGATCAAAGACATTGCCGAGCAAACTGATCTATTGGCACTCAACGCCTCCATTGAAGCCGCACGCGCAGGTGACTCAGGTCGCGGGTTTGCCGTTGTTGCCAATGAGGTTCGTAAACTTGCTGAGCGGACAAAGTTGTCGACCGTTGATATCGCCTCAAAGATTAGCGCGATTCAAACCAATGTGCACGCCGTCATGTCGAACATGCAGTCCAGTCTTGAGGAGGTGGACCGTAGCGAGGGTCTAGCCCTAAAGGCCGACTCCGCAGTGAAGGAAATACAAGACACCACCAATAACGCGGTGTCACTGGTCTCCGAAATAAGCAAGGCCATTACCGAGAGTTCTGAGATCACCCAACAAGTCGCAAAATCAGTCGAGAGTTTCGCGTCGTTGTCCGAGGAGAACAGTGTCGCTGCTAAAGAGGTGGCATTGACAGCGACAGAGCTATCGAAATTAGCGGAGAGTTTGCAGTCGTTAACCAGTACGTTTAAAACCAGTTAATACGCGTTGCTTGATCGATACCCTAACTGAGAGCTGTATGCGCTGATGGACACCTCAGACGAGTTAATTCACGACTTCATAGAAGAAGCAAATGATCTGCTCGACAGCCTTGACTTGGGCATTGTCGAGATGGAGAAAAACCCTCAAGACGCGGCAGTACTCGGGCGTGTTTTTCGGTCGATGCACACCCTCAAAGGCAGCAGTGGCTTCTTCGGTCTAAAGCGCTTGGAGCGCGTTGCCCACAGCGCTGAGTCGGTGCTGGGAAAACTTCGAGACGGTGAGCTCAATTTAAATCCTGCGATTGCCTCCGCCCTGCTTCAAGCCACCGATATTTTGAGAGTGATCATCGCCAGCGTGGAGACCACCGGCGTCGAGCCACCGGGTGATGACGGCGCGCTCATCAAAGACCTGCATACCGCTGCCACACGACAAGAAGACCCGCAACCAACAGCTGTTGAGCAGTCTGAAGATGCGCCGACGCCAGACGACCCCATAGCGCAGGCCGCCACGCACGATGATGTCGAAACAGACATCGACGACGCGCATGAGGCCAGTGCGCCCACCGAAATAGTCGAAAAGACGCGTGACGCAGACCCTGGGACTGGGAAAAAAAGTGCACAAGAGTTAGTCGCGCCCGTGAAGGTATCCGTGCAGCTCATTGACAACCTCATGAATGATATGAGCGAGCTGGTACTTGCGCGCAACCGATTGCTACCCTACAAGAGTCAACTCACAGACAAAGGATTTGAGCAAACGGTTGCAGCAATCGACACGCTCACCATCGAGTTGCAGCAGAAAATTCTGAAAACCAGAATGCAACCGGTCGGCCAACTTTGGGGCAAAATTCCACGCCTCGTTAGAGATGTCGCCAACCAGTCCAAGAAGGCCGTTGAAGTCGTTTTTCTTGGCGAAGACACGGAGATGGATCGCGCAATGCTTGACGCGGTACGTGACCCGCTGTTGCACTTGGTTCGGAATTGTGTGGATCACGGGATCGAAACGCAAGCCAAGCGTATCGCGCTAGCAAAGCCGCCTGTGGGCTTAATAAAAGTCCACGCACGCTATGAAAACAGCACCGTTGTCATCGAAGTGAGTGACGATGGCGCAGGTATTTCTTTCGATGCCATACGCAGACGCATCGTGGACGGTAAGTTCTTATCTTCTGCCGAAGCGATGGCGCTGTCGGACGCGCAGGCGCTGGAGATGATATTTCAACCAGGCTTTACCACCGCGCGAAGAGTCACCGAGATATCAGGGCGTGGCGTTGGCATGGAGGTGGTCAAAGCGAACATCACCAATGTGGGCGGCTCAATCGACGTGGTTACCCAATTTGGATTGGGCACCACCTTTCGTATTAAGTTACCGCTGACCTTAGCCATCATGACCGCCTTGTTCGTACAAGTTGGTGAGGAGCAATACGGGATTCCTCAGTCTGATGTCTCGGAGCTAATTCAATACCGATTACCCGATGCCTACCCGCTGTTAGAGGATTACTGTGGCATCCCCATGTGTCGGGTGCGCGAGGAACTCGTGCCACTCATTTTCCTGCGTAAGGTCCTGGACATAGAGCAGCCTGAACTGCGACCCTCCGAAAAAATAAAGATTGCGCTGATGCACGTATCTGGTCGTCGGTTTGGTCTCGTGATCGACAACATATTAGGTATCGAAGAGCTGGTCATAAAGCCGCTACCTCGCTTGCTCAGAAACTTCACTGTGTTTTCCAGCGCGACGATCTTGGGCAATGGGTTGGCCTCCTTGATATTAGACATCAACCGTATCGTGCGGGCCAGTCGACTGGCTGTTGAAGTAGAGTCATTAGACTTGCTGAACGCCAATGATTCAACCCGCCATACGGATGCCGATAACGACCTCCACGCCAGCGTTAACTCGCTGCTGTTCACCGTAGACGGCTTAGGCGAAACAGTCCTACCACTGCCACTGGTTTATCGGATAGAGCAAGTAGACCCTGACTTGATACTGCACAGCGGTGGCCGCGAATTGTTGAAATATGGCGACGGGCTGATGCAATTGGTTCGTCTATCCGCGTATTTCGATGTGCCCACCGCACCACCCGATTCAAGCGCCAAAAAACACCTGACTGTGGTCGTCATCGACGCTGACCATGTGAATATTGGGCTGATTATTTCTCAAGTAAAAGGGACCATTGACATACCCAAAAAACTAGCTGAGTCGGTGAGCGACCGGCCTGGCCTACTGGGCTATGCCATCGTCGGCGACCGCTTAGTTAATGTCCTCGATATCAATGAGTTCGTCTTAAACCGCATGAGCGAACTAAACAACTAGAGCCCGGCAGTGGACACATTTTTTACTTTCACGGTCAACGGTGACTTACTGGGAATACCTGCAGATCGCGTGATCGAGGTATCACGGGAAACTGAGTCTGTTCGGATACCCGGCGCGCCGCCGTTTGTCATGGGGCTCATTAATCTGCGCGGTGATTTGGCGGTCGCTATCGACATGTCTGCGCGGGTCTCTGGCAACGCGACAAAAGCGAATCGACATCTGGATTCCAAGGAGCACCACGTCTGTGTCTTTGTTAGAACCGACCACGCCTTTCTCGGACTCATTGTGGACGAGCTCGGCCAGCTATTTGTCACGGACCAAGCACCGGTCGCGCCACCTGCGCACGAACTTGAAATGACGGCCTCCCATTTAATCGTCGGGGCCTATGCGTTGAAGCCCAAAATTTTGCTACTGCTAGATCCAGAACGATTGCTGTATGACGACACCTCCGCCACGACGGACATTGAGCTAAAGACGTCATGACACTTGGGGAACATCCAATA
The DNA here is from genome assembly GCA_018607835.1 of Methylobacillus sp. GTDB lineage: Bacteria > Pseudomonadota > Gammaproteobacteria > Burkholderiales > Burkholderiaceae_C > RS62. The sequence continues at coordinate 11,781 of JABBAS010000062.1, read as the reverse complement.
AGAGTTTTAGTTGTAGAGGACTCACTCATCACACGGCGAGTGATCGTAAATGCCATTACGAAGTCAGCAGGCTTGCGTGTAGTGGGTACGGCTGAAAATGGAAAGGAAGCCATCATTGCCCTAGAGCAATATGCGCCGGATCTAATTACCTTAGACATCGAAATGCCAGAGATGGATGGCCTCGCTGCACTGAAGGTCATACGAAAAATGAACCCGTCAGTGCCCATCATCATGCTGAGCTCATTGACCCGCCGCGGTTCTGCATCAACGATTGAGGCGTTAACACTGGGTGCCAGTGACTACGTAGCGAAACCAGAGGGCATGGCCAACCCCGAGGAAGCATACGCCTACTTAGAGGCGCACTTAATACCCAAAATTCGTGATCTGAGCGCAAAGACACGACACCAGCGATCACATAAAACGGACGTACCGCATACGCCCCCCTCCCATAAGTTAGCTGATACCCATGGTGTAAGGGCTGGCCCAAGCAAGGTCGACGCCGTTGGCATCGCCATCTCTACGGGTGGCCCTGCCGCGTTAGCAAAACTGTTTGAACAATGGCGGGAGCCTCTGAGTGTGCCGCTATTTATCGTGCAGCACATGCCGCCGAAGTTCACGGCACTGCTCGCAAGCCGCTTGTCAAGTTTGGGCGCCACCGTTGTCGAAGAACCTTATGACGGGCAATCCCCAAAGGCAGGCCATGCGTATATCGCTCCTGGTGGCTGGCACATGCAAGTTCTCAAAATCGAAAATCGCACGGAAATTCGCTTAAGCGATGCACCGCCCGAAAATCATTGCAGACCATCCGCTGATATTCTTTTTCGTTCATTGGCTACATCCTACGGCGCACGCACTTTGGCGATTGTCATGACGGGTATGGGCAACGATGGTACGAATGGCGCCCGCACACTCCATGCGGCGGGTGCTTACATAGCCGTTCAAGATCAGGCCAGCAGCACGGTATGGGGTATGCCGGGGTCCGTTATCTCAGCCAAGTTGGCGCACGCGACTTGGGCACTCGATGACATCGCCCCAACCCTAAGCCGTCTCGCACCGTGACAGGCGGGCACGCACAGACATGACAGACGCTGACAACACGGCTCTTCGCCTATTTTTTGCACAACTTGAGGCCAACACAGGCATCAGGTTGGATATGGAAAAATCATATTTACTGCGATCTCGACTAACGCCACTCGCACGCGAGCTGGGGTACGCAGACTGGTTAGCCTTTTTGCACGGATTAGTTACTGAACAGACTGAAGGGTCTGAGGAGCGACTTTGGCACGCCTTCGAGGCCGTCATGACGCACGAAACAAGTTTTTTTCGTGACTCATTTCATTTCGATGCATTGCGCGAGCTCGTCTTACCTCATCTCATTGAATCAAACGCCCAGAAGAAAAGTCTTCGCATCTGGTGCGCGGGGGTCTCCACCGGGCAGGAGGCTTACAGCATCGGCATACTTATCCGAGAGCACTTCCCGCAATTAGCTACGTGGCAGGTTGAAATCATCGCCTCAGATATTTCCAAGTCTGTAATCGAACGTGCGCAGAACGGCATCTTTGACGAGCAAGAAATCCAGAGAGGCCTATCTCCGGATCAGGTGCAGCTATTTTTCGACAGGCAGCTGGATGGACGGTACGCGGTTCGTAAATCATCTTTACCAACTGTCGTATTCAAAGCTTTCAACCTCACAGATGAGTGGCCAGTGGCACCCAATTTTGATATTGTCTTAATGCGCAATGTGCTGATCTACTTCAGCGCGGAGTTACGGCAGCAAATTATTGATCGTCTGCATCCGCTAATCAATCCGCAGGCGGGCTATTTGATGTTGGGTGCAACGGAGTCCATCTTGAACAACACGCTGTTCAAGCCCGTCAAGTTGCCGCGTGGCGTTTTGTTCTCTACACACCTCGTTCAACCGGATAAATAGAAAAGAGCTTATCTTGAGCCCCTCAATTCAAACAGCGCTAGAAAACCTAAGAGTCTTGGTCGTTGATGACAGCCGCACCTTGCGCAAAGTACTTATTCGAGAACTAACCGGGCTAGGCATCCTGAATTTCACGGAGGCCGAGAACGGCGTCGAATGCATAGAGAAATTGCGTGACGCGCAGTTTGACTTGGTGCTACTGGATATGGAAATGCCCGAACTCGACGGTCTCGGTACGCTGGAGGCGATCAAGAGTAGCCCCGAATTAAGAGATCTGTCCGTTATTGTGATCGCCGGTAGCGATCAGGTAGAGAAAGTAGTCCGCTGCATAGAGATGGGAGCGGAAGACTACTTGTCGAAACCCTTTAACGCGACACTTTTAGCCGCCAGGATTCGCTCATGCGCCGAAAAGCAGAGTCTAAAAAATATTGAGCGTAGCTACCTGTCACAGCTTGAACATGAGAAGAAACAATTGCAACTTGAGCAAATGAAAAGTGACAAGCTCATGTTAAACATCCTGCCTAGGCCCATCGCGGATCGCTTGAAACGCGAAGAAATAAATATCTCTGGCGACTACCCCAACGTCACGGTTTTATTTAGCGACTTGGTTGGGTTCACACAAATGGCTTCCTCCACCACAGCCGCCGAACTCGTCACGTTGTTAAATGACCTCTTCACACGTTTCGATAAACGCGCCGAGGCCCTTGGACTTGAAAAAATAAAAACGATTGGCGATGCCTATATGGCCGTTGGCGGTCTACCTATCCCAAGAAGCGATCACGCCGAAATAGCGGCACATATGGCGCTAGGTATGTTTGAAGACCTAGAGAAATTTAACGACACCAACGGCATGTCACTTGAAATGCGCGTAGGGCTGAATTCCGGCCCTGTGATCGCAGGTGTCATTGGCTATACCAAGTTCTCATATGACTTGTGGGGCAATACGGTCAACGTCGCGAGTCGTATGGAATCCAGTGGGACCAAAGGCAGGGTGATGATCTCCCCTAGCACTTATGAATTAGTAAATGGTTCATTTACGACTACGCCCAATACAGAAGTGGAATGCAAAGGCATAGGGAAAGTAATGACATACTTTTTAGAAGCATA
>JABBAS010000062.1:0-8647 GCA_018607835.1 Methylobacillus sp. | reverse complement strand
TAGCGCATGTGCAGCGCATAGACACGCGAATAGCTTAACGTTGAAGGTAGCAACAATGGATCTAACAGTTAATCGGAAGAACTATTCTTTTGACGGAAGCCCAGATACGCCATTACTTTGGGCTCTACGAGACCACTTAGATATCACCAGTGTCAAATTTGGGTGCGGAGAAGGCATGTGTGGTGCATGTTCCGCCCATGTCGATGGTGAACTCAAGCGCACCTGTCAAGTGAGCTGTAGCGAGGCAACTGGGAAAGACATCACAACCGTTGAGGGGCTGCCTACAAAGGTGGCAGAGGCGCTCAAGACGGCTTGGCTGGAGCTCGATGTTGCGCAATGCGGCTACTGTCAGACGGGCATGATTATGGCTGCAGCTGACCTGCTAAAAAATAACGGCAATCCAACAGATGAAGAAATAAATGACGCGATGAATAAGAATGTTTGTCGATGCGGCACATATGGGCGCATACGAAAAGCAATTCACCTTGCCGCGACGCGTTTATAACCTTTTGGGAGCATGGAGATGGATCGCCGATCATTTATAAAATCATCTACGGCAAGCGCTATATCTTTGGGTGTAGGGTTTTCGCTGTTCAATAACGAGGTCATCGCCTCAAATACCTATTTTGGAAATCCATGGATAAAGATTCATCAAGATAATTCGATCACACTAACAAACTCTCGAACTGAAATGGGTCAGGACGTGTACACGTCCATATCGTTGCTCATTGCCGAAGAGCTCGACTGCTCGTTGGACGCGATTCGTATTGAAGCGGCCCCCTTTGACCCGACCAACCATGGCAATGCCATGCTCGGCGGCCTCCAACTCACTGGGGCCTCGACATCCGTGGCCGGGTCGTGGGGTTCCATGCGAAAGGTCGGCGCGACCGTGCGAACCATGCTGGTAAGCGCTGCGGCAAAAAAATGGAACGTGGCCGTTTCAAGCTGTTCCACGAATAACGGCTATGTGATGTCAGGCGCCAAGCGCGCGCGTTATGGCGAGCTAGTCGACTTGCTTCGACAAGAGCCCATCCCTAAAGACCCCGCCTTAAAAAACCCCGCTGATTTCAAGTACATCGGAAAAGATATTCCGCGACTAGATGGTCAAGCCAAGGTCGACGGCACCGCTATCTTCGGTGCTGACGTGCGCGTAGAGGGCATGTCAACCGCTGTCCTGATGCGCTGGCCAGTGGTGCCACCCAATATACATGGCGGGATGGCAGTGAAGACTGTTGACAAGGTAATCAGCTACGACGCCGACCAAGCCCGAAAGCTTCCCGGCGTGCTCGGTGTGTATCGCATAGACGAAGGCATCGCCATTGTTGCGCGGGACTACCATATCGCCCAGCAAGCGCGCAAACTCGTGAAAATCACATGGGACTTAGGCGATACATCGGGGTTGAAGGATACGGAAACGATCATGCGGCGTCTGAAAGACGCAGCAGCAGTAAAGCCTGGCGTTGTTTTACGCACGCAAGGCGACGTCAAAAAAGCAACGTCCGCAGCAACCAGCGCCCACACGGCCACCTATGAGCTACCGTTTTTAACCCACGCCAACCTAGAACCCTTGAACTGCAGTGCGCGCATTGCAAACGGTGAATTGCATATTTGGGGACCGATGCAAAACCCGCATCTTGCCCATACAGTGGGTGTCAGTATATCGGGGCTACCCCCTGAGAAGGTATTTGTACACGTCACATTCATAGGTGGCGGATTGGGTCGCAAAGCGGAGATTGACTTTGTTCAAGAGGCGGTCGCCATCGCCAAGGCCTCAGGCAAGGGAATACGTCTGATGTGGAGCCGTGAGGACGACACCAAGCACGGCGCCTATCGTTCAGCGGCTTATGTCCAGATGGAAGGTGCTCTCGACGCCAAAGGGGGCATGACCGCACTCAGAGTTAAGTTAACGTCGCCGTCGGCCATTTCACGCGCAATGCCCCCATTTATTCAAAACGGCGTTGATCCGTTCATGGTTGATGGCCTCCACAACCTGAACTACGACGTGCCCAACTATGAAGCGGAGGCCTTGATCCACGAAGTGGGTGTGCGGGCCGGCTTTTACAGAAGCGTGGGTTACAGCGTCAATACCTACGCGATCGAATCCTTCATCGACGAATTGGCGCTGGCCGCTAAGGTCGACCCTGTTGCCTTCCGCTTGACCCATTTGAACGGTCAGCCGCGTGCACAGGCCGTCTTAAAGCTTGCAGCCGAAAAAGCCAATTGGAATGGACCACAGAAGCCCGACCGGTTTTTGGGCGTCGCACAGTTTTCTGGCTACGGATCATTCATCGCAGTGGTCGCCGAAATATCCTTAGACGGTACCGAGCCCAAGGTACACAAGTTAGTTGCCGCTGTTGATGTCGGGCGCGTTATCCGGCCGACGCAACTCGAGGGACAAATTGAGGGGGCGATGGTCTTGGGAATAGCCGGCGCTATGCTAAACCGCGTAACCTTTAAAGATGGTGTCGTCCAAGAGGGTAATTTCGACACCTACAAAATGTTGCGATTCCGCGATACACCACCCGTTGAGGTCCACATCGTAAACAACGATAACCCGCCTGGCGGCGCTGGTGAGTTGGGTCTCCCTCCGGTGGCGCCCGCTATCGCAAACGCATTGGCTCGTGCCACGGGCTCGAGGCTGAGAACCTTGCCCTTTTTAGATGTTTGAAGGCATCTAAAAAAATGATGTGGTTCGTGCTGGTAACCTAACGGCGGTCATTTACGTTATGTGAAGGGAGCCCATGGCTAACAAAGTTTGCCTTGTCATCGGCGCCGGTGATGCCACTGGCGGCGCTGTTGCCAAACGCTTCGCTCGCGATGGTTTTGCCGTTTGTGCAACCCGCAGAACCGTAGAAAAAATCGAGCCACTCATCGCGAGCATTCGCAGTGACGGCGGTGTGGCCTACGGTTTTGGCTCCGATGCGCGCGACGAAGACCAAGTGGTCTCACTGATCGCAGACATTGAGGATAATATCGGCCCCATCGAGGTGCTGGTTTTCAATGTCGGCGCAAACTCACCCTGTAGCATCCTGAGCGAAACCACGCGACGCTACACAAAAATGTGGGAGATGGCGTGCTTGGCGGGTTTTTTAAATGCGCGGGAAGTCGCCAAGCGCATGGTCACCCGACTGGCTGATGCCCCCACTCAGCAAACAGGCACACCCCACAAGGGCAGCATCATTTTTACGGGTGCCACGGCCTCCTTACGAGGCAGTGCTAATTTTGCGGGGTTCTCCGGCGGCAAGATGGCACTGCGCGCGTTAGCGCAAAGCATGGCCAGAGAGTTGGGGCCCATGGGCATCCATGTGGCGCACACCATCATCGACGGCGCCATTGACACCGAATTTATCCGTACGCTTTTCCCAGATCGCTACAAATTAAAAGACCAAGATGGTATCTTGAACCCCGACCACATTGCGGACGCCTATTGGATGCTTCACCAGCAACCTCGGGATGCATGGACCCACGAGCTTGATCTACGTCCCTACATGGAAAAATTCTGACACAGGAGACACCCACATCATGAACAAAACATATGACTACTATTTTGACTTTGGCAGCCTGGCCAGCTACTTAGCACACACACAAATTGAGCGTATCGCAGCCGATACAGGTGCTCAGGTTAATCTGCGCCCCATGTTGTTAGGTGGTGTCTTTAAGGCAACTGGCAACGCATCGCCAATGAGCGTGCCTGCCAAAGGGGTCCACCTATTCATCGATATGAAACGGTTTGCGGACAGCTACGGCGTACCCTTAAAGAACAACCCATTTTTCCCCATCATCACCACCTCACTCATGCGCATGCTCACGGGCCTACAAATGCGCTCAGACCCCAGAATGCACGCATTCATGGATGCTGTCTTCAACGCCATCTGGGTTGACGCACTCAATATGAATGACCCTGAGGTCGTTGCGCAGGTGCTGGAGAAAGCCAACTTTGACCCTGCCGAGTTAGCAAGCCTCGCAAACGAACAGGCGACAAAGGACAGACTAAAAGAAGTCACCACCGAGGCGGTTGAGCGCGGCGTCTTTGGTGCGCCCTCTTTCTTTGTGGGCACCGATATGTTCTGGGGTCAAGACCGCATTGAGCAGCTCAAGGCGGCACTAAAGGCCTAGCCTTCACCCTTGGTTTGTTACACGCAAAACACCACAGTACCGCACCAAACCTAGGGGTTATAGCGCGTGTTGACGCCACAACCAGCGCGCATCGCGACACGCCTGCCCACTGGTAAAAACCCGTGTTCTCATCTTTAAAATTGACAAGTTATGGTTTGTCAACCGTTTCAACTATTTAAAAATACCGGCGACCGAGCACTTAAAAAATTAAAGTTTTATAGAATGAATTGGTGTTGATTTTCTAAATGCCCTACTCCACCTCACGGTGACGGCCGGCATTCGTTTAGTTTGATTGAGTCTCTCCCTGTATCCACGCAGCCCACCAACCCATTGGGGCTGCCCTCGCTTAGCTTCGCACCGTTGCGACCCGAACATGGCAAAGCACTGCACGCCCTCGTTGCAGCCTGCAAGCCACTCGACGAAAACTCCCTCTACTGCAATTTGCTCCAAACATCGCACTTTGGCGCAACCAGCATGGGTGCTTGGCAGCAACCAAGCAACGCCGATCACGCACCGCAACTCGTTGGTAGCGTCACCGGTTATTTTTTGCCTGATGCCCCACAGACCCTGTACATCTGGCAAGTCGCTGTCCTGAACGACGCGAGAGGGCGCGGCATTGGCCAGTCGCTACTCAGGCACTTGTTAGCCAACCAAGCGCCGTCTGCGGTCGCTGAGATGCAAACCAGCATCACAAGCAGCAACCGCGCGTCTTGGCAGTTATTCGAGCGCTTCGCTCAAACACTCAACGCACCCACACACGTTAGCGTGCTGTTTGAAAACGAGAAGCACTTTGGCGGCGCTGCGCCGACCGAGCATTTACTCACCATTGGACCTATTTCAGCCGACGCGCTGAACAACTCCACGCACGCACGTGCAGTCGATGGCCAAGAGCACGCCAGTACGCGCTCCATGCCTGAGCTAACGCTGCGCTGACCATCCCCGCCCCCTGACTGTTTCAACGGCCTACATCGCGTAGGTCAGCTCGCCTACGCGCCTGCACGCGCGTAAGTCTCTAAGCCCGTGCGCCCGCGCGCGCCACTCCGCCTACTGCAAGGATAAATTCTCATGAACATTTTCAAAACAACCGAATCAGAAGTCCGTAGCTACTGCCGTTCTTTCCCCGTGGTCTTCGAACGCAGTGAGGGTGACTGGCTGTATGACGACCAAGGCAATGCATACCTAGATTTTTTATCTGGGGCAGGCACGCTGAACTACGGTCATAACAACCCGCACCTAAAAAGCGCCCTCCTTCAATACATAGAAAAAGATGGCGTCACACACGGACTGGATATGCACACCAGCGCGAAGGCTGACTTTTTGCACGCCATGCGCCGTTTTATTTTCGAGCCTCGTGGCTTGAACTACAAAGTCCAGTTCACTGGCCCCACCGGAACCAACGCCGTCGAAGCCGCAATGAAATTGGCGCGTAAAGTCACTGGCCGTACCAACATCATCTCGTTCACCAATGGCTTCCATGGCGTGAGCTTGGGCGCACTCGCCGCGACAGGCAATAGCCACCACAGAGGAGGCGCAGGCATAGACATGGGCGGCATCACGCGCATGCCCTTCGATGGCTACATGGGCGACGGCATCGACACCACTCAGTACTTGGACAAAGCCATCGGCGATGCAAGCAGTGGTGTAGACAAGCCCGCAGCGGTCATCGTGGAGACCGTTCAGGGCGAAGGTGGCGTTAACGCAGCCAGTCCAGAGTGGCTTCGCGCCCTCGCTGATGTCTGCAAGCGCCACAGTGTCTTACTCATCGTTGACGACATCCAGGCAGGATGCGGCAGAACGGGTAAGTTTTTCAGCTTTGAAGACGCCAACATCACACCCGACATCGTGACGATGTCAAAGTCTCTCTCGGGTTATGGGCTACCCATGGCCATCGTACTGATGCGCCCCGAGTTAGATCAGTGGAGCCCCGGTGAGCACAACGGCACGTTTAGGGGAAACAACTTAGCCTTTGTCACCGCGACGGCAACGCTGGCCCACTACTGGTCGGACGAGACATTTGCCAAAGACATCGAGCGCAAGGGCCGCCTCGTATCCAACCGCTTAGATCAAATGGCCACCCGTCACGGACGCGGGCGCTTTGACACCAAGGGGCGCGGTATGTTCCAGGGCATCGACTGCATCAACGGTGACATTGCAAACGCCATTGCTAAGCGTTGTTTTACCCAAGGCGTTGTGATTGAAACCAGTGGCGCTGATGACCAAGTGATTAAGGTTTTTTGCCCGCTCACCATCAGCGATGACAACCTCAGAAAAGGCCTAGACGTCATCGAGCAAAGCATGCGCTGGGTCTGCCAGTCACTCAATAAGTGGCCTGATCGCGAGCAGTACTTCGTATCCGAAGACGCCGACGCTTAACCCCCCCAAACAAACAACAGGAGTAAAAAAATGATTGTTAGACAACTACAAACCGCGCAAGAGAGCAACCGCCGTATCGACAGCACAGGCTGGAACAGCGTGCGACTGCTGCTCGCAGAAGACAACATGGGTTTCTCGTTTCACATCACCACCATCTACAAAGGTGCTGAGCTGGAGATGCATTACCAAAACCACCTCGAGTCGGTTTACTGCATCAGCGGTCGCGGTGAAATAAAAAACCTAGCCACCGGTGAGGTACACCCCATCACCCCGGGCACCATGTATGCCTTGGACAAGCACGACAAACACATATTGATTGGACTGGAGGAAATGAGTATGGCTTGCGTGTTTAACCCCCCTCTCATTGGCAACGAGGTGCACAACGACAGCGGCGCTTACGAGCTAACAGCAGACCGAGTGAGTGGCTAAGAGCCCGACAAGCGCAAAGGAGTAAACGAATGCTAACGCCAAGAGACGACTTATATCCCTCACGATTTGGTAAAAACACGCAGTACCTGCCCAGACAAGACCCCGTCATACACGGGGACTCCGCGCAACGCGCCGGTACGGGTCTGAGCGCCGAGCAATTGGCGGATTTTGAAAAAAATGGCTTTCTCATTCTCGATGCTGTTTTTACGGAATCTGAAGTAGCCGCATTACGCTCGGAGTCAAGCGAGTTGCTAACAGACGTCACCACGAAAAACCTCAAGGAAGTTATCTGTGAGCCCAATAGTGGTGCCGTACGCTCTGTGTTTAGAGCACACAAACTCAGTCAGCCCATAGAGAAAGTCACCAACGACCATCGACTCACGCGTATCGCACAAGGTCTGCTGGGCGATGCCGTCTACATCCACCAAACGCGCGTGAACTTCAAACCAGGCTTCAAAGGCACTGAGTTTTACTGGCACTCAGACTTCGAGACGTGGCATGTAGAAGATGGCATGCCCAGAATGCGCGCCCTTAGCATGTCGATCACGCTGACAGAAAACCACGCCGATAACGGCCCTCTGTTGCTGATTCCGGGGTCTCACAAAACATTTGTCACGTGCACGGGTGAAACCCCGGACAACCATCACGAGAAGTCACTTAGAAAGCAACAGTTTGGTGTGCCTAGCGATGAGGCGGTGAGCCATCTGATAGAAACCAATGGCATTGCGCGTGCCGAGTGCAAAGCGGGCTCTGTCATTGTGTTTGACTGCAACACCGTGCATGGCTCTAACAGCAACATCACACCAGACCCGCGCGCCAATATCTTTGTGGTTTACAACGCCATGGCCAATGCGGTGATTGACCCCTTTTGCACCCAGCCACCGCGGCCTGAGCATGTCTGCACACGTGAATCTATTGTTCAAGTGCAAACGCAAACCCACGGGTGACTCACTGTTGATTCCAGGTAGATTCAAGCGTACATTACACAACGTACAAATCAATCCGACCTGAAGAGACCAATCAAGCCATGAACGCACCCGCCCCCGCATCTGAGGACACCCTACAAATTGACATCGTCTCGGACGTCATGTGTCCTTGGTGCGTCATTGGCTACAAGCAACTCGCCACCGCCTTGGAGGCCATGGGCACACCCCACCAGATTCGTTGGCACCCCTTTGAGCTCAACCCCAGCATGCCCGCCGAAGGCCAAAACATAGGCGAGCACATCGCCGAGAAATATGGCTCCACGCCAGAGCAGTCGCGTGCCAGCCGCATACAAATGACCCAAGCGGGTGTCGACGTTGGCTTTGAGTTCAACTACACCGACGACATGCGCATGCACAACACCTTTAACACCCACCAGATACTGCACTGGGCGGACCAACAAGGACGCATGCACGACCTCAAGATGGCGCTGTTCACCGCCCACTTCACCCACCGACGCAACCTGTCAGACGACGCCGTGCTGGCCGACGTCGCGGCAAGCATTGGGCTAGACCGAGAGCAAGCCGCCGCCGTGCTGGCCGACCAACGCTTTGCAGCAGACGTGCGCGCCGCCGAGCAGTATTGGATGAGCAAAGGCATTCAAAGCGTGCCCGCTGTTGTGTTTAAGCAGCGTCACTTGGTTAGCGGCGCACAAGGTGTCGAGAACTTCACGCGCATCTTGGACCAACTTGCGACCATGCCTACGGACGCATAAAACAAGCGGGGCAGGTGAAAGGCTTAACGG
>JABBAS010000010.1:101993-122145 GCA_018607835.1 Methylobacillus sp. | reverse complement strand
TGCCCGCTTAACAAGGGGATGCCATGGCGTGGTTGGTTAAGAGGCGTTACTTAAACGGACGCAGCAAGCCTGTCGACAGACTGATTCCCGCCAAAATCACGGCGGCGCATGCCACCATGTACGGCGTGATGTGTTCGCCAAGAAAGGTCACGCCATAAAATGCGGCGAAGACGGGTACAGCGAATGTGACGGATAGCGCCTTGGTAGCCCCAACCATGGCGATCATTCGGAAAAATAAAATGTAAGCAAAGCCAGTGCAGAAAACACCGAGGATGACCAAAGAGGCAATCGTACCGCTTTGTATGCCCTGCTCAGGCCAGTACAGCCATGCCAGCGGCGCGAGAAATAAGGTGGCGCCAAGTTGGCTTCCCGTTGCCGATACGGTGGGCGGCACATCTTTGCAATAGCGTTTGGTGAAGCTGGCCGATATGCCGTAAAAAATAGGCGCCGCGATACAGACGGCAATGCCAATAATGTAGCTACCTAATTCCGCAGCCGGTGCCTCGCTTGCATTTTGCAGAGCTAAGAGCGTCACGCCGACAAAGCCGATCACAAGGCCGACCATCTGGCTGAGCGTCAACTTGTCTTTTAGCCAAACCCATGCGATGACGGCGCCAAATAGCGGCGTCGCTGCATTGATGATGGCACCCGTGCTGCTCGGCACGGTCAGCATAGCGATGGAGTAGGCGGCAAAGGGGATACCCGAATTCAAGATGCCCAAAAGCATGATCCGTCGCCAATGTGCCCTGAGCGTCGGCAGTTCGCCGCGTAGGGCAAGCAGGGGCAGTAAGCACGCAAAGGCGACGGCGACACGGCCGAACGCGGCGGGCATAGGGCCGATGTCTTGCGTGATGACCTTGGTGAACATAAATGATGAGCCCCACATGGTGCTCAGTACCAACATGTCTACCCACCAAGGTCGCGCATGTAGTCGCGCTAACCAGCTTTGGGTTTGGGTAGCGTTCGTGTGTTGCGGTGCGCCGTCTGCGTTAGCCAAGGCTATTCTCCAAACGCAAAAAAGCTATTTTTTTGTCAAGGCCGCCGGCATACCCCGTGAGGCTGCCGTTGGCACCCACGACACGATGACAAGGCACCACAATACTGATGGGATTACGCCCGACCGCACCACCGACTGCGCGAGCGCTGGCGTGACGGCCTGTGGTTGTACTGACTAATTTGGCGAGTGCGCCGTAGCTGATGGTCTGTCCCCAGGGAACAGTACGTAGCTGTGTCCAAACCGCTTGGGCAAACGCGCTGCCATGGGTCCATTGCAGCGGCACGGTAAAGTGTTGCAGTCTACCGGTGTGATAAGCCTTTAATTCCGTTTTCAGGACAGCCCAAAGCGGATGCTTGTCCATGCGCGGAACCTCAGAGAGGTTGGGGGCATGCGCTTGGGGTACAAACCACAAGCCAGTGAGCATTTCGCCATGACAGGCGGCTTGCATCGGGCCCCAGGGCCCCTCAAATACAGTGTAAGCATCGTGCAACGGCATGCCGCCATTGTGCGTCAAATAACGGCGTGATGCGGTGCAAACAACGCATGCCAGTTCGTGAGCCAAACTTCTTACAATGGAGGCGTCAATAACCAAAACCGGCGAAGGTGGGTGAATGCTTTTTCAAGAAAAGTGCTTCAAAGCATACGACATCAGGGGCACCGTGCCCGAGCAATTAACGCCGGAGTTCGCGTGGGCGCTGGGGCTGGTATTCGGCCGGGCTGCTCGGTCCTTGGGTGAGACCACTGTTGCCGTCGGTCGCGATGGCCGTCTGAGTGGTCCGTCCTTATCTGAGGCTTTGTGCAGTGGCTTGGCCGCTGCCGGTGTGGCGGTGATAGATATTGGCCTAGCCACGACGCCCATGCTTTATTTTGCAGCCCATACGCTGTGCAGCACAGGCATACAGATCACGGGAAGCCACAACCCGAAAAACTACAACGGTTTCAAAATGGTGTTGGCGGGAGAGGCGATTTACGGCGATACCATTCAGGCCTTGCGCGCGGCGATGAATGGATTATCGGAAGACGATAGGCGTCTGCAGCCCGCAAGCGCTGATGCGATTCAGCGCCTAGACATAGCGGCAGACTATGGGCAACGTGTGGTGGCGGATATCCAGTTGAGTCGCCCTATGAAGATCGTTGTCGATAGTGGCAACGGTGTGGCAGGCGCCACCGCCCCGGGTATTTTCCGGGCACTCGGTTGTGACGTTGTTGCCTTGTTTAGTGAGGTGGACGGCAACTTCCCCAACCACCACCCAGACCCAAGTAAGTTAGAAAACCTGCAAGATGTCATACACGCGCTGCGTACCACTGACGCGGAGATTGGACTTGCCTTTGATGGCGATGGCGACCGCTTGGGCATTGTCACCAAGGACGGTCAGGTGATTTACCCCGACCGCCAGATGGTTTTATTCGCGAGAGACGTGCTGTCGCGTGTGCCGGGCGGAACCGTTGTGTTTGACGTCAAGTGTAGCCAGCGCTTGGCGCCAGAGATTGCAGCGGCGGGTGGTCAGCCTGTGATGTTTAAGACAGGACACTCGCTGGTAAAAGCCCACATGAAGGCACTCAACAGCCCATTGGGTGGCGAGATGAGTGGCCACATCTTTTTCAAGGAGCGTTGGTATGGTTTCGATGACGGGACGTATGCTGGCGCACGATTATTAGAAATTTTGAGCCGCTCGCCCGACGTCAGCGCGGTACTCAATGGGTTGCCAAATAGCGTCAGTACGCCAGAGTTGAATATCGACTGCAGCGGCCAAGACGCTCATGCGTTGGTTGACACGCTGGTGGTGGCCGCACAAGCAGATACCGAAAACTTTGGGGCGCCGGGTGAGCTGTGCACCATCGATGGCCTGCGGGTTGACTGGCCTGACGGTTTTGGGTTGATTCGTGCTTCCAACACCACGCCGGTGTTGGTGTTGCGTTTCGAGGGGCATGATGCCGAGGCGTGTACGCGTATTGAGTCGCGCTTCATGGCTTTGCTGAGAGCCCACATGCCAGACGCACAGATTCAGCACGCCAGTCATTGAAAAGGCCCTTACTGTGTCCATACCCCACAACCATCCGGACCCCGAGGTCATTGTCTTTAATCTAAAGACGCGTTACACGGGGGTATCCGCGACGGTCAATGCACTGGTACCGTGGCAGTTGCAACAGTGGCGCCTCGCCTATTGCGGCACGCCGCTATCCAATGGCATAGCGGGCCTGCGCCTGAAAGAGGCGATTCGCGTGTCAAAACGGCCGCCAACAGGACGTGATTTTCGTATATGGCATGTCCGCCGTGATCACGAAATGATGGCAGGGCTGTGGGCTCGTGACGTGCTTCGCTTGCCCATCAAGCTGGTTTTTACATCGGCAGCCCAGCACCGTCATGGCTGGTTTCCGCGTTGGCTCATTAGCCGCATGGATGCGGTAATCAGCACGACGCCATTGGCGGCCTCGTTCGTGCCGAATACAACGGCAGTCGTGCCGCATGGTGTTGATTTGAGTCGCTTTTCCGTCCCTGCTGATAAAGACGTTCTGTGGGCGGAAACGGGGCTGTCCGGAACCTACGGTATCGGCGTTTTTGGTCGTGTGCGGCCAGACAAAGGCACCGATATTTTTGTGGATGCCATGATAGCGGCGCTGCCGCATTTGCCAGGCGCCACCGCGGTTATCGCGGGCTTGGCGCAAGCCAAAGACCAAGCGTTTCAGAAAGACCTGCTGGCGCGGATAGAGGCGGCGGGCTTGTCCGATCGCATCGTATTTCTTGGCGAGGTCGCTGCTGGCGAGATACATCGCTGGTACGAGCGCTGCACCTTGTGCATCGCATGTCCGCGTTATGAGCCTTTTGGCTTGACGCCGTTTGAAGCGGGGGCCTGCGGCTGTGCGCTGGTTTGCTCAGAGACAGGTGCCTTCAGTATGTTGGTAGAGCCTGGTGTCAACGGATACATGGTGGCCTTGGAAGACGCGCAGGGCCTGGCCGCCGCCGCGCAACAGGTGCTGTCCGATTTACCTGGCGCACGGGCCATGGGCTTAAGTGCCCGAGCGCGTGTTGCGCAGCATTTTTCCCTCGCTGCTGAGGCGGCGGGGATTGCCCAGGTCTATCAGTCCTTGTTCGATACGGAGAAGACCTAACCGTGCAGGTGAGCGCCGAAAAGCCGCTGAGATCGCGCGTGGTCCGGGCGCTATATCGTGCCGTTATGCGCATGGCGGCCCCATTCTTGACCTTTAAATACCGGCGTCGTGCACGATTGGAGCCGCTTTATGCGCACGACCTGCCCGCGCGCAGGGGTTATTACACAGGCCTTGCTGCGGGGGAGTACGTCTGGGTACATGCGGTTTCGCTTGGTGAGACCCGCGCGTGTCTGCCGCTAATCGAGGCCATACGTCGGCGCTGGCCGGATAGCCAGCTGTTACTGACGCACGGGACGGCCACCGGTTGGGCGGCGGGAACGCCGTTGCTCAGGGCGGGTGATCAACAAACCTGGTTGCCATGGGATGAGCCAGCCAGTGTGCAGCGCTTTCTTGCGCACTTTAAGCCGCGTATGGGGTTGTTGATGGAAACCGAGGTGTGGCCCGAGTTGGTGGTCGCCTGTGCCGAGAGGCGGTTGCCGCTTTATCTAGTCAATGGGCGTTTGTCTGAGCGCTCCCTGCATAAAGCGTCACGTTTTGGGCTGACTACTCTGTCGCACCTTGCGTTCAGTGCACTCGGCGGTGTGGTAGCCCAAACCGCAGATGATGCGATGCGGTTTGAGCAGTTAGGTGCGCGCGTGCTTGGCCACCTTGGCAATGTGAAATTTGACGTCACCGTTCATCAGGCGGCGCAGGCTCAGGGTCAGCAATGGCGTCAAGGACTGACGAAACCGGTCGTGATGTTAGCGAGCTCGCGCGAGGGAGAAGAGCACGCTTGGGTTGACGCGCTCCTGAGTGAGGCCACCCAGATGACGTTGTCGCTCTCAGCATGTCACTGGCTACTGGTGCCTAGGCATCCACACCGGGTAGCTGAAATCGAGCGCTTATTGCTGGGTGCAGGCTTTGACGTGCAAAAGCGCAGTGCATGGGCTGCGGCAGGGCCGTCCGATGTCTCTGCCATGAACGGTCCCTCAGCCAAGCCCTGTATTTGGTTGGGCGATAGCGTGGGAGAGATGCCTGTGTACTACGCGCTGGCGGATGTCGCACTGATGGGAGGGAGCTTTGCCGTATTTGGTGGCCAAAACTTGATTGAGGCCGCCGCCTGTGGTTGCCCGGTGGTGGTTGGTCCGCACACCTACAACTTTGCCCAAGCGGCTGATTGGGCCATTGCGTGCGGAGCAGCAGTCCGCGCGCCCGACATGCAAGAGGCGCTGATGGCGGGCGTGGCGATCGCCGATGACATGGGGTTGCGCGCCGAGATGTCGCAAGCCGCGTTGACGCTGGTTGCCACCCACCAAGGTGCGTCAGCCCGCACCATCGACTGCGTCGCGCGGGCTGCGGAGGGGAACGCGACCGACGCTAGAACCTTAGGGTCTTAGGGCCTGAGAACCTGAGAACTTTAGGGCTGTAGCAGGCGCGATACCGCGTCCACATCGGCATCGCTGAGCACACCGACGGCTTGGCGCAGTTTCAGGCTACCTAGCAAGACATCATGGCGCGCCTTGGCCAAACTGGCTTGTGTTTTATACACAGCGGTCTGCGCATTCAAGACATCAATATTGATGCGCACACCGACTTCGTAGCCAAGTTGATTCGCCTCCAACGCACTCTGGCTGGACACAAGGGCTGCTTGCAACGCCGTTGCTTGGCTCATGCCCGATTGAAGTCCTAGGAAGGCACGCTTCACCTGATTGGTTGCGGTACGGGTCGCGTTTTCAAGGTCAGCACGCGCCTTGGCCTCTTTCTCAAGTGCGGCTGCAATGCCATTTTGGACCGCGCCACCTGTGTACAGTGGCCAATTAAACTTCAGCGCAATGCTGCTGGTGGGGTTGTAGCTTGCCGTATTTGCACTGCCGTGTGCCGCATTGGTGCCGTTGTGCAGATACGCGGCCTCTACATCCAGCGTGGGCTTTTCTCCTGCCTTGGCGATTTCTAAGTCTAGTCGTGCGTTCTCCAGGTCGACGCGTGATTTGGCGATAGCCAAATTGGTTTCGGCGCTTCGCCTCACCCATGTCTCGAGCGTCTCCCCCGAAAGGTCAGGAAGTCGATCGGCCATGAAAGCCTTGGGTTGCGGCGAGGTGACACCGGTCAACTGCGCCAGCGACAGTTTCGCAAGTTCCAGACTATTCTGCGCATTGATTTCGTCGGCCGTAATTCGGTCGTATTGGGCTTGGGCTTCGCGAGCGTCGGTGATCGTGGTGTTGCCGACTTCGAAGTTACGCTCAGCGGCGGCGAGTTGCTGTTCGGCGGCCTTTTTGGATGCCTGAACGCTCACTAAGGTATCTTGCGCGGTCAGCGCATCAAAGTAAGCCTGTGAAACTCTCACGATGAGCGACTGCTCTGCGACGCGCTGCAATGTCGCTGCCGCTTGCTCAGTCTGGGTGACCTTCTTGGCTGTTGCTGCATTTTTTTCACTGAATAGCGACTGTGAACCAATCAAGCCGATGTTCTGTGACCGGTTCTCTGTGCTTCGGCCTGAGGCGTATATATTCGACTGCGTGATCGATGATGTCAGGGACACCTTTGGCAGCGTGGATGCGTTGTCAAGCTTTGCGGCGGCATAGGTTGCGCGTGCCGCTGCTGTATCGCTCAGGTAAGTTGCGTCGAATTGACGTGCTGCCTCAAGCATCCCCGATAGACTTTGCGCGCCTGCGCCTGACGAAAAAGCCAACAAAACCCCAAGCACACATGTCGATAGACCCATTGTTGGCAACGTGACGCGCTTTGAAAAACCAGATACATGACATGTCATAACAGACTTCCTCTGTGGAATGGGTGTGAATGCGGGTGTGGCGCTGTGCGCTCGGTATGGCCTAGCAGTGTGCGATCAGTAGCGAGCCAAGGTGGGCTCGAGTTGGGTGGCCCAGGCATCGATGCCACCACTGATGTTCGCGACATGTAGATAGCCCATGTTCTCAAGATACATGGCAACTTGCGCGCTGCGCGCGCCATGGTGACACAAACAGGCAATCGGCTGGGTTTTATCTAGTTCATCTAAGCGGGCGGGCACACCCCGCATGGGCATGCGAATCAAGTCGAATGCCGGGTCTTCGGCGGGGCTCGCCGTCTCAAACTCATGTGGTTCACGCACATCAAGGACCACTGGGCGCTGCCCTTCGTGGGTGGCAAACCATTGGCTGAGGTCGGCTGGTTGTAATTGCAGCATGAGCGATAGTGCCTTCAGGTTAGAAGTTAAATCGTGAGCGTTCGGGAAAACCAATGAGACGCGAGGCAACGGTGTCCCACGGCGTACGGGTGCTGGCACTGTCGTGCGTGCCTTTGGTGATGAATGTCGCGTGCATCACGGGAGCTTGCCCACTGATGCCGACCAATCGGCCGCCAGGCTTGAGGTGCGTTAGCCACGCCATGGGCATCGTGGCGACAGAGCCACTTAATAGGATCACGTCGAATGGCCCACTTTTGCTCCACGTCTCGACGAAGCTGCCATCACCCAAAATAACCTCAACGTTTTGCATATTGGCGTGCTCAATCGTGTCACGCGCTTGTGCGGCCAGCGTTTGATCAATTTCAACCGTGGTGACACGTCGCACCAGTTGGGCCAATAGCGCCGCCATGTAACCCGACCCCGTGCCAATTTCTAACACGTGGTCGCTTGATTGCAGGTCCATGTCTTGCAACAGTCGGGCCTCGACGCGGGGTGCCAGCATCATCTGGCTCGCCTTGATGGGGTCGCTCAACGGAATTTCGAGATCTGAAAAAGCCAGCGCCTTGTGTTGGTTGGGAACAAAACGTTCGCGCGGAACTTGACTCAGTGTTTCCAGAACACGCGCGTTCAAAACGTCCCATGGGCGAATTTGTTGCTCGATCATGTTGAATCGGGCTTGATCGGTGTTTACCACGGCTTGCATGCAGGCTCTCCCAGGGGATTTTTTTCAGACAGGGGTTATTTTACTGATTGCGCGCGGGTTTCGCTCTTAGACCGTGGGTTTTTCCTGAGCACCAAACAAGCGCTTCAACCACTGGCTCAAATCGTCCATGTAGCAGTAGACAACCGGGACGACCACGAGTGTGAGCAAGGAGGCGGTGATAACGCCGCCTATCACGGCTTGACCCATGGGCGCGCGCTGCTCCGCACCCTCAGACAGAGCGAACGCTAGCGGCGCCATACCAAAAATCATGGCCAAGGTGGTCATTAAGATGGGGCGTAAGCGGACCTTGGCAGCCATCAGCAAGGCATCGTCTCGGTTCAGCGGGGGGGCGCCGTCAATCCCTTCGCGGGCGCGTATGGCGAAATCGACCAGCAGAATGGCATTTTTAGTCACCAAGCCCATGAGCATGACCACACCGATTACTGAGAACATGGACATGGCTGACTGGAACATCAGCAAGGCCAGCACAACGCCTATCAGCGTCAGGGGTAGGGCGCTCATGAGGGCAAGTGGCTGTAAAAAGCTCTTGAATTGACTCGCCAAAATCATGTAGATGAACACCACGGCCAAGGCCAGTGCTGACAGCGCATAGCCGAAGGACTCGGCCATGTTCTTGGTGGAGCCACCAAACTGATAGCGATAGCCCGGTGGGAGGGCCACGTCGTCGAGCACCTTACGGATGTCGCCTGAGACCTCCCCAACGGAGCGACCGTAGGCGTTTGCGTCAACGGCGACTTCACGGCTGAGATTTTTCCGGTTAATTTGATTCGCCCCTGTTGAAGGCAATACATCGGCAAATTGAGCCAGCGTGACCACGCGGGCGGAACCATCGGCGTTCGCGCCCGTGATGAACGGTAACTGCTTCAAGTCCTCCAGGCTGCTGCGGTCACTCGCGGGCAGTCGCAAAATCACGTCGTAGCTTTGGTCATCGGGCGCGCGCCACGTGCTGACTGTTTGACCTGCAACGAGGGTGCGCAGGCTTTGCGCGACAGCACCTACGGACAAACCCAAATCGCTGGCAGCGGCGCGTCGCACGCTGATGTCTATGGTTGGGTTGTTGGGCTTCACGCTGGAGTCGAGGTCCACTAGGCCGGGGATACCTCGGATTCTGTCCGTCACCGTGGCGCTGATACGCTCCAGCTCCTTCAAGTCTGACCCTTGCAGGGAGAATTCAATCTGCTTATTGCCCCCTACGGAGTCGAGCAAGCCCACATGGGTCACGGTGATACCGCTAATGCTTCGCAACCGCTCGCGCAATTGAGCCGACATTTGATCGACGCCCAAGGTGCGTAGCTTGCGGTCGATTAAGCGGACATAGACGCTAACGTAGTTTTTGCCACGTGCACTGCCTGTGTTGATCGTGGACAAGGTGTAATCAACCTCCGGAAACGAACGCAAAACGGCTTCAACTTGTTTGGTTTTGAGCTCGGTGACTGCGAGAGACGAGCCGACCGGTGTGTAGAAGTTGAGGCGTGTTTCGGAGAAGTCGGCCTTGGGAACAAACTCGGTTCCGAGTAGCGGCATCATGGCGATGCTGGCAACAAATGTGGACAAAGCCATCGCCACAGTGGCGAGTTTGTGGCGCAGTGACCACCGCAGTATGCGCTGATAGCTTTCGGATAGGCTGTCTTGCCAGACGTCAACCGCATGGGTGAGGCGCCCAATGGTTTTGTTGTACCAACTGTCGGCCTTGAAAGGTTTGCGGTGGTCATCGATGGCGGGGTCATGCCAAATACTCGAGAGCATGGGGTCTAGGGTGAAGCTCACGAACATCGAAATCAGGACAGCGGCCACGATGGTGATGCCAAATTGGTGAAAGAACTTACCAATGATGCCGCCCATAAAACCAATTGGGGCAAACACGGCCACGATCGACAATGTGGTCGCTAAGACAGCCAAACCAATCTCTTTGGTGCCGTCCATCGCGGCGTCGTAGGGCGTCTTCCCCATCTGCACGTGGCGAACAATGTTTTCGCGCACCACAATCGCATCGTCTATCAGTAGGCCCACACACAGCGACATCGCCATCAGCGTAATCATGTTGATGGTGAAGCCAAATAGATACATGAATAAAAACGTACCGATGATGGCAATTGGCAGTGTGAGGCCAGTGATGACCGTAGAGCGCCATGAGTTTAGGAAAAGGAAAACAATCACCACCGTCAGGATGGCACCTTCAATCAAGGTCGCCTTCACGTTGGCGACGGATACCCGGATCGGACGCGAGCTGTCGCCAATGGCTTGCAAAGATATACCTGGCGGCAAGTCTTTGCTGCTCGCAGTGAGTTCAGCCGATAAGCGGTCGACGACTTGGACCGTATTCTCGTCTTGCGACTTTTGAATTTGTAACAAAACGGTGCGTTGCCCGTTGTAAAGCGCCAGGCTTTCAATCTCTTTCTCAGCGTCGGCAATACGTGCCACTTGGTCAAGCCGAATGTCTATGCCATTTTTCCGCGCAACAACAATCTGACCGAAGTCACTGGGTCGTTGCATGCGGGCTTGCACCTGAACGACCAACTCCCGCGCAGACGATGTAACGGCCCCGATTGGCGAATCTTGGCTTTCTGAGCGGACCGCGTTGGCAACCTGTTGGGCGCTGACGCCTAGCGCGCGCATGGCTGTGGGCTGTAATTCAATTTGAATTACGCGCTCGGTGTCGCCGACCAGGGACACGAGACCCACGCCGCGGACGTTCTCCAGTTGCTTACGTAAAACCTGATCGGCCCAGACGCTGGCTTGTGCCGTCGTTGGTGCATCTTTTTGACTCTCGTCGACAGTGACAGCCACCGAGAAGATGGGACGACTTGCGGGGTCAAAACGGCTAATGCGTGGCTCCTCCGCGAGATCGGGCAGGCTGGATTGCATGGCCGCAATTTTTTCGCGAACGTCATCGGCGGCTTTTCGACTGTCAACGTCCAGTTGAAATTCTGCAATGACCACGGATGCGCCTTGGAAGCTGCGGGAGCTCAAGGAGTTGATGCCTGAAATGGTGTTTAAGGCCTCTTCGATTTTTCGGCTGACTTCCGTCTCCACAATCTCTGGCGCTGCGCCGGGGTAAATGGTGTTGATGGCGACGACTGGGAAGTCGACATTCGGAAATTGGTCGACTTGTAGGCGTTGATAGCCAAAAACACCGAGTACGACAAACGCCAACATCACCATGGTGGCAAAGACGGGGTTGCGTAAAGAGACTTGGGTAAACCACATAATCGTTTGTCTTTAGGGTTGGTCGGCGTTGGCGTTGGCGCTGGGGTAGTTGCTTACTTGCTCAGCTGAACAGCGGTGCCATTGGCGATGACCCCGGCGCTTGGCGACAGCACAATTTCGCCGGCGGTGAGGGGTGACACGATGGCAAATTGGCGCCCGTTACGCGAGCCTGTGGCGGCGATGGTGACGCTCACGTGGGCAACGCGTTGGTTCTGAACGACCTGAATGTAGGGTTGCGCTTTCTCTGTGCGCACGGCATCCAAGGGGATAGCGCTTCCCTCTATGGTGCCAACGACCAAGCCGCCGGTCACGAACTCCCCGACCCGCGCGGAGTCAACTGGCAGACTCAGATAAATTTTCAGGCTGCGACTACTGGCATCCACGCTGGGGTTGATGCGTGCGACCTTGGCGGTTACGGTGGTCGCGCTGCTTTCTAGCGTCAATGTTGCCATCTGACCAACCTGCAACTTGGCAGCTGCGGCGATGGGCACCATCACCTCGACCTCGAGCGAACGGGTGTCGACAATGTCGACGAGTGGTGCGTTGAGCGCCACACGATCGCCTGGTTTCACGTAGCGTTGGCTGACTTGCCCGTTGATCGGGCTGCGAACCGTTGCATCAGCCAGGTTTCGTTTGGCAATGTCCAAAGCCGCAATGGCTACCTCATGGTTGGCCTTTGCCGATGCGTACGTGCTATCGGAGCTCACCAAAGCGGTGCTGGATATAAATCCTTTTTCAACCAGTGCGCGGTTGTTGTCGCGCTGGCGCTGCGCTAAATCCATTTGCGCCCTTGCCGCGATAACCTGCTGCTGCGCTTGTTCCCTGCGTGCTTTGGCATCGTCTGCGTCTAGCTGTGCAACCACCTGCCCCGCCTTGACACGGCCGCCTTCAGGCACCCGAATCGCCGTGACAATCGCTGCTTGATTGCTCCGCAAGGTCACCGCGTTGACAGCCTTCACAGTACCGTTGATGGTCTGCGTTTGATCCAACGACTGCCTGGCGGCGGCGACGGTGTCGCTGGCCTGAAGGACATAGTTGATGGGCGCTTTGAGCGCCTCGGCGGCGAGCGCGGCACTGGCCTGCGCGTCGCTGCGTGCCTTCAGGGCGCGCCACACGCCACCCGCGAGTGCGACGACGATTAAGCTGTACACGAGCCACTTGACAGTAGACTTCAGACGCATGGCGGATTACCTTTCAGTTCGATGCCAGAGAGCAAAATATCGATTTGGTTTTGTATGAAAGCAGTGGGCTCAATGGCAGGGCCGCAAACGGGGTTATCAACCCCCATGGCCTGCCGCCAGAGACACAAAAATAACAGCGAGGACATGATGCCCATGACGGTATTGGTCAGATCCAAGTCTCGTAGCTCACCCCGTGCGATGCCTCTTTTGAGTATGGCTTGCA
Organism: Methylobacillus sp.; assembly: GCA_018607835.1. Lineage (GTDB taxonomy): Bacteria > Pseudomonadota > Gammaproteobacteria > Burkholderiales > Burkholderiaceae_C > RS62. Next base: position 109,539 of record JABBAS010000010.1, on the reverse strand, counting down.
TCAGATGCAAGCCAGGCCCCATGACCTCAGTCTGGTAGAAGGCGGCGAGCTCGGGAAAGTTTTTCGCCTCTTGAATAATGAGCTTGCTGATGCCCCCCGCCTGGGTACTGCCGATCTCCTGCCACCATTTGTGCATGGCTAAGGCGATCAGGTCGCCACTGCTCCCTTGGAAGTGCGCAACGGTCGATTGAAAAGCGGTCAGCCGGTCAATGATGTTGGTGCGCACGACGGCCTTGAATAAGTCGTCCTTGCTGGGGAAATACACGAACAAGGTTGCCTTTGAAACGCCCGCTTGTTTGGCGATTTCGTCCATACGGGCGCCTGCAAACCCCTTGTCCACGAACACGGCGAGAGCGGCTGCAACAATTTCGTTGGGCCGCGCCTCTTTGCGTCGGGTGCGTTTAAGGGGACGGCCCAATGGGTCGTGTGGCTCGATCGTGCTTGTCGGAGGCATCGTTAGTGACTGCTTGGTCATTAAGCGATATTCTAATGACCGCTTAGTCAATAATTTTGTATGGGTAAAAAAATACCCTGCGCGGGCAGGGTATTTGATTGCGCCGGCTAGCGACTCAATAGAACGCTTGCAAGCCCGTTTGCGCACGCCCCAAGATCAAGGCGTGAACGTCGTGGGTGCCCTCATAGGTATTCACGGTTTCCAGGTTAATCATGTGGCGGATGACGTGGTATTCGTCGTGAATACCGTTGCCGCCGTGCATGTCACGGCTCATCCTGGCGATGTCCAAGGCTTTGCCGCAACTGTTGCGCTTTATGAGGCTGATCATCTCTGGCGCAGCACGGTCTTCGTCCATGAGGCGACCGACCCGCAAGCAGGCGTGAAGACCCAGCGTGATCTCGGTCTGCATGTCGGCGAGCTTCTTCTGGATCAATTGATTTTGGGCCAGCGGGCGTCCAAACTGTTGACGGTCTAAGGTGTACTGACGCGCGCGGGTCCAGCAGTCTTCGGCGGCACCCATGGCACCCCAAGCGATTCCGTAGCGCGCTTTGTTCAGGCAGCCGAATGGGCCTTTTAGCCCGTTTACGTTGGGCAACAGGTTTTCGGCGGGTACAAAGACATCGTCCATCACAATTTCGCCCGTGATGCTCGCGCGCAAACTCATCTTGCCTTCAATCTTGGGCGCGCTCAGGCCTTTCATACCCTTTTCCAGGATAAAGCCGTGAATGGCGCCTTGCCCCATTTCTTCGCCAACGATCTTGGCCCAGACCACAAAGACATCAGCGATGGGGGCGTTGGTGATCCACATTTTTGCGCCCTTCACGATGTAGCCGCCGTCCACGGGTGTGGCACGCGTTTCCATATTCGCGGGGTCGGAGCCGTGGTTGGGTTCGGTGAGGCCAAAACAACCGACCCACTCGCCTGTTGCCAGTTTGGGCAGATATTTCTGACGTTGCTCCTCAGAGCCGTAGGCGTGTATGGGGTGCATGACCAAGGAGCTTTGCACACTCATGGCGCTGCGATAGCCACTGTCCACACGCTCCACCTCGCGCGCCACCAAGCCGTAGCTGACATAGTTCAAACCGGCGCAGTCGTAGCCGTCAATGGTGCAACCCAAGAAACCCATCTCGCCAAACTCGTTCATGATCTCACGGTCAAAGGTCTCGTGGCGGGCGGCCTGAAGCACGCGAGTTTGCAGGCGCTCTTGACAGAAGGTGTGTGCGGCCTCGGCAATAGCGCGCTCGTCGTCGCTCAAGGCATCTGCGAGGTGTAAGGGATCTTGCCAGTTGAATTGGGGTTTCATGTGTGTGTTTCTTTGAGCTGTATGCGTCATACGGTTTGTTCAGGAAGACAAGTCTCTATTATTGTGAAAACCTTCGTCGTTGCGGTGACATTGTCTGATGGCGAATAATGTAGGCGACACTACATTTTTTTTATACCTTACAGAGGCCAGCACATGTCCCTACCCAACGACCAACGATCTGATTCCCATGCCAGCGACCTCGACACCATCGTGCTCGGAGGCGGGTGCTTTTGGTGCACCGAAGGGGTGTTCCTGCGGGTCAAAGGGGTTAGGGCTGTTGAGTCTGGCTACTGTAATGGCCATGTCATCGCGCCAACGTACGAGCAAGTGTGCACTGGTGAGAGCGGTCATGTCGAGGTGGTACGTGTCACCTTCGATACGCGTGAAATACAGTTGAGTCAAATCCTCGAGGTGTTCTTCAGCGTTCACGACGCCACCACCTTGAATCAGCAGGGCAATGACGTGGGGCCGCAATATCGCAGCGGTGTATACCTCACGCGGTCCGAGCAACTACCCATCGTGACGGCATTCATTGCAGACCTAGCGTCGCGCGAGCAGGCGTTGCGAGGACGGATAACGACGGAGGTGGTGCCTCTGCACAACTACAGTACCGCTGAGAGTTTTCACCAGCAGTACTACGACCGGTTTCCCCAGGCAGGTTATTGCGACTACGTAATTGCCCCGAAAATTGCGAAGTTCATCACAGCGCACCCAGACTTGGTTGCCTAGGGTCGCCTGCGGCTTGCAGCTTACGGCTTACGGCGCTGTCCTTATTGGCTGATGGCGCGGGCCGCTTCCACTTGGCTCTCGAAGTAGGCCTGAAAGCTCATGACTAAACTGGACATGAGGGCGACCGCTCCAATCATGAGGGCGCACACCACCACCATGACGCTCAGCCAGTTGGTGAGCCCCGATGGGTGCGTATCGTCTAGGTCGTGGCCGGGGTTGTACTTGGCCTGCCAACGTGCTGGCGCCATGAGTGCGTAAAAGATAGCGGTGCCACAAGCGACAGCAATACAGATGCCAAAGACCGGTATGAGTATCCAAGCCAATAGGTCGTCTTGCCCAATGTTGTAAAAGCGTGCCAAGCCAACCAGCCCAGCGGCTGTGGGTAAGGGTGTTAGCCAGAAGCCGATATCTTTTATGCCGAAAAGATAGAGCCGGTGAAGGCCCAAGCTGCCAAATAAGAAAGCGAGCCACGCAGCGATGGTCTTTGACTTGGGCGAGCGTGAGGTGATGGCGGTCATGTGTGGGTGTCTTTGCGTTGTGTGAGGTCGTTATGCAGCGTCAGAGTCCGTCGGGGCCGTCTGGGTTCCCTTGCCTAAGGTGCGCTCCATCAAAACGATATCTAGCCAACGCTCAAATTTCCAGCCGCAACCGCGCATGGTGCCCACGTGCGAGAACCCCATGCGACGATGTAAATTGATAGAGCCCGTATTGTCACTGTCGCCAATGACCGCCATCACGTGACGAATTCCCCGCGCCTCCAGCAGAGCCAGTAACTGGGTCATCAATGCGGCGCCTATGCCTTGGCCCATGCTGCCCGGGGCGACATAGACCGAGTCCTCGGTGCTGAACCGGTAAGCTGGTCGCGGCTTGAACCAGTTGGCGTAGGCGAAGCCAAGCACTTTTCCGTCGCGCTCAGCGACGATGTAGGGCAGGGATTTTTGCAACACATCGGCGCGTCGTGTTTGCATCTCGTCCAGACTGGGGGGGACCGTTTCGAACGTGCCCGTGCCGTTGAGCACATGGTGTGCGTAGATCTCTTTAATCGCGCGCAGGTCGTTGGCGGTGCTAGCACGGGTAAAAATGTCGGACATGGTGTTGTAAATGCGTTAAATCCGCCCGGGTGGGACAGGGGATATTGTGCCCGACAGGGGGAGAGATGGGCGGCTACCCGTAAATGCCATATAATCGAGGGCTTGGTAACGTTTCGCTGGCCGGGTGGCTAGTCGTGTGTCTCAGGCGTTACGAGAATTTTGGAACGAATCGGTCTAGGTGTGATCTGCGCCAAGGCCGTGAAGCCCCACCCAAAGGATTAATCATGGTCGTTATTCGACTCTCTCGCGGCGGCTCTAAAGCACGCCCTTTCTACAATATCGTTGTCGCTGACAAGCGTAACCGTCGCGACGGTCGTTACCTTGAGCGTATTGGTTTTTACAACCCAATGGCGCGTGGTGCTGAAGAGCCTTTGCGCCTAGCGCAAGACCGTTTGACGCACTGGTTGTCTATTGGTGCACAGCCATCAGACACGGTGTCCCGTTTGATGAAGGTGGCCGCGAAGGCCCAAGCCTAAGCGATCGTTTGGGCTCCCCGGATTCGGGTGGCCACCGCGAATCGTGTAAGAAGCGCGTATGCCTTTGTGGTGTGCGCGTTTTTTTTTGCCCATTTTAAGCAAGGGGTATGGTTAAATTTATTGACCTTTCACCCCCGTTCAGTCCCGTTTAGCCCCACTTACACCCCTGATTGGTATCCCGTTTATGCCTGATATGCCCACCCGACCGATCCCGTGGCCGATTGCGACCCGACCCAAGGACGCGGTGGCGTTGGGGCACCTGCAGGGTGCCTGGGGTGTAAAGGGCTGGCTGAAGGTGACGCCTTACAGCGCCGATGCGGACGTCTTACTACAGGCTAAAACGTGGTATCTGGAAGCGCCTGAAGGCCGATTTGCCAAGTCCTTCGACGCATTCACTGGAACGGTTCAGGTCGGCGTCACGGCCTGCAAGCCCCACACCGGTGCGTTGGTTGCGCAGTTAACGGCTTGCGACGACCGCGATCTGGCGCAGGCGCTTAAGGGTGCGCAGGTGTGGGTGTCCCGAGCCGACTTTCCTCAAACGACCTCTGCTGATGAGTTTTACTGGGTCGACCTCATTGGTCTGCGAGTCGTGAACCGTGAGGGTCTACCGCTAGGCGTGGTGCATGAGTTATTGGCAACGGGACCGACATCCGTCATGTGCATACATGACGATGCCTGCGTGGGCGAGGGGGGTAAGCCGCTAGAACGGTTGATCCCGTTCGTTGCGCAGTATGTCGATACCGTGCAGTTGGCGGAAGGACGCATACACGTTGATTGGCAGGCAGATTTTGATGTTTAGACGGCCCATAACCGATGCCCGCATGCGCTATGTCGCAAACCTTGCAGGGCGTCAACAGCGATATGGTGTGAGATCCGATGCGTATTGACGTTATCACGCTGTTCCCCGATCTGTTCGTGCCCTTTCAGCAGCAGGGCGTGGTGCGGCGTGCTTTCGACTCGGGAGCGGTCAACCTGAAACTGTGGCAGTTGCGTGACTTTGCGTCGGGCAACTACCGTCGCGTCGATGACCGCCCGTTCGGTGGAGGCCCCGGCATGGTGATGGCGGCGCAGCCCCTAATGGACGCGTTGAGCGCGATTCGTGCTGACCGTGCTGAACCGCAAGCAATGCAGGCCCCTGTCGTGCTGTTTTCGCCTCAGGGCGAAACGATCACGCATGCGCGCGTTGCGGCGCAGGCCGCGTCGTCGCAAGGGGTGATCTTGGTGTGCGGACGCTACGAGGGGATAGACCAGCGTTTTGTCGACCGTTTTGTAGATCTGCAATGGAGTCTGGGTGACTTCGTCTTGTCGGGTGGGGAGATTGCGGCCATTGCTTGGCTCGATGCGGTCGCGCGTTTGCTTCCCGGTGTGCTGGGTGATGCCGACAGCCATTTGCAAGATAGTTTTAATGACACCTTAGACGGTTTGTTAGATTGTCCCCACTACACGCGCCCCGAAGTGTGGGAAGGGCGGGCGGTCCCCGACGCCTTGTTGTCGGGTAACCACGCGGCGATTGCGGCCTACCGACGTCAGCAAAGCCTGCGCGTCAGCGCACACAGCCGCCCCGATTTGGTTGACGAGGCGCGCCGCACGCAGGCGCTGACGCCCGCAGACGAGGCTTTTTTGGCGGAAGTCGCCCGGTCTTCTCAAACCTAGGCTAGTCGCGCTATAATAGTGGGCTAACCGATCCTCTGTTTGGCCGCCTAATGGGACAGATCTCTTTGATGGGCAAAGAGACGCCATGGGCCTTGTGTAGCGCAAATACGATCGACTAAGAGGACCCTATGAACTTGATCCAAGAACTCGAGCAAGAAGAAATCGCTCGATTGAATAAAGAAATCCCTGAGTTTGCACCTGGCGATACCGTCATTGTGAGCGTCAATGTGGTTGAAGGTACGCGTAGCCGCTTGCAGGCCTACGAGGGTGTCGTGATTGCACGCCGCAACCGTGGTTTGAACAGCAACTTTATCGTCCGTAAGATCTCTAACGGTGAAGGCGTCGAGCGTACGTTCCCTTTGTACAGCCCACGTATCGCCAAGATCGAAGTCAAGCGTCGCGGCGATGTTCGTCGTGCCAAGCTGTACTATCTCCGTCAGCGTAGCGGTAAGTCCGCGCGCATTAAGGAGAAGCTGGTTCTCAAGAAAAAGCCTGCAGCAGCGGCTTCGTAAGCCAGCGCATGCAAAAAAAGCCACTGTACGCAGTGGCTTTTTTTTGGTCTAAAGTGATGACATTGAGTTCCAATTCCAATAGGCATTCGTTTTGACACAATCAAGAACCCTTCCTGCGAGTGGCATGCTGTCGTCGCTCCCAGACCCACGTGTCGTGCCCAGCGTGTGTAACCCCGACGCGGAGGTTGCGGTCGGTGTAGACAAACTGTCAGCGGATGCGTTGCACGCGCGGTTTGGGCAAGATCTTGCGTGGCAGCCCGATGTCGTCCAAGAACTGCAGTGGCAACACGTTGAGACATGGCGGGATGCCGCCGTATTAATCGGACTGGTTATGCGTGAGGAGCTGATGGTGTTGCTCACGCAACGTAGCGCGCACGTGCCGACTCACGCGGCACAAATAGCTTTCCCGGGTGGGAAAGTGGACCCGACCGATGCGGATGCCCGTGCGGCGGCTGTGCGGGAGGCCGAAGAGGAGGTGGGTCTGCCACCCGCCTGCGTGCGCATCTTGGGCGAGACCGGTCAGTACATCACGGGCTCTGGCTTTCGCATTACCCCAGTGGTTGCATTGATCACACCCCCTGACGCCTTCGTGGCTAATCCGGGCGAGGTTGATGACGTATTTGAAGTCCCCTTGTCCTTTCTGATGAATCCAGATAACCACTACCGACACCGGCTGAATATGGGTGAGCGTGGTGAGATCAAGCGCCAATGGTGGTCTATGCCTTATCAAGCTCCCGGTGCAGCTGCTGAGCGATATATTTGGGGTGCAACCGCAGGCATGTTGCGCAATTTTTATCAGTTTTTATCTGCCAAGTAAGGTCCCATTCCTATGATTTTTTTCGCCCTATTGGTTGCTACCCTGCTGGATTACAACGTCCCCTTTGCTTACGAGAAGCGACTAAACCCCTACGTGTTGCGTTGGACGGCGACGGCGCAGCGGTGGACTAGCCAGCAAGCCGGCTGGGTTGATTGGGCTGTGGGCGTCGGGTTGCCGGTGATTGCGACGGCAGTGATATTTTTGGCGCTGTCTGCATTCGCCAGTGTGTTGGCTTGGGTGTGGTTGGTTGTCGTACTCTACGTTTTTTCAGGTTACGGGCAATTTAAGGACCATATGTCCCCGGTTGGCATGTTTGGTCGCGTTTCGCAGGGTGTCGCGGACGAGGGAAACAATGCGTTTGATACGCCAGCCGCTGTACGTTTCGTTTTGCACCGCGTGGTCGGTTATTGGGTGGCCTTTATCGTGCTGGCTTTATTGGGGCTGGGGCCGGCCGGTGCGGTGTTGTATCGCCTAGCGAGGGAGAAAGCGACGCCCATGACGCAGTCACAGG
>JABBAS010000010.1:96084-101893 GCA_018607835.1 Methylobacillus sp. | reverse complement strand
GAGGCAAACGAGTCAACTACCACCACCGACGGAATGGCGTCAGACCCTCACACTGCGGACCCTGTTCACGCCTTTGCGGCCTTGGCTTGGCACTGGGTGGGCTGGTTGCCTGCGCGCGCTATGGTCATTTGCGCGGCAATGGTGGGTGCGTTTGACGGCGCAATTGCCGCGTGGCGAGAGCCGGAGGCGCGCCACGACGAAAGCAATGATGCGCTCGTGGTCTCAGGCGTACTGGGCTCGTTGGGGGAACCTGAGCAGATAACACCCGGAATGGTTGAGCGATTAGCGACGCGGTTGCTATGGCTTATCTTTGTTGCCGTTGGCGTGGTTAGTTTCGCCGTCTAAATTTTGCCGTCTAAACGAGCGCCAAGAATGCAACTGGCCCGTTTGTGAGCACTTACCAAGCCCGAGCTACCTCGGTTAATTCGAGGTGTAGATCTTGGTAAATGCTGTAGCGGTTGGGTGAAATCTGAGGCGGCTCTGTCTCGGTCGCATCCCGCACGGGGCACTCTGGCTCATGCAAATGGGTGCAGTTGCTGAACTTGCAATGGCCCAAATGTGCTGACAGGTCAGGCATGTAGGTGGCGAGTTGATCCACCGCGATGTGGTGCATACCAAACTCCTGAAAACCGGGGGAGTCAATAATGGCGCCAGCCGCTTGGTCTTCCGGGTTAAGCCAATACAGCGTGGTGTTCGTCGTGGTGTGCTTGCCGCTGTTCAGCGCACGCGAAATTTCTTGCGTTCTTAAATCTACGGCCGGCAGCAGCTGATTAATGAGTGTGCTTTTTCCAGCACCCGAGGGTCCCAGAACCAGCGTGATTTTTTGGCTCAGCAACGCGTGCAACGCGCTCAGACCCACAGGGGGCGAGGAGAGTAGTGAGAGGCCGAGCACGGGGTAGGCCATGTCTCGGTAGGGTTGCAAGCGCGCCCACGCGCGTTCAAAGAGCGGTGTTAAGTCTTGCTTGTTCAAGATGATGGTGACGGCGATGCCTGTAGCCTCGGCGGCGATTAAAGCGCGGCTGAGCTGCATTTCAGAAAACTCGGGTTCGGCACCTAAAAAGACGAGGATGTGATCCAAGTTCGCAGCAAATGACTTGGTCCTCATTTCGTCTTGGCGAAAAAACAGATTTTTGCGTGGCAACACACGCTCGATCGTGCCTTGGTCCTCAGACTGTGACCACACCACTCGGTCCCCAACCACTGCGGTATTTTTCTTACCTCTGGGGTGGCAGATACGTTGACTGCCATCGGTTGCGAGCACGGTGACGTGCCGTCCAAACGTCTCAATAACTAATCCGTTGTTCTCAACGTCTACGGGCCCGGTCTGTCCGCCTAGCGTCTTCTTCGCCGTGTTGCGGGGTTTGGTCGCTCGGGAGGGGAGTATGCGAACTTGAGCCATAGACCGGGGTGCCTGTAATGTTTACGCGCTGTGTTTTAGCGCGTTGACCTTGGTCGCCGCTAGAAAGTCTAGGCTGGTTAAGCCTGCAGGCTCATGTGTGGACCACGCCACCGTGCATTGGCTGTAGCTCACGCGTATGTCTGGGTGGTGGTCGAGTTGGTGAGCGACGTAGGCGACGGCATTTACAAATGCCATGGTGTGGTGGAAGTTTTTAAATGTGAACTGTCGCTGCAGCGCACCGTCCTCAATGCGCCACCCTAGGGCCTCTTCACCGTTGAGCTTGGTTAGTTCGCTCACCACGATCGTCGGCGTGAGCAGGGTGGGGCGGGGGGTCGAGTCGGTCATGGGTGTGCAGGGGCTGTAATGCGGGTAATACGCTCCATCGCCGCCGGATGCGAGGCATAAAAGCGTGTGTAAACCGGGTCTGGGGTGAGCGTGCTGGCGTTGTCGTTGTAGAGTTTCGTGAGGGCGCTAGCCAGTGCACTTGCTTCGGCGTGCTGGCAGGCATAGGCATCGGCTTCAAACTCATCTTTTCTGGAAAACCCAGCCAGCAAAGGGCTTACGAAAAACGTTACCAAGGGCAGCATGAACATAAACAAGATGAGGGCCAATGCGTCGTTTGGTCCGCCGACATCGGGAAGGACGCCGAGTCCGACATAAAACCACAATTGGCTGGCAAACCAAGACAGTGCGGCCAAGGCCAAGGCGCTTAGCGCGAAGAGGCCGATGATGCGCTTGCGTATGTGTTGGTGAGCGAAGTGGCCCAGTTCATGGGCCAGCACGGCGTTCACCTCTTTAACGCTCAGACGATCCAGCAGCGTGTCAAAGAAGACCACACGTTTGCTCTTACCAAAGCCGGTGAAGTAGGCGTTTGCGTGTGCGCTGCGGCGGCTTCCGTCCATTACAAAAAGCCCTTCCGCTTTGAATCCACAGGCCTCGATCAATGCATTCGCGCTGGCCTTCACGTCTTCACGGGTTAACGGTTCGAACTTATTGAAGCGCGGGGCGATCCACTTGGGGTAAACGAACAGCATCAGCGCGTTAAAGCTAGCCCAGACCGCCCAAACATACAGCCACCAGTAGCTGCCCGCCGCACCCATCAGCCACAAGGCGACCCAGGCCAGGGGCAAGCCGAGTGCGGCACCGAGGACGGCGCTTTTTGCCAAATCAGACAGCCACAATGCCGGTGTTGTTTTGTTAAAGCCAAACGCGGCTTCCAGCTTGAAGGTGCGCCACCATGCGAACGGGAGTTCGATGAGAGAGCCGAGCACCACGACGCCCGTTAACAGCGCGATTTGTTGGGTCATGCCAGAGCCAAGCGACGCGAGCAGCCATTGATTCATGGCATCAAGGCCGCCCATCAGCGTCCAGCCAAGCAGCACCGCGTGGCTGACAAAGACGTCCAAGTTGCTGAGGCGCAATTTGGCTAAGGTGTAGTCGGCCGCTTTTTGATGCGCTGCCAAGGAGACGTCCGAAGCAAATGCGCTGGGTACGTGGTCTCGGTGGGTCCAGACATGGCGAGCCTGACGGCTATTGAGCCAGAGTTGTGTCAGCACGTTCGCGACCAGCAGAATGGCGAAAGTGAGGGTGATGTACGTGGAGATTTCGAGAATTTGGTGCATTCGGTGCCGAGGTGCGGGGGTAAAGAGACCGATAAATTGAGCGCGTTAATCAATATTGTGGCAGTTTTAGTGCCCGATGCCGCGCGGTACCGCAAATTGGCTTGCGTTTTTCAGGCCTAACCAGATCGGAGACAATAGGCAAATGAGCGAAAACACACATACCCATTTGCCGACAGCGCCGACGCAATTGCCAAAATCTGACCAAAATCTCATTTGGTTGGACTGCGAGATGAGTGGCCTGGACCCCGAGAAAGAACGGTTGCTGGAGATTGCCGTCGTGATCACCAACGCCGATTTATCCGTGCGGGTTGAGAGCCCCGTTTTAGTCGTTCACCAAAGCGACGCGGTACTTGGCGCCATGGACGCGTGGAACACGGGAACGCACGGCCGCAGCGGACTCACTGATAAGGTGCGTGCCAGCACGGAAGACGAGGCCTCTGCAGAGGCCAAGCTACTGGCCTTTATCAAGCAGTATGTGCCGAAAGCGGGGTCACCTATGTGTGGCAACACCATCAGCCAAGATAGGCGGTTTTTGGTTAAATACATGCCTAAATTTGAGGCCCATTTCCACTACCGTTGTTTGGATGTCAGCACCCTCAAGGAGCTGGCGAAGCGGTGGCATCCCGAGGTGTTTAAGCGCTTCAAGAAGCAGCAAGCGCACACCGCCTTGGCGGATGTTCATGAGTCGATTGACGAGCTGATTCACTACCGCACCCACTTTTTACGCATGCCGACAACCGATGGTGTTTGATAACAACAACGGGCCGCGTGCCCTTGTTTCAAATCGTCAAAGCGTGGCATAATAGGGTTTTCCCGGATTGGACATGGCAGGGGCCACTCTCACCGGGATTTGCTTCATCAGCCTCACACCCTCGGCCGAACGAAGACGTGTTGCGTGTTCTGATACCAAAGACCACGCTCAGCAGCACGACTTCTTACCTTTGTTTTCGGCCACTTGCTCCGTACCTTCGGCTTTACGCCGACTGTGTTGACCGATTGGATTGGGTGGTTGGTGTTTTTCACCTAGAGCCCTCTTCGGTAGCACCCAAGGTACAGGTTATGCCTGAGTTCCTGTGCGTCGATTGTGTTCGTCAAGCGTTATTTAGTTACGCAGGAAGTTAGTCATGAAAGAGTTTTCAAATCGCCCTCCACGCGCGGGTAAGCCGCGCTTTTCGCGTGGTCCGCGTACAGAAGAGGTGCGTGCGCCAAAGCGCCCCACGTTAGATATCACGTTGGCCCAGGCCTTCACAGACATGGGCCTGGCGACCGAATTGGTGCAGGCCGTAGCCGACCTCGGCTACACCGCGCCCACCAAGGTGCAAGAGGCCGCTATTCCGCGCTCATTGAATCGTGGCGATAACGAAGTCGTGGACTTGCTGGTTTCTAGCCAAACCGGTAGTGGCAAGACGGCTGCGTTTTTGCTGCCTGTTTTACACATCATTCTTCAACAGCAAGAGGCTGAACGCGCTGAAAAGGTGCGTTTGGACGAGGCGGCTCGTGCCGCACGCGAAGCCGCGTTGGCCGCCCAGGGACAAGACGCTGATGCGCAAGACAGTGCGGAGTTGCTCTTAGCGGGTGCCAAGCCAAAGGCCGACAAGCGTGCGCCCCGCAGCTTTGAGCCTGCGACACCCGGTGCCCTGGTCTTGTGCCCGACCCGTGAGTTGGCGCAGCAAGTGGCGCGTGACGCGATTGACTTGGTCGCGCATTGCCGCGGCCTGCGCGTGGCCAGTGTGGTCGGTGGAACCTCTTACGTTCACCAGCTTGCCGGATTGCGCAACGCCGATGTCGTGGTTGCAACGCCGGGTCGTTTGTTGGACTTGCAGAAGTCTGGCCAAATTCGCCTAGACAAGGTTCAGTACCTTGTTGTTGACGAAGCGGACCGCATGTTGGATCTGGGCTTTGCTGAAGATTTGGCTGATGTGCACGCCCTCACTAAAGATCGCGCACAGACCATGATGTTTAGCGCAACATTTGCGCCCCGTGTTCAGCAGTTGGCGATGCGCGTGATGCGCAAGACCGAACGCATTGAGCTGTCAACACCTGAGCACACGCATGACAACATTGAGCAACGTTTGTACTGGGCGGACAACGCCTTTCACAAGCGTAAGTTGTTGGACCACTTTTTGCGCGACACCGAGATCAAGCAAGCGATTGTTTTCTCTAGTACGCAAATCGAGTGTGACTCGTTGGCCGAAGACCTCCAACAAGACGGCTTCTCTGCCGTCGCGTTACACGGTGCCTTGGGCCAGGCGGTGCGTAACCGTCGCCTTGCGTCGGTCCGTGATGGTACCGTTCAAATTTTGGTCGCCACCGATGTCGCGGCCCGCGGCCTAGACGTGCCGACCATTACCCATGTATTTAACTTTGGTCTTCCCATGAAGGCTGAGGACTACACCCACCGTATCGGTCGTACCGGTCGCGCTGGTCGTCAAGGTTTGGCGATCACGTTGGCTGAGTTCCGTGACCAGCGTCGCATCTTCGCCATTGAGGCGTTTACCCGTAAGCGCTTTGAAGAGAAGACGGTTGAGGGCATGGAGCCATCACGTCGTCCGAGCATCGGTGCAGGTGGTGGTGGCAACGACCGTCGCGGTAATGGCGGCCCACGTCGCAATGCCGGTGGTTTTGGTGGTTCACCTGGCTTTGGCGGTAACCGCGGTGGTAATTTTGGCGGTGGACGACGTGAGGGCGGTGGTGGATTCGCTCCGCGCTCTGAAGGTTTCCAAGGTCGCAGCGAGCCGCGCTTTGACCCACGCTTTGAGGGGCGTCCAGAGTCTCGCTCGGATGGTCG
>JABBAS010000010.1:0-95984 GCA_018607835.1 Methylobacillus sp. | reverse complement strand
AGCCGCGCTTTGACCCACGCTTTGAGGGGCGTCCAGAGTCTCGCTCGGATGGTCGCTTTGAGGGGCGTCCAGAGCGTCGTTTCGATAACAACCGCCCGGACACCCGTGGTGGCCGGCCTTTCGAGGGCCGTTCAGAGCCGCGCTCAGAAGGTCGTGCAGACCCGCGTTTCGCAGACCGCGGTAGCCGTTTTGACACTCGCGCGCCCCGTCCAGAGTCGCGCGGTGCGGGCGCTCCTCCGCGCGGTCATGACGACCGCCGTGCGGCACCAGCTAGGAGTGCGGCCCGTCGTTAAAAACGTAGACCACACCCTCTGAACAAAGAAGCCAAACACGCCTGCGTGTTTGGCTTTTTTCGTTGTATTCTCTTGTGATGTCTTTGTTGTTTACTTCTTTTTGGCGCGCAGCTTCCTACTGCTTCTTGCCCCGAGTGATTGTTGGCTCCTTCTTGCCGTTGGTGCTCATGATGGCCGTGGTGGTAGGTCTTGGCTACGTCTATTGGGAGCCGAGCGTCGCGTATGTCACGCAGTGGATGCAGTCGACTGATCTCACGCAGAGCGTTTTAAACTGGATGGACAGTGTGGGCTGGTCGGGCTTGAGCTCAGTGGTCGCACCGTTGATCATTATTTTTGCATTTACGCCCTTGGTCGTGGTGGCCACTTTGTTGCTTGTTGCGGGGTTTATGACGCCCGCAATGGTGGGCTTGGTGGTAGATCGGCGCTTCTCTTATCTCATTAAGCGCGGTAGCAGCCACTTTTGGGGCAGTATTGTGTGGTCCGTATCCTCCACGTTGCTGGCCATTGTCATGCTAGTGGTGTCGATTCCGCTCTGGTTTATTCCGCCGCTTATTTTGTTGGTTCCGCCGCTGATCTGGGGATGGCTGACCTACCGGGTGTTTGCCTACGATGCCCTGTCAGAGCATGCCAGTGCACATGAGCGCCAGACGATTTTTCAGCGTCACCGTTTCAACCTACTGACTATGGGCGTGGTCTCTGGCTATCTTGGTGCTGCGCCGAGTTTGCTATGGGCATCTGGTGCCATTTTCATTGTCATGGCGCCGGTTTTGGTGCCTCTGGCCATCTGGATTTATACCCTTGTACTCGCGTTTTCCTCGCTTTGGTTTGCCCACTACTGTTTAGCGGTGCTCGACAACATGCGTCAGACTAGCCCTGACAGGGTGTCGGCGACCGCCTTGCAGTTGGACGCGGAAGATTTACAAGACCTTCGTGACACCAATCGTTTATAAGACCTCACTGACTATGACCCCCAACTTTGCAGCCCTCATCATTGGTGATGAAATTTTGTCCGGCAAACGTGCCGACAAGCACCTAACACAGCTGATCACCACGTTAGGCGAGCGCGGGCTGTCACTCGCCTATGCGAACTACGTTGGAGATGATCCACAACGGATTACAGACACCATTGCGCACCTGGCTGGTAGCGGAGATGTGGTGTTTTCGTTTGGTGGCATTGGTGCAACGCCAGATGATTACACGCGACAGTGTGCTGGGAAGGCGCTGGGGCGCGAGCTAATGCTGCACCCCGAGGCGAAGACGCTGATTGAGCAACGCATGCAAGACCTCGCCGTCGAGCGGGGTGAAACCTATGTGCCGGGGCACCCTGACAATATCCATCGCCTCAACATGGGTGTCTTCCCCGAGGGCGCGGCCATTATTCCCAACAGCTACAACCGCATACCGGGGTTTAGTGTGTCGACCACGGCAGGCGGGGCCATGTACTTTGTACCCGGATTCCCGGTGATGGCCTGGCCCATGCTGGAGTGGGTGCTGGATACCCATTACAGCGCCCACTTTGCGCGGGGTGCTTGGCAGGAACGTTCTTATATTGTGTACGGGGCGATCGAAGCGTCGCTGACACCGCTGATGCTTGCGCTTGAGTCGCAGCACAGCCAGATCAAGGTCTTTAGCTTGCCTAGCGTCGATCATCCCGAGCACGGTCGGCATGTAGAGCTGGGCGTCAAGGGGCCGACCGAGGCGGTAAGTGCCGCCTTTGTGGCGATGCGCGCGGGCTTAGATGCGCTCGGTGTTCAAGTCGGTCCAGAAATGCAGCGCGGCCAATAGGCCAGACGAGCGTGTGGACTATCGCTTGGTTTATAATCGGCCTGCGCTGTATTTTGGTGCAAATTGTAGTAAGGCACCAAAATAAAGCATAAATGTACCTTGTTGGTGCATTTGTAGCTAGAGAATTCCCAGCGTTCAAAACTTAACCCCCAGCGGTGTGCGCCAAGCCCTTGATTCACCGATAGACTCGCCGTGTGGTTTTTTAAGTGTGCTTTTGGCACAGAACCTGCTAACTCTACTTCCAAACCCTATTGATGAAACCGGATGGCATGGTGCGATCCGGTTGCTGATTTGATTACCAACCTTTCAGGAGATTTCTGATGGCCAAGACCGTCGCCGACGTGATCCAAATGGTGAAAGACAACGACATTAAGTTCGTTGATTTCCGTTTCACCGATACCCGCGGAAAGTGGCAGCACATTACTGCCCCCGTGTCTCAATTCAACGAGAGCAAGTTCGAAGAAGGCCAAGCCTTCGACGGCTCCTCCATTGCCGGCTGGAAGGGTATTGAAGCTTCCGACATGTTGTTGATGCCTGATGCAAAGACTGCTTTCATCGATCCGTTCTTTGAAGAGCCTACGTTGGTCTTAACGTGCGATGTCATCGAGCCTACCGATGGTAAGGCCTATGAGCGTGACCCACGCTCGATTGCCAAGCGCGCAGAAACCTTCTTGAAGTCCACGGGCATTGGTGACACGGCGTATTTTGGTCCAGAGCCAGAGTTCTTCTTGTTTGACGACGTCCGGTGGAGTACCGAGCCCGGTAACTCTTTCTACGCGATCGACGAGTACGAAGCACCGTGGAACACGGGTGCCAAGCTAGAGGGTGGTAACCGTGGTCACCGTCCCCGCGTCAAGGGTGGCTACTTCCCCGTTCCACCGGTTGACAGCACCATGGACATGCGCAACGAGATGTGCCAAGTCTTGGAGTCGGTTGGTATCCCTGTTGAGGTGCATCACCACGAAGTGGCCGGTGCAGGTCAGTGCGAGATCGGCACGCGTTTCTCTACCTTGGTTGAGCGCGCTGACTGGACGTTGATGCAAAAGTACGTTGTTCAAAACGTGGCGAACATCTACGGCAAAACAGCGACCTTTATGCCCAAGCCATACCACGGCGATAACGGCTCAGGTATGCACGTTCACCAGTCCATCTGGAAAGATGGCAAGAACTTGTTTGCTGGCAGCGGCTACGCAGGCCTTTCTGATACCGCGCTGTACTACATCGGCGGCATCATCAAGCACGCTCGTGCATTGAACGCGATTACCAACCCGGGTACGAACTCGTACAAGCGTCTGGTTCCCCACTTCGAAGCACCTGTGAAGCTGGCGTATTCTGCGAAGAACCGTTCCGCGTCCATTCGTATTCCAAACGTTGCGAGCGATAACGCACGCCGTGTGGAAGCCCGTTTCCCAGATCCATTGTGCAACCCATACTTGGGCTTTGCCGCGTTGTTGATGGCGGGCTTGGACGGCATTGAAAACAAGATCCATCCGGGTGAGGCCGCTACCAAGGACCTCTACCATTTGCCACCAGAAGAAGACAAGTTGGTGCCAACCGTTTGCTCTAGCTTAGACCAAGCGCTTGAGGCGTTGGACGGAGATCGTGCCTTCTTGACTAAGGGCGGTGTATTCACCGACTCTTGGATCGATGCCTACATCGAGTTGAAGATGCAAGAAGTCAACCGCTCACGTGTGGAAGTTTCCCCTGTCGAATTCGACATGTACTTCAGCATGTAAGTTGGCGCTCTGATGCGAATAAGGGCGGTTTCGACCGCCCTTTTTTTTATCAATCACTTGTCACATTGATGCCTGATCACCATGCGCACTAAAGCAGTTACCCCCGATGAGTCCGCGTCGACGGCCAGCACGGTCATTGCCGACCGCTATACGGTGTTGGATGCGCTAGCCACGTCCGTCGCGGTTGTGGACTTGCGTTCCCGCGTGACCCATCTCAATGCAGCCTTTGAAGATTTGTTAGGCATCTCCCGTCGCATCTTGATGGGGACGAAATTGGTCAACTATTTTGTGGAAGCAGATTTGCTTGCGCAATCGATTGATGCAGCCCGCAACAATGCATTCACGGTCACGCGTTTTGAGGCGACCGTTCAGCGAGACCTTGCGACTCTGGGGACTCCCGTCCATATCATCGTTTCTCGTCTAGAGGAGGTTGATCACGTGATGGTGGAGATGTTGCCTGTCGAGAAGCAATTGCGTCAAGAGCGTGAGGAGCGTTTGGTCGACCAAGCCATGGCCAACAAGGAGTTGATCCGTGGTCTCGCCCATGAGATTAAAAACCCACTGGGTGGCATTCGCGGCGCAGCACAGCTATTGGAAATGGACCTTGAGAACAAGGCCTTACACGAATACACCCAAGTCATTATTCACGAGGCTGATCGCTTGCAGACACTGGTCGATCGGCTGCTGGCGCCTCATAGGCGGCCGCACGTCGTCGCTGACATGAACATTCACGAGGTTTGCGAGCGGGTGCGCTCTGTCTTGTTGGCGGAGTATCCCGACGGACTTCACATTCAGCGCGATTACGATTTTTCTATCCCTGAGTTCCAAGGGGATAAAGAGCAACTGATACAGGCGGTGCTCAACATTGCACAAAATGCGGCGCAGGCAATGGCTGATCTGGTGCAACGAAAAAAGGCGGCGCTCACGTTTAAAACACGTGTGGCACGCCAAACGACCGTTGGCAAAGTACGCTACAAGCTGGCACTGGAATTGCATGTCATAGACAACGGCCCCGGCGTGCCTGATGCCATCAAAGACCGTTTGTTTTACCCCCTCGTATCGGGGCGTGATGGTGGGACGGGGTTGGGCCTGACCTTAGCGCAAACCTTTGTGCAGCAGCACCAAGGTTGGATTGAATGTAACAGTGAGCCGGGTCAGACCGACTTTAGGATTCTGATTCCCTTGTCATAAATGAATGGCAGTCAACTACAAGGATATGCACCATGAAGCCCATTTGGATCGTTGACGACGACCAGTCTATTCGCTTCGTCCTTGAACGCGCGTTGCAGCGGGAGGGCTTGGTAACGCGTTCATTTACAGAAGCGAATCAGGTGCTGGCTGCTCTGGCGGATGCCGAGGCCTCTGAATTGCCCAGCGTATTGGTTAGCGACATTCGCATGCCAGGGGTGAACGGTCTGGAATTGCTTGCAAAAGTGAAGACGAGACAAGCGGATCTCCCCATCATCATCATGACCGCCTACTCAGATTTGGACAGCGCGGTCTCGGCGTTCCAAGGGGGCGCTTTTGAGTATCTGGCGAAACCCTTTGATGTCACCAACGCCGTTGAATTGGTGCGTCGTGCGTTAGAAGAGTCCACAGCCGCACCCGATATGGGCGCAGCCCCTGCTATAACGCCTGAAATGTTGGGGCAAGCGCCTGCAATGCAGGAGCTTTTTCGTGCAATCGGGCGCTTGAGCCAAAGTCATGTCACGGTGCTCATCACAGGTGAGTCGGGCACGGGTAAAGAACTGGTAGCCAAGGCATTGCACAAGCATTCGCCGCGTGCTGCAGGCCCATTCGTTGCGATTAACACGGCCGCTATTCCCAAAGACCTATTGGAGTCTGAGCTCTTTGGTCATGAGCGAGGCGCGTTTACGGGGGCGCAAACCATGCGTCGTGGCCGCTTTGAGCAGGCCGATGGCGGCACCTTGTTTTTGGATGAAATTGGCGACATGCCATTTGACTTGCAGACCCGACTATTACGGGTTTTGAGCGAAGGAAGTTTTTATCGGGTTGGCGGTCACAGCGCCATCAAGGTGCAGGTGCGGGTGATCGCCGCAACACACCAAGATTTAGAACGACGCGTCGCGCAAGGACATTTTCGGGAAGATTTGTTTCACCGGTTGAACGTGATTCGACTGCGCATACCGGCGCTGCGAGAACGCTTGGACGATGTACCGGTATTGATTCGACATTTCTTGATCGTGAGTGCCAAGCAGCTAGGCGTGGAAGCTAAGCGCTTATCGCCGCCGGCGATGCGCGTCTTGTCTGCCTTTCATTTTCCGGGCAATGTCCGTCAATTGGAAAATCTGTGTCATTGGCTGAGCGTGATGGCGCCCGGTCAGGTTGTGGACGTGAAAGATTTGCCACCAGAGGTAAGCGGTCAAGAGCGCATCGCCTCAGCGGCATTTCGTGTGCCGTTGTCGCCGATGGCATCGGTGGCGTCTGACGACAACATGGACCCAAGCACCCATTCAGATACCACGCTCATGCGACCCTCGTCTGACGATGACCTACTCGGGCAAACGACGGTCGGCGCGCCTTGGATGAGCTTGGTCCAGGGTGAGGCAGCAACGCTGTTGGCGGCCGGGCATACCGACGTGTGGGATCAA
The DNA here is from genome assembly GCA_018607835.1 of Methylobacillus sp. Taxonomy (GTDB): domain Bacteria; phylum Pseudomonadota; class Gammaproteobacteria; order Burkholderiales; family Burkholderiaceae_C; genus RS62. Next base: position 89,558 of record JABBAS010000010.1, on the reverse strand, counting down.
TTGACTCACAAGTTTGAGGCAGCACTCATCACGGCGGCCGTTGCGCACACCAGAGGGCGCCGCGTGGAGGCGGCCAACAAGCTTGGTATTGGCCGTAACACCATTACGCGAAAGATACATGATCTGGGCTTGGACGAGTCCCTGCGCGAATTGCGCTAGTTCGCAAGCGCGCTTTTGTACAGCGGTGCTACCCGTGCCGCGTAAATCTCGAGATCAGCAATGCGTTGTTTGCCCGAGGGGTGGGTCGATAGCCAGCTTGGTTGACCTTTTGAGGGTGACAGCGCCCCCATTTTTTTCCAAAGTGAAATCGCTGCACGTGGGTCGAATCCGGCGCGCGCGGCGAGCTCCACCCCAATACGATCCGCTTCGGTCTCATGGGTGCGACTATTGGGTAGCTTCAGCATGAGGTCTGAGCCTGTCTGCGCCACGGTCGCCCCAACGGTGCCAAGACCGAGGAGTGCCGAGCCAATGTTCAGGGTAAATGTGGTGGCCATCTCCTGCGAAATTTGCTCACGTGAATGTTCTCGCAATGCATGGGCCATTTCGTGTCCAATAATGGCGGCCAACTCATCATCAGTGAGCTTGAGCTTCTCGATGATGCCGGTGTAAACCGCAATCTTTCCCCCGTGCATACACCAGGCGTTGAGTTCCTCGGAGTCGATGACGTTGGTTTCCCATTGCCATTTGAGCGCATCTGCTCGAAAAATCTTGATTTGTGGAATGAGTTTTGCGGCAATGGAGCGGACTCGCTCAAGCTGTCGGGTGTTGGTGTTGAGGGTGCCCGCCTCCTTGGCGTCCGTCAAAACCGTTGCATACGCTGTCCTCGCCATGTCGGCGACTTCTGCCTCGGAAACAAGCAGTAACTGTCGGCGGTCGGCCCCAACAGCGCCTTTTTTCGTTGTGGATGTGCAGGAGACGAGGGTCGCCGCAATGAGCGTTATAAAAAGGGTTTTGAACAGGGTAGACATTTACAGCGCTGCCTCGAAAATGACGGGCGTGTGGTCACTCGGACGTTCATTTTTTCTGGGTGCTTTGTCAACAAACGCGCGCGTGGCTTTCGCTTTGAGCGCATCGCTTATCAATACATGGTCAATGCGTAATCCGCGGTTGCGGCGGAAGGCAAATTCGCGGTAGTCCCACCAGCTGTAATTTTTTTCAGGTTGATCAAAGAGCCGAATACTGTCTGAGAGCCCGAGGTCAATCAGGGCCTGCAGTTGGTCTCGTTCGACTTGGGTGCAATGAATCGTTCCCTCCAACGTATCCGGGTCCCAGACGTCTTGGGCGTCAAAGGTGATGTTGTAGTCGCCCATGATTAAAAAGTTTTCATGGGTTGCTATTTCGGCTGTTACCCATGTTCGCAAGCCGTCGAGCCACGCCATCTTGTACACAAACTTATCGCTGTCTGGTGCTTGGCCATTGGGAAAGTAACCCCCAATTACGCGCACACTTTCCCCGTTGGTTGCGTCGTAAGTTGCTGCAATCAGGCGGGCGTGGTCATCGGGAAAGTGAGGGTTGTTGCGCTGCACGTCGCGCCCGGGTGTTTTGCTGATGAGTGCGACGCCGTTATACGTTTTTTGCCCCAACCACGCGGCATGCCATCCGGCTTCAGTGAAGGCGGCGAGCGGAAATTTCTCGTCCGCCATTTTCAACTCTTGTAAGGCCAGTACGTCGACGGGGTTGGCCGCTAGCCAGTCGAGTACTTGCGGCAAGCGAATGTTTAGGGAGTTGACGTTCCAGGTGGCAAATTGCATGGCGGCGTGAGCGGGTCGAGTCGTTGTGAAGCCCCTATTATGAAATACTCCTGTCCAGAAACGTTAATCATGATCATCTGGGTTGCGACCGGTGTGCGGTCTTTAGAAATAATGGCTAAGTCGGTATCGCTGCAGGCGTGCGTTCATAAACGACGAAGTCGTACCCCAACGCCGAGGGGGCGACGCTGTTGGCGGGGTGATGATCTCGCGTAACCTCTACCCAGTCGTTCGGCAATGTGGGGGCAAAGGCGTCACCGTCGAAGTCTTTGTGAATAACTGTAACGACGGCACGTTGTGCAAGTGGCAAGGCTTGTTCATATATCTGCGCCCCGCCAATGACCCAAACCTCAGTCGCGTTCGAGTCTTGCAGATGGGTAATGGCGTCGGGTAAGCTGTGGCGCGCCACGGCGCCGTCCCCTTGCCAATCGGTTTGGCGTGTCACAACGATGTTGATGCGTCCGGGCAGTGGCCGAAATTTAGGTGGCAAGGAGTCCCACGTTTTGCGGCCCATGATGACCGGGCAGCCCGATGTATGGGCCTTGAAGTGAGCCAAGTCCTGTGGCAGGTGCCACGGCAAACGGTTGTCGATACCGATGACGCCGTTCCGCGCTTGGGCATAAATGAGGTTGAGACGCATGCTTAAATGTGGGCGGGTTTTCTTGGCGGCAGTAGCACGCATGCAATGGCGGTCACCCCGAATACAAGGGCGAGTAAGTCTTGCCAATGCGGTACCTCGCCGACAATGAATGTGGCAGTCATGGTGCCAATCGCGGGGACCGCCATAATACTCATCGCGCTGGTTGCTGGCGGTAGATCACGGGCCATACCAAACCAAATAACTTGGGCAAACCCATAATTAATGATCACTGCGTAAGCCAAGCTGAGCCACATGGGGCCACTGAACTGACTGATCTGCACCAGACTGGGCGCAGGCTCCCAAACCACGGCCAGAGCCGTTATCACGACGCTGGATAAGAGCATCATCCATACGGTGAGCGCCTCTGGAGCGAGAACAAAATGGACGCGACGCATGAGTAAGGTCCCCAAAGCCCAGCACACGGCCGCGCCCTCCATCCACATCACGCCAGTGGGACTGCCGGTTATCTTGCTCACTTCGTGCCACAGCAATAGGCCCACCGTGACAAAAACGCAGAGCACGGCCAAGCCGGCTCGTCGGTTGAGGGGTTGTTTGAAGAGTAAAGCCCCGAACAGCACGGTGTAAATGGGCATGGTGAAGCCCAAAATGGCTGCGCGGCCCGAGGGGAGTTCGCTAACGCCCATGATCGACAGGGTGTGCCAACCCAAAATATTGGGTATACCCAAGCCAATGATGATGAGCCACTCGTTGCCCACTGGGCGTAAACGAATGCCTTTGCGGTGGAAATAAACGAATAGCCACATCGCGCCTAGCAGCATGGTGGCGGAGCGGAAGTAGAGCGGTGTCAGCTCTTGCAGCGTTAGTTTCATCATGGGCCAGTTAAGGCCCCACATTAGCGTGAGGGCAAGCAACGCCCAAGCTTGTTTTTTTGTGAGCACGTCAGCCGATCTTTAGACAGCGACAGGCGCTTTAATGGGGTCGTGGTGCTGGTAGCCTTGCACCTCAAAGTCCTCAAAATTGTAGTCAAACAGGCTCTCTGGCCTGCGTTTGATGTGAAGTGTGGGGTAGTTGAAGGTGTCGCGGCTGAGCTGCAGCTGCACCTGTGCATGGTGGTTGCTGTAAATGTGACAGTCTCCGCCCGTCCATATGAAGTCACCCACGTCAAGGTCGCATTGCTGCGCCACCATGTGGGTGAGTAAGGCGTAACTGGCGATATTAAACGGTACGCCGAGGAAAATATCGGCGCTACGCTGGTACAGCTGGCAACTCAGCTTGCCTTTGCCGCCTGCCGTGGTGGGCGGCGCGACATAAAACTGGAAGAACGCGTGGCAGGGCATGAGGGCCATTTTGGACAACTCGCTCACGTTCCATGCACTCACGATCATGCGACGCGAGTCGGGGTTGCTTTTGATGGTGTTAACGACCTCTGCAATTTGATCGATGTGACCACCATCTGGGGTGGGCCAACTGCGCCACTGCGCACCATAAACTGGCCCAAGATCCCCATTGGGAGCCGCCCATTCGTCCCAAATACTCACGCCATGCGCTTGCAGCCACGTGGCGTTTGCATCGCCACGCAGGAACCATAACAGTTCATAAATGATGGATTTGAGGTGCACCTTTTTGGTGGTAACCAGCGGGAAGCCCGCACTCAAATCAAAGCGCATTTGGTAGCCAAAGACGCTACGCGTTCCCGTCCCGGTCCTATCCGTCTTCTCCACACCCTGGGAGAACACATGCTGCATAAAGTCTTCGTATTGACGGGGTGGAGTGGTCGGTTGCATAAGGCAATTATCGAGGCTTAAGGGGTAACAGACGTTAAAACACGCGACTCGCATCGCGGCAGGCATAGCATACCAATAACCGGCTATTCTTGGCCCGCCTCTACCGAGCGGGGCAACACACGCCCCGGATTAAAGCGATTCTTGGGGTCTAGGGCGGTTTTAATCTGGCGCATCATACGCAGCGCCACGGGTGACTTGTAGTGGGGTAAGGTCTCGGCCTTCAGGCTGCCAATGCCGTGCTCCGCAGATATGGAGCCACCAAAGGACAACACCGCGTCAAAGACCACGGTGTTGATGCGGATCTCTTGCGTCTCTAAAAAGGAGGCCGCGTCGACACCCAGTGGCGCTTGAACGTTGTAGTGCAAATTGCCATCCCCCAGGTGTCCAAAGTTAACCAGACGGACGCCAGGGATCGCTTGGGCCAGCGCATGGTCGGTATGTGCCACAAAGGCCGCAATGCGGGAGATAGGGATAGAGATGTCGTGTTTGATGTTGAGTCCCTCTTGGCTCTGCGCCAAAGAGATGTGCTCACGAATCTGCCACATGGTGGCGGCTTGGCTGAGTTGGGCGGCTAATACCGCGTCGGTAACCCAGCCCTTCTCTATGGCCTCGCCAACAACCTGTTCCAGCCTGTCCTGCGTCGTGGCATCGTCATCAGCGCTCGCATACTCCAACAAAATGGCGTAAGGCGCCTCGGGCGCTACCTCGTGCAGAGGCATGTTGAGTTGTGGGAAGTGTTTCACCACCAAGGAGCGTGCGAACGCGCCCATGACCTCGAACCCGGTCAAGCCGTCAGATAACAAGCGGCGCGCATGCCCCAGTACCTGCACGGCGTCATCCAGTTGGTTAACGTGCAACCAAGCCACTGAGCGCGAGGTGGGCTGGGGGTATAGCTTCATGGTGGCGGCGGTGATCACGCCCAGTGTCCCCTCGCTCCCTATGAGCAGGTTACGCAGGTCATAGCCCGTATTGTCTTTTCGTAGGCCAGACAAACCGTCCCAAATCGTGCCCTCAGCCGTCACCACCTCTAAGCCTAGGCACAGATCACGGGTGTTACCAAAGCGCAAAACCTGCGTGCCACCAGCGTTGGTGGCGAGGTTGCCGCCAATCGTGCAACTGCCTTCAGCTGCCAAACTGAGTGGAAAGTAAAGCCCTTTTTCCGCCACGGCGTTTTGTAGTGCTTGTAAGACGCAACCAGCCTCAACGGTGACCGTCAAATTGTCTGAGTCGATCTGGCGGATGCGGTTCATGCGCGACAGGCTCAGCAACACTTGGGTGCCGGACTCGTCTGGTACCGACCCGAGGACCAACCCCGTGTTGCCCCCTTGTGGGACGATGGCGGTTGCATGGGCATCGCAGGTGCGCACCACGGCAGCAACCTCTTCCGTGGTGGCTGGACGAACGACGGCCAGTGCCTTCCCCTGTACCCGCTTGCGCCAGTCGTGCGTCCAAGCGCTCAGGTCGCCGTCGGTTAGTACGTTCGCCTCACCGACGATGTGGCGCAGACTGTTTAAAAAAGCGGGCAGGTCAATGGTCGGTTCAGGCGTGTTCATGGCAGGGGTGTTGGGCGAGTTTCGGTGTTAGCGTCGTCTCGGTCGATGCCGTCGGCGGCATTCTTGGCCGCTTGAAAGCGCCAACGCACGTGCAGCGCCACTGCCGCGAAGAGCGCTAAACACAGCGCCGTCTGGGTCAGCGCCAGACCAGCGGACAGGCCACCGTCTGACCACGCACGGACAACACCTTCTGTGAAGTAAAGCCAAATGAGCAAACTCATCCACCGGTAGGTATAGAGACGATTTTTGAGCAGGCCCGCTAGCGGTAGGCACAAAGGCAGGACCTTCAGCGCCCAAAAAGAGCCCCCGGGGCGTAGCGGGGCCAGCCAAAGTTCCCACGCCAAACCGACCACAATTAGGCCCAATAAGCTAGCGACAGCGACAAGGCGCGTACGCCGGACCTTGGGGCTTGATGGCGAGATATAAAGAGGCGTCTCAACGCCGTCGGGAGTGGTCATAGCAGGTCGTGCGCAAGCACGCGGTTACAGGAAGCAGCTAAATGGCGATCACGTCCATTGTTTGGACGTAAGCTGGCATGATACCGACATGAAACAATGGTCGTCGACGTGGGGGAACTGGCAACGCTTTTGGCAAGAGGTGCGCCATGACTTAGCGCGCTTTCCGTGGCGCACCACGGGGCTGACCATTCGCGAGCGATTTAAGGCGGATCGTCTAGGGGAGGCGGCCAGCAGCTTAACCTTTACGACGGTGATGGCTTTGGTTCCCTTGTTTACGGTGGCGCTGGCTATTTTTAGCGTACTCCCAGCCTTTTCAAAGTTAGAAACCTCGGTGGAGCGCTGGTTGGTGGAGAGCCTGATCCCCAATGAAATCGCGCAGTCCGTACTGACATACATGCAGCAGTTCTCGGCAAAAGCCGGGCAATTGGGGTGGCTAGGGGCGGGCGCGCTCTTCTTCACCGCGCTGGCCTTGGTCTCGACGATTGACCGCAAGCTCAATGACATTTGGCGGGTCAGACAGATGCGCCCTTTCTCGCAACGGGTCATGACGTACTGGGGTGTGCTGACCTTGGGCCCGCTGTTGCTGGGTAGCAGCATCAGCGTGACGACGTATCTTTTTTCGGTCAACAAAGGCGCGGGCGCGGGCTACGTGTGGTTAATCGACCTGTTCGAGTACGGGGTAGTGGTCTTGGCCTTGGCCTCCCTGTATTTTTTCGTGCCCAATGCCAAGGTCCGTTGGTCACATGCGGTCATCAGTGGTTTGTTGGCTGCGGCCGGGCTGGAGGTCGTTAAGCGCTTGCTGGCTTGGTATCTCGAGGCCACCCCCACGTTCTCGGCGGTATACGGCACATTTGCGACAGTCCCGATTTTGCTGGTTTGGCTTTACATGGCCTGGCTGATGGTGCTGTTTGGCGCGGTGGTGTGCGCCTACTTACCTAGTTTATTGCGCGGGGTGGCGCGCCGCAGTGACCAAGCGGGGTGGGACTATCAACTGGCTATTGAAATCTTGGCGCTCTTAAGACGCAGCCAACAGAGTAACGGCCATACCGACGCCCCAAGCGGCCTCACTGCGGAGGGCTTGGCGGACGCCTTGCGCATTGATGCACTTAGTTTAGAGATCCCCATGCAGGTCCTGCTGGCGTTGGGTTGGGTGGGCCGGTTGGACAATGAGGATGCGCCTTATGTTCTCATCGCGGACCTTACGCGGACGCCCTTGGCACCGTTGGTCGATGCCTTGTTACTACCCAAAACCGAGGATAGTTTGCCCATGTGGCGCAGCAGCGGGTGGGACGCCCGTACCGTCAGCGAGGCCTTGCCAACGGGTGTCGCCCTGGATGTGTCCTAGCGCCTGTTCCTTAGAAGGGTAGTCGTCCGCCCAACATGTCGCGGAACATGGCCCAGTCACCTAAAAAACTAAACCAAGGGCGTTTGAAACTGGCGGGTTTGTTTTTTTCAAAACCCGCATGCCCGACCCACGCGCAGGCGTAGCCCGCGACTATGCCGGCGCCAATGGCTTCTGGTCGACCTGTTGCGGCAAATGTCAGCAAGCCCACAATGCCCAGAATCGATCCAATGAAGTGCATGCGCCGACACAGCGGGTGTTGGTGCTCTTGCATGTAGAGGGGGAAAAACTCGGCAAAGGTTTTGGCATTTTCCAAGGTGGGCGGCGCCGGGGTGGCCTGTGAGCCCTTGTATGGCTTCTGCGTCTCGTTTGGCATATGAAATTTGACCTTGCTCAGTGGATGGTGCCGCACTCAGCGTGCGTCTAAGAAGTCGGCTAGCGCGCGCAGCGCCTCCTCTGGTGCCTCGAGCATCAGTTGGTGACCCGCACCAACGATCACCGTTTTTGCGGTCGGAGCCAACGCAGTCAGTGGTTTGAGGCCCTTTGGCGGTGTCATTTGGTCATGCTCGCCTAACAGGAATAAGACCTTTGTTTGCCCGGCTGAAACGGCTGTCATGGCGGCTTCGCCATTGGCGTAGTCGTTGCAGGCGTGGAAGCCGATGTTGAACACGTTGTGCTGGCTATTGCTGCGCAACACGCGGCGCATGAGCGCGAGACCCACGCCGTATAACCAGGTCCCTGGGCCCAATCCCGATGGTGGTGGCGCTAAGGTGCTGAGGCTGAAGGTATTGACCATCTTGATGCCTTTTTCTGGGTCGTTCAGCGAGGCCTCGAGTAGCACTGGCGAGACGCGCATGGGGTAGGCGACGCCGACCATCGCGAGGTGTGTGCAGCGCGCCGGTTGATCAGATGCCGCTTGCAGCGCAATGAGTGCGCCGAAACTGTGGCCAACCAGTGCGGCTTCCCGGATGTTCAGTGTGTCCAGCAAGTCCCACACATGCTGCGCCGCGGCTTGCACCGTTGCGGGCGGTGTACCGGTGCTTTTGCCGTGCCCGGGTAAATCTAAGGCCAGCACGTTATAGCCGTGGTGCGCTAAAAACCGTGATTGCAAAATCCACACGCTGTGGTCATTCAACACCCCGTGGATCATGACCACGGTGGGCTGGCCTTCCACCCAAGGCTTGCCGCCGGTGTAGATGAAGGTGTTGGCGTCGTTGATGGTGACGTTCATGGCTTAACCCTGCACCTTTTCTGCGACGCGCAAGGCACGCTTTAAGTCATCGATGAGGTCATCCGCATCCTCTAGGCCGATAGACAGACGAACGGTGCCCGGTGTGATGCCCGCCTGCTTGAGCGCGGCGGCATCCATACGAAAGTGGGTCGTGCTGGCCGGCTGAATGACCAAGCTGCGACAGTCCCCCACGTTGGCCAGGTGGCTGAAGACCCGCAGTGCCTCAACAAATGCTTGCCCTTGGGCGCGGGACCCCTTGATGTCAAAGCTAAAGACGGAGCCAGCGCCGCGCGGCAACAGTTGCTTGGCCAAGGCGTGGCTGCTGTGGCTTTCCAGCATGGGATGGCCGACGCGTTCGACCATGGGGTGCGCCGCCAAAAAGGCCACAACGGCTTCGGTGTTCTGCATGTGACGCGCCATGCGCAGACCCAAGGTCTCTATGCCCTGCAAAATCAACCAGGCACTGTGCGGGCTCATGCAGGCACCAAAGTCCCGCAGCCCTTCGCGTCTGGCGCGCAGCAGAAACGCGCCGACCGTGGCCTCGTCACTGAAAACCATGTCATGGAAGCCGTCATAGGCCTCGCTTAAGTTGGCAAATTTGGGGCTGGCTGACCAGTCGAACGCCCCGCCGTCAACCAAGACACCGCCAATGACCGTGCCATGACCGCTTAAAAACTTGGTTGCGGAGTGCATGACCAAGTCGGCCCCGTGGTCCAGCGGCTTGAGTAGCCAGGGTGGGGTGAGTGTGGCGTCCACCATGAGCGGAACGCCATGGTCATGCGCGAGTTGAGAGATGGTTGGGATGTCCAATACATCGAGCCCAGGGTTACCGACGGTTTCGCCGAAAAACAGCTTGGTGTTCGGCTGCACTGCGGCCCGCCAAGCGTCCACGTCTCCCGGTGGTACGAAGGTGGTGGAGATGCCAAAGCGGCTTAAGGTGTAGTGCAGTAGGTTGTGCGAACCGCCGTACAACGCGCTACTGGCGACGATGTGTGAGCCCGCGTCCATGAGCGTCGCGATCGCCAAATGCAACGCGGCTTGGCCACTCGCGGTGGAGAGGGCGCCGACGCCGCCTTCCAAGGCAGAGACGCGCTGTTCCAGGACCGCATTGGTCGGGTTGCTGATGCGACTGTAGACATGGCCGGCGCGTTCTAGGTTGAACAACGAGGCGGCATGGTCGCTTGACTCAAAAACGAATGAGGTGCTGAGGTGAATGGGAACGGCGCGCGCACCGGTCGTTGGATCGGGTGCTGCCCCGGCGTGCAGGCTCAGGGTATCAAAGCCAGGGTCTGAGTAGCCAGACATAAGGAATCTCCATTTGGGAAAAGAAAAAACGCATGCGTCCGCAAGCTTAACCGCATTGCTTTAACGGGGCAGTGCGCTGGACATCAGGGTAATGCCCTAAACTTTAAACGTTCCTGTCTAGCCAAAGTGCCCGCGTTGTGGACTACCCTTGGGCTATATTGCGCTGAGCACCGTCGCAAACCCAGAACAACCGAGGAGATGGATCATGAAAGTAAGCGACATTTTGCGCGTCAAGGGGACTATCCTTTACACCGCTGGCCCAGATGACGAGTTGAAGTCCGCCGTCGACTTGATGGCCGACAAGGACATTGGCTCACTGGTGGTCATGTCACACGGTGATCTGGTGGGCATGTTGACCTTTCGCGAAGTGATTGCACGCATTGTGGCCAACGGCGGCACATTGGGCTCGTCTATCGTGCGCAATGCCATGGACGATGCACCGCTGACGTGTACGGTCGAAACCGACCTCGACGAGGTCAGACGCATGATGTTGGATCGCCACGCACGCTATATGCCGGTCATGGATGCGAAGATGCTTATGGGGGTCATCAGCCTGTATGACGTCGCTAAGGCGGTAGTGGACAGCCAAAACTTTGAAAATAAGATGCTAAAAGCCTATATCCGTGACTGGCCAGAGGATACGTCAGAGGGTGCCGCCTAGCTGATTCTGGGGGGCTTGGCTTTGAAACAGCCACTGCTTGATCGATAATATCGGTATGAGCGGAAATACATTCGGACACTTATTTGCGGTCACCAACTTTGGTGAATCCCATGGCCCAGCGATCGGTTGCGTGATCGATGGTTGCCCACCCGGCTTGCCCTTGAGTGCGTCGGATATCCAGCCGGATCTGGACAGGCGCCGACCTGGCACCTCTAAGTTTGTGACTCAGCGCAATGAGCCCGACCAGGTCGAGATCTTATCCGGCGTGTATCAGGGGCTCACGACGGGCACTCCCATCGCCTTGCTGATACGCAATACCGATCAACGTTCCAAAGATTACGGCGATATCGAGCAGACGTTTCGTCCAGGTCATGCCGATTACACCTACTGGCATAAATACGGCTCACGCGACCCACGCGGCGGCGGTCGCTCGTCTGCCAGACTAACGGCGCCAATGGTGGCTGCGGGTGCGGTGGCCAAAAAATGGTTGTCCTCTAAATTGGGCGTTGCCTTTCAGGGCTGCATGACGCAAATTGGCGATCAAAAAATTGGTTTTGAAGATTGGTCATACGTCTCTCAAAACCCATTTTTCGCGCCCGTCGCAGACACCACTTTTCTGGAAGACTACTTATCCGAGTTACGTAAATCGGGCGACTCGTGTGGTGCGTCTTTGCGCATCACAGCGACAGGCATGCCCGTGGGTTTGGGACAGCCGCTTTTCGACAAACTCGATGCAGACATCGCTTACGCCATGATGGGTATCAACGCCGTCAAGGGCGTAGAGATAGGCGCGGGCTTCGATAGCGTGGCTCAGCGCGGCAGTACACATGGCGATAGCCTGCGTCCCGACGGATTTGTGGGCAACAATGCCGGCGGCGTTCTGGGCGGTATCAGCACGGGTCAAGACTTGGAGGTCCGCATCGCGATCAAGCCGACCAGCTCTATCCTCGTGCCGCGCGATACCATTGATGCCAGTGGTGCGGCGACCGAGGTCATTACCAAAGGTCGTCATGACCCGTGCGTGGGTATTCGTGCGACGCCAATTGCCGAGGCCATGTTGGCCTTGGTGGTCATGGAGCAGGTCTTAGCCCATCGTGCACAGTGCGCAGACGTGCGTGTGGACACGCCCGACATCGCGGGGCGTTAATTGCGCCAAAGTAGTTGATGGGCCAACCCGCCGCGTTCATCTCTCACGGTTCGCCCACCTACGCCTTAGCGCCGGGAGAGGCAGGTGCCGCGTTACGCGCTTGGGCCGCCCAACAAGATGCTCGGGGTGACACACCGTCGGCGGTGCTCGTGATGTCACCCCACTGGCAAACCCAGGGCTTGGAAATCATGGGCGCGGCGCGTCCAGAGACGTGGCACGATTTTGGTGGTTTTCCACCAGCCCTTTACGACCTCAATTACCCCGCTCCCGGCGCTCCCGCTGTCGCCCACTCGGTGCACGAGTTACTGGCGTCGCACGGTTTTCAGGCCGAGGTGAATACGCACAGGCCCTTTGACCACGGCGCATGGGTGCCGATGATGCACCTGTGGCCTGACGCACAGGTGCCCATGCTTCAACTCTCACTGCCGTTGGATGCCACGCCCTCGTTCTTATTAGATCTCGGACGCGCCTTGGCGCCATTGCGTGCGCAGGGTGTCATGCTTTTGGGGAGCGGGAGCATGACCCACAACCTGAGTCATGTGGCGGGGCGGGGCGCAGTTGTTTCTACAGCGTACGTGCGTGTTTTCGCGGATTGGGTGTTGGCGCGCCTCAGCGCGCACGATGTGTCGGCGCTAACGGCGTTTGAGTTTGATGCACCACATGTCCACGAGGCACATCCACAGACCGAGCATTTTTTGCCGTTATTTTTTGCGCTTGGGTCTGTCGCGTCCGATGAGGCGATGCAGGTGTTAACGCGTGCGGTTTACCTGGATGCCTTGGCAATGGATGCCATGGTTTGGCACCCTGAAGAGACTAGCCCGTAGCGAGTGCCTTGGCAATCGCATCACGCTTGATACGCGGCTTGCTGTAGCGGCCGTCGGGGTCTACGCCCTGAAACCAACTCCGTACATCAGCCTCCGTCCCAATACCGTGCATGAAGTTGTATATCGCTTTGCGCAAGGCTTCGCCAAGTAAATCGTGATCGGTACCTGTTGGATCGTAGAAACCCACATCGTTTTTTGCGAAAGTGATTGTTGGCAGGTCCTGTAGCTTGACCCCGTAGGCGCTGGGGTCTCGCCCAACTGGGGAGTGCACCGTGCAGGCAAATCGATGGAAGAAGCCACTTTGAATACAGCCGTTCTCGAACAATTGGCGCACGTACTCCAGCGCGTCCACCGTGTCTTCAACGGTTTGTGTTGGAAAGCCGTACATGAGGTAGGCGTGTACCAAAATACCCGCATCGGTAAAACCGCGTGTGACGCGCGCGACTTGGTCAACGCTAACGCCTTTCTTCATGAGCTTGAGCAGGCGGTCGCTGGCAACCTCTAGGCCGCCGGAGACAGCAATGCAACCGCTCTGCGCCAATAGATCGGCGAGTTCGGGGGTGAATGTTTTTTCAAATCGAATGTTGCCCCACCACGAGATGTGCACGTTGCGCCGTAATAACTCTTCGGCGAGCGCCTTCAGTGCTTTCGGTGGCGCCGCCTCATCGACAAAGTGAAAACCTGTCTGCCCCGTCTCCGCAACGATGGCCTCTATCCGGTCGACCAACACAGTGGCACTGGCGGTTTCGTAGCGACTGATGTAGTCCAAGCTGACATCGCAAAAACTGCATTTTTTCCAGTAACACCCGTGCGCGATGGTGAGCTTATTCCAACGCCCGTCACTCCACAATCGGTTCATGGGGTTGAGCATGTCCAGCAGGCTGAGGTACTTTCCCAGCGGTAAGCCGTCCCACGTGGGCGTGCCCACCTCCTCAAAAGGAATGTCCGGCTCCTGCCAGTTGGTGTACACCACCTCGTTTTGCGCATTGCGTGTGAAGGTGCGTACCAAGCGCTGCGCGCTGCGCTTGCCGTTGAGGTGCTCAATCAGGCTCAGTAACGGGCGCTCGCCCGCGTCCAGCGTAATGAAGTCAACGTAGTCAAAGAGGCGCGGCTCTTTGAGTTCCCGTAGCTCGGTATTGACGTAGCCGCCGCCTAGGCAGATGCGGGTGTTGGGAGCGATTTGCTTGATGGTCTGCGCAATCCGAAGTGCGGCATAGACCGACCCGGGGAATGGGGTAGACAGCAAGACCAGGCTGGGGTTGTGTTCGGCGATGGCCGCACACGTGAGGGCGTGGAGGTAGTCATCAATCAGCGTGTTGGGCGCGGCCAAGGCGTTTGCTAGCGGTTCAAAGCTAGGCTGACTGCCTGCGAGTGACTCAGCGTAGCGTACAAACTCAAAGCGGGCGTCAACGGCGTCGCGCAGCACATCTGCGAGATCGTTGAGGTACAACGCGGCAATATGACGGGCGCGATCTTGTACCCCTAACGCACCAAATGCCCAGCCCAATGGGTCGCCACCCTCGTCGTCCACATACACGTCAAGCGATGCAAAGCGAGGCCCTTCTGGTAGCAGTCCGCGGTGGGCGATGCGGTGGGCTAGCGTGGCATCTTGACCTTGTAAAAAGCGGATGACTGGCTCGATCACGCCGCAGTGCGCATCGAACTGGTCTAGAAATGCATGCACACTGGCCGAGCGTTCGGCCTCTGGCTGCGTCAGGGCCTCTCGCTGTATGTCGCGCAGACCCGCTGCCGTAAATAACTGACACACCAATGCCAGCGCCAAGTCAACTTGTTGCGTCTCGACGCCACGCCCACGCAGGAATCCTGTGAGGTAGGCTGTGGACGGGTAGGGCGTATTGAGTTGCGTCATCGGCGGAATAATCGCCAAGACGCGCATGGTGGGGGAGGCCGTTGACACGGCTTAGGCGTCTTTCATCGCCGACGCGATGGCGGCGGCAAAAGCATCTACCGATGCCTCGGTGGTATCCCATGCACACATGAAGCGACAGCCGCCGCCTGCAATAAATTCATAGAAGCGCCACCCCTGCGCCTGAAGCCGTGAAATGACGGTTTGCGGCAATTGCGCGAACACGGCGTTGGCTTGTGTTGGCACCAGTAAACTCAGGCCAGGAATCTTGGCCAAGTGTGCGCGCAGCCGCTGTGCCATTGCGTTGGCATGACCTGCGTTTTGCAGCCAAAGATTGCTCTCAAGCATGCCTAGCCAAGGGGCAGAAATGAACCGCATTTTGCTCGCCAGCTGACCCGCTTGTTTTACGCGGTAGGAAAAATCTTCACTTAAAGCGCGATCAAAGAACACCACCGCCTCGCCGACAGGTAAACCGTTTTTTGTACCACCGAAACACAGCACATCGACGCCCGCGCGCCAGGTGATGTCTGCGGGGTGGCAGTCTAAGGACGCGACGGCATTGGCAAACCGCGCACCGTCCATATGGACCTTTAGTTGGTGCGTTTGTGCCATTGCCGTAACGGCCTTGACCTCATCCACGCTGTACACCGTGCCAAGCTCCGTCGCTTGGGTGAGCGAGACCACCTTTGGCTTGGGGTAGTGCAGGTCACTGCGCTTGAGGACCATGGTCTCAACCGCCTGTGCGGTTAGCTTGCCATGGGCGGCCGCCTCTCCCCCCGCGTCGGCGACCAGTAACTTGGAGCCGTTTGAGAAAAATTCAGGACCGCCACATTCATCGGTCTCAATGTGGGCGACGGGCGTACAAATAACCGAGTGATAGCTTTGGCACAAACTGGCCAATGCCAAGGAGTTGGCTGCGGTGCCGTTGAACACGAAGTAGACGTCGCAGTCCGTCTCAAAGGTTTCTCGCAAACGGTCGGAGACACGCTTGGTCCAGTCGTCGTCGCCATAGGCTGGGGCATGCCCGCTCGCATTCGCTGTGTGAAACCAGTGCGCCGCCTCGGGGCACATACCGGCGTAGTTATCGCTGGCAAATTGTTGGCGAGTGGCGGTAGCTAGGTCAGGCGTTGGCGTTGTGTGATCGGACATGTCGCAAGCTTACACGGTCTCGTGGCCCTATTAGGCTGCGGGAACCTCTGCCTCACTCGTGTACGCACTGAGGGGCACGCAACTACAAAACAAGTTGCGGTCCCCATAGACGTTGTCCACACGACCGATGGGCACCCAGTATTTGTTGTGCTTGAGTGTGGCCACGGGGTAGGCCGCGCAGGCACGCGAGTACGGATGCGTCCAGTCTTCGTTGAGCAAATGCGCTGCGGTATGGGGTGCATTCACCAGCGGGTTGTCGTCTTTGGGCCAAGCGCCATTTTCTACCTGCGCAATTTCGTGGCGTATCGCCTTCATCGCGTCTATGAAACGGTCCAGTTCGCGCAACCCTTCGCTCTCGGTGGGCTCGACCATCAACGTGTTGGGCACTGGGAACGACAAGGTGGGGGCATGGAAGCCATAGTCAATGAGGCGTTTCGCCACGTCTTCGGCCTGTATGCCCGTGGTTTCCTTAAAGTGGCGTAAATCCAAAATACATTCGTGCGCCACGCGGCCCGAGGCGCTGGCATACAGCGTTGGAAAGTGGTCGCGCAGTGACACGCTAATGTAGTTCGCATTGAGGATGGCGACCTCTGTCGCACGCTTCAAGGCGGCGGCACCCATCATGCGGCAGTACATCCAGCTAATAGGTAAGACGGCCGCGTTACCCAAAGGCGCCGCACTGACCGCACCGACCGCTGCATCGCCACCGGTGACTGGGAGTCCGCCCGTGACGTGACCGGGCAGGTAGGGCGCGAGGTCTTCCACGACACACACGGGTCCCACACCTGGCCCACCCCCGCCATGGGGAATGCAAAAGGTCTTGTGCAGGTTGAGGTGGCTCACGTCACCGCCAAAGTGACCAGGCGCGGCGACCCCAACCAGTGCATTCAGATTGGCGCCGTCCACATACACGCGTCCACCATGTTGGTGGACCAACGCGCAGAGGTCGGTGACTTGCGTCTCAAATACGCCGTGTGTGCTGGGGTAGGTGATCATCATGGCGGCGATGCGTGCGCTATGCGCGTCGCATTTCGCCGCCAGGTCTGCCATATCCACGTTACCGGCGGCATCACAAGCGACCACTACCACTTGCATGCCCACCATTTGGGCGCTTGCGGGGTTGGTGCCGTGTGCGCTGGCGGGGATCAGGCAGACCGTGCGTTGTGTGTCCCCCTGGGCTTGGTGGTAAGCCTTGATGGCGAGCAGACCCGCGTACTCGCCTTGACTGCCCGCATTCGGTTGCAAGCTGATGGCGGCATAGCCGGTTGCCTCACACAGCCAGTCGCGCAATTGTTGGTCGAGCAGCGTGTAGCCAGCGCGTTGTTCTGCTGGTGCAAAGGGGTGAATGTTGGCAAATGCGGGCCAGGTGACGGGAATCATCTCGCTGGTTGCATTGAGCTTCATGGTGCAACTCCCCAGCGGGATCATGGTGCGGTCTAGCGCCAAGTCTTTGTCGCTAAGGGCGCGTATGTAGCGCAACATGCTGGTCTCGCTGAAGTGGCTGTTGAAGATCGGGTGCGCCATAAAGCCGCTGGTCCGACGCAGCGCCGTCGGTATCAGCGTATCGATACCGTCGGCTAACGCCTCGACGCTGGGCAGGTTGTCAGGCGACGCACCAAAGATGCGCCAGAGCGCCTCTAGATCAGCACGGGTGGTGGTTTCGTCCAGCGCGATGCAAACGGTGTCTTGGTCTACGCGACGGATATTCCCCCCGGCCTGAACGGCTTTCCCCACGAGCGCATCCGCTTGTGCGGGCACGCTGTAGGTGAGGGTGTCGAAAGCGGAGGCGTTGACCGCGTGTAAGCCCAGTGAGGTCAAACCTTTGGCCAAAATCGCCGTGTAGGTTGCGACACGCTGTGCGATGCGCGTCAGTCCTTGCGGGCCGTGGTAAACCCCGTACATACTGGCGACGACGGCAGGCAGCACCTGCGCGGTGCAAATATTGGATGTGGCCTTCTCTCGACGTATGTGTTGCTCACGGGTTTGCAACGCCAAGCGATAGGCGGGCGTGCCGTGGACATCGACGCTGACACCAACCAAGCGACCAGGCAACGACCGCTTGAAGGCATCGCGACAGGCCATGAAAGCGGCGTGTGGGCCCCCATTGCATAGCGGCATACCAAAGCGCTGGGTTGTGCCCACCACGATGTCGGCGCCCACTTCCCCTGGTGGTTTAAGCAAGGTCAGCGCCAATAGGTCTGCGGCCACAATAAACACGGCATCGCGGGCACTGATCTGAGCAACGTCGGCACCGAGATCGTCAATACGGCCATAGGTGGTGGGGTACTGCGCCAAAACGGCGAAGTAGTCGTCACGAGCAATAGCGAGGGCCCACTCGGCTGGCGTGGTGGTCACGACCAATTCGATGCCCAGCGGCTCGGCGCGTGTTCGCACCACCTCTATGGTTTGAGGGTGGCAATCCCCAGACACCACCATGACATGGCCTTTTGCCTTGGCGACACGTTTAGCCAAGGTCATGGCCTCTGCGGCGGCTGTGGCCTCGTCCAACATGGAGGCATTCGAGATGGGCATGCCGGTTAAGTCACAAACCATTGTTTGAAAGTTGACCAACGCCTCCATGCGGCCCTGCGAAATCTCGGCTTGGTAGGGCGTGTAGGCGGTGTACCAAGCAGGGTTTTCTAAGATATTGCGCAGGATGACCCCTGGCGTGTGGGTACCGTAGTAGCCTTGGCCAATCCATGACTTGAGCACCTGGTTTTTGCTCGCGATGGCTTGTAGCTGCGCTAAGGCCTGTGCCTCGTCGACCGCGGGTGGCAGGTCCATGGGGGTTGTGCGTGCGATGGTTTCGGGCACGATTTCGGCGAGCAACGCCGCCCGCGAGGCCGCCCCAACTTTACTGAGCATCAGGGCTTCTTGTTCTGCGTTGGGTCCGGTGTGGCGCTGTTCGAAGCCGCCGTTATTTTCAAGATCTTGCAAGGCCATAGTGTGGTCGTGGTTTGAGGTTGTGAATGAGGGGGCGGGGCGCTGGTTGTGCCGCGAGAAAGGGCTTACTGCGCGAAGGCGCTGTAGGCCGTTTCGTCCATTAGCGGGTCTATTTGACTGGCGTCACTGAGCTTGACCTTGAAGAACCAGCCGCTTCCCAGCGGATCGCTGTTGGCCAGTGAGGGGTCGTCACGCAGTGCCTCGTTGACTTCGGTGACCTCCCCACTGATGGGCATGTACACATCCGCCGCCGCCTTGACAGACTCGACCACGCCGGCCGTTTCCTTCTGCGTAAAGCTGCGACCCACTTCGGGAAGCTCGACGAACACCACATCACCCAGCGCGTCTTGTGCGTGCACCGTGATGCCAACGGTTGCGATATCGCCGTCGACGCTAATCCATTCGTGGTCTTCTGTGTATTTGATCATGTGAGCTCCTTGAGAAAGTGTTTGAAATGTGGGGGGGGAATTATCGAACGTAGCGTGCGGGTGTAAACGGCATGGCTGTCACCGTCATGGGAACCGCGCGCCCACGCACAATCGCGATCACGGTATCACCCACATGGGCATAAGCGGGGGCGACATAGCCCATGGCAATGGCTTGGTTCACACTGGGCGCCAAGAGTCCGCTGGTGACAACGCCGATGCGCTCGCCAGCGCTATTTTGCAGTTCGGTGTGGTCTCTCACGGGTATCCGCTCAGTGGCGACTAATCCGACGCGACGTCGGGTGAGCGTTGCGGGGTCATCCAGTTGCGATAAAACCGTATCGGCGCCCAAAAAGCCGCCCGCCCGAGAACCGCCGGTTCGGCGTATTTTTTGTATCGCCCAGTTCAATCCGGCTTCAACGGGTGTGGTTGTGGTGTCAATGTCGTTGCCATAAAGGCACAGTCCCGCCTCTAGGCGCAGCGAGTTGCGCGCGCCCAAACCGATGGGTTGCACGCGTGCATCGCCGAGTAAAAGGGTTGCTAATGCCGTGGCATCTTGCGCGGCAACAGAAATTTCAAAGCCATCTTCGCCCGTGTAGCCACTGCGTGTGACGTAGCACGCGATACCGCCTAATGTGAGGGCGGCGCCCGTCATGAACACCAGAGATAAAGCGCGGGCATCTAGGGCGCCGATGACAGCCGCCGCCGCCGGTCCTTGGAGTGCCAGCAGGGCCTGTTCTGGCATGGGGATGACGGCACATTGCTGACCTATTTGCGCCGTGATGTGGGCGATGTCATTTGCTTTACAGGCACCATTCACAATAACGAAAATATCATCACCGCGGTTCACGAACATCAGGTCATCTAGGATGCCGCCTGCCGCATTGAGCAAGAGACCGTAGCGCTGTTTGCCGACTGGCAAGTCAACGACGTCTACCGGCATCAGTGTCTCAAACGCCGCCGCTGCCTGTGGGCCAACCAAGCGCAATTGCCCCATGTGTGAGACGTCGAATAAACCGGCTTGGGCGCGGGTGTGCAGATGTTCACCGAGAACGCCGAGTGGGAATTGAACGGGCATGCTGTAGCCCGCAAATGGCACCATGCGCGCGCCGCGTGCGATGTGCAAGTCATTGAGTGGGGTGGTGTGCAAAGGCGCACCGGAGGCGGTATCAGTCATCTCAGTCCAGAAAGCGGCTCAGACCTCGGGCACGGTGTCCTAGGGAAGCGCAGCATTGTTAATCGCATCGCTCACACACGTGTGTGCCATGCACCAAACTGTCTGCCCTGTGTCCGCTCTACCTGAGAGATTCACGCACGTGTTGTGCGTTTGCTCCTTCGGTGGACCCACTCAGTGGTGGGCCTCTCTCCATCAGGGAAACGTGTTGTTCAAAGGCATTGAACAACGACGTGTTGCCAGTCCTGGGTACCTGAGCGTTCGGGCTACGGCGATCCGTTGCCTTGCGCCTTCGGCGGCCGCTAGCGTCGCTAGCGGCTCTCTCCTGGCAGGGCTCTAGTATAGCTGTAGAGCCTGTTTTTTAGAAACCCAGAGTGACCCTACATCCCGGCGTAGTTCGGACCACCGCCACCCTCTGGGGTCACCCACACGATATTTTGAGAGGGGTCTTTGATGTCGCAGGTTTTGCAGTGTATGCAATTTTGAGCGTTGATTTGCAGCCGTTCCCCACCCGATTCGTTAGGCACAAACTCATACACACCCGCGGGGCAGTAGCGGCTTTCGGGACCGCTATAGGTTGCCAAGTTGAGCGTAACCGGGACGTCGTTATCGCGCAGTGTGAGGTGGGCAGGTTGGTTTTCTTCGTGGTTGGTGTTGCTGATGAACACGCTACTTAAGCGGTCAAAGGTGAGGACGCCATCGGGTTTGGGATAGTCAATTTTGGGGCACTCTGCAGCAGGACGCAACGTGGTGTGGTCGGCCACTGAGCGGTGTATGGTCCATGGGGGCGATTTAAAGCCCAGCTTGGGTAGCAACCACTGCTCGATTCCCGTCATCAACGAGCCAACGGTATTGCCCTTCTTAAACCACTGCTTGAAGTTGCGTGCTGCATTCAATTCTTGGTACAACCAGCTGGCCTCAAATGCGACGGGGTAGGCGCTGAGTTCATCTTGCTGGCGTCCCGCTTGAACGGCCTCAAACGCGGCCTCTGCACAGAGCATGCCCGACTTGATCGCAGCATGACTCCCCTTGATGCGGCTCGCATTCAGATAGCCCGCATCGCAGCCAACCAATGCGCCGCCGGGGAACACGGTTTTCGGTAGGGACAGCAAGCCGCCCGCCGTAATCGCGCGTGCGCCGTAGCCAAGTCGCTTGCCGCCTGCCAAAAGGGGCGCAATCGACGGGTGGGTCTTCCAGCGCTGCATCTCCTCAAAGGGTGAGAGCCATGGGTTCTTGTAGTCCAATCCAGTGACAAAGCCCAAGGTCACCTGGTTGTCAGGCAGGTGGTACAAAAAACCACCGCCGTAGGTTTCACTGTCCATAGGCCAACCGGCGGTGTGAATCACACGACCGGGGTCCGCCTTATCGGGTGCGATTTCCCAGAGCTCTTTCACACCAAGGGCGTAGCTTTGCGGGTCTTTGCCTGCGTCCAGTTGGTAGCGTGCGATGAGCTCTTTACCCAAGTGCCCACGCGCCCCTTCGGCAAACACCGTGTACTTACCCAGCAGGGCCATACCCAACTGAAAATCGCCCGTGGGCTCACCGTCTTTACCCACGCCCATGTGGCCCGTTGCCACCCCGGTGACGGCTCCCTGGTCGTCGTACAGCACCTCTGCGGCACTAAAGCCAGGAAATATTTCGACACCCAAAGCCTCCGCTTGCTCGCCTAGCCACTTAGTGACGGCGCCGAGGCTGACGATGTAGTTACCCTTGTTATGGAAGCAGTCGGGCACCAGTGCGTCAGGCGTGCGCTTGGCGCCTGTCGCGCTCAGGAACAACACGTCGTCACCGGTCACGGGCTGATTCAGCGGCGCCCCTAGGTCTTTCCAATTAGGCAGCAGCTCGTTCAGAGCCCGTGGGTCCATGACCGCACCGCTCAATATGTGTGCCCCCGGTTCCGAACCTTTTTCGAGCACCACCACATTCAGCTCCGCTCCCTGTTCGCTGGCCAATTGCTTCAGGCGGATGGCGGTTGAGAGCCCAGCGGGACCACCACCGACCACGACCACGTCGTAGTCCATGGACTCGCGTGGACCATGGGCCTCTAATAGCGCGGCATGGGTTGATTGGCGTGTGTTGTAGCTGCTCATGAATGGGGTCCAACGAGATGAGAAATGGTTCTAAATAGTACCGCAGGCGCAGGAGGCTCCGCTGCGTAATATTGTAGTGGGCTGTGCTGTTGACGCAAAAAAGCGCCTAGCCGATGGTGTTCGACTAGGCGCTTTGAGCATGCTGGGGGTTTAGCCACCCACTTTTTTAATCTCTCCAGACTTCAGTCGGCTCATGTAGCTCTCCAGCTCACGCTTGACGATGGGCATCAGGCAGTACAGCGCGGCGATGTTGACGACCGCCATCGCAAAAATGGCCGCATCGGAGAAGTCGATGACCGGGCCCAAGCTCGCTGCGGCGCCGATCACGATGAAGACACAGAACATCAGCTTGAAAACCAATTCGGTCCTCGCGCTCTCGCCGAGCAGGAAGGTCCAGGCCTTCAGGCCGTAGTAGGACCAGCTGATCATGGTTGAGAACGCAAACAAAATGACCGCAAGCGCCAAGACGTACTTAAACCAGCCGAAAGACGATGAGAACGCTGCAGAGGTTAGCGCAACGCCGTTGTTACCGTCGATGGTTTGAATCGACGTCGCACCTTCGTTCAGCAAATACATGCCGGTGGTGGGGTCGCTGATGAGTTGACCGGTGATGATGATCACCAGGGCGGTCATCGTACAGATCACGACGGTATCGATAAATGGTTCCAGTAAGGAGACCATTCCCTCGGTGATGGGCTCTTTGGTTCGCACGGCCGCGTGGGCAATCGCAGCCGAGCCGACGCCGGCCTCGTTGGAGAAGGCCGCGCGTTTGAAGCCTTGAATCAAGGCGCCGACCATACCGCCAGCAACACCTGCACCCGTAAACGCACCGGTGAAAATTTCGCTAAACGCCCAACCAAGTTTGTCTGCGTTCATCGCCAAAATAACGAGGGCCGCAGCCACGTACATGGTGCCCATGAAGGGAACGATCTTCTCGGTGACTTTTGCAATGGACTTCAAGCCACCAACGATCACTGCGAAGACTAGGCCCGCAAAAACAAGGCCAGTAATCCAACCGGGGAAGTCGCCAAAGACATTCACAATTTGTGCGTGGGCTTGGTTGGCTTGGAACATGTTGCCGCCACCCAGTGCACCTAAAACGCAGAAGATAGAGAACAGAACCGCCATGAACTTACCGGCGGGTATGCCACGCTCAGCAAACCCTTTGGAGATGTAATACATGGGGCCGCCAGAGACGGTGCCGTCGGGGTGTTCGTTTCGGTATTTCACGCCTAACGTGCACTCCGTAAATTTGGTGGCCATCCCGAGCAGGCCGGCCAAGACCATCCAGAATGTGGCGCCAGGCCCACCGATGCTCAGCGCAACGGCAACGCCAGCAATATTGCCCAAGCCTACCGTGCCGGATAAGGCGGTGGCGAGTGCCTGAAAGTGGCTGACCTCGCCAACGTCGTTGGGGTCGGAGTATTGCCCGCGCACCAATTGGGTGGCGTGCTTAAAGCCGTGGAGCTGCACGAAACCAAAGTAAATCGTGAAAATAAAGGCCGCGATCACCAGCCAAGCAACAATCCAGGGAAACGAAGTGCCGGGGATGGGGCTGAAAATGAGGCTAACGAACCAGCCCGTAGCGCTTGCGAACACGCTGTTGACTGTTTCGTCAATGGACTGGGCACTGGCCGAGAAGCTACTCAGACAGAGAGCGACTAAGGCCCCGATGTGTCTTTTGTTCATATGGTGTCTCCTAAATGTTTGTTTTGCTTGTATGCCGATACACACGGGCAGCACGTGTGTGAAATTGAACCTGCTCCGTTCGAATAATACCTTTTTGAATAACTATAAATAGCTATTTAAATGGTAATTTATTTATTAAATAGTACTATTATGGTATTTAATATTGATTGTCAAAGAAAGGGATGGCCTAGCCCGTAATCAGGGATGTAAACCTCGGGTCGGCGTAAGAGCCGTTAAGCCGTTAAGCCGCTAAGCCGGAAGGCCGCGTCGCGATGTCGCGCTTGCGTACCTGCCGCTGCTGGTTTCGTCGATAGACTGAGCCTATGCCGAGAGGGCAGACCGCCTATAGGCGCTTGTTGCGTCGCGTAGTTTGTGGCCCATCAGCGGCCCCCAAGTGCGAGACCAGCGCTATAAAAACAGTCTTTTATGTGGAATATCAAAGATGCGATTGAATTTACCTGAGACAAAAAAGTGGGTGTTTGACCTGCGTTTCCCCGTTCGCTGGGGTGATATGGATGCCATGGGGCATGTAAACAATACGGTTTACTTCCGCTATCTGGAGCACATGCGTATTGAGTGGATGCGGAGCATCGGTTGCCCGCCTGATGCCAGCGGGGAGGGGCCTGTGATCGTGAATGCGTTTTGCAGCTTTCACAAGCAGCTGACCTACCCCAGCGAGGTGCTGGGTAAGTTGTTTGTCAGTGATGCGGGGCGCAGCAGTTTCGACACCTGGTGCACCTTGGAGTTGGTTGACGAGCCAGGCGTGATTTACTCCACTGGCGGCGCGACCACCGTTTGGATTGATTTCCCCGCGCAAAAATCTGCCGCGCTGCCAGATTGGTTACGCGCGATCGTGAGCTGAGCGCAACCATCTGGGGCATGCGCCGCTGTTAACTGGATTTTTGTTTGGGCACTCGGCCCATGAGGTAAAACTCGTCGTTGGGCATCATCCCCGTCACGCTGGCGATGCGGTTGGAAAGCCCAAAAAAGGCGGTGATCGAGGTGATGTCCCAAGCGTCTTCGTCATCCATGCCGTGCGCGTACAGCGCTTCGAAGTCGGCATCTTCCACCGTGTGAGAGGCGTTGCAGACCTTCATTGCGAAGTCGAGCATGGCCATTTGTTTTGGCGTGATGTCGGCCTTGCGGTAGTTCACCGCGACTTGGTCTGCAACCAAGGGTTTTTTTTCATAAATGCGCAAAATCGCACCGTGGGCAACCACACAGTAAAGACAGGCATTCGCCGCGCTGGTGGTGGTGACGATCATCTCGCGGTCCCCCTTACTCAGGTTGCCGCCTTCTTTGAGCATCAGTGCATCGTGGTACGCAAAAAAGGCGCGCCACTCCGCGGGGCGTCTCGCCAACCCCAAGAAGACGTTGGGAATAAACCCGGCCTTTTCTTGGACTTCCAAAATTTTTGATTTCAGATCTTCGGGCAGGGTATTCAGGTCAGGTACGGGGTAGCGGGCAGTGGTCTGAGACACGGAGGCTCCAATATCAGCGGTTAAGGTTTTTAAAACAGTATGCCAAAGATCCGAGGCGTTTTGCGCGGGAAACCGCCATGGTGCGGTCGCTGATGTCTCGTACCTTACCAATGGCCTGAAGGTGAGGCCTTGCATCAAACCCGAGGTCGTAACGCGGTAATATTCTAGAAACCGTTTCCCCTCACAATATGGGGTCGTATTTTTCTCTTTCGTTCAAGGAGTTCGCGTGTGAACAAGGTATTTCCCAGCGCAGTAGAGGCGCTAAAAGGTGTTGTCGCCGACAACCAACTCCTGGCCGTTGGTGGTTTTGGTTTGTGCGGTATCCCTGAGGCACTCATCGACGCCTTGCGCGACAGCGGTGTCACCGGTCTGTCTGTTATTTCTAACAACGCTGGCGTTGACGGATTTGGCTTAGGTAAGTTGCTAGAGACGCGCCAAATCAAAAAAATGATTTCTAGCTATGTGGGCGAAAACAAAGAGTTTGAACGCCAGTATCTAGCGGGTGAGCTCGAGCTTGAGTTCACACCCCAAGGCACATTGGCCGAAAAGTTGCGCGCGGGTGGGGCAGGCATCCCCGCGTTCTTCACCAAAACGGGTGTGGGCACCATGGTGGCGGAAGGAAAAGAAATTCGTGAGTTCGACGGCGAGGCCTATGTGATGGAGCGCGCCTTGGTGCCTGACGTGGCCTTGGTCAAAGCGTGGCGCGCTGACCGCTCTGGCAACTTGCAGTTCCGCTTGACGGCACGCAACTTCAACCCGGCAGCAGCCATGGCTGGGCGCGTTTGTGTGGTCGAGGTTGAGGAGCTGGTTGACGTCGGTGCCATGGTGCCCGATGAGGTGCACCTACCCGGTATCTACGTCCACCGAATTGTGGTGAACGCAAGCCCCGAGAAGCGTATCGAACGCCGCACGATTACTGAAAAGGCCTAAGGGTCAGAACATTCGGAGAAATCATATGAGTTGGACACAAGATCAAATGGCTGCCCGTGCAGCCGCTGAGTTGGAAGATGGGTTTTATGTGAACTTGGGTATTGGCATTCCCACGCTAGTGGCGAACCATGTACCTGACGACATCGAGGTCTGGTTGCAGTCAGAAAACGGCATGCTCGGCATTGGCCCTTTCCCAACTGAAGACGCGGTCGATGCAGACCTTATTAATGCCGGTAAGCAAACCGTGACGACGATACCCGGTACCAGTATTTTTGGTAGCCACGATAGCTTCGCCATGATTCGCGGCGGCAAAATAAACCTGAGTATTTTGGGCGCGATGCAGGTCAGTGCCAGCGGTGACTTAGCCAACTGGATGATTCCTGGCAAGATGGTCAAGGGCATGGGCGGCGCCATGGATTTGGTGGCGGGCGTCAAGCGCGTCATCATTTTGATGGAGCATGTGGCACGTAAGAAAGACGGTACCGAAGACTTGAAAATTCTGCCCGCGTGTACGCTGCCATTGACGGGCGTGGGTGTCGTTGACCGCATCATCACCGACCTTGGCGTGATGGATGTGACACCCGACGGTTTGAAACTGGTCGCGCTGGCGGACGGCGTGAGCCGCGAGTTGATTCAGAGCAAGACGGGCGTCCCACTCATTTAAGTTAAGCGCGCCGGCGGTTCAAGGTGCGTCGGCGCCGCTTCATCCAGATGGTGGCGGCCCAGACCCAAGTCGTGAGTAAGTACACGGCCAGTCCGGTCGCGGTTGCCACCACGCCTAGGCCTAAAATCAGGGGCTTGCCCAAAGACTGTATGCGTGTCCATACAGAGGCCAAGTAGCCACCTATACCGTCATGCGCGGTGTCCTCGGCGGCTGGCGCGTGGAGGGCGCTGATACGTTGGGCGATCAAATCGTCTGGCGATGGATCTTGAGTGCCGGGGCTTAGGCTGACGGCGACCTGCTCCGGCAGCTCACCTCGGTGTAGCATCCAGTACCCCAACTTGTAAGCGCCGTAATAGACGGGCCCAAAGGTCACGGGGTTGGTGACTAAGGTGCTGCCAATTGCGACAGGCAGGTTGGCACGTATTAAGACGGCAGCGGACGCGGCCAATGGAATTTGGGCGATCGGTACCAATAAGCCAAAAAACAAGCCCAGCGCCAATCCGGCAGCCACCCCTTTACGACTCATATGCCACAGGCGGGGGTGCGCCAACGCGGGCCCTAACCAACGTAGCCAGCGGTTGGTTTGTATGTCTTCGCGTGCGGGTAAGCGGCGTAAAAGGCGTTTCAGCATGGCCTCTATTGTGCCGTTGGTTTGCGGTCGAAGCCGGGGTCGCCAAATTTATCGAGCGACAATAGGGACATGACTGAAAAACGTTGGCAAGATATTCTTTTCTCGCAGGGCTTTGGGACGCGTCGAGTCTGCTTGGGGCTGATTCAGCAGGGTCTGGTGGTGCATCAAGGCGCGCCGGTGACCGATCCCGATGGTTGGGTGGACACCACCGATTTGCAGATCACGGTGCAAGGCGAGCCGTGGGTGTATCACGCGCAGGCCTACCTCATGTTGCACAAGCCCGCAGGTACCGAGTGCTCTCAAAAGCCTAGCCTTTATCCCAGCATTTATACGTTGTTGCCCAGCCCTTTGCGCCAGCGCGGCGGCGGCGCGGCCGCGGGTGTGCAGGCGGTGGGGCGTTTGGACCAAGATACGACAGGGCTCTTGATTTTGTCCGATGACGGTAAGTTCATACACCGCATGACGTCGCCACGGCACCACGTGCCCAAGGTGTATGAGGTCACCACCAAGCACCCAATCGACGCCACTCAGATCGCCAAGCTCATCGATGGCGTGGTGCTAGACGATGATCCCAAGCCGGTCGCCGCACACACGGCGACACAACGAGACACCCACCAATTGAGTTTGACCTTGACGCAAGGCAAGTATCACCAAGTGAAGCGCATGATCGCAGCAGTGAGTAACCGGGTAGAGGCATTGCATCGCAGCCAAATCGGACGTTTGACCCTGACGGACTTAGCGCCCGGCCAGTGGCGCTGGCTGACGGCACAAGAGGTGAGTGAGGTCAGCGCCAAGGTGAAATGAAGCCGCGTTACATCAATAAATGCTCGCCCGCATTGTCACCACCCAAGATCACGTAGTTCACGCGGCGAATGTCCAGCAGCTTGGTGCCGCCGGCGTAGGAGATAGAGCTTTGAATATCTTGCTCCATTTCTATCAAGGTTTCCGCGAGCTTCCCTTTGACGGGCTCTAAAATGCGCTTGCCCTCTACGTGCTTGTACTCACCTTTGTTGAAGTCGCTGGCCGAGCCGTAGTACTCTTTAAATAACTTGCCATCGACCTCGACGGTGGCGCCGGGGCTCTCTTCGTGACCGGCGAGCATTGAGCCAATCATGACCATAGACGCGCCAAAGCGAATGCTCTTGGCGACGTCCCCATGCTCGCGAATTCCGCCATCGGCAATGATGGGCTTGGTGGCAACGCGGGCACACCACTTGAGCGCAGACAACTGCCAGCCGCCCGTGCCAAAGCCCGTCTTGAGCTTGGTGATGCACACCTTGCCGGGGCCAATGCCGACCTTGGTGGCATCGGCGCCCCAGTTCTCTAGATCAATCACGGCCTCGGGTGTTCCCACGTTGCCTGCAATCACGAAGGTGTCTGGCAGCTGCTCTTTGAGGTAGCCAATCATTTTTTGAACGCTGTCAGCGTGGCCGTGCGCAATGTCAATCGTGACGTAGTCAGGCGTGAGTCCCTCGCGCTTTAGCTGGTCGACGGTCGCGTAGTCAGGGGCTTTGACGCCCAAAGAGATAGAGGAGAAAACGCCTTTATCGTGCATGCTTCGCACAAAAGCCACGTTATCGAGGTCAAAGCGGTGCATGACGTAGAAGTAGCCGTTTTTACCCATCCACTCACAGATGCGCTCGTCAACGACGGTCTTCATATTGGCGGGTACGACGGGAATTTTGAAGGTGTGCTTACCCAGTTGCACGCCCGCATCACACTCAGAGCGGCTCTCGACGCGGCACTTACGGGGGAGCAACAAGACGTTGTCGTAATCAAAAATTTCCATGGCGGTTCCCAAGTTTCTAAAGAGATTAGTCGGCGATGCAGTTCCATCGCGGTTAGGCGACGCGCTGCAGCACGTGAGCACTTGGTTTGTTATCCGGCCAAAAAAAACCGGACGCCAAAAAACTTGGGCCCGGTGACTGATTTTACCGAATTTTCATGTCATTGAAACGGTTTAGCCGGCGCAATTTTTCCCGCCAGAGGTTTCTACAATGGGGGTATGTCTCTTTCCCACGACTCCGCCGATTCTGCCGCGCCCGCCGGCCCCTTGACTTCTCCATTATTGGAGGCGCTCAATCCGGAACAGGCTGCAGCGGTCACCCTGCCGAGCGCGCATGCGCTCATCTTGGCGGGCGCGGGGTCGGGCAAGACCCGCGTCTTAACCACCCGTATTGCGTGGTTGTTACAGACGGGACAGATTACCCCGGGCGGCGTGCTTGCGGTCACTTTTACCAACAAGGCTGCCAAGGAGATGATGGCTCGCCTGAGTGCCATGTTGCCTGTGAACGTACGCGGGATGTGGATAGGGACGTTTCACGGGTTGTGCAACCGCTTTCTGCGTGCCCATTGCCAGTTGGTGGGTCTACCGTCGACTTTTCAGATTTTGGACACGCAAGACCAGCTCTCGGCGATAAAACGGCTGTGCAAGCAATACAAAATTGACAGTGAGCGATTTCCCCCGAAAGAGCTGGTGTGGTTCATTGCAGGTGCAAAAGAGGACGGTCTGCGGCCTGGCGATGTGGAGGTGCGGGATTCGGATACACGCCAAAAAGTTGAACTCTACCAACTCTACGAGGAGCAGTGTCAGCGAGAAGGCGTCGTGGATTTCGGGGAACTGATTCTGAGAAGCTACGAGCTGTTGCGTGACAACGCCATGGTGAGGGAGCACTATCAGCGGCGTTTCCGTCACCTCTTGGTGGATGAGTTTCAGGATACCAATCGCTTGCAATACGAGTGGTTAAAGCTCTTGGCGGGTGGTGACAATGCCATGCTTGCGGTCGGGGATGACGACCAAAGCATCTATGCATTTCGGGGCGCACGTGTCGGCAACATGGCGGATTTTGTGCGCGAGTTCGACGTAAAGCACCAAATTAAGCTGGAGCACAACTACCGCAGTTGCAGCAATATTTTGGATACGGCCAACGTTCTGATCAGCAACAACCGCCACCGCCTGGGGAAAAACCTGCGTACCGAGGCCGGTGCAGGTGAATTGGTGCGGGCCATGGAGGCGCCCTCTGACTACGCCGAGGCCGACTGGTTGATGGATGAGATCAAGCAACTGGTGCGTGAGGGCATGTCACGTCAGGAAATTGCCATCTTGTATCGCAGCAACGCGCAAAGCCGGGTGATAGAAACTGGCTTATTTAACAACAGCATTCCTTATCGCGTCTACGGTGGCTTGCGATTCTTCGAGCGGGCAGAAATTAAGAACGCCTTGGCGTATTTGCGGCTCATAGAGAACCCACGCGACGACACCAGTTTTTTGCGCGTCGTCAACTTCCCGCCGCGTGGGATTGGTGCACGTAGTGTGGAGCAGTTGCAGGATGCCGCAGCCAGTCACCGTTGTGCCTTGTCCGATGCTGTGGATGCGGTGTCGGGTAAGGCCGGGGTGAACTTGCGCGCCTTTGTGGCAAAAATTGACGTCATGCGCGAGCAGTCAGTGGGTAAAAATTTGCGCGACATTATCGAAATGGTGTTGGACTATTCGACACTCGTGACCCATTACGAGAGCGAGCGTGAGGGGCAAGACCGGGTAGAGAACTTGGGTGAATTGGTGAATGCGGCGGAGAGCTTTGTTAGCCAAGAGGGCTTCGGGCGTGACGCAGTTGCCTTGCCTGAAGACGATGTGCGCGTTAACGCAGAGTTGCAAGCCCTCAATGCGGGGCTCAATGCCACATACAAGGGCCATGACTTGGACTCAGAGCAAGACGCCGCGTCTGGCGATTGGGATGACAGCCTGCCTTTTGAGGCCTTGGCAACCGAGCGGCCAGGTGGGGTGGATGGGGTTGGGGTGCCCGCGCCCGATGCGGAGACGGGCGAGGTACTGTCCCCTTTAGCGGCTTTTCTAACCCACGCCGCGTTGGAGGCTGGCGACAACCAAGCGTCTACTGGCCAAGACGCGGTGCAGCTCATGACGGTTCATGCCTCCAAGGGGCTGGAATTTGACGTTGTCTTCATTACCGGACTAGAAGAGGGGTTGTTCCCCAATGAGCGCGCGCTGGCCGACTTTGACGGCTTGGAGGAGGAGCGTCGCCTGATGTATGTTGCCATCACGCGCGCGCGCAAACGTCTGTATCTGACCCACTCGCAAACACGCATGTTGCATGGGCAAACGCGCTACAACATTCGCAGCCGTTTCTTTGATGAGTTGCCTGAAGAAACCCTCAAGTGGCTGTCGCCGCCGCGGGGACAGTTCTCTGATAACCAAGCGGGTGGCGCGCACAAGGGGGGGTGGAACGGGTTTCAGTCAAACGCCAAAGTCGCTTCCCCCGCGTGGTCGCCTGCATGGCACGGGGACACCTCTGGCGGGAAAGATCCCGAGCCGACGTCACGCGGTGATGCGGCGGCGGGCTTGCGTGCGGGCACGGCGGTTTTTCACAATAAATTTGGTGAAGGCAAGGTACTTGCCATTGAGGGGCAGGGGGCCGATGCACGGGCACAAGTGAACTTTCCCCGGCATGGCACCAAGTGGCTGGCGCTTAGCGTCGCCAAGCTCACGGTCGTCGAATAGGTCGCCGCTGGGGCTGGTTGCGAGGGCTTATACCGTGGTGTCCACGATGTGTTCGATGACAAAGCTATCGCGGTAGGTGGCGTAAATCGAAGCGAAAAACATAGAGGCCAACACCATACCCAGTGGGGCGACGAGGGCACCGATCATCTGCGGGCCAGCGAGCGCCGAGGCGATGGTGACAATCACCAGACTCGCTAGCGCAAACAGGACAAACCAGCAGCCCATGTAGACGACCATGGCTCCCTTGTTTTTCCAGCATGCCGCCATGCTGAAAAACAGGCTTTTCGCGGGTGAGACGTCGTTCCAAAAAACCAAGGCGGGGGCGTGCCAGAACATAGCGCCTAATGGGATGTACATCAGCGTACCCACCCACATCGCGGTATAAAAACCATCGGACTCAATCATTTCCATGGTCACGGGCTCGCCGAACAGGTAAACCTTTGCAAACTGTCCGCCGTCGATCAACACCGTAAGTCCGACAACCAATAGAAAGGCCACGGTGTACAGCGCGCCTAGGTGCAACATGGCTTGGCGCTTGGCTGCCCCATGTATGAAGGCGGTGAACAAGACCTTTGGCATGGGGAATGTCCCTGCTGCGGCCATCGCAGAGGCCTGCATGAGTCCCAGTGTGGCGGCGGGTAAGGCCGCAAGCGCGAGTGCGCCGCCGACCATGGGCACCATGGTGATCACGGAGATAACGCCCATGAATAAAAAGAACAGGCCGCCCAAAGCCAGGGGCTGCTTGAAAAAAGTGCGTACGCCACCGCGCACCCATTCAGCGCCTGTTTTTGGGGTCACTATATTTAGTTTCATAAGCTCAGCGCGTGTTGACTCCGTTGGGTGAGGATGCGTTCAAAGTGTGTGGGGTCATGAGGGGTCAGCATACTGGCTTCGCGCGGCAGGTAAAAATCCCATAACCGCGAGATCCAGAAACGCAAGGCAGCGGCGCGCAACATGGGGTTAAGCATCTGGCGCTCCGCCGCGGTTAAGGGGCGAACGGCTTGGTAGGCCTGCAACAAGGCTTGCACGCGACCATCTTCCCACACGCCAGTTGCGAGATCAATGCACCAGTCGTTTAGACACACGCACAGGTCAAATAAAAGAGAGTCGTTACCTGCAAAATAAAAATCAAAAATGCCTGTCAAGGTCTCACCTTCAAACATGGCATTGTCACGAAACAGGTCGGCGTGCACGGGGCCGCTGGGCAAGGCTTGGTAAAGCGCCTCCGCTTGGCAGTGGTTTTGAAAGGCCAGCTCTTGGGCAAGCAGCGCCCGTTGTGCATCTGACAGGTGGGGGGTAATGGCGGGGACCGTTTCATTCCACCAAGGCAGCCCGCGCAGGTTGCGCTGCGTGCTGGGGTAGTCTTGTCCCGCGAGGTGCATGTTGGCCAAGGTCTCGCCTAAAGCGGCGCAGTGCACCGTGGTGGGTGCCAGCTGACTTTTACCCGCTAATTTGCTGACAACGGCAGCGGGTTTGCCGCAAACGGTGTGCAGTATGGCCCCTTCGGCATTGGGTACTGGAGCCGGTACGGCGACCCCTTTATCCGCCAAGTGGCGCATAAGTTCGAGGTAAAAGGGGAGTTGTGCGTGGCTCAAACGCTCGAACAGGGTGAGCACATGGGTGCTGGCCACACCGTCCTTCTCGGTCGTCATGAAAAAATTGCTGTTTTCTATGCCGCCGCTAATCCCTTGCAAAGCGGTGAGGGTGCCTAGGTCAAGCGTGTTGACCAGCGCTTGCGCCTGATCGTCAGAAACTTCGGTGTAAACAGCCATAACGAATAGAGGGTGTCCGGGATGGTTTGGAGTGGTGTCTGTGAGGCGTACCGCTGGGACGTCGCTACGAAAGTGCGAAAAAAGCGGCTGATCGGCCAAGCGACATTGTAGGGCTTGCGCATAATGTGGTTTATGACGACTTCAAATTCCGAAAAAACGCTGGTCTTAGTCGACGGCTCCAGTTACCTGTACCGCGCATTTCACGCCATGCCTGATTTGCGGGTCGACCGCAATGACCCTCAAAGTGCGCCAACAGGCGCGGTGCGCGGGATGGTCAATATGATGCAGTCGCTGGGTCGCGAGGTTGCCAGCGACTACGCGGTGTGCGTCTTTGATGCGCCAGGTAAGACCTTTCGCGATGATTTGTACCCCGCATACAAAGCACAGCGCTCCCCCATGCCGGATGACCTGCGTGCGCAGATTGAACCCGTGCACGAGGTGGTCAAACTGTTGGGGTGGCCGCTGATCATGGTTGCGGGCGTCGAGGCAGATGACGTCATTGCCACGCTAGCGAAACGGGGTGCAGAGCAGGGGTTTAAGGTCATTATTTCCAGCGGAGACAAGGACTTAAGCCAATTAGTGGACCCGCAAATCATGGTCGTTGACACCATGAACGGCAAGCGCCGCGATGTGGCCGGGGTCACCGCAGAGTTTGGTGTGCCGCCCGATCGCATGATTGATTATCAGACCTTGGTCGGCGATACCGTGGACAACGTTCCCGGGGTGGCGAAGGTGGGCCCTAAGACGGCGGCGAAGTGGTTGCTTGAGTACGGCTCTTTAGATAACTTACTGGCGCACGCTGACGACATCAAAGGGGTAGCGGGTCAAAACTTGCGCGACGCGAAGGACTGGCTGCCCACAGGGCGTGCGCTGGTGACCATGCGCACTGACTGTGATTTAAGCGCTGACGTGAGCACCTGGCCCAGCTTGGAGGGCTTGCGCAAGAGCGGCTCTGAAGAGGCCACGTTGATGGCTTTTTATGAGCGCATGGGTTTTAAAAGTCTGACCCATGCGGGTTCAGCACCCGCGACTGCGCGCGCAGCGACATCGGGTGACTTGTTCGGTGCGCCCGGCGGCGCAGCCCCGGTGGCCGAGCCAGCTGTTGTATCTGCGGTTGCTGGCCCGGTGGCCTACACCACCGTCTTTGAGGCGTCGGATTTAGACGCGTGGGTCGCTAAATGCGTTGCGGCAGATTTGGTGGCCATCGATACCGAGACCACCTCGCTCAATCCGCTGGAGGCGCGGTTGGTAGGTATCAGTTTGAGCGTGAGACCCGGCGAGGCGGCGTATATTCCGGTGGGGCACACCTACCCGGGGGCGCCGGAGCAATTGGCACTCGACGTCGTTTTGGCTGCGCTGAAGCCGTGGCTGGAAAATCCTGCACACGCAAAATTAGGCCAGCACGTCAAATATGATCGCCATGTCTTAGCCAGTCACGGCATTGAGGTGCGCGGATATGTGCACGACACCATGCTGCAGAGTTATGTTTTAGAGGTGCATCGCCCGCACAGCCTAGAGAGTTTGGCCTTGCGCCATGTGGGGCGAAAAGGACTCAGCTACGAAGATCTGTGCGGTAAGGGGGTCAATCAAATCAGCATCGCGCAGGTCGATATTGAGCAAGTGACGCAGTACGCATGTGAAGACGCCGATCAATGCTTAGATGTCCACGGGGTGTTGTGGCCACGCATTCAGGCGGAGGCTGGTTTGGCGCGCATCTATGCGTTAGAGGTGGCGAGTAGCGAGGGCCTTTACCGTATAGAGCGCAATGGCGTTCGCATTGATGCCCCCACCTTAGCCAGTCAGAGTCATGCGCTGGGGCAACGCATTCTCGCGCTAGAAAGTCAGGCGCATACCTTGGCCGGCAAGCCTTTCAATCTGGCTTCCCCTAAACAAATTGGGGATATCTTCTTTAATCAACTCGGCTTACCCGTGGTCAAGAAGACCGCCAGTGGTGCACCCAGTACCGACGAAGAGGTGTTGGAGAAGCTCGCCGCCGATTACCCCTTGCCCGCGTGCATTCTTGAGTACCGCGGCTTGGCCAAGTTGAAAAGCACCTACACCGACAAGCTTGCGGGTTTGGCCAATAGCCAAACGGGGCGCGTGCACACCCACTATGCCCAAGCCATTGCTGTGACGGGGCGTTTGTCGAGTAATGATCCCAACTTGCAGAACATCCCTATCCGCACCGCAGAGGGTCGGCGGGTGCGTGAAGCCTTCGTGGCGCCTGAGGGGCGCCTGATTGCCAGCGCAGATTACTCCCAAATTGAGCTGCGCATCATGGCGCACCTGAGTGAAGACCCTGCCCTGATTCGCGCGTTTTTGGAGGGCTTGGACGTCCACCGCGCAACAGCTGCGGAGATCTTTAACGTGGGTCTCGACACGGTGACCACCGAGCAGCGTCGATACGCCAAGGTCATTAACTTTGGCCTGATTTACGGTATGAGCGCCTTTGGTTTGGCGCGGAACTTGGGCATCGACAACACCGCGGCTAAAAATTACATTCAAACCTACTTTGCACGCTACCCCGGGGTTCGTCGCTACATGGATGACACGCGCGAGCAGGCCAAGGCCCAGGGCTATGTCGAGACGGTGTTTGGACGGCGTTTATACCTGCCTGAGATCAACTCGCCGAATGGCCCTCGCCGGGCTGGCGCGGAGCGTGCCGCCATTAACGCACCCATGCAGGGGACAGCCGCTGACCTCATTAAGATGAGCATGCTGAAAGTTCAGGCGGCCTTGGATGCGGCCAATAACGGCGTGTTGATGATCATGCAGGTGCACGACGAATTGGTCTTTGAGCTCCCGGCCGAGCAGGCGGATTGGTTGCGCGTACAGGTGCCGGCGTTGATGGCCGAGGTAGCGAACCTGCGGGTGCCTTTATTGGCCGAGGTGGGTATGGGG
The DNA here is from genome assembly GCA_018607835.1 of Methylobacillus sp. Lineage (GTDB taxonomy): Bacteria > Pseudomonadota > Gammaproteobacteria > Burkholderiales > Burkholderiaceae_C > RS62. The sequence goes on along the minus strand of JABBAS010000010.1, from coordinate 52,672 downwards.
AATAACTGGGAGCAAGCCCACTGACGCGCGAATTTGGTGGCAAACTCCATCTACTTTTATTGTTTACGCTTAGGAGATCACCATGTCCACCATCGACAACAACATGTCAGACGCGAAGTCATTATTAGACAGAGGCAGTGAAGCCGTTACAAGGAGAGCAGCCATGGTCGCAACCATTGGGGTCGGGTACGCAGCGGCGGTGTTGCCAGAAATGGCTCAGGCGGCGGCGATTAGTACCTCCGGTGCAGGCCTCGTGGAGGGTGAGGTCATGGTCAACGTGGCGGGGTTTGATGTGCCGGTGTATCGCAGCATGCCTGCGGGTGCGGGGCCATTCCCGGTCGTCTTGGTTTTATCAGAGATCTTCGGCGTGCACGAACACATTGCAGACCTGACGCGCCGTTTCGCGCAGCTTGGCTACATGGCTTTGGCCCCGGAGTTATTTATGCGCCAAGGCGATGCCCAGGGCTACGCGGTGATGGCCGACCTGATGAAGGAAGTCGTTAACAAGGTGCCCGATGCGCAGGTGTTGCAAGACCTAGACGCGGTGGTGGCATGGGCAGGAGCGAACGGCGGTGACGTCGCTAGGTTGGCGGTAACGGGCTTCTGTTGGGGTGGTCGTCAGACGTGGTTGTACGCGGCACATCAGCCCAAGGTAAAGGCTGCCGTGGCGTGGTACGGTCGCCTGGTGGGCGAGCGTAGCGCACGCACGCCCAAGCAACCGGTGGATATTGCAGCGCAGCTGCAGGCCCCGGTTTTAGGGCTTTACGGCGGCGCTGATCGGGGTATTGGTTTGGATACCGTGGCGCAAATGCAAGCCGCTTTAGCCGCAGCCAAAGGCAATGCCTCTGCTCAGGCAAGTGAGTTTGTCGTCTTTGACGATGCGCCGCATGCGTTCCACGCGGACTATCGCCCAAGCTACCGGGAAGCGGCTGCCAAAGCCGGTTGGGCGCAGTGTGTCGCTTGGTTTAAAAAGAACGGCGTGTAACCGCTTATCTGTGAGCTGACCCTTTCATGGCCTTAATTTGGATTCTTGCTGGTACGGTAATCGCTGGCGTTGGGAGCGTGTGGATAGCCGCGATGCTGAGTTTTGGCATCATGGCTCGCCTCACCAAACACATGCTGAGTTTTGCCGCAGGTGCCTTGCTGTCCACGGCCCTATTGCAGTTATTACCCGAGGCGTTGGCGGCGGGCATTTCTGCTGACGCCTTGTTTGCCTTCCTCTTGGCAGGCGTGGTGTTTTTCTTTATTTTGGACAAAGCCGAGCTCTACCACCATGGCCACGAGCATGGTGAGCAGGGCTTAGATTTGGATACGCTAGGCGACCCTGGGGCTGGACATGGGCAGGCGTCGTCTGCCCATGCACACAACCACGCGCATGCACATGCCCATACACATGCACACGGAACGACAGGTTCCGGCGGGTGGGCGGTTTTGGTCGGTGACAGTGTGCATGCTTTTGGCGATGGTATTTTGATCGCTTCGGCTTTCATGGCCGATTGGCGACTGGGCATGCTGGCGTCGCTGGCGGTGCTGGCCCACGAGGTTCCCCATCACATGGGGGATTTAGTGGTGTTGCGTCATGCCGCAGGCAACGCCCGCAGTGCGCTGGTTAAGGTGTCCCTAGCGGGGACGGTGACGGCATTGGGCGGCGTTGCGGGTTATTTTTTGTTGGCTCAGTTCGGCGCCTATTTGCCGTACTTTTTAGTGATTGCCGCCAGTAGTTTTATTTATGTTGCCTTGGCAGACCTGATTCCGCAGCTGCAGCGTCAAGCAAGCTTGCGCGACTCTGTCGGACAACTCACATGGCTCATCTTGGGTATCGGTCTGGTGTTTCTAGTGGGCGCTTTGGCGCACAGCGGCCACGGGCATTAAGCGTCTGCCGGAGGCGTTTTTTCTAGGGTTTGCTTGGGCGTCTCGGGGTCGCGGCTCCACTCGCTCCAGCTCCCAGCGTACAGCGCCGGTGCCGCCCACCCTGCTAATTGCATCGCCAAAATATTGGGCACAGCGCTCACACCACTGCCGCATTGCATCACAACCGACTCGGGTTGGCGGTCGCCCAATACCTTTTCCCATAACGCACGTAATGCGGAGGGCGATTTAAAGCGGCCGTCTGCATCGAAGTTTTCATTAAATGGCAGGTTGAGCGCGCCAGGAATGTGTCCAGCCACGGGGTCAAGTGGCTCCACTTCACCACGATAACGTGCGCCTGCGCGCGCATCCACAACGGTTTGCGTACCGCCTAGGTTGTCTTGCACGGTTTGCTTGTCTCGTAAGACCATGCGTGGTGTGTTCAGGGGGTAGGGCGGCGCGGCGTTTGGCGTCGTGTGTTCGTCTGTCGTTGCCCCACCGATGGCCTCCCAAGCGGCCAAGCCACCGTCTAAGACGGCAACGCTGTCATGACCGCACCACTTCAACATCCACCAAGCACGACCGCAGAAGGTGTGTCCGTTGCGATCGTAGACCACGACTTGTGTTTGCGGTGTGATACCCCAAGCCGCCAATACCATTGCAAATGCCTCGCGCGTTGGCAACGGGTGACGCCCGCCACTTGCACACGGCGCGTCGCCGTTGGCACTCAGGTGGTGATCCAAGTCAGCATGAATGGCGCCGGTAATGTGCTTGCTTGCAAAGGCTTGGCGTGCCTCTTCGGGTTTGAATAGATCGAAGGTGACGTCCAATATGACCCATGGCGATGTGTGGTTGGGCTCACCTTGGAGCTGGCGCTGGAGCGTCTCGGCTGAAATGATGGTGGTGTGCATCTGTATTCCTCTTTGTGGCACTGGCCCTAAAGCGTTGGGTACGCTTATGTTAGCGCGAGTCGCGGTCTGGCTGTGTGGCTTGCGGCGTTGGGGCGGCCATGCTGGGGATACCGCGCCGACGCAATACCGTTGCGATGACGCCGCTGGCAACGATTAAGGCCATGCCCACCCAGCTTCCTAGCGGCAAGTGGTCATCGAATAGCCACACGCTGTAAAGGCAGGCGACCACGATTCCGAAGTACTGTAGATTGGCCACTAGCAGGGTGGCGCCTGAGGCGTAGGCGCGGGTGAGGCAAATTTGCCCAACCAGCGCCAATGCGCCGACCGGAATCAGCCAAGCGGCAGCCGCCCATGTCATGGTGCTCGCACCCAGTGCCCACGTGCCCGCCAAGCCCGTGAGGGCTGCGCCGACAGAAAAGTAAAAAACGACGCGGGTTTCGGGTTCACCCACACGGGCCAACGCGGCGACTTGTAGGTAGGCGAGCGCGGAGATGATGCCTGACAACAGACCAACGATGGCTGCGAAACCTTGGTCTGAAGAGAAGGTGGGGCGCAGTAAGAGGGCGACGCCTGCAAACCCCATCAGTATGGTGCCCACCAGTGGCCCTTGGCCTCGAAAGCCGTTGCGCGAAGCCTGTAAGGTGAGGGCGCCAGCCATTAGAAAGACAGCCATCCAGACGCTGCTCATGTATTGCAAGGTCATGGCTGTGGCCAGCGGGATTTCAGAGATGGCGTAGAACCAGCAACACAGGGAGGTGACGCCCACGACATTGCGCCATAGATGCATGCCGGGCACGGCGGTTCGATAAAAGCCCCAACCCTTTTTTCGGTACCACCACGCCAAGACAAGTACACCAATGAGGCCGCGGTACATCACGACCTCAAAGCTGTGCACATACTGCGTTGCAAATTTAACGCAAACCCCCATGGTGGCAAACAAGAACGCGGCGAGTAGCATCCAAAGGGATTGCATGGTGAGGTGGCGCCAGCGCGCCCAAGTGGTTTAAGCGTTGTCGGGCAGGTCGACTTTGCCGCGGTACCACTCATGGAAGTGTTGCATGCCGTCTTCCATTGGGCTTTGATAAGGCCCCACTTCGTTGTCGCCGCGCTTGTACAAGGCCAATCGGCCCTCATCCATGCGCTCGGCAATCTCGTCGTCCTCAACCGCGGTCTCCATGTAGGCGGCGCGCTGGGCTTCCACAAACTCACGCTCGAACGCCGCAATTTCCTCGGGGTAGAAGAACTCCACCACATTCATGGTGCGATCAACCGCCAATGGGTACAGCGTGGAGACCGTTAGTACATGCGGGTACCACTCAATCATGATGTGGGGGTAATAAGTGAGCCAGATGGCACCGTAGGCGGGCAGCTCCCCATTGCGGTACTGCATGAGTACGTCGTGCCAACGCGCGTATGCCGGGCTACCGCTCTGGCGCAAGTTCGTCACGCCAACGGTTTGCACTGAGTAGGCGTCGCCAAACTCCCAACGCAGATCGTCGCAGGTGACAAAATTACCGAGTCCTGGGTGGAAGGGCTCGACGTGGTAGTCCTCAAGGTAAACCTCGATGAAGGTCTTCCAGTTGTAGTTGCACTCGTGCATCTCCACGTGGTCGAGCACAAACCCGTCAAAGTTCAGTGCACTGGTGGGCCCCAAGTTGTGTAAGTCACGCTGAATATCCAGCCCGTTGTCTTCAAAAAGCAAACCGTTCCACTCACGCAAGCGGTATTGGTTTAAGTTCAGGCAGGGGTCTTGGGAGAAATGAGGCGCACCGAGCAAACGACCCTGCTCGTTGTAGGTCCAGCGGTGCAACGGGCAAACAATGTTGCCGCCCGCGCTACCGGGTTGTGTATCGGATAGATTCCCACGGCCCTTCAGCATGGCAGCTTGGCGGTGACGGCAGACATTGGACAGCAGTTCAATGCCATTGCTACCGTGGACCAGCGCGCGGCCGTGCCCCTCATGGCGCAGGCTAAAGTAATCGCCCCGCTCGGGTACAGCTAAGCGGTGACCCACGTAGCGGGGCCCCGATCGGAAGATGGTTTCCATCTCGCGCTGAAAAAGCGCTTGGTCAAAATAAGAAGAAACCGAGAGTTGACTCTTGGCCTGCTGAAGTTGAAGACTTAAATCAGACATAGTGATCCTGACCTAGAGACTCCCCCTATGAAGGGGCAGGGAAGGTGTGCAATGACACGAAAACGAATGCCAACGGGCGCGGCAAACTCCTGAGAAAGCGGGGTAACCCTCGATTATATCCGACGAATATCCGTCGCTGGCTTGCTGAACTTGGGCGAGCCCGGCCACCCGCAGGGATTGGGATCTAGAATAGTCGTCTACCCGCCCTGCACTCATAGGATCAGTATGCCCAAGAAAAATCTTCCGTCCAGCGAATTGCCAGCGACCTACGAGGCGGCGGTGGCGGAGTTGGAGACGCTCACCGAGTTGCTGGAGTCCGGGCAGTTGCCCCTGGATCAATTGTTGGCGCACTACAAACGCAGCGCTGAATTGCTGACTTTTTGTCGCGGCCAGTTGGACGCGATCGAGAGCCAAGTCAAGGTCATGGAGGGTGAGCAAGCCAAGGCCTGGGAGCGGGATGCGTGAACGGTATGGCCCAGTTCGATTTAACGTCATGGATGGTGCAGCGTGTCGACGAGATCGACCTGGCGCTGGATCAATGCTTGCCGACCAGCGCCCCTGAGCCGCTAGGGGAAGCCATGCGCTACAGCGTCACCAACGGCGGCAAGCGCGTACGCCCTTTACTGGCGCTGGCCGCCTGCGAGGCGGTTAACCACGATGCCACGGAAAATCTGAGTCCGATGGTGAGGGACGCGGCACTGCGCGCAGGGTGCGCGGTGGAATTGATTCACGCCTATTCATTGGTTCACGATGACATGCCTTGCATGGATGATGATGTCTTGCGGCGGGGAAAACCCACCGTGCATGTGCAGTTTGGTGAGGCACAGGCGCTCTTAGCTGGCGATGCGCTACAGGCGCAGGCCTTTGATTGTTTGCTGTCTGGCGATGCCGATATTCCGGGTGACTGGCGCCTTGCGTGGTGCCGTACCTTGGCCGGCGCGGCTGGCGCGATGGGCATGGCAGGCGGTCAGGGCATTGACCTCGCGAGTGTCGGGCGCCCGCTTGACCAGCCAGCGCTTGAACATATGCACGCACTGAAGACCGGTGCATTGTTGCGCGCTGCTGTCTCCATGGGGGGGCTATGCGGCCCGATTGATGCAGAGGTGGCACGTGCGCTAACGACGTATGGGCAGCGGGTTGGCTTGGCCTTTCAGGTCGTGGACGACGTGCTCGACGTGCTGTCCGATACGGCCACGCTAGGAAAAACCGCTGGTAAAGACGCCGCGGCGAATAAGCCCACCTTTGTTTCTTTATTGGGTCTGGACCCAGCCAAGCGCTACGCTGATCGTTTGATTGCAGAGGCCCTTGGTGCGCTGGATGCGGCGGGCCTGGCTGAGGCGCATGCGCTACGCGCGCTCGCCATGCACGTTGTTGCGAGGACGCATTGATCCCGTGTGTGCGGTGATGCCTCGCCAACTATTTGATGAAAGTGTTTGATGTCTGACTTGTTGCGCTCTGTCAACTCCCCCGCCGATTTGCGGCAATTGCCTCGATCGGCGTTACCTCAACTGGCGGATGAGTTGAGACAATTTATTCTGAGCAGCGTGTCCAAAACAGGGGGGCATCTGGGCTCAAACCTGGGCACGGTGGAATTGACCGTTGCGTTGCATTACGTGTTCAACACCCCGGAGGACCGTTTGGTGTGGGATGTGGGTCATCAAACCTACCCGCACAAGGTCATCACGGGGCGGCGAGATGCCATGCCGACGTTGCGCCAGTTGGGCGGCATCAGCGGTTTTCCTGTGCGCAGTGAGAGCCCTTATGACGCCTTCGGCACCGCGCATTCATCGACGTCTATTTCAGCCGCCTTGGGTATGGCGATGGCGGCTAAATTGCAGGGGTCGGATCGACACAGTGTCGCGATCATCGGTGATGGCGCGTTGACGGCGGGAATGGCATTTGAGGCCATGAACAGCGCGGGGGTTGAGGACGGCAAGTTGTTGGTCATATTGAACGACAACGACATGTCTATCTCGCCGCCTGTTGGCGCACTCAACCGGTATCTGGCGCAATTAATGAGTGGTCAGTTTTACTCGACGGCAAAAGACGTCGGTAAGCGTGTTCTGAAAAGCGCGCCACCGCTGTTTGAGTTGGCTAAGCGGATTGAAGAGAGCGCCAAAGGCATGGTCGTTCCGGCGACGCTCTTTGAAAAATTTGGCTTTAACTACATCGGCCCGATTGATGGGCACGATCTGGATTCGCTCATTCCGACCTTAGAGAATATTAAAAATTTGAGTGGTCCGCAGTTCTTACACGTGGTCACTAAAAAAGGCCAAGGTTACAAGTTAGCCGAGGCCGATCCCGTGCTGTATCACGGCCCCGGTAAATTCGACCCCGTTGTGGGTATTCAAAAGCCAGCGACCCCTCCCAAACCCACGTATGCCAACGTTTTTGGACAGTGGTTGTGTGACATGGCTGCGGCCGACAAACGCTTAGTTGGCATCACGCCAGCCATGCGTGAGGGCTCTGGCATGGTGGGCTTTTCCGAGCAGTTTCCCGACCGGTACTTTGACGTCGGCATCGCTGAGCAACACGCGGTCACCTTTGCGGCGGGCTTGGCGTGCGATGGGATGAAGCCCGTCGTGGCGATTTACTCGACCTTCTTGCAGCGTGGCTACGATCAACTCATTCATGATGTGGCCTTGCAAAATCTCCCCGTCGTGTTTGCACTGGACCGCGCTGGTTTAGTGGGTGCTGATGGCGCGACGCATGCGGGTGCGTATGACATCGCGTTTTTGCGTTGTATCCCCAACATGGGAATCGCGTGCCCGACCGATGAGCGGGAGTGCCGTCAACTATTAAGCACGGCGTATGGACGTGATCACCCGGTGGCAGTTCGCTACCCTAGGGGAAGCGGAACGGGTATGGATGCGGGGCGCGACCTTGAGGCCTTGCCCTATGGCGAGGCAGCGCTGGTTCGCAGTGGCAAGCGTGTGGCTGTATTGGCTTTTGGCCCACTGATGCATGCGGCGCAGCAAGCGGCAGAAGCTTTGGATCTGACCGTTGTCAACATGCGTTGGGCAAAGCCGCTGGATGAGGCGATGCTCGCGCGGGTGTTGGCGTCGCACGAGGCGATCGTGACGCTTGAGGAGGCGGCCGTGGATGGCGGCGCAGGTAGCGCCGTAATGGCTTACCTGCAGGCGCACGCGCAGACACATCCGGTGCTTGCCTTGGGACTGCCTGATCAATTTATTGAGCATGGAGATCCCGCGAAATTGTTGGCTGCGGTGGGTCTGAGTGCCGACGGCATTCAAGCCGCGATTAGCGAGCGTTTTTTCTGATCGTCTGGCGGCTTAAATGCGTGATGTGTGACACGCACGATCCGCTACCGTATGCTTTGGTGTTACAAGGGAAAACCCCTGACAAAATGACCCGTTTCTGTCTCTAGAATGATCACTGGCTAGTCTTAGTCTCGTGGTGGTTTTGCTCAGGCTTAATCTCCTTGTTTTTGAAAAAACCGGAGTCAATCTATATGGATCGTCGTTCCCTTATTAAAAACGCTGGTATGGCCGGCGTATTGGCGGCGGGCGTTGCCCCAGCCGTCGTTCACGCTCAAGAGGTCATTCGCTGGCGTCTTGCATCAAGCTTCCCGAAGTCGTTGGACACACTGTGGGGCGGTGCACCTGACTTCGCCCAATACGTGAGCGAGATGACGGGCGGCAAGTTCCAAATTACGACACATGCTCCAGGCGAGTTGGTGCCTGCATTTGGCGTGCTGGATGCAGCACAGTCTGGCACCATCGAAGTGGCGCACACAGCGCCTTACTACTTCTTCGGTAAGAGCCCTGCCTTCGGTTTGGGTAGTGCGATTCCTTTCGGCTTGAATGCGCGTCAGCGTACCGCTTGGATGTATCAAGGCAACGGTGCCAAGTTGTTGGGCGAGTTCTATGCCAAGTACAACGTGGTCGCTTTCCCTGCGGGCAACACAGGCGCTCAAATGGGTGGCTGGTACCGTAAAGAGATCAAGAGCTTGGCAGACTTCCAAGGCTTGAAGATGCGTATTGGTGGCTTTGGCGGTACCGTTGTCGGCGGCATCGGCGGCGTTCCTCAGAACATTCCAGGCGGCGAGATCTATCAAGCGCTGGAAAAAGGCACGATTGACGCATGTGAGTGGGTTGGTCCATATGACGACATGAAGCTGGGCTTCAACAAAGTGGCGCCTTACTACTACTACCCCGGCTGGTGGGAGGGTGGCCCAGAGATTGACGTCATGATTAACCGTGATGCCTACAACAAGTTGCCGAAAGAGTACCAAGCAATTATTTCGGCGGCGTCAGCCAAGGCCATGATCAACATGACCGCGAAATATGACGCTCGTAACCCACAAGCGCTCAAGACGCTGTTGGCTTCAGGTACGAAGTTGCGCCAGATGCCAAAAGACATCATGGATGCCGCTTTCAACTACGCCATGAAGTCTTACGACGAGTTGTCAGATACCAATGAAGATTGGAAGAAAATCTACACTGACTACAAAGCGTTCCGTAAGGACCAAAACGCATGGTTCCGTTTGACAGAAGGAACCTTCGACCGTTACATGCAGCAAGCGAAGCTGTAATCGGACGCGTGTGAAAAGACCCCGCTCCGGCGGGGTTTTTTCTTTATATTTTCAGAATTTATTGCATTGAGTCGTTTGATCGTCAGAGTTCAAATAAAATCGAAGGTTTGCGGTTTACTTGGGATGAGGAGTTAGTGTGAAAAATATCATGAAGATCGCCGGCTGGATTGATCTTATAAATATCGGCATTGGCAAGATCTCTATTTGGATGATTTTCGCGGCGACTGCAATCAGCGCCGGCAATGCCTTGGTACGCTATATTTTTGGCATAGGCTCCAACGCCTTCTTAGAAGTTCAGTGGTATCTTTTCGCCGCCGTTTTTATGTTGGGTGCGGGCTACGGCTTTCTGCACAACGTGCACGTCCGTATTGACGTCCTTGCTAGCAGGTTGTCCGATCGAACACGTAACTGGATAGACATCGGCGGCGTGATCGTGTTCCTTCTCCCATTTTGCGCAATGATGATTTACATGGGGGTACCGCTATTGGAGCGTGCCTACGTATCCGGCGAGACATCCTTTAGCCCAGGTGGTTTGATTCGCTGGCCCATATACGCGTTAATCCCCGTTGGATTTGCGCTCTTGGCGTTGCAGGGCTTATCTGAGCTTGCAAAGCGCGTCAATTACCTCTTTTTTGATGGTGTTGATGTCTTGAACTACGAGCACGAGGCGAATCAAAAAAGAGACAAGATTGAGGCGGAAGCGAGGGACGCAGCATGATCGAATTTTTGAGTGAAAACTTTGTGCCCTTCATGTTTATTGGGCTGTTCTGTTTTCTGTTGACAGGCTTCCCCGTTGCATTTTCACTGGCTGCCACGGGCTTGACCTTCGGTTTCATTGGGATGGAGTTCGGTCTTTTCCCAGACGTTTTGTTTCAAGCGCTGCCGCTTCGTATGTTGGGCATCATGTCCAACGAAACGCTGTTGGCGATTCCGTTTTTTACGCTCATGGGCATTATTCTTGAGAGAAGCCGAATGGCCGAGGAGCTGCTCGAGACGGTGGCCCAGGTGTTTGGTCCCGTGCGAGGTGGCCTTGCCGTCGCGGTGATTATGGTGGGTGCCTTGTTGGCGGCCACCACGGGTGTCGTAGCGGCTGCCGTGATCTCTATGGGCCTTATTTCATTGCCTATCATGCTGCGCTATGGGTACAACCGAACCATTGCGACTGGCGCGATCACCGCCTCAGGAACGTTGGCTCAAGCGCTACCGCCTTCCTTGGTGCTCATCGTCTTGGCAGACCAGTTAGGCCGTTCTGTGGGCGACATGTACCAAGGTGCGCTGTATCCGGGTCTGATGTTGGTCAGCCTCTACTTGCTGTTCATCGCTGGCGTGGCATTGATTCGGCCGAAATGGGTGCCTGCGCTACCCAAAGAGGCGCGTATTTATATTGAGCCGACAGGCAGCAGCGGTCACTGGTCGCTTTTGGCCTTGTTCGTTCTTTGTGGCGTGGTGGGCTATATTTGGTCGGAGGTGCACGAGAGCATCATGAATCCGCTATTGCAGCGTGAGACGCCCGCACCCGGTGATGAAACGTTGATTATGTCGACCACCGTGGCATCGTTCCTAGCGATGTCGCTTGCTTTCGCAAACAAATTTTTGCGTTTGGGTTTGCTCTCTCGCCTGACTGAGCAGGTAACGTTTGTACTCATTCCACCCCTTGTCTTGATCTTCTTGGTACTCGGGACGATCTTTTTGGGTATTGCAACGCCAACCGAGGGCGGTGCGATGGGCGCGGTGGGTGCGTTCCTGATGTCTTTACTCAGAGGGCGGCTGACATTTGCTGTTCTAACGGGGGCCTTGGAGAACTCCACACGTCTATCGATCTTTGTGATGTTCATCTTGGTCGGATCGACTGTCTTTAGCTTCACCTTCAACGCTGCCGATGGGCATATTTGGGTCGAGCACTTGTTTAGCAAGGTGCCAGGTGGTCAGATCGGATTCCTGATTGTCGTAAACAGTCTGGTCTTCTTCTTGGGCATGTTCATTGATTTCTTTGAAATTGCTTTCATTGTCATTCCAATGCTCGCCCCAGTCGCGGAGAAGATGGGAATCGACTTGGTTTGGTTTGGTATCTTGCTTGCGATGAACATGCAGACGTCGTTCCTGACACCGCCATTTGGATTCGCGTTGTTCTATTTACGCAGCGTTGCCGCTCGTAAAGACTACACCGATGAGGTGACGAAAGAGCGTATCCCCGCGGTTAAAACAACGCAGATCTATAAGGGTTCAATCGCCTTTATCATCCTGCAGTTGATCATGGTCGCGGTGATTATGTTCAACCCTGAACTGGTATCGGGCGGTATCACCCAGACGAAGAAGCTGAGCGCAGAAGCGGTAGAGAACTTGTTGGATGCGCCTGTGGAAGACTACGGGTCGGGTACCGGCACGAACGACAATTGGTAACCGGTAACGTCGGTATGCAGGTTGATATCCAGATCCTAGACCAGCGGCTGCGCGAGGCGATGCCCGCGTACGCCACGGCTGGCAGCGCTGGGCTTGACTTGCGGGCATGCTTAGAGGTGCCTCTCACGCTTGAGCCTAACGCGTGGCAGCTGGTCCCTACGGGTATGGCGATGTACTTGGCTGACCCTGCCTTTGCTGCCATGATCCTGCCCCGTTCTGGCATGGGGCATAAGCACGGCATTGTTTTGGGTAATTTGGTCGGCTTGATCGACAGCGATTATCAGGGCCAGCTCATGGTGAGCGCTTGGAACCGCAGCCAGAAGGCATTCACTATCGAGCCGATGGAGCGAATTGCGCAACTGGTGATCGTGCCCGTTGTGCAAGCGCGCTTCAACGTGGTTGAGGCCTTCGCCGATACCAGTGAACGCGCTGGCGGTGGTTACGGCTCGACGGGGCGCCGCTAGGCTTCAACTGTGCGCCCGCGCTCAGACGGCAGCCGGAATCAAAACTGAAACCGAAACCGAAACCTCAGTGCAAGTGACCGCAATCGGGTCCGTGCACATGGGGCTCATCGGCCGCCTGGTTGCTGCCTGCGTCGTCAGACAGCCGCAAAAAACCAGTGCCTAACGTGCCGGCGCCGACCTCACTAATGGTGGCATCACGCACGCTGTGCACGGATGCACTGATACGGATGGCAATCCCCGCGAGGGGGTGGTTGCCATCCAGCACCACGTGTTCTGGGTAAATGTCGGACACAAAAAACAACTTGTTTGACGGGGCCTCGGCGTTGCAACCGGGCGGCAAGCCTTCAAACACCATGCCGTCTTCTAGGTTCTCTGGAAATAGGCTGCGCTTTTCCAGGAAAACCAGGCTCTCGTCGTATTCGCCGAAGGCGTCGATGGGCTCAATCTGTAGTTCCACCTGATCACCGACTACGTGGCCAAGCAACGCGTCTTGCAATTTGGGGAGCAAGTCGTCGCCACCGACTAAAAATTCAATGGCCTCGTCGGTCTGGTCTAGCACCTCACCCAACGTATCTTTTAGCGTCCAGCGCAGCCCGACCACGCATTGTTCTGTAATTTTCATAGGACAATTGTCCCATGATCCAAGATAACGAGACGCCTACTGGCGCACAAATGCCACAGGATATTGCCAAACCATCGGCCTTATTGGGGGGGCTTAGCCCAACGGACTTCATGATGGCGCATTGGCAGAAGAAGCCCTTGCTGATACGGGGCGCGCATGGCGCGCTCCCTGCCATGTTGTCTCGTGCCGAGTTGTTTGACTGGGCTTGTCGCGAGGGCGTTGAGTCCCGCCTCATAGAAGACAAGGCGGGGAAGTGGGCGATGCGCAAGGGGCCCTTTACAAGCAAGATCCTATCCAGCGTCAAAACGCCCACGTGGACATTGCTTGTCCAGGGCGCCGAGGTGCTGCATCCAGCCGTGGCTGAGTTGCTGTCAGCTTTTCGTTTTTTACCCGACGCTCGCCTAGACGATGCCATGGTGTCGTGGGCGTCAGATGGTGGCGGTGTTGGCCCGCACTTTGATAGTTACGACGTCTTCCTGTTGCAGCTGTCTGGCACCCGTCGTTGGCAGATTGGCCCGCAGAAGGACCTGCGGCTACAGGCAGATATGCCTCTGAAGCTATTGGCACACTTTGAGCCCGAGGAGACCCATTTACTTGGTCCAGGCGACATGCTTTATTTGCCGCCCAAGTGGGCGCACAACGGTGTGGCGCAAGGCGATGACTGCATCACGCTATCCGTAGGGTTTAAGGCACCAGCACGTGGTGGTTTGCTTGGTGAGGTACTGTTAAGACTGGGAGAAATGCTCGATGACGAGACGCTTTACAGTGATCCCAATCAGCCGGCAACCCGCGAGCCGGCCCGCATGCCTGCAGCGCTGGGTGACTTTGCGCGAGACGCCATTGATCGCGTCTTGACGCAACCATTGGCATTGGCGTGTGCGCTAGGCGAGGTGATGACTGATCCCAAGCCGGGTGTGTGGTTTGAAGCGCCAGAGGCCCCTTTTGAGGCGGTGTTGGGTGCTGGCTTGGGCATTCGTGTCAATGTCAAAACCCGCCTGCTGTACGACGACGGACACGTGTTTATCAACGGCGAGAGCTATGTGGCTGGCGGACATGACTTCGAACTCTTGAGACAACTCGCGAATCATCAGCAGCTGGGTGCAAGCGATCTCGGAGCGCTGAGCGCGGATGCGCTGACTCTGGTTTCAGAGTGGTACGAGGCCGGGTGGGTGGATGCGCAGGTATAGCGTCGGGAGATCGTCGTAGAGACGACCCCCCGGTGCCCGTTACGACTGACCGGGTCTATTGCAGGTCGGCGGCAATCACCGACAGGATGCGCTTGGCGAGTTCAGGCGTCACGGCGTCACCCGCCGAATTAGTCACCGATACGGTGGTCAACGTCGGCTGACGATCCAAGCCGATGCGGTACTGCAGGGCCTCGATCTCCTTTTTCTTGGCACCGAATAATTTGGAGAAAAAGCCGGGGTCTTCAGTGCCTGCATCGTCAGCGTAGCGCACGAAATACACGCCTTTTGTCTTGTCGCGGTCTTCTACCGTGAAGCCTGTGCGGTCTAAGGCCAGACCGACGCGGCGCCAAGCGCGCTCAGGATTCTCAGCCAAGGTAACGGAGGCCCCATTCGCGGTGCTCTTCAGCTGGGCTTTTGGCACCACAGCGGTTTGTTCTACCGCCTGTGCTGCCTCAGACTCCGAGGCACCCAAGCGCAACATGATGCGGCGGAGAAATTCGTTTTCTAGCTCAGCATCCGCTGGACGGGGTTGCCAGCGCGTATCTTGATTGGCTCCCCCGGTGTAGACCTCGATCATGCCGCGGTGGGTGACGTAAATTTCCGTTTCCCCGGCGGCATTGCGCTCAATGCGGGTGCGAAACTTGTCCAACTCACCTGTTGAGTACAGGGTATCAAGCAACTTTCCCAGGGACTCGCGTATGAAGTCCAAAGGCAGCTTGGCCCGGTTTTCAGCCCAGTCGGTCTCCATGACGCCAATGTCTTTTCGGTTGACGTTCAATAAGAAGCCGCTGTCTTGCCAAAAGGCCTCCAACGGGTCCCATAGCGCGCCTGCATCGCGTTTTACGACCAGCCAGCGTTCGGTACCTGCGCGCTCAATGCGGACATCTCCCACGCTGTTGGCCGCGGTAGGCACGTTCGACTCGCCAACACGGGCGTTGAACTGGCTGGCTTTGACGGTGCCGGATGATTGGAAGGCGGTGTCATTGCTGATCTGCGTCAAATCAGGCGGCACTTCTAATGCGTTGCCTTGCTCGGCGGTTTTGTAGTCCACTTTATCGTTGCCAAAAGAGGAGCAGCCAGCGAGCGCGATCGCAGCCACACCCATTGCCAAGCCGCGCGCGATGGGCAGCATGTTTACATTCAAGGTCATACGTCGGAATCGGATCATGGTTGAGAGGTTAAGTGAGGCCTGCCGGTTATTAGATGGGCGAATTTCTCGTGGCGCCGATAGCGTGCGTTACAGAATGCCACAGGTCTTCATCGCCGCTTCTAAGGCGGCGTGGTTGCCGTCAGAGAGTGGTGTCATGGGCAGGCGCAACGTTGGTTGGCACAGGCCCATACGAGCCGCGGCCCATTTGACGGGGATGGGGTTGGCTTCTATAAACAGGTTTTTGTGCAGCGGCATCAACGCCAGTTGCTTAGCCGCAGCGTCCTTGGCGTCCCCTGCGAGTGCGGCGACGCACAAGTCATGCATGGCCTTTGGCGCGACGTTTGCCGTCACACTGATGTTGCCATGGCCGCCCAATAAGATCAGGGCAACGGCGGTCGGGTCATCGCCTGAGTAAATGGCAAAGTCGCTGGGTACATCTTTAATCAGGTGCAAGGCACGGCTCATATCGCCTGTGGCCTCTTTAATGCCCACAATACCGGGCACTTGGGCTAGGCGCAAGACGGTGTCATGGCCCATGTCCGCAACGGTGCGTCCTGGCACGTTGTACAACACCATGGGCAAATCCACGGCTTCCGCGATCGCCTTGAAGTGTTGGTAAATGCCTTCTTGCGTTGGCTTGTTGTAATAGGGCACGACTTGTAGTTGGCAGTCTGCCCCGACATCCTTGGCAAATTTGGCCAGTTCAATAGCCTCTGCGGTGGAGTTCGCGCCGCAACCGGCCATGATGGGAACACGGCCTTTGGCCTGCTCCACAGACACCCGGATGATGTCGCGGTGCTCTTGCACGTTGACGGTAGGTGACTCCCCCGTTGTACCCACCACGCCGATACAGTCTGTGCCCTGATCGATGTGCCAGTCGATCAGCTTGCGTAAGCCGTCGTAATCCACACTGCCATCGGGCAACATGGGGGTGATAAGGGCGACGATGCTACCGGTAATCATGCGCATGGTGTAAGACTCAGTGTGAATACGTTAAATTGACATTCTACCCAGTGCGGGCGGCCCTGCATCGGGGTGCATTGCGACGATACGCTGAATAAATCGTCCGTCGGGATGTGCGGCGCTCGGTGGCTCAAAACCATCCTCGTAGGCGACCACTCGCAGCCCGGCAGCCAGATCCAGCGACTCACCTGGACTCAGTAGAAATGCGGGGCGGCTGGGGCGGCCGATAGTTTCTTGCCCGCGCGCAAACGTCTCTGAGATTAAGACCCCCTGAGGACGCAGACTTCGCTGCAGTTGTGGCCAAATCGGACGCCACAAATAGTGCGTCATCACGATGGCATCAAACTGCCTATCGGGTAACGGCCAGTCGCCGTTTTCTATATCGGCACACACGACCGAAATCGACTCGCGCGCGCTGGCGTCTTGCTCGTCGCGCCCCTGCAATGTCGCTAAGGCCGCGGCGTCCTTGTCCAACGCGGTCACGCGGTGGCCCTGTGCGCTGAGGTAAAGGCTGTGCCGACCGGCGCCGCTGGCCACGTCAAGGACGTCGGCGTTGGGCGATAGCAGATGGGCCCAACGCAAAACCCAAGGGGAGGGAGCGCCCCAGCCGTGTTGGTTAGATGTCATAGCAAGGCATCGCGGTTAAGCCGCCAGGGATACGTTTGAATTAGAAACAGCTCCAGAGCTGGTCGGCTAAGGTGACCATCAGCATCGGGTCGCGGTAAAGGCTAAATACGAGGGCCAGACCCAGGACCGCCGCCGCCCATGGCACAGCTCGCTTCAGCAGACGCTGGGGTCGCTGTGCGGATGGCGCTGGCTCATGAGAGGGCGTTGGGTTGGTGTGCATCTGACACCGCCTAGGCGGGCTGTAATTGGTTGTTGCGTTCTATAGAGGCTTCGTTGATGGGTAAGTTCAGTGCGCTAGCGATGAGCCCCAAGGCGATCGCAAGATACCAAACCACATCATAGGAGCCTGTGGTGTCGTATAACAAGCCACCTAACCATACCCCCATAAAACTACCGATTTGGTGGGAGAAGAAAACAAAGCCGCCCAACATGCTCAGGTGAGATACGCCGAAAATTCCCGCCACGATGGCGTTGGTAGGCGGCACCGTCGACAACCACAACACGCCCATGACAGCCGAGAAAATATAGACACTGGTCGGTGTAAGCGGGGCTATCACAAAGACCGAGATGACCACTGCGCGTGCCAGGTAGATACCCGATAAGATTTTCCGATTAGCGATGCGTTGACCGAGCAGACCCGCCGCGTAGGTGCCGATGACGTTAAACAGGCCGATCAGTCCTAGGGAGTAGGCGGCAACGTGGGGAGCAAAATCGTGGTCGCGCAGGTAGCTGGGCATGTGTACGCCAATAAAAACCACCTGAAACCCGCACACAAAATAACCCGCCATGAGCCACTGAAAGCTGGGGTAGCGTGCCGCCTCGCGCAGCGCTTGCAAAATGGTTTGATCGCGAACGGGGGCTTTGCCGCCTGCAAAGCTACTTTCTCTCAGGCCATAGGCTAGGGGAATGATCAACAAAACAGCCACGGCCAGCACCGTGAGGGCGTTGTGCCACCCCAGCTGATAAATCAGTTGGCCCTCTACCGGCACCATTAAAAACTGTCCAAAGGAGCCGGCTGCAGCGGCAACGCCCATTGCCCAAGAACGCCGTTCGGCCGCAATGTTTCTACCGATAATCCCGTAAATAATTGCGTACGTGGTGCCCGCTTGGGCTGCGCCAATGAGCACGCCTGTGGTCAAGATAAACAGCAACGGCTGGCTGGTAAACGCCATGCCGCAGAGCCCCAGCGCATAAAAGATGGCACCCGCGATGAGCACCCGGAACGCTCCAAAACGGTCCGCCAACATGCCAGCGAAAATCCCGAAGAAGCCCCATGACAAATTTTGTATCGCGATGGCTAAGGAGAAACTCTCCCGATCCCAGCCATACTCTTGCGTAATGGGCTGCAGCCACAGACCAAATCCGTGCCGAATACCCATGGCAAGTGTGACGATGGCGGCGCCACAAATAAGTATTTGGGCTGTACTGAGGCTGTTAGGTTTGTTATCCATTCGATTAATGTAGCGACAATCGAGGACCCCTTGACGCGGCACCGGTAATCCAGAAGACTGTTTTTTTATCCATAACTGTTTATAACAACAGCCTTTGTTTCCTGATTTCGATACAATTTCTCGCCATGGCCACTAAACAAACACCAAACAGTCAAAGCGCAAACGGCGCTGATTATGGCGAGGGCTCTATCCGAGTCCTGAAAGGGCTTGAGCCTGTCAAACAGCGCCCTGGCATGTATACCCGCACGGACAACCCCTTGCACATTATTCAAGAGGTGCTCGATAACGCCGCCGATGAAGCGTTGGCCGGCTTTGGTAAGCGAATCACCGTGGCCTTACAAACCGACGGTTCGGTCACCATTGAAGACGATGGTCGTGGCATTCCGTTCGGTATGCACCCCGAAGAAAAGGCCCCTGTCGTCGAGTTGGTGTTCACGCGCTTGCATGCGGGCGGTAAGTTTGACAAGGGCAAGGGCGGCGCCTACAGCTTCTCGGGTGGTTTGCACGGCGTCGGTGTCAGCGTGACCAATGCCTTGTCTACGCGGCTGGAGGTCACCAGTTATCGCGAAGGCAAGGTCGCGCACCTTGTGTTCTCTAAGGGCGACGTGATTGAACCGCTGCAGATACGAGCCGCCGGACCCGGCGATCGCAAGGGTGGCACCACGGTGCGGGTGTGGCCACAGGCCTCTTATTTCGAGAGCAGTGTCGTCCCCATGTCTGACCTCACGCATCTGCTGCGCTCAAAAGCGGTGCTGATGCCCGGGGTGATCGTGACCCTGACGCAAGAGAAAACCGGCGAGTCGCAGCAGTGGCAGTACAAGGGTGGGTTGCGCGACTACTTGACGCAGAACATTCAGGCCGACCCCGTCATTCCGTTGTTCGATGGCGAGGGCTTTGCGGACAATGCGAGTGATAGCTTTGCCGAAGGCGAGGGCGCCACATGGTGCGTCGCGTTTACGGAGGAAGGGCACCCGGTCCGCGAGAGCTACGTCAACCTCATTCCGACGTCTGCGGGTGGTACGCACGACAGCGGCCTGCGCGATGGTTTATTTACCGCGGTTAAAAGCTTTATCGAGTTGCATGCGCTGTTGCCCAAGGGGGTCAAGCTGCTGCCCGAAGATGTCTTTGCCCGCGCCAGTTATGTGTTGTCTGCCAAGGTGCTAGACCCGCAATTTCAAGGGCAAATTAAAGAGCGCCTGAACAGCCGTGACGCGGTGCGTTTGGTTTCTAGCTTTGTTCGCCCGGCCTTGGAGTTGTGGCTTAACCAGCATGTCGAGCACGGAAAGAAGCTCGCCGAGTTGGTGATTAAGGCGGCACAGAGCCGCCAAAAAGCGGGTCAAAAAGTGGAAAAGCGCAAAGGGTCCGGTGTGGCTGTGTTACCCGGCAAGCTCACCGATTGCGAAAGCCGTGACATCAGCCACAACGAATTATTTTTAGTCGAGGGTGACTCGGCGGGAGGCAGTGCCAAGATGGGACGGGACAAGGAGTCTCAGGCCATTTTGCCCCTGCGCGGCAAGGTGCTGAACACGTGGGAGGTCGAGCGTGACCGCTTGTTTGCCAACAACGAAATACACGATATTGCCGTGGCGATTGGGGTTGATCCCCATGGCGTTGAGGACACGCCCGACTTGAGTGGACTGCGTTACGGCAAGATTTGCATCTTGTCTGATGCCGATGTGGATGGGTCGCACATTCAAGTCTTGTTGCTCACACTTTTCTTCCGCCATTTTCCCAAGCTGATCGACACCGGTCATGTATTCGTCGCGCGCCCGCCGTTGTTCCGTGTGGATGCCCCCGCGCGTGGCAAGAAGCCGGCTGCGAAGATCTACGCCTTGGACGAGGGCGAGCTCACCGCGATACTGGATAAGTTGCGTAAAGACAATGTGCGTGAATCCAGCTGGTCCATTAGCCGCTTTAAGGGGTTGGGCGAGATGAGCGCTGTACAGCTTTGGGACACCACGCTCAACCCGGATACACGCCGTTTGTTGCCTGTGAAATTGGGCGCTTTGGGCGAGTCAGGCACGCGCACCGAGTTAAACAAGCTCATGGGTAAAGGCGAGGCGGCATCGCGCCGCGAGCTGATGGAACTAAATGCCGACGAGATTGAGGTAGATATCTAATGAGTGATGACAGCTTGGTATTCGAGGCGACCGCGGGTGATGACGGCGAGGACACGCTAGCCACCTACGCGCAACGAGCGTATTTAGAGTACGCCTTGAGCGTTGTGAAAGGGCGTGCACTCCCCGACGTGTGCGACGGTCAAAAGCCTGTCCAACGCCGCATTCTCTACGCGATGCAACGCATGGGGCTGGGGCACGGAAGTAGCGGTGCGCCCAAGCCCGTCAAGTCCGCACGCGTGGTGGGTGATGTGTTGGGCCGTTTTCACCCACACGGCGATCAGGCCGCTTACGACGCCCTCGTGCGCATGGCGCAAGACTTTAGTCAGCGCTACCCCTTAATTGACGGGCAAGGTAACTTTGGTAGTCGTGACGGCGATGGCGCTGCGGCCATGCGCTACACCGAAGCGCGCCTGGCCAAGATCACCACGCTGTTGCTCGACGAGATCGATGAGGGGACTGTTGACTTTATTGCCAACTACGATGGGTCAACGGAAGAGCCTCGTCAGCTGCCTGCGCGCTTGCCCTTCACGTTGTTAAATGGCGCGAGTGGTATTGCCGTCGGTATGGCGACGGAAATACCCAGCCACAACCTGCGCGAAGTGGCCAACGCCTGCGTCGCGATGGTCAAAAACCCCCGGCTTTCCGACGAAGAGTTGTTGGCCTACTTGCCCGCACCCGACTTTCCGGGTGGTGGTCAAATCATCAGCGGTGCCGCTGATATCGCCCAAGCCTACCGAACGGGTAGGGGGAGCTTAAAGGTCCGTGCCCGTTGGGTCATTGAGGACTTGGCGCGTGGTCAGTGGCAGTTGGTGGTGACTGAGCTGCCCCCGGGCGTCAGTACCCAACGCGTCTTGGAGGAGATCGAAGAGATCACCAACCCCAAGGTAAAAACGGGCAAGAAGGCCTTAAGCGCCGATCAAACGCAACTAAAAGCCAGCACGCTCGCGGTGCTGGATGTGGTGCGTGACGAGTCAGGTAAAGAGGCCGCGGTGCGCTTGGTCTTTGAGCCCAAGACCCGCACGGTGTCTCAGGAAGAGCTCATTACCCAACTGCTCGCGCACACCAGCTTGGAGACCTCCAGCAGTATCAACCTCACCATGGTGGGCATTGATGGCAAGCCGGTTCCGAAGTCGCTGCGCACCATGCTGTTCGAGTGGGTGACCTTCCGCCAGTCCACCATCGTCAAGCGCAGTGAAAACCGCTTAAGTAAGGTGTTGGACCGCATCCATATTTTGGAAGGCCGACAACTGGTCTTGCTGAACATTGATGAGGTCATTGCCATCATTCGTCAGAGCGATGACCCCAAAGAAGCGCTGATGTTGCGCTTTAAGTTATCGGAGCGTCAAGCGGAAGACATCTTAGAAATCCGCTTGCGTCAGTTGGCGCGCTTAGAGGCTATCAAGATTGAGCAAGAGCTCAGTAAGCTGCGTGACGACCAAGCGCGGCTGGAGGACATCTTGAATAACCCCAGTAGCTTGAAGCGCCTGATGATCAAAGAGATCGAGACGGACGCCAAGGCGTTTGGCGATGAGCGCCGTACCCTGATCCAAGAAGAAAAACGAGCGGTCGCCGAGATCAAGGTCGTTGACGAGCCACTCACGGTGGTGGTCTCTGACAAAGGCTGGGTGCGTACCCGCACGGGTCACGGACACGCTGCGGACGTCTTCGCGTTCAAGGCAGGGGATACGTTGCGTGACACCTACGAGTGCCGCAGTGTGGACACCTTGATTGTCTTGGGAAGCAACGGTCGCACCTACTCACTCTCCGTTTCTGCCTTGCCGGGGGGACGCGGGGATGGCCAGCCGATCACTACGCTCATTGAGCTAGAGGCGGGCACGCAAGTGGCTCATTACATGGCCGGCCCTGGGGATGCCGGTTTTGTGTTGTCCACCACGGATGGCTACGGCTTTGTTGCCCAGATTCAAGACATGGTCAGCCGACAAAAGGCTGGCAAGGCGTTCATTAACGTTCCTGACGGTGTGGGCGTTAATGCCCCCAGCCCGCTGCTCATACAACAGGTTACGGAGGCCGGCACGCAGGGTGTCATGGCAACGCACGTGGCCTGCGCCTCGGTGGGTGGGCGTATTCTCACCTTCGAATTGACCGAGCTCAAGCACATGCCCAAGGGCGGTCGCGGACTGATGCTGATAGACCTCGTCGACAAAGATGTGTTGGCGGGCGCCGCTGCGTTCACGCGCAGTGTGCTGATCACCGGCATTGGCCGTGGTGGGAAGGTGCGCGAAGAGGGCTTAGAGATCCGCAGTCTAAATAACGCCCGCGCCCCGCGTGGTCGTAAAGGCAAGTCGGCTGACTTTGGCTTTAAGCCTAACGGCGTCAAGCGGGTGCTTTAACCCTGTGCCTGCCGCACGCGTCTTAGGCCTTGGGCGGTAGGCTGATAGAGAACTCGTAAAGGGGCAAGCGGTCTGGCGAGAAATAGCGGACCAAGGTTTCTTTGACGGTTTTGAAAGCCAGCTCGTCCCAAGGAATCTCGTCGGGCGCAAACAAACGCGCCTCTCGGGTTTCGTGGCCGGGTGCAAATACGTCGCTGGTCAAGGTCGCTTGATAGAAAAAATGCACCTGACCAACGTGCAACACGCTGATCAGCGTGAACAAAGGCCCCATCGCGAACTGCGCGCCCGCCTCTTCTACGGTTTCTCTGGCCGCGCCCTCAGAGGTCGACTCGCCCATCTCCATGAACCCAGCGGGTAGCGTCCATTTGTCTATGCGTGGTTCGATGTTACGGCGGCATAAAAGCACGCGTTCCGCGCCAGTTGTTGGGTCTTTCCAAATCGGAAGGGTCCCCACCACATTGAGCGGATTGAGGTAGTGAACCGTCGCGCAAGCGGTGCAGACGGCGCGGAGTTTATCGTCCCCATCATCGGGTGTGCGTTGTTCCGTTGGTTGCCCGCAGGCGCGGCAAAAGCGGGAGGAGCGGTCTGGATACATGGTGGCTTTGATGGCTGTAGACCCACTATGCTACCAAGCCTTGGTCTATGCGCAAAACCCGTGGGCGATTCACCTTTAGATGGTGTGTAATCAAGACATGGCGTCTGTACAAAATTGCGACAAGCCCGGAGCGGCTGAGAACACCCTTGGCTATGTACCCGACTGGGCCTTGCCCGCGGGGGTTGCTGCCTTGATGACGCACCGGCACGGGGGGCAGTCACGCGCGCCCTACGACACGCTGAACTTGGGCGACCACGTCGGCGATGACCCCGTCGCAGTCGCGGCCAATAGGCGCCTGCTTTGTCGCACATTGGGGGTGAAGACCGCTTTTTTGCAACAGGTGCATGGTGAGGCGGTGCATGTACTTCGTCCTGAGTCCGGCGAGGCTGGGGCGATAGAAGCGGACATTGCCATTGCACAGACCGTTGGCTTGGCGGCCACCATCATGGTGGCTGACTGCCTACCGATTTTGTTTGCACACCGCCAACGCCCTATTGTGGCCGCCGCGCATGCGGGCTGGCGTGGTTTGGTGGGTGCCGATTGGGTTGACCACGCGCACCCCGGCGCCGCATCAGAACAAGGCAAGCATGGTCGACATGGCGTTGTGGCACGGACGCTTTCGGCGTTGCAATCGCTAACTGGGCAGACGAGCGAGGCGTTGGTAGGCGATCTTTGCGTTTGGTTGGGGCCCTGTATCGGTCCCCAAGCTTTCGAGGTTGGGGAGGAGGTCCGCGCCGCGTTCATCGCGCGTCACGCAGAAGACGCCTGCTATTTTGTGCCGCAAGGCAAGCCAGACCCAAGCTCAAACCCCAGCCTGCGGGGCGATCAAGCGCAGGGTAGCCATGGGATGACCGCCACCAAATACCTCGCGGACTTACCCGGACTCGCACGCGCCGAGTTAGCGCGCTTGGGCGTGCGTGCCGTGTCGGGGAATGACGGTGGGGCGGCGTGGTGTACCGTGGCAAATGCCAAGGCGTACTTCTCATACCGTCGAGATCAGTCCACCCTTGGCGGCAGTGGCCGCATGGCGGCGCTGGTGTGGCTCAGGGGCTGAGCCGGGGCATTCAGGGCGTCTCGTCTTTGCTGTCACCTGCCTTTGATGCGGCTGTTTGCGCTTCTTGCGCCTCTTTGGCTAAGCGCGCTTTTTTCCGGTCAGGTGTTTTTAAGACGTAAATCACCAAGGCCACCGGAAAAAGGCCATACAAAATAAAGGTGAAGAGGGCGCCAATTAGGCTTCCGTTGGCATGGGAGGCCTCAGCTGCGGCCATCATGAGTGCGACATAAAGCCATGCAATAACAATAACGTACAAGGCAATCCTTTCAAAAGTTGCATTCTTTTTAGTTAAGAAAGAGTCGACATCGTTACAATTACCCCTGTTGTAACTAAGGCGACTTAAATGGACTCTCAGGCAAAATGGTTAGACGCTGCTCAGCAGTGGCAGCAAACCCTCATGGCTCAATGGGGCTCGCTCGCCAAACAAGCAGGCCTACCCAGCACCGGCTTTGCACCCCTAGGCGGTCTGCCAGACAGCCAAGCGATGACGCAATTGTCCACGCAAATGGGCGACATGACACAGGTCTTTGCTAAAGCCATGACGCAAATCATGGCACAAGGTGCCGGACAAACTGGCGGCAGCGCCATGCCGGAGATGCCAGAGATGCCGCAGTTTGACATGGCGGCGTTGATGCAAATTCAGTCGGCATATCAGCGCGACCTGACTGGTTTAAATGAAGCAACCGCTGCCGATGAAACGCAGCGTGACCGCCGTTTTTCTGCGCCCGCGTGGCAGGCCAACGTCGCCGCGAAGCGCGCTGCATCCATGCATCTGATGAACGCCCGTGCACTGCTCTCTTTGGCTGAAGCGGTCAAAGGGTCGGAAAAAGTGAAGGCACGGATGCGCTTCTCCATACAACAGTGGTTGGACGCAACGGCACCCAGTAATTTCTTTGCACTCAACCCCGAAGCACAGCAGCTGGCCATAGACAGCAAGGGCGAAAGCATTGCCAAAGGTCTCAGCAACCTGTGGGCTGACGTGCAAAAGGGCCACGTATCCATGACCGATGAGTCGGTATTTGAGGTGGGGAAAAACGTGGCCACGAGTGAGGGCGCGGTGGTCTTTGAGAACGACCTGTTTCAACTCATCGAGTACAAGCCGCTGACAGCCAAGGTGCACGAGCGCCCCTTCTTGATGGTGCCCCCCTGCATCAACAAGTTCTACATCTTGGACTTACAACCTGAGAACTCATTTATTCGTTATGCGGTTGAGCAAGGCCACCGCACCTTCGTGGTGAGTTGGCGCAACCCGGACGAATCATTGGCCAACGCAAGTTGGGATGACTACATTGAGGATGCCGCTATCAAGGCGATCAAGACCGTCGGCGAGATCACCGGGTCGCCCACCATCAACGCGCTGGGTTTCTGCGTTGGCGGCACGATACTCAGCACGGCGGTGGCGGTTTTGGCTGCACGTGACGAGACACCCGTTAACAGCGTCACCCTGTTAACCACGCTACTTGATTTCAGCGACACGGGCGTCTTGGACGTCTTTATTGACGAATCATTTGTGAAGATGCGTGAGCTGCAGTTCGCCAAAGGCGGCCTGTTGCCGGGCAGCGACTTGGCCAATACATTCTCATTTTTGCGCCCCAATGATTTAGTTTGGAACTACGTGGTTGGCAACTACCTGAAAGGGGAGTCGCCTCCGCCGTTTGATCTTTTGTACTGGAACGGAGACTCAACCAACTTACCTGGCCCGTTTTACCACTGGTACCTACGCAACACCTACTTAGAAAATCGCTTGGTGAAGCCGCAATCGACCATCGTTTGTGGCGAGTCCATTGACTTCAATAAAGTTAAATTGCCCGCCTACATCTATGGCTCTCGCGAAGACCATATCGTCCCCATTGGTGGCGCGTATGCCACGACCCAGCACTGGAAGGGCCCCAAGCGATTTGTGATGGGGGCATCGGGCCACATCGCTGGCGTGATTAACCCCGCGAGCAAAGGCAAGCGCAGTCACTGGCTTGGTTCAAACAAAAAATTCCCTGCCGACGTCAACGAGTGGATCGCCGATGCTGAGGAGCACAAGGGCAGCTGGTGGAGCGATTGGGCTGCGTGGCTGAGTGGGCATGCGGGTAAGAAAATTGCTGCGCCAAAGAGCTATGGCAGTGGGGCGCGTGGCAAGTTCAAGGCCATTGAGCCTGCGCCGGGACGCTACGTCAAAGTAAAAGCGCCACCGGTTGAGCCGTTTGTTGCAGCGAAGTAAGGCGAAAACAGCGCGGGTTTTACAACACGCATTTTTAATTTAATTATTCAAGTAACCAACTGTTAGAGGGAAGCATGGAAGACATCGTTATTGTTGCTGCGGCGCGCACAGCCGTCGGAAAATTTGGTGGTTCGTTGGCGGGTGTACCCGCCACGGACTTGGGTGCAGCGGTCATCAAGGACTTGCTGCGCCGCACGGGCATCGCGCCTGAATTGGTCGGTGAGGTGATCATGGGCCAAGTGCTGACTGCAGGCGTGGGGCAAAATCCTGCACGTCAAGCAGGCATGAAGGCGGGCTTGCCTAAAGAGGTTCCGGCGCTCACCATCAATGCCGTTTGCGGCTCCGGCCTAAAAGCCGTGATGCTGGCGGCGCAGTCTATCGCTTACGGTGACAGTGAGGTTGTGATTGCCGGTGGGCAAGAAAACATGAGTGCCAGCCCACACGTGCTGAACAAGTCACGCGACGGCCAGCGCATGGGTGACTGGAAAATGACGGACACCATGATCGTCGATGGCCTGTGGGACGTGTACAACCAGTACCACATGGGGATCACCGCTGAGAACGTAGCCAAGGAAAACGACATCAGCCGCGAAGCCCAAGACGCCTTGGCCTTGGCGAGTCAGCAAAAGGCGCGTGCGGCGCAAGACGCTGGCAAGTTCAAAGAGGAAATCGTGCCCGTGCACATTCCCCAGCGCAAGGGTGATCCCGTTGTGTTCGATACAGACGAGTTCGTTAACCGCAAGACGGATGCGGCTGTGTTGGCTGGCCTGCGTCCGGCGTTTGACAAAGCGGGCTCAGTTACGGCGGGCAATGCCTCTGGCATCAACGACGGTGCCGCCGCCGTGATGGTCATGTCTGCCAAAAAAGCGGCTGCCTTAGGCTTGACGCCCTTGGCGCGTATTGCCAGTTTTGCGACCAGCGGCTTAGACCCTGCGACCATGGGTATGGGCCCCGTACCCGCATCGCGCAAGGCCTTAGAGCGTGCCGGTTGGTCGGTGGGTGATATCGATGTCTTCGAGTTAAATGAAGCGTTTGCGGCGCAAGCGTGTGCCGTGAACAAAGCCTTGGGCATTGATCCTGCTAAGGTGAACTTAAACGGTGGCGCTATCGCCATTGGGCACCCTATCGGTGCGAGCGGCTGCCGTATTTTGGTCACCCTGTTGCACGAAATGCAACGTTCTGGTGCGCACAAAGGTTTAGCGGCGCTGTGTATCGGTGGTGGCATGGGTGTGTCCCTCGCCCTCGAGCGCGCTTAAGCCAGCACGACAATTATTTTTAACTTTTTAGCAGGATAAATCATGACAAATAAAGTAGCGTACGTCACCGGCGGTATGGGTGGCATTGGAACGGCCATGTGCCAGCGTTTGCATCAAGACGGCTTCACCGTTGTTGCCGGTTGCGGCCCGACGCGTGACTTCCAAAAGTGGTTGGACGAGCAGAAGGCTCTCGGCTTCACGTTCTACGCTTCTGTGGGCAACGTCGCCGAATGGGAGAGCACGGTTGATGCGTTTGCGAAAGCCAAAGCCGACCACGGCCCCATCTCTGTGTTGGTCAACAACGCGGGCATTACGCGTGACCGCATGTTTTTGAAAATGACGTTGGAAGACTGGAATGCCGTCATCTCCACCAACCTGACCTCTATGTTTAACGTGACCAAGCAAGTGGTCGCTGACATGGTGGAACAAGGCTTTGGTCGCATCATTCAGATCTCATCAGTCAATGGTCAAAAGGGTCAAGCGGGCCAAACCAACTACTCGGCCGCCAAAGCCGGTATGCATGGTTTCACCATGGCGTTGGCGCAAGAGATGGCAACCAAAGGCGTGACCGTCAACACGGTGAGCCCTGGCTACATTGGTACCGACATGGTGAAAGCCATTCGTGCTGACGTACTCGAGAAAATCGTTGGCACCGTGCCCGTTAAGCGCTTGGGAGAACCCAGCGAGATTGCCTCCATCGTTTCTTGGTTGGCGAGCCAAGAAAGCGGCTATTCCACTGGCGCTGACTTCTCAGTCAACGGCGGTTTGCACATCGGCTAAGCAGGACTAGGGCCTAGGTCCTGGACCTTAAACCCGAGCGCGCTGCAATGGTGCGCTCGGTTTTCTATCAAAGCGGTTTGGGCAGGTGCCAAGCCCGTAGTGTGGATAATCTCGTCATAGGCGATGCACGCCTGCTATTTGGGGTGATGTTCGGTGACGCTAATTCAGAATCAAGCTAACTTATCGGGGTTAGAAGTCGGTAATTCATTGAGAAAAAATCAATGGAAAGTGTCGGTTGCACCCATGATGGCGTGGACCGATAGGCATTGCCGCTTCTTCCACCGCTTGCTGAGCCAGCGTACGCTGTTGTACACCGAGATGGTGACTACGGGCGCCCTCACGCATGGGGACGTGACGCGCCACTTGCGGTTTAACCGCGAAGAGCACCCGGCCGCTTTGCAGCTCGGTGGCAGTGAGCCGGCGGACCTCGCGCATGCGGCCAAGCTCGGGCAGCAGTGGGGTTACGACGAAATAAACCTCAACTGTGGTTGCCCCAGTGACCGCGTGCAACGCGGCGCTTTTGGCGCTTGCCTGATGGCGACGCCCCAGCTCGTGGCTGATTGCGTTAAGGCCATGGTGGACGTGGTGGATATCCCCGTAACCGTGAAGCACCGCATTGGCATTGACCAAGAAGAGAGCTACGAATTTGTGCGTGACTTCGTCGGAACCGTGGCTGAAGCAGGGAGTGGCGTTTTCATTGTGCACGCCCGCAACGCGTGGTTGCAGGGGCTGTCCCCTAAGCAAAATAGGGAGGTGCCGCCCCTGCGCTATGAGCTGGTTTGGCGTCTCAAGCAAGACTTTCCGAATCTGGTGATTGTCAGCAACGGTGGCCTTAAAACCAACGACGATATGGCCCAACAACTCACCCATGTGGATGGCGTCATGCTCGGACGCGAGGCCTACTACAACCCTTGGCTTATGAGCGATTGGGACGCCCGTTACCACGGCGAGGCCGAAAGGGTGTTGGACCGCGACGCCGTCGAACTCGCCATGGTGGACTATATGGAGCGCGCTGCCGCTGAGGATGGCTGTCCTTGGTATGCCATCGCCAGACATATGCTGGGCTTGCGTCATGGTTTGCGTGGCGCGAGATATTGGCGCCAAGTTTGGAGCGACCACAAACTCAAACCACTCCCCCCGCGTGAGGTCTGGAAAATGGCACAAGCCCATGTCCTAGCCGCAGAGGAGGCGGTGCCCGTCGTCGCAACGTTATAAGCGTATCGCCCCAAATAATCGCTATAAAATAGGTTTGTGACTTCTATTCTGAACATCGCCGCATACAAGTTCGTTGATATCAACGACCGTGATGATCTGCGCGCGGCGGCCACCGAGCAGGCGCTGGCCTTGGATATTCGCGGAACCATTCTGTTGGCACCTGAGGGCATCAACCTCTTCTTAGCGGGTTCTGAGACCGGGATACGCGGGTTTATCGCGTGGATGCGTGCGGATGCCCGTTTTGCCGATATCTTCTGTAAAGAGAGCTGGTGTGAGGTGCAGCCGTTCCGACGCTTCTTTGTGAAGTTGAAGAACGAGATCATCCGCATGAATCACCCCACCATTCGCCCGTTAGCAGGTCGTGCGCCCGGCGTTGCGCCGAAGACGCTTAAGCGCTGGTTGGATCAGGGGCATGACGACAGCGGTAAGCCTGTCGTGATGCTGGATACCCGCAACGCTTTTGAGGTTGACTACGGCACCTTCACGGGTGCCATCGATTGGCGCATCACCAAGTTCACAGAGTTCCCTGAGGCTGTGGCGCAGCACAAGGCCGAGCTTGCGGACAAGACGGTGGTGAGCTTTTGCACCGGGGGTATCCGCTGCGAAAAAGGCGCCATCCTCATGCACGAGATGGGCCTAGACAACGTGATGCAGCTAGAGGGCGGTATTCTCCAATATTTTGAAGATGTTGGTGGCGATCACTACACAGGGGACTGCTTCGTTTTTGATGGTCGTGAGGCGTTGTCGCCCGACTTGAAGGCGCGCTCACAACATGCCAGCGCGTGGGCCTGCGAAGACCCTGATTTGGAAGACAAGCTGCAGCGCTTGAGCGCCCAAACTGCCTAGCTGGCCGCTTTCAGACCTTGGTCAAAGTGGACTTGCATGGCCTGTTGTGCCATGTCCGCGTCCCCTGCAATGATGGCGTTTAAGACGGCAGCGTGCTCGTCAATGGATGCCGCAACACGGCCATCCTTTAACAGCGATGACTGCCGGTTAACTTTCATTACCTTGCGCAGGTCGTTGACCACTTGGATACGCCAACGGTTATCGGCCAACTCCAGAATACGCATATGAAACTGCTCGTTCAGCTCGAAAAACCGGCGTGTATCTGTTTGGCTATCCACCATTTTGGCGTGCAAGGCCTTTAGCTCGGCCTTTTGAGGCAAGTCGGCATCACGCGCAACCACGGCCGCGGCATCGCTCTCTAGCAAGCAAAGCAGGTGGTAGACCTGCTGCAGATCGGCAGGCGAGACCTCGGTCACGTAGGCACCGCGCCGGACCTTCATCGTGACCAGCCCTTCGCTAGCCAATACCTTGAGGGCTTCTCGCAGCGGCGTGCGACTGATGCCCATATTCTCAGCAATACGTAATTCATCAATCCAGCTACCCGGGGCCAACTCGCGGTTGTAGATACGTTGGCGCAACAACTCAGCGACATCAAGGTAGAGGGCGCGTTGTTTGAGGGCGAGTTCGGACATATCGAGCGAGTAGGTGGGCGATTGAATCTACATCATACTGCAAATGTAATTCTGAATTCATAATTATGAATGATGTAGAATTCAGAGCGTTGTCCCTGCATCACACGCTTGCGGGTTGCTAGACTGTCTGACACGCTATACAAAACCTGCCTTGCCGCTTTTATTTCGAGTGAACACATGAGCCAAGATCCCCAGACTGATCGTCCCCCCGAGTTTCCTGCTCCTTCAACAAGCGACTGGCAGAAGGCGGCTGAAAAGTCTCTAAAAGGCAAGCCGCTCAGCACGCTCAATTGGGATACGCCTGAGGGCATCGTTGTCAAGCCGTTGTATACGGCCGAAGACACCGCTGATTTGCCACATACCAATACCTTGCCGGGCTTTGCACCGTATATCCGTGGTCCCCAAGCGACCATGTACGCGGTCCGGCCTTGGACGATCCGCCAGTACGCCGGCTTTTCGACGGCAACCGAATCCAACGCCTTTTACCGAAAGGCCTTGGCCGCTGGCGGTCAAGGGGTGAGCGTTGCCTTTGACCTCGCGACCCATCGTGGCTACGACAGCGACCACCCGCGCGTGACAGGCGACGTTGGCAAGGCGGGCGTCGCCATTGACAGCGTGGAAGACATGAAGGTCTTGTTTGACGGCATACCGCTGGACAAAGTCAGTGTCTCCATGACCATGAACGGTGCGGTCCTACCCGTGCTTGCAGGTTATGTCGTGGCGGCTGAGGAGCAGGGGGTGTCGCAAGCCCAGTTGTCCGGAACCATTCAGAACGACATTCTGAAGGAGTTCATGGTGCGCAACACCTACATCTACCCGCCCGAGCCGAGCATGCGCATTATTGGCGACATCATTGGGCACACCGCGCAGAACATGCCTCGGTTTAACTCCATCTCCATCTCCGGCTACCACATGCAGGAAGCGGGCGCCAACCAAGCGCTTGAGATGGCGTTCACCCTCGCCGACGGCGCGGAGTATGTAAAAACCGCCATTGCTACGGGTTTAAACGTTGACGACTTCGCCCCGCGACTGTCTTTCTTTTGGGCCGTCGGGATGAACTTCTATTTAGAAGTTGCCAAAATGCGTGCTGCGCGCCTGCTGTGGTGCCGCATCATGACCGGCTTTGGTGCCAAAGAGCCCAAGAGTCTCATGTTGCGCACCCACAGCCAAACATCGGGATGGTCGCTGACAGAGCAAGACCCCTATAACAACGTGGTGCGGACCACCATTGAGGCGATGGCCGCTGTCTTTGGTGGCACGCAGAGCCTGCACACCAACAGCTTTGACGAGGCGATTGCCTTACCGACTGAGTTCAGTTCGCGTATTGCGCGCAACACGCAGTTGATCATTCAAGAAGAAACGCACATTACCAGCGTGGTTGACCCTTGGGCCGGCTCCTACATGATGGAGTCCTTGACGCAAGAAATGGCCGACAAGGCGTGGGCCATTATTGAAGAAGTGAACGCCATGGGCGGTATGACTAAGGCGGTGGATAGTGGTTGGGCCAAGCTGAAAATCGAAGCCAGTGCGGCTGAGAAGCAGGCCCGCATTGACTCTGGCAAAGACGTGATTGTTGGGGTCAATAAATACAAGCTAGACAAAGAAGACGCGGTCGACACCTTAGAGGTCGACAACGTGAGAGTGCGTGATGGACAAATTGAGCAGCTCAAAGCCATACGCGCCAGCCGCGACAGCGCCGCCGTGCAGAAGGCCTTAGATGCCCTCACTGCAAGCGCAGAATCGGGCGAGGGTAACCTCTTAGCTCTGAGCATTGATGCCATGCGCCTGCGTGCCACGGTGGGCGAGGTGAGTGATGCCTTAGAAACTGTTTTTGGGCGCCACCGCGCCGATACACAAAAGGTGACTGGTGTGTACGCTGCTGCCTATGATTCCGCGGAGGGCTGGGATGCTCTCAAGACTGAAATAGCCGCGTTTGGCGACGCCTTCGGGCGTCGGCCACGCGTGATGATCGCCAAACTGGGTCAAGACGGCCATGACCGTGGTGCCAAGGTGGTGGCCACCGCATTTGCTGATCTGGGCTTTGATGTGGACATGGGGCCACTGTTTCAGACCCCTGAGGAATGCGCGCGCCAAGCCATTGAAAACGACGTGCACGCGCTCGGTGTCTCTACGCTCGCTGCGGGTCACAAGACGTTGGTGCCAGCCATCATTGACGAGTTGAGACGCCAAGGTGCAGATGACATCATTGTGTTTGTCGGTGGCGTTATTCCACGAAAAGATTACGAGTTTTTGTACGAGGCCGGTGTGAAGGGCATTTATGGCCCCGGTACCCCCATTCCCGCCAGCGCGAAAGATGTGCTGGAGCAAATCCGCGCCGCGCAAACCTAAGCCCTGCGGCTTCACACGTATTTAGGTTGTCGCGCTTGAACGCTTTACCCCTCACCGCCGCTGCATATACGCAAGCCATTGTGCGTCCCGAAAACGCCATGGCTCAGCGTCGTGCCATGGCCAAGGCCATCACCTTGCTGGAGTCCACCCGTGCGGACCACAGGGTTGTGGCTGATGCGCTGTTGACCGCGTTACTGCCGCACACAGGGCAGGCTGTGCGCTTGGGTCTGAGTGGCGTGCCCGGCGTGGGCAAGAGCACCTTTATTGAGGCTTTGGGCCTGCACCTCATTAGCCGAGGCCATCGCGTCGCGGTCTTGGCGGTAGACCCCTCATCAACGGTTTCTGGCGGCAGTATTCTCGGCGACAAAACGCGCATGGAGCATCTCTCCGTGCACACACAGGCGTTTATTCGCCCCAGTCCGTCTAGCGGGACCTTGGGCGGCGTGACTGAGAAGACACGCGAGGCCATGCTGGTGTGCGAAGCCGCCGGCTACGACGTTGTGATTGTTGAGACCGTGGGCGTCGGTCAGAGCGAAACGGCTGTGGCCAATATGACGGACATGTTTGTGCTCATGCAATTGCCCAATGCGGGCGATGACCTGCAAGCGATCAAGAAGGGTGTGATGGAGTTGGCCGACTTGGTTCTGATCAACAAGGCCGATATCGATCCCAATGCAGCGACCCGCGCAGAGGCTCAAATTACCAGCGCATTGCGCCTTTTCGGCTTGCACGGTAACCCGGATAACGTGCACCATGATGTCAACCAGTGGCATCCGCAGGTGCTGCCCCTGAGTGCACTCAAGCAAACAGGTATTGAGGCATTTTGGTCTGCCGTGCTGCAATTTAATGCCTTGCAAAGCGCGAACACGCAGAAAGAAAAGCGTCGCGCCCAGCAAGCTAAAGCGTGGATGTGGGAGCGCATTCACGTCGGTTTGAACCAAGCTTTTCAGACACACCCACAGGTACGTGCCCAGCTCGCCGAGCTGACGGCGCAGGTGATTGCGGGTACGGTGCCCGCATCGGTTGCCGCGCGCACGCTATTGCACGCCGGGCGCCAGCCGCCTGAGGTGTGAACCACATAATATTTGAACAAAATAAGGACTGATTTATGCCAAGCATCGTTGCACAACTAGAACGCAAGCGCGAGGAGGCCCGCCTAGGCGGTGGCGAAAAACGTATCGCCGCTCAGCACGGCAAGGGCAAGTTGACAGCGCGTGAGCGTCTAGAGGTTTTGCTCGACGAAGGCACCTTTGAAGAGTGGGACATGTTTGTTGAACACCGTTGCACCGACTTCGGTATGGAAGAAAACAAAATTCCTGGGGATGGTGTCGTGACCGGGTACGGCATGATCAACGGGCGTTTGGTCTTCGTTTACAGCCAAGACTTCACGGTGTTTGGTGGCGCGTTGTCTGAGGCCCATGCCGAGAAAA
Organism: Methylobacillus sp.; assembly: GCA_018607835.1. Lineage (GTDB taxonomy): Bacteria > Pseudomonadota > Gammaproteobacteria > Burkholderiales > Burkholderiaceae_C > RS62. The sequence continues at coordinate 17,520 of JABBAS010000010.1, read as the reverse complement.
TCTGCAAGGTCATGGACCAAGCCATGAAGGTGGGGGCGCCTGTCATCGGCCTCAATGATTCTGGCGGTGCACGTATTCAAGAGGGCGTGGCTTCTTTGGGTGGCTATGCCGAGGTATTCCAGCGCAACGTATTGGCCAGTGGTGTAGTGCCGCAGATTAGCATGATCATGGGCCCATCTGCGGGTGGCGCGGTTTACAGCCCCGCCATGACCGACTTCATCTTCATGGTGAAAGACAGCTCATACATGTTTGTCACCGGGCCAGAGGTCGTCAAGACCGTAACGCATGAGGAGGTGAGTGCCGAAGATTTGGGTGGCGCCATCACGCACACCACCAAGAGCGGTGTGGCCGACATGGCGTTTGAGAACGACGTGGAAGCGCTGCTCATGTTGCGTCGTTTATACAACTACCTGCCGCTGTCTAACCGCGAAAAGGCGCCGGTTCGCCCCAGCGGCGACCCCGCCGAACGTGTGGAACACAGTCTAGACACCCTCGTACCTGACAACGCCAACAAGGCGTATGACATGCACGAACTCATTACCAAGGTGGTGGACGATGGCGATTTCTTTGAGCTGCAGCCCGAGTACGCGAAAAACATCCTGATTGGTTTTGCCCGTATGGACGGACAGACCGTTGGCATCGTCGCCAACCAGCCGTTGGTGTTGGCGGGTTGCTTGGACATCAAGAGCTCCATCAAAGCGGCGCGCTTTGTGCGTTTCTGCGATGCCTTCAATATCCCCGTGATTACGTTTGTCGATGTCCCAGGTTTCATGCCGGGCACCAGTCAAGAGTACGGTGGCATCATCAAGCACGGTGCCAAGCTGCTTTATGCCTACGCCGAATGCACGGTGCCGAAAATCACGGTAATCACCCGTAAGGCCTACGGTGGCGCGTATGACGTGATGGCCTCAAAGCACCTACGCGGTGATGTGAACTTTGCGTGGCCCAATGCCGAAATTGCGGTGATGGGCGCAAAAGGCGCGGTTGAAATCATCTTCCGCGAAGATAAAAACGACCCTGAAAAGCTCGCGGCCCGAGAGGCCGAGTACAAAGCCCGTTTTGCCAACCCCTTCGTGGCGGCTAAGCGCGGCTACATTGACGACGTCATCTTGCCGCACAACACGCGTAAGCGCATTTGCCGCAGCTTGGTGATGCTGAAAGACAAACAAGTGACCAACCCCTGGCGCAAGCACGGCAACATTCCGCTCTAAGCGCGAATGCCCTGTACGACGTTAATGATTGTTTATTTGGAGTAACTGCATGTTTAAAAAGATTTTGATTGCCAACCGGGGTGAGATTGCTTGCCGCGTGATTGCTACCGCCAAGAAAATGGGCATCGCCACGGTGGCGGTGTATTCCGATGCGGATAAGGACGCCCGCCATGTTCAGCTTGCCGATGAGGCGGTACACATTGGCGCGGCGCCTAGCCGCGAGAGCTACTTGCTCGGCGACGTCATCATTGAGGCCTGTAAGCGTACAGGCGCAGAAGCGGTGCACCCGGGCTACGGCTTTTTGAGTGAGAACGAAGCGTTTTCTCGCAAGGTCGAAGAGCAGGGCATTGTATTTATTGGACCCAAGCATGCGGCCATTGCGGCCATGGGTGACAAGATTGCTTCTAAGAAACTGGCGAAGGCCGCGGGTGTCAATACCATTCCCGGTTGGAACGATGCCATTGAAGACGCAGAGACCGCCGTCAAAATCGCCAATGACATTGGCTATCCCGTCATGATCAAGGCCAGTGCCGGCGGTGGCGGTAAGGGCTTGCGTGTCGCATTCTCAGAGGCTGAGGCCTTTGAAGGTTTTACCAGTTGCCGCAACGAGGCGCGCAACAGCTTTGGTGATGACCGCGTGTTTATTGAAAAGTTTGTTGAAGAGCCCCGCCACATTGAGATTCAGGTGGTCGGCGACAGCCAGGGCAATGTGGTGTACCTGAATGAGCGTGAGTGCTCCATTCAGCGTCGTCATCAAAAAGTGATTGAGGAGGCACCATCGCCGTTCATCAGCGATGCCACGCGCAAGGCGATGGGCGAACAGGCGGTCGCTTTATCCAAGGCAGTCAGCTACCAAAGCGCGGGTACCGTTGAGTTTGTGGTTGGTAAGGATCAAAGTTTTTATTTCCTTGAAATGAATACCCGCTTGCAAGTGGAGCACCCAGTAACGGAAGCGATCACGGGTCTTGATTTGGTTGAGATCATGATCCGTGTTGCTGCGGGAGAGCCGCTAGCAATCAAGCAGGCGGATGTGAAGCGCAACGGCTGGTCTATTGAGTGTCGTATCAACGCCGAAGACCCCTTCCGCAATTTCTTGCCCAGCACGGGACGACTGGTTAAGTTTCGCCCGCCTGAGCAAACCATGTTTCAAGCGGACACCGCGAGCACGCTCGGTGTGCGCGTCGATACCGGTGTGTACGAGGGGGGCGAGATTCCCATGTACTACGACTCGATGATTGCCAAGCTCATCGTGCACGGCAGCGACCGCCAAGACGCTATTGAGAAAATGCGCGAAGCGCTGAACGGCTTTGTTATCCGAGGTGTAAGCAGTAACATTCCCTTCCAAGCGGCGTTGCTGGCGCACCCCCAGTTTGTCAGTGGCGACTTCAATACAGGGTTTATTGCCGAGCATTACAGCCACGGTTTTGTGGCCGAGGACGTGCCGCATGATGACCCTAATTTCTTGGTGGCTGTGGCGTCATTCATTCGCCGAAAGTCACGCGAGCGCACGGCTCAAATTACCGGGCAATTGCCGGGGTATGGCGTGAAGTTAGGTCAAGACTACGTGGGTATCGTGATGGGTGTCGGTGGCAAAAACCGCCATGTACCGGTGCACATCGATGAAATTGGTGGTGAGGTTGGCGTTGCACGCGTCACCATTGATGGCAAGACCTACGACATCTCCAGCGGTTCTCGCATCAGTGACGGCATCATCAGCGGCGAATGCAATGGCGCGCCGTTTACGGCGCAAGTAGACCGTGGCAGTCGCCGTAATCCCTTGGCACTCGTCGTCCAGCACAACGGCACCAAGATAGAGGTGATGGTGATCTCGCCGCGCATGGCGACCCTTCACGCAACCATGCCCTACAAAGCGTTGCCGGACATGAGTAAGTTCGTGCTCTCGCCGATGCCAGGCCTCTTGGTTGATATTTTGGTGGAGCCAGGACAGAAGGTGCAAGCCGGCGAGCGCGTTGCCGTTATTGAGGCCATGAAGATGGAAAACGTTTTGTTTGCCAGTGCCTATGGGGTGGTGGGCAAGGTCGTCGCAACGAAGGGCGAGAGCCTGGTGGTTGACCAACCGATTATTGAGTTCGAGTGAGCGACGGTATGCAACGTCCATTCAAAGTCCTAGGCATACAGCAAATCGCTATTGGCGGGCCGGATAAGCAACGCTTGCGGCGCTTGTGGGTCGACATGTTGGGGCTGGAGGTCACGGGCAACTTCCAAAGCGAGCGTGAAAACGTTGATGAGGACATCTGCGCGATGGGGGTGGGGCCCTTTAAGGTGGAAGTCGACTTGATGCAACCCATAGACCCTGAGAAAAAGCCAGCGGTCCACACCACACCACTGAATCATGTCGGGCTTTGGATTGATGATCTGCCCAAAGCGGTTGACTGGTTAACAGCGCAGGGCGTGCGCTTTGCGCCTGGGGGTATTCGTGTGGGGGCCGCGGGGTTTGACATTTGTTTCCTGCACCCCAAGTCGAATGACGCCTTCCCCATTGCGGGTGAGGGTGTGCTGATTGAGTTGGTTCAGGCACCGCCCGCCGTAGTGGATGCCTTCTCCAAAATGGTGTGAGCGAGCGCAGCTGTCCGGTTGGCGCTGACAAGGATTTGATAAATTCGCTACACTATGCTTGTTTTGGTAATTAACATCTTTTTTGTAGTTACCGAGACGCCTTATTCGAGGATGCGGATGGATAGCATCCCCCGGTCATTTCATTAGACACGCTGCGAGCCTTTTGCGCGCAGTTGAGGTTAGCGTTCCTTTACAAGCGTTGGCCTTAAAAATTTCGTTTCAAACGTTTTGGTTTTTCTTGGGTTCAGCACGAGGCTGAATGCACGCAAGGCTCGGATGTTCTTTTATTAATTAGCTAAATACCTATCGTGATGGATCAAAACAATTTCAATGCTGGCGCACCGCGTCCCTTCCGTTCGCACAGCCACACCAGCAACCACAACAATCACAACAGTGCGCACAGTGGCCACCAGACACCTATGCGTCACAGCCTGCCGACATGTATGGCCTTGGTTGACGCGCGCTACGTGGGCTGGCTCAGTGGCAAACCCAACGGCTTAATGAATCGCAGTGCCTTTGCGAGCGTGTTGGCGCAAGCCCTACCTAACGCAGGCGTGCACGCCCAACTGGTGCGCACCTATTGGTATACCGAGAGCGATGACGGCATGTTGGTTGATGACCAGTGCGTGCGATTGGTTGCCAATGACCTGCACAACGAAGGCGGCCCCACGTTGTCAGCGATGGTGCGTGATCTCAACGCGCTTGCCCAACGCGGCGGTTGCGTACACGTTGTGATCGCGTCAGATGACGAGCGCCTCATTGCCGCCATTGACGAAGCCCGCCTGAGTGGCATGCGCGTGCACACGCTATGCGATGAAAGTGTGCAAAACTTTGCCACGTTCTCGAAAAATGAACCGGACTTGGCACGCTTGGTTCGTGCAGGCGACCGCCGCATTATTGTGGCGCGCGGCGAGTTGACGCAAGCGGCGAGTGCCGGTGCGGGTAAAGCGGGCGCAGATACCTTGGCACCTTCTATCGACGCCAGCAAAACCATGCAAGAGGTGGCGCAGGCTTGGTGGGATAAGTGCGATAGCCATGAGCGGGATGACTTGCGCGAAACGGTCCCCCATGCGCGTGGTCTACCGCAAGACGTTGACCGCACCTTGCTCAGTGCGGGGCGCGATGAGCTTAACCGCCCACTAACGACGGGTGAGCGTCACTTGCTCAGAAAATTAGCGCGGGATTTGGTGCTGGGCGATCCGGATGTAGCCGCCGGGGTTACTGCGGGCGGTCAATCGACGGACGATTGAGCGTCGCTTCTCTCGCCGCCTTGGCGCGTGCGATAGCCGCCGCAACCACCTGGCGCTTCTGATCTAAAGCGACGGGGTCGGTGATCTTACTGGCCTCAGCTAAGTTGGCTAGCTTATCCTGTGCTTTGGCCTCAAGGCGAGCGTGGTGCTCTGTCTCCTCACGGGCCAAACGTTCGTTTCTGGCGGTATAGCGCGTCAACGCGCTATCGGCTTGCGTTTGAGACCATGCCGCCCAACCGGTGCGAGACCCCGACACGCTGTCTAAGCTAATGCAGTCAACAGGACAAGCCGGAATACACAGCTCACAGCCAGTGCAGTCTTGCTCGAGGACGGTATGCATCGCCTTGTTGGTACCGATGATGGCATCCACAGGACAGGCTTTGATGCACAAGGTGCAGCCAATGCACCACGCCTCCTCGATGATCGCCACCGTCAGTGGCCCCTCGTAACCGTTGTCCGCATTCAGCGCTTGCTCAGCGTGACCGGTTACTGCGGCCAACCGGGCCACCCCTTCTTGACCACCGGGCGGGCATTGGTTAATGGCGGCCTCGCCCTGATCAATTGCCTGCGCGTAAGCCATGCAGTCCGGATAGCCACAACGCGTGCATTGCGTTTGGGGCAATGCCTGATGAATAGCCATCACGCGTGGGGATATCGTTTGCATGGCTTGCTGACCCGATTACTTCGTGGCCTTTTTAGCGGCAACTTTGGTTGCTGTTGCCTTGGCTTTCACCGTTGCCTTGGGTTTTGCTGCGGCCTTGACCGTTGCCTTGACCGTGGCCTTGACCTTGGGTGCACTGGCCTCTTTGGCTACCACCGTCTGCCCGCCTTGTGCCGACAAAATAAACGCCTGCACTTCCGGGTACACCACTTTGCGCCAGCGGCTACCGGCAAAAATACCGAAATGGCCCGCGCCGGCAACCTCTAAGTGACGCTTGCTCTTCTTGGGTATGGCCGCGCACAGATCGTGAGCCGCTGCGGTCTGGCCCGAGCCAGAAATGTCATCCAACTCGCCCTCAATCGTTAGTAGGGCGCACTGGGTAATGTCCGCTGGGCGTACACGCTCAAGCTTGCCCGCTTCGTTGCGAACGTCCCAAGTGCCCTCAACCAAGCTGAAGTCTTGGAATACCACTTGAATGGTCTCTAGGTAGTAGTCCGCGTCCATGTCGAGTACCGCGTTGTACTCGTCATAAAAGCGGCGATGTGCTTCGGCACTGGCCTCATCACCTTTCATGAGTTGCTCAAAGTAATCGTAGTGACTTTGTGCATGGCGGTCGGGGTTCATGGCCACAAAGCCAGTGTGCTGTAAGAAGCCAGGATAAACACGGCGCCCGGCGCCTGCGAACGTTCCGGGCACACGGTAAATTACATTGTTCTCAAACCATTCAATTGAATGCGTTGTGGCCAGCGTATTGACCGCAGTGGGGCTACGACGTGCATCGATGGGGCCGCCCATCATGACCATAGAGGTCGGTATTTTCTCGCCGCGTGACGCCATTAACGAGATGGCCGCCATCACCGGTACGGTAGGCTGACACACGCTCATCACATGGCAGTTACCGTATTCGGCCTGCAGGTCGCGAATGAACTCTTGCACATAGTTGACGTAGTCGTCTAAGTGGAAAGCGCCGTCCTCCTCAGGCACCAAGCGGGCATTGCGCCAATCGGTGATGTAGACCTTGTGACCCGTTAGCATGGTGCGCACGGTATCGCGCAGTAGCGTCGCGTAGTGGCCGGACAAGGGCGCCACAATCAGCACCACTGGCTGCTTGTGCATGTCTCGCAACACGGCCTCGCTATCGCTAAAGCGCTTGAAGCGCAGCAAGTCACAAAACGGCTTTGATTTCACAATGCGCTCTTGCACAGCCACTTCGGTGTCGCCAACCGTCACGGTACGGATGTCAAAATTTGGCTTTTCGTAGTCTTTACCCAAGCGGTACAACAATTCGTAACCCGCCGCCATACGGTGCGCCATCGGCGAGTTACCCATGGGTGTGAGGGGATTGCTCAGGGCTCTCGCGGTGGCTTGTGCCAAATCTGCAAAGGGCTCCATCAGGGCGCGTTGCGTATCGTAAATTTGGTAAAGCATGGTGGAATTTCCTATTGAATTGCTGCACTGCAATATAACAGCCGATTGCCGTTTTGGCTAGGCCTCTCGTGATGCGAATAGGCAGCTATGTCTGTCTGTGATGCTTTAACGACAGAAACCCCGGTCGCCAACGATTCAAGGCCCCTAAATACCTGCGCACCCTAGCAGCGCACCGTCTTGACCACCCGCTTGCACCCTGCAGGTTTTAGAAACAAAAAAGCCCTCTCGCGAGGGCCTTTTAAAGGCTAGGCGCCTTAAACCACTGCCGCCACTGAGCGGCAAACATGGTCAATGTTTTTGCTGTTCATTGCGGCCACACACATGCGACCGGTATCGGTACCGTACACGCCAAACTCTGTGCGCAAGCGCACCATCTGGTCTTTGGTCAGCCCCGAGTAGCTAAACATGCCAATCTGCTGCGTGATAAATGACATATCTTGGGTCACACCTGCGGCCTTGAGGCCATCAACCAGTGTTTTACGCATGGTTTTGATGCGGTCGCGCATTTCAGCCAACTCCACTTCCCATTGGGCACGCAACTCCGGGGTGCCCAGCACCGTGGCAACCACCGAGCCGCCGTGAATAGGGGGGTTGGAGTAGTTGGTCCGTATGGTGATTTTGAGTTGGCTGAGCACCTTGGCCGCTTCGGCTTTGTCGGTACACAGCACGCTCAATGCGCCCACGCGCTCGCCGTACAGGCTAAAGCTCTTAGAAAACGATGTGGATACCAAGAAGGTAAGGCCGGCATCGACAAATTTTTGAATCACGGCGCCGTCTTCTTGGATACCAAAGCCAAAGCCTTGGTAAGCCATGTCTAAGAACGGCGTCAGCTGCTTTTCTTTCACGACAGCGACCACTTGGTCCCACTGTTCGGGGGTAATGTCGTAGCCCGTGGGGTTGTGACAGCAGGCGTGCAACACCACAACGGTGCCCGCCGCTGCGGCCTTTAAGCCAGCCAACATGCCTTCAAAGTTGATACCACGCTTGTCGGCGTCGTAGTACGGGTAGGTGCCGACTTGAAAGCCGGCGGCCGTGAATAAGGCGCGGTGGTTTTCCCAGCTCGGGTCGCTAATCAAAACGGTGTCGCTGGTACCCAGGCGACGCAAGAAGTCAGCGCCCACTTTGAGTCCGCCGGTGCCACCGATGGCTTGAATCGTGGCCACGCGATCTGACTGAACCGCCTCGCTGTTAGTGCCAAAGACCAAGCCCTTCACGGCACCGTCGTAGGCGGCAATGCCGTCAATTGGCAGGTAGCCACGGGCCTTGGGCGTGCCCATAATTTGTGCCTCCGCGGCTTGCACGCACTTGAGTAAGGGCAATTTCCCCGAGTCGTCGTAGTAAACACCCACGCCGAGATTGACCTTGTTGGGGTTGCTATCTGCGGAAAATTGCTCGATCAGACCCAAGATAGGGTCGCGGGGGGCCATTTCGATGGCGGAGAACAATGACATGAAACTACCTTGGAAGGGAAGAGAAGATGGGGGTGAAGTGTCAGGGACAAACCCCAGATTTTAACGCCTCCCGTGTGCTTGCCTCGGCTTTTGCGCAAAGACGGCATGTCATAAGCGCGTCACAATACACGGTTAATCCATAAACCAACACTTTCTTAAAAATGGCTCAGCGCCCGGACACCTCGCCCATCGAAAAAGTTATCGCCGCTTCCTCGCAGGCCACGCAAGCCGCGGCCGATGCGCAGCATGAGGCGGGTCGTTTTGTGCGCTTTCCCGATTCGCCATTTGAGCTTTTCGAACCCTTCCCGCCTGCGGGCGATCAACCTGCGGCCATCGAGCAGTTGGTTGACGGTATAGAGAACGGCGAGATGTTTCAAACCCTGCTCGGTGTCACCGGCTCGGGCAAGACCTACACCATGGCGCAGACCATTGCGCGAATGGGCAGACCCGCCATTGTGTACGCGCCTAACAAAACACTGGCGGCGCAGTTGTACGCCGAGTTTCGAGAGTTTTTTCCACACAATGCCGTGGAATACTTTGTCAGCTATTACGACTACTACCAGCCCGAGGCCTATGTGCCGCAGCGTGACTTGTTCATTGAGAAAGACTCGTCCATCAACGAGCACATTGAGCAGATGCGTTTGTCTTGTACCAAGAGCATTTTGGAGCGGCGCGACGTGGTGGTGGTGGCCACTGTCTCGGCGATCTACGGCATTGGCGATCCGCAGAGTTATCACAAGATGGTCATGCTTTTGCGTGCAGGTGACAAGCTAGACCAACGCGAGGTCATCGGACAACTGGTGCGCATGCAATACCAGCGCAACGACGTTGACTTCTCCCGTGGCACCTTCCGCGTGCGCGGCGACACCATTGATATCTTTCCCGCCGAGCATTCGGAGCTCGCCGTGCGCTTGGAGTTGTTTGATGACGAGCTGGAAACCCTGCAGCTGTTTGATCCCCTGACCGGTCGCGTCAAACAGAAAATTGCCCGCTTCACCGTCTACCCCAGCAGCCACTACGTGACCCCGCGTGAGAAAGTGCTCACCGCTATCGAGGCCATCAAAGACGAGCTGCGCTCGCGCCTTGGTGAGCTCACCGGCATGAATAAGCTCGTGGAGGTACAGCGCCTTGAGCAGCGCACCCGGTTTGACCTGGAGATGTTGTCAGAAGTGGGGCACTGCAAAGGCATTGAGAACTACTCGCGCCACTTGAGCGGCGCTCAGCCAGGTGAGCCGCCGGCCACCCTCACCGACTACTTGCCACCCGATGCGCTCATGTTCTTGGATGAGAGCCACGTGCTGACGGGTCAATTTGGCGGCATGTACAACGGCGACCGTGCCCGCAAAACCACCTTGGTGGAATACGGCTTTCGTTTGCCCTCTGCGCTGGATAACCGACCCCTCAAGTTCGAGGAATTTCAGCAGCGCATGCGACAGACGGTCTTCGTTTCCGCCACCCCCGGCAATTTCGAGCGTGAACGATCGGGCCAGATTGTGGAACAGGTCGTACGCCCAACGGGGTTGGTCGATCCGCACGTCGAGGTTCGCCCAGCAACGACCCAGGTCGATGATGTATTGCAAGAGATTCGCCTGCGAGTTGAGAAGAACGAACGCGTGCTCATCACCACGTTGACTAAGCGCATGGCTGAGCAGTTAACTGACTACTTAAGCGAGAACGGGGTCAAGGTGCGCTACCTGCACTCGGATGTTGACACCGTGGAGCGGGTGGAGATTTTGCGCGACCTGCGCTTGGGCGAGTTCGACGTGCTGGTGGGTATCAACCTGTTGCGCGAGGGTATTGACTTGCCCGAGGTGTCCTTGGTTGCCATTTTGGACGCTGACAAAGAGGGTTTCTTACGCTCTGAGCGCTCACTCATACAGACGATTGGTCGCGCCGCGCGTAACGTGAACGGGCGCGCCATTTTGTACGCCGACAAGATGACCGACTCTATGTCGCGTGCGATTGCAGAAACCGATCGCCGCCGAGGCAAGCAAGAGGCCCACAACGAGGCCAACGGAATCACCCCTCGCACGGTGCTCAAACGGATTAAAGACCTGATTGATGGCGTCTACAGCGAAAAAGCAGGCCAAGAGGCCGAAAAGCTGGAGCGCGACAGCCAGCGTCAAGCCGAGCTGGATGCCATGAGCGAGAAAGACGTTGCGCGTGAAATCAAACGCCTAGAGAAGCTCATGATGACCCACGCCAAAGACCTTGAGTTTGAGAAGGCTGCCCATGTGCGTGACCAACTCGGACAATTACGTGCCCAAGCCTTTGGGGCCCAAACGCACGACAACATCATGGGGCTGTAAGCAAAGGGGTTGTTCGGGTGATTGTCGTTTAAGACTTATTTGACGACAATTTGAGCTTAAAAAAGGCGGAAACACACCAAAAAGACGGATTTGTCCACAGCAAAAACCCCATGGTTTGTAATGTTGAGTAAAACGCTAGGACAATTTTGGTATACTTGACCAAATCAGTTGGGAAGCGCAAGTGCACCAGCTGATCGCAGGAGCGGGGTATACCCCTCGCACCTGGTTCAACCCCCCAAAAGGAGTTTGTTATGCGTCTTACTACCAAAGGCCGATTTGCGGTTACCGCCATGATTGATTTGGCTCTGCGCCAAAATAACGGTCCTGTTACCTTGGCGGCCATTAGCCAGCGTCAGCAAATCTCACTGTCGTATTTAGAGCAACTGTTCGGCAAGTTACGTCGCCATAGCTTGGTTGAGTCCACGCGTGGGCCCGGCGGCGGCTACACACTGGCACGCAAGGCTGACACCATTACGGTTGCTGACATCATCGTCTCCGTTGATGAGCCCATTGATGCCACGCAGTGCAGCGGCAAAGAAAATTGCCTAGGCGAAGGCGCGCGTTGCATGACCCATGAGCTGTGGGCGTCCCTCAACGAACGCATGGTCGACTTCCTCGATTCTGTCAATCTGCAAAAGTTGGTGAACGAGCAAATCGCCAAGGGTGTTGAGATCGAAAGCACGCCCGTGATCAAGCGTGCCATCTCTGCCAACCCTACCCTGAAGCCTGTGCGCGTCACGGGGCCTAACTCCGTGTTTGCACTGGCCGCCTCTATGGCAAAGAGCTGATGCAATTTGGGGGCAGAGGTGTCGTAAGCGCGCTATAGCCCCCTTGTATAGCCCCTTTGAGTCACCTCAACCCGCATTGCATTTACATTAACCCCATTTAAACGGCACCCCAGTATGAGTACTCCCCATTTTCCGGTCTACATGGACTACAGCGCCACCAACCCTTGCGACCCACGGGTGGTCGACGCGATGGTGCCTTGGTTGTACGAGCACTTTGGCAACCCCGCGTCACGCAGCCATGCGTGGGGCTGGGAGGCGGAGGCTGCCGTTGAGAACGCCCGCGGGCAGATCGCGGCACTCATTAATGCAGACCCGCGCGAAATCGTTTGGACCAGCGGCGCAACCGAGTCCAACAACCTCGCCATCAAAGGCGCAGCACAGTTTTACAAAGGTAAGGGCAAGCACCTCATTACCGTTAAAACTGAGCATAAAGCCGTGCTCGATACCTGTCGTGAGTTAGAGCGTCAAGGCTTTGAGGTCACCTACATGGATGTGCAAGAGGATGGTCTTCTAAACCTAGACGCCTTCCGAGCCGCCATTCGGCCCGACACTATTTTGGCCAGCGTGATGTTCGTGAACAATGAAATTGGCGTGGTCCAAGACATTGCGTCGATCGGTGCGATTTGTCGCGAAAAGGGTGTGTTCTTCCACGTCGACGCCGCACAGGCAACTGGGCGCGTGGATATTGACTTGAGCACGCTCCCCGTTGACCTCATGAGCCTGACCTCACACAAGACCTACGGCCCCAAGGGCATCGGTGCCTTGTACGTGCGTCGCAAGCCACGTATTCGTATTGAGGCGCAAATGCACGGCGGTGGTCACGAGCGCGGTATGCGCTCGGGCACGTTGCCAACCCATCAGTGCGTTGGTATGGGAGAGGCCTATCGCATTGCCAAGGAAGAAATGGCAGAAGAGAATCTGCGCATCAAGGCCTTGCAAGATCGTTTATTGGCTGGCTTGTCTCAGATCGAAGAAGTCTTCATCAACGGACACAAAGACCAGCGCGTGCCGCATAACCTGAACATGAGTTTCAATTATGTTGAGGGTGAGTCGTTGATTATGGGCATCAAGGGTATGGCCGTTTCCAGTGGTTCAGCTTGTACCTCTGCCAGCTTAGAGCCCAGCTACGTATTGCGAGCTTTAGGCCGTAGCGACGAGTTGGCCCACAGCAGTTTGCGCATGACCATTGGCCGCTGGACCACAGAGGCTGAAATTGACTACGCCATAGAAACCATTAAAGCGAACGTAGAAAAATTACGTGAGCTCTCACCGCTGTGGGAAATGTTTAAAGATGGCGTCGACCTATCCACTATCCAGTGGGCAGCACACTAATAAAACACGAATTCAACGAGGAAACGATATGGCTTATTCAGAAAAAGTAGTCGAGCATTACGAAAACCCCCGCAACGTCGGTAGCTTTGAAAAAGGCGACGATACCGTGGGCACCGGCATGGTCGGCGCGCCTGCTTGTGGCGACGTGATGAAGCTCCAAATCAAGGTCAACCCAGAGACGGGCATCATTGAAGATGCGCGCTTTAAGACCTACGGTTGTGGCTCGGCCATTGCCTCTAGCTCACTCGTAACCGAGTGGGTCAAAGGCAAGACCCTTGACCAAGCCGCTGCGCTAAAGAACAGTGAAATTGCTGAAGAGTTGGCCCTGCCACCTGTCAAGATTCACTGCTCTATCTTGGCCGAAGACGCTATCAAGGCAGCCGTTGACGACTACAAAAAGAAGCACGTCAGCGCGTAACCCTCACCGAAAGTACCCCATGGCCGTCACGATGACAGAAGCCGCTGCAAAGCACGTAACACGCTACCTCGGACGCCGAGGCAAAGGTGTTGGCGTGCGTTTGGGCGTCAAAACCACGGGTTGCTCTGGCTTGGCCTACACCCTAGAGTACGCCGACGATGTAGCGCCCGAAGATGTTGAGTTTGAGGATCAAGGCATTAAGATTTTGATTGATCCCAAAAGCTTGGCCTATCTGGAGGGAACCCAGCTCGACTTCGTTCGTGAGGGGCTAAACGAGGGGTTTAAATTCAGCAACCCCAACGAGCGTGACCGCTGCGGTTGCGGCGAGTCGTTCCGGATCTGATGACCGCTGAAGCGCCCATATCACTGCAGGCCAATGACTTTCAGCTGTTCGATATTCCCGAACAATTCAAAGTAGATAGCGCCCTCATCAGTCAACGCTGGAAGGCGTTGCAAGCGCAAACCCATCCCGATAATTTTGTCGCCGCCGATGCCGCCACCAAGCGGCTTGCTATGCAGTGGTCTGTGCGCGTTAACGAGGCCTATCAGCGCCTGCGCCTGCCTATTAGCCGCGGCGCCTATCTGAGTGAACTGCGCGGCGCCCCTATCAACGCGGAAGACAACACCGCAATGCCCGCTGCGTTTCTCATGCAACAAATGGCATGGCGTGAAGCCTTAGATGATGCGCAAGGCGACCTCTCTGAGCTCGAGGACTTGGCCGATCAAACCCGTACCCTGAAGGGGGAGTGGCTCTCCATTGCCGAGCAAGCTTTTGACCGCGATGGCGATACCGCAGTGGCGGTGGGGGCTATTCGCGCCCTCATGTTTATTGAGCGTTTTTCTAAAGACGTTAACCAACAAATTGACGCGCTCACTGACGCTACCAACCCTTAAACACCCGAACCCATGGCTCTCTTACAAATTTCCGAACCGGGTCAATCCCCAGACCCGCACCAGCGCCGCATTGCCGTGGGCATTGACTTAGGTACCACCCACTCCTTGGTGGCTAGCGTGCGCAACGGTGTTGCCGAATGTTTGCCCGATACGTCGGGTCGCGTGCTGTTACCCAGCGTGGTGCGCTACACAGGTGAGGGCAGTGGCCGGACGATTGGTTACGACGCTTTGAGTGGCGAGGCTGCCGACCCCGCCAACACCATCGCCTCTGTCAAGCGCCTCATGGGACGTGTGCGCGCTGACGTGCACAACGTGGACAACCTGCCTTACCGCGTCGTAGACACCGCGGGCATGGCCAGCGTAGATACCCGTGCGGGAGAGAAGTCGCCCGTAGAAATTAGCGCTGAAATACTCGCCACCTTGCGTTTCCGTGCGGAAGACAGCTTTGACGACGACCTCTTTGGTGCCGTCATTACCGTACCCGCCTATTTCGATGACGCCCAGCGTCAAGCAACCAAAGACGCCGCGCAACTCGCCGGTATCAACGTCTTACGCCTGATTAACGAGCCGACTGCCGCGGCCATTGCCTATGGCTTAGATCAACATAGCGAAGGGCTGTTTGCTGTGTATGACTTGGGTGGTGGCACCTTTGATATTTCCATTTTGCGTTTAACTGAAGGCGTGTTTGAGGTGCTTGCCACTGGCGGCGATTCGGCCTTGGGTGGCGACGACTACGACCGTGCGCTGGCCCATATCGCCCTCACTCAAGGTCTAGGCGCACAAGCGCCTACGCCCGAGGCGCTCTCCGCAGAAGACAAAGCCAGCCTCTATGCCGCCGCGCGGCGGTGCAAGGAAGCTTTGTCTGGCGACGCCGTGCAGAGTGCGACGTTGGCTTGCCCACTTGAGGTGGGCGACCTCCATATTGAGATCACCCGTGAGGCCTTTGCTGCGGCGACCAGTGCGCTCACGCAACGTACTGTGCAGGCAGTTCGCCGTGCGCTGCGCGACGCGGAGTTAGAAAACGATGGTATCGAAGGGGTTGTCATGGTCGGCGGCTCCACCCGCATGCCTGTCGTGCGTGACGCGGTGGCCAAGCTCTTTGGCAAAGCGCCACTGACTAACCTCAATCCTGACGAGGTGGTGGCGTTGGGCGCGGCCATTCAGGCCAATCAATTAGCAGGCAACCACAGTGGCGATGCCTTGCTGTTGCTTGACGTGATTCCGCTGTCTTTGGGCATTGAGACCATGGGCGGCTTGGTCGAGCGCATTGTCCCGCGCAACAGCACCATTCCGACGGCACGCGCTCAAGACTTCACCACGTTTAAAGATGGCCAAACCGCCTTGGCCTTGCATGTGGTGCAGGGCGAGCGTGACTTGGTTGCCGACTGCCGCAGCTTGGCCCGCTTCGAGTTGCGTGGTATCCCGCCAATGGCGGCGGGTGTCGCTCGTATTCGTGTGAGCTTTACGGTTGATGCCGATGGGATGTTGCAAGTGGATGCGGTAGAGACAGGCTCTGGCGTAAAAGCCCACATTGACGTCAAGCCCAGCTACGGCCTGTCCGATGACCAAATTGCCGATATGC
Organism: Methylobacillus sp.; assembly: GCA_018607835.1. Classification (GTDB taxonomy): domain Bacteria; phylum Pseudomonadota; class Gammaproteobacteria; order Burkholderiales; family Burkholderiaceae_C; genus RS62. Next base: position 1,619 of record JABBAS010000010.1, on the reverse strand, counting down.
TGCGTGACAGCTACGCCACCGCCGAGCAAGACATACAGGCCCGCGCGGTCGTCGAAGCACGTGTGGACGCGCAGCGCATGGTCTTGGCAACTCAAAGCGCGCTCGACGCCGATGGTGACCTGTTAAGCTCGGCTGACCGCGCGCATATTGACGCGCTTATGGTGCAACTAAAGGGCGTTGAGCACAGCAACGACGCCGCCTACATCGAAGCGCAAACCAAAGCCCTTGCTGATGCGACCGAGCCCTTTGCAGCCGCCCGAATGAATCGGGGCATTACCCAAGCACTTGCTGGAAAAAATCTCAACGCGGTCTGATGGGGCCGCAACCCCCACCCACTTAACTATTATTTGTATTCGTATGCCCATCATTAAAATCCTACCGCACTCAGAGTATTGCCCCGACGGCATCAGCATTAACGCATCCGCCGGCACCTCGATTTGTGAGGCCATGCTGGATAACCACATCAATATTGAGCACGCCTGTGAAATGAGCTGTGCTTGCACCACCTGTCACGTGTTGGTACGTGAAGGAGGCGCTAGTCTTGATGAGCCAGAGGAGGGCGAAGAAGACATGTTGGACCGCGCGTGGGGTCTAGAGCCGCAATCGCGCCTAAGTTGCCAGGTGATCTTGGGTCAAGCTGACTTGGTGGTAGAAATCCCCAAGTACTCCATCAATCACGCCAAAGAAAACCATTAAATTGCCAGGCGATCTAGACTGACACCCATGCGCCAAATTGTTTTAGACACTGAAACCACCGGGCTATCTGCAGCAGATGGTGATCGAATCATAGAGATCGGTTGTGTGGAGCTCGATCAGCGCAAGCCCACAGGCCGCAACCTGCACCTCTACGTCAACCCTGAGCGCGACAGCCACGAAGAGGCTCTCAAGGTGCACGGCATTAGCAATGATTTTTTGCAAGACAAGCCCAAGTTTGCGGCCATTGCGCAAGAGTTAGCCGACTACCTTCGTGGCGCCGAGCTCATCATTCACAACGCCCCTTTTGACGTTGGCTTCTTAAACAAGGAGTTTGAGCGTCTGGGCATGCCGTCCGTCAAGCAATTGGTGGGCAACGTCATTGACAGCTTGGCGATGGCCAAAGACCTGTTCCCAGGTAAGCGTAACAGCCTAGATGCGCTGTGTGATCGACTAGAAGTCGACAACTCAGGACGTACCCTGCACGGCGCCTTGCTAGACGCCGAGCTGTTGGCCGACGTTTACGTCAACATGACCCGAGGCCAAGACGCCTTGCTGATAGAAGTGGGCGACAGCCCCAGCGGCGAGGCGGGGCAGACCCTGCGCATAGACCTCAGCAGCTTTGACTTACCCGTACTCAAAGCCAACGACAGCGAACTGGCTGCCCATGACCGCGTGCTGGGTGAACTCAATAAGGCCTGCGAACAAGGCAGTGTGTGGGAGCGCACGCAATCACAAAAAACGGACCAAACCCAAGCTATAATAAAAGGCTAGTTGGGTGGTTAGCTCAGTGGTAGAGCACTGCCTTCACACGGCAGGGGTCACAGGTTCGAACCCTGTACCACCCACCAGTAATTTGTTAAGTAAATCAAGCACTTAGGAGCAATCTTAGGTGCTTTTTTTACGTCCAAAAGTAGTATAAACAC
>JABBAS010000049.1 GCA_018607835.1 Methylobacillus sp. | reverse complement strand
TGGCGGAGCGAGAGGGATTCGAACCCTCGATGAGGCTCTACACCCCATACTCCCTTAGCAGGGGAGCACCTTCGGCCACTCGGTCATCGCTCCGGAAACGTGATTATGCCACGACTTTAGAGCTTATCTGAGCCAACAGCGAGGTCTAAGTCAAAGGCGCGGTGCAGCGCACGAACAGCCAGCTCCATGTACTTCTCATCAATGACAACGGAAATCTTGATCTCCGATGTGGAGATCATTTGGATGTTGATGCCCTCTTCGCTCAAACAGCGAAACATCTTGCTAGCAACGCCTGCGTGGCTGCGCATGCCAATGCCGACGACACTGACCTTGCAGATTTTGGCATCGCCGGTTACTTCAGAGGCGCCCAACTCCCCAGCTACCTTTTCCTTCAGGAGGTCGATGGTTTTAGCGTAGTCATTGCGGTGCACCGTAAAGCTGAAGTCGGTCATGCCCTCTTTGCTTAGGTTTTGAATAATCATGTCCACATCAATATTGGCATCAGCCACACTGCCCAAAATGCGGAACGCGATTCCGGGGGTATCGGACACCCCCAGCAGCGACACTTTGGCCTCGTCACGGTTAAATGCAATACCTGATACAGCGGCTTGTTCCATGTTTTCGTCATCCTCAAAAGTGATCAAAGTGCCTGATTGGGCTTCTTCATTGATATCGATGTCCCAAGGGGTAAAGCTGGACAGCACCCGCATCGGCACGCGGTATTTGCCAGCAAATTCCACGGAGCGAATTTGCAAGACTTTGCTACCCAAGCTAGCCATTTCCAGCATTTCCTCAAAGCTAATGCGGGTGAGTCGCCGTGCGTCTTGGACGACGCGTGGGTCGGTGGTGTACACGCCGTCCACGTCGGTGTAGATCAAACACTCGTCTGCCTTCATGGCCGCGGCAACCGCCACGGCAGAGGTGTCCGAGCCGCCGCGCCCCAACGTGGTGATGTTTTGGTTCTCATCAATCCCCTGAAAACCCGTAATGATGACGACCTTGCCCTTGGCCAGCTCTGAGCGGACCCGTGCATCGTCAATGGACTCTATGCGCGCCTTGGTGTGCGCGCTGTTTGTCTTAATGGGTACTTGCCAGCCCGAAAAACCAATGGCTTCAACACCCTCGGCTTGCAAGGCAATTGACAACAAGCCGACCGATACCTGCTCGCCCGTGGCGGCGATCATGTCGAGTTCACGGTCATAGGCAGGGGTCGCCTTCGCGGGTGCGAGCTCTTTGGCTAAGCCAAGTAGCCGGTTGGTTTCACCGCTCATAGCGGATGGAACAACCACCATTTGGTGACCGGCGCGGTGCCACTTGGCCACCCTTTTGGCCACATTTTGTATGCGCTCGGTTGAGCCCATTGAGGTGCCGCCGTACTTATGAACAATTAAAGCCATATTAAAAAACGTCAGTGGTTGGATGAGGCCGTGATGCGCTTCTTCCCTTGGGTTAGCGCATTTTCCTAGGGCAAACCCAGAATTATAGGGGGGATACCCTGGCCAGCACGCCGCGCATTATGCGCCGGGTGCTTTGGCGACGAAGCTGAGATGCGCGCCCTCGCGCACCACGTGACCGCTACCGACTTTTAGGTGTATGCGGTGACCACGCGTGGTGCAGGCCGATACCTGAGACATCAGCGCCGACAACTGGGCGCTGCTGGGGGTGGCATCGGGTGTTTGTGCAAGCCACCAACGCAGCACATTGCTCTGGCGCTCGGCGGGCAGGGTCTGCAGTGGCTTGATCTGCGGCGGTATGCCCGTGTGCTGGGCGTCTAACGCGGCTAAGTCGTTGAGCAGACGCTGGGCTTGGGCAATGTGCTGCGCGGAGCGCGCCGCCGCCGCCGCCATCTGGGGCAAGGCCGCCGCTAGCGCCGGGCTTACTTGGTGGCGTATTCGGTTGCGGGTGAACTGTTGGTCATCGTTGGAGGGGTCATGTATGTAGCCTACGCCCTCATCATCTAGCCACTGGCGCAAGTCGGCATCGTTGACGTGCAGGATGGGGCGCACAAACTGGACCCCATGGCGCTTAAATGTGGGCGCCATGCCAGACAAACCAGGCAAGCCCGCACCACGGCTCAGGGCGATTAGGACCGTTTCTAGTTGGTCTTGCGCGTGCTGCGCCAACAAAATGGTGGCAATGCCCTGCTCCTGGGCGGCTTGTGCCAAGGCGCGGTAACGCGCCACACGCGCTTGGGCCTCTAGGCTTTGGCGTGGACCCCGCTCGACGTTGATCCTTACGACGTGCAGCGGGATACCGCGTTGCGCACACATGTGCTGGCACTGTTGCTCAAAGGCGGTGGCGGCAGATTGGATTTGGTGGTTCACGTGTATGGCACGTACCCGTCCGGGGTAGGCGCCCTGCGCGGCCAAAAGCAAGGCGGTAGAGTCCGCGCCACCACTCAATGCCACCGCGACTTCACCGGTTAAGGCAGGAAGGTCGTGACAGGGATTTGGGCTGTGGTGGACCGACAGCGAATTAGGCGTTGGTGTCGTTGAAGCGGCCATAACTTTGGAGGCGCTCATACCGGCGATCTAACAGTTCAGATGGCTTGAGGTCGCTCACCTGGCGCAAGGCGTCGGTTAAGGCGCGCTTGAGCGCTATCGCCATTTGCTCAGGGTCACGGTGTGCGCCACCTAGGGGTTCGGCGACGATTTTGTCTATGAGTCCCAAGGTTTTGAGTCGCGGCGCGATGATGGCTAACGCCTCGGCGGCCACTTCGGCTTTATCGCTGGTTTTCCATAAGATGGAGGCACAGCCCTCTGGGCTGATGACCGAGTAGACCGCGTGTTGCAACATCAAGACTTGGTCGGCTACCGAAATAGCCAAGGCACCACCCGAGCCCCCTTCGCCAATGATGGTGGTCAAGATGGGCACTTCCAGCTGCGCCATCTCAAAGATGTTTCGACCAATCGCCTCGCTTTGCCCGCGCTCCTCCGCGTCGATACCGGGGTAGGCGCCTGGCGTGTCGACAAAGGTGAATACGGGGATTTTGAATTTTTCAGCCAGCTTCATAAGGCGCAGCGCCTTGCGGTAACCCTCTGGCTTGGTCATGCCAAAGTTACGCAAAGAGCGCTCTTTGGTGTCACGCCCTTTTTGCTGTCCAAGCACGATACAAGCTTGGCCATTAAACCGTGCCATGCCACCCACAATGCTCAAGTCGTCCGCAAAGTGGCGGTCTCCATGTAGCTCCTCAAAGTGGGTGAACATCAGGTTGATGTAGTCCAAGGTGTAGGGACGCTCAGGGTGACGCGCAATTTTGGTGGTCTGCCAAGGCGTGACCTTGGCATAGATGTCTTTGGTGAGCTGCTCACTCTTTTTTGAGATCTGCGCAATTTCTTGCGACAGGTCAACAGCGGAGTCAGACTGCACAAAGCGCAGCTCTTCGACCTTGTTCTCCAACTCCGCGATGGGTTGCTCGAAATCTAAAAAATGTTTTTTTGCCATGCAAAACCTGCAGTTAATGTGTGCGTTGGTATCCGCAAGGGTACTGTGTTGCTAGCCAACAAGCTGCATCAGTACGCAACGGGATCAGGATCCAACGAGCGCCAAATATACCAAGTTGCCACGCTGCGATACGGCTCCCACGCGCGGGCCAGGTCCCGAACCTCACTTCTGCTCACAGGTTCGTCCGAAAAATAAAGTTTGCTAATGCCGTTGAGCAAGCCCACATCATCCAAGGGCAAGACGTCGGGGCGGCGCAAGTAAAACATGAGAAACATCTCCGCCGTCCAGCGGCCAATGCCCCGAATGGCTATGAGCTCCGCAATGATGGCCTCATCTTCCATGGCATCCCATTGCTTAACGCTGACTTTGCCGGTTTGGAAGTAATCGGCCAAATCTTTGATGTACTCCACCTTGCGCCCGCTCAGGCCCGCGGCGCGCATATCTTCGACCGTGAGCTTGCTGACAGCCCGTGGGTTAACGGTCTTCATGAGCGCGCTAAAACGGTCCCAAACCGACTGTGCCGCTTTGACTGAGATTTGCTGTCCCACCACGCTACGCGCCAACGTGACGAAGGGTTCCCCCCGGGTTTCAATGGAGGCGCCGATAAACTTCGGAACCAAGCGCCGCATGACGCGGTCTTTTTTCATGAGGTGGTCGCAAGCGGCGGTCCAATAGTCTGGGGCCGCCGTGTCCGCAGATGCGGTTGCCTTTGAGGACGCTGAGGCGTCTGTTTGGCTCATGCCCGTTCCCACGTTGTGCCCGCCGCACTGTCTTTTAAAACAATGCCGAGCGCCAGTAAATCTTGCCGTATCTGATCGGCAAGGGCAAAGTTCTTGGCCGCCTTGGCCTCGGCACGCTGCGCGATGAGCGCATCCACATCGACGCCACTGTCGCCGCTGTCGGTGTCGCCGTGACTATCGCCCCCTTGCAAAAAGGACTGGGGGACGGATTGCAGTAACCCTAAAACCCCACCCAATTGACGCAGGAGGTTGGCATGTGCCAGGTCACCAGTTTTATTCACATGGGCGGCTAAGTCAAATAAAACGGCAACCGCCCCTGGCGTACCAAAGTCTTCGTCCATCGCCGCCTTGAAGGCGCGGGTGAAATCGTTGGCATCCCACGCAATCGGCTGAGACCCGCCGGTGTCCAGACCATCCACGCTGGCGAGTGCGGTGTACAGACGCTTTAGCGCCCCCTTGGCATCACGCAAGTGGGCGTCGCTGTAATTGAGCGGGCTGCGGTAATGCGCCCGAATGATGAAGAAACGGACCGTCTCCGGGTCAAAGGCCTTTAACACCTCGCGGATGGTGAAGAAGTTACCGAGACTTTTGGACATTTTCTCGTTGTCCGTACGCACAAAGCCGTTGTGCATCCAAACCTGCGCCATGGGTTTTCCCGTGACCCCTTCGGTTTGCGCAATTTCGTTTTCATGGTGCGGGAACTGCAGGTCCGCGCCACCACCATGGATATCAAATTGCTCTCCGAGCAAGGCACAGCTCATTGCGGAGCACTCAATATGCCATCCCGGACGACCCAAGCCAAAGGGGCTCTCCCATTTCGCCTCGTCAGGCTCTTGAGCCTTGGCTGACTTCCAAAGTACGAAGTCCAGGGGGTCGGCTTTGCCGCCTGCGACAGCCACCCGCTCGCCGGCGCGCAACTCGTCCAAAGACTTGCCGCTGAGCGCACCGTACTTTGGAAACTCCCGCACGGCGTAATTCACATCTCCGTTATCGCTCTGATAAGCCAGCCCTTTTGCTTGCAGCGCACCAATCATGTCGAGCATGTGGGGGACGTAGTCCATGGCGCGCGGCTCCGATGTCGGGCGCTCGATACCGAGCGCATCGGCGTCAGCGTGCATTTCGGCGATCATTCTGTCGGTAAGAGCGCGAATGGACTCGCCATTCTGAATCGCGCGCGCAATAATCTTGTCGTCAATATCAGTAATATTGCGTACATAGTTGACTTCCAAACCACTCGCACGCAACCAACGCTGCACCACGTCAAAAGCGACCATGACCCGTGCATGCCCCAAGTGACAAAGGTCATACACGGTCATCCCGCAGACGTACAGGCTGGCCTTTCCTGCGTCCAACGGCTTAAACGGGACAAGATCGCGCACACGCGTGCTGTAGATGGACAGGGACATAGGGATCGTAGAAAAGTCGCGGAAAAGCGGACAATTTTACCCGGGTAATACGCAGAACAACACCCCGGCGACGGGATGCCCATCGCTAGCTACAATATTAGTCCGCGGGAGCCTATTGTGCGTCGCCGCATTTACCTGAGTTTT
>JABBAS010000011.1:104047-124151 GCA_018607835.1 Methylobacillus sp. | reverse complement strand
GTCTCCTAGTAATGCGGGTTAGATGGGTTAATTTGTGGGCGCAATGTTCACGTTCGGGACAGGCTCAGGTTCAGGTTCAGGTCTTTAACCGTTGGTGATGCGGCGTACCTAGCGAACCATGGCAGGCGATTTGTTGTTGTAGGTCCAGCCCGGCATCAGGTATTGCATCGCCATGGCGTCGTTGCGGGCGCCAAGTCCGTGTTGTTGATACAAGGCATTCGCCGCCTGAAGCGCATCCCAGTCTAGGTCGACGCCCAAGCCTGCGCGGGTGGGGACGTCAATGTAGCCGTCTGATATTTGTAAGGGCGCCTTCGTGAGTTGTTGGCCATCCTGCCAAATCCAGTGCGTGTCAATGGCCGTGACTTTCCCCGGTGCGGCGGCGGCGCAGTGCGTGAACATGGCCAGCGAAATATCAAAGTGGTTGTTGGAATGTGAGCCCCAAGTGAGGTCGTACATTTGGCAGAGTTGGGCGACGCGGACGGAGCCCTGCAGGGTCCAAAAATGCGGGTCTGCCAAGGGGATGTCCACGGCTTGTAACTGTATGCTGTGCGCCATCTCCCGCCAGTCGGTCGCCACCATGTTGGTCGCCGTGGGCAAGCCGGTGGCCCGGCGAAATTCGGCCATTACCTCGCGTCCTGAGAAGCCCCCCTCGGCACCGCATGGGTCCTCTGCATAGGCCATGACCTTGCCTTGGTCGCGCAGCAAGCGAATGGCGTCCTTTAGTGACCACCCGCCATTGGGGTCCAAGGTAATGCGCGCCTCGGGGAAACGCGCATGCAGTGCGGTCACCGCCTCAACTTCTTCCTCGCCGCGTAACACGCCGCCTTTTAGTTTGAAGTCCTGAAATCCATAGCGCGCATGCGCGGCCTCAGCGAGCCGCACAATGGCCTCTGGGGTCAGGGCTTCTTCACTGCGCAGTTGGGTCCAATCGTCGACTGGCGCGTTATCGGCCGCATACGGCAAGTCCGTTTTATGTCGGTCTCCCACATAAAAGAGGTAGCCCAAAACCTGAACACGTGCGCGTTGTTGTCCTTCTCCGAGTAAGGCGGCAACCGGGACATTGAGGTGTTGTCCGAGCAGATCGAGCATGGCGCTTTCTACCGCGGTCAGGGCATGAATGGTCGTGCGCAAGTCAAAGGTTTGTAGGCCCCGTCCGCCACGATCGCGATCGGCAAACTGCGTACGCATGGCGTTCAGTACCGCGTTGTATTGCCCCAATGTTTCACCCACCACCAAGGTGCGCGCATCCTCTAGGGTGTTGCGAATTGCCTCGCCCCCGGGCACTTCTCCGACGCCTTGATTGCCCGCTGAATCAGTAAGCACCACGACATTGCGGGTAAAAAAGGGGCCGTGGGCCCCGCTTAAGTTGAGCAACATGTGGTCGCGACCCGCAACGGGGATCACCTGCATCTCTGTGATCTTGGGGCACATTTGGTCGCTGGCAAGAGACATGGGTCGAGGTCCTTTTTTACGGGTTATTTGCGTTTAAGTCATCATACAAGTTGTTGCAATAACGCGCAATTTGGCGGTAGTGGTGTTCAGCGTTCCGCGCTTCTACGCATTTTCAGGCGGTCGATGCTATTGGATAAATGTGCGCGCACGGCGGTGCGTGCACCTTCAGAGTTTTTGTCTCGAATGGCATGTAGCAGGCTCTCGTGCTCGGCATGGACGCGTTGCAAGTAGTCCTTCTGTGGCAGATCAATGGGCTGCTTTTTCACCGCCCGTGATCGGGGAATGACACGCTCCCCGAGTTGTACGAGAAACCCTGAGAAGTGGGCGTTTTGTGTTGCCTTGGCGATGCCCACGTGAAAGGCATAGTCCGCCTCAACCGCATCTTGGTCATTGGCAATGGCGCGCGCAAACTGTTTGTGTGCTTGCTCTAGATGCCGCAAGTTGTCAGGGGTTCGGCGTAAGGCCGCTAAAACTGCCGCCTCTGTTTCGAGTGCGATTCGCAACTCCAATAGGGCGATGGTCTCATTGAGGGATGCGACCTGTTCGGGCTCACATGCAAAGGGGGTGGTGTCTGGCGGGACACGCACAAACGTGCCTGCCCCTTGTCGCGTATCGACGAGGCTGTGGGCTTGCAAGTGCGACAAGGCCTCTCGAACGACCGTACGGCTCACGCCGAATGACGCCATGATGTGCGCCTCCGTCGGGAGTTTGCTCCCTGGTGGGTAGCTGTGATCGCGAATACGTGACATCAACTGTGTCGCCAAATGGGTGGACAGGGTTTTGCTCCGGGGGGTGGTTTGCATAAGCGCCTCAGAGGTTTAAAAGAGTGAAAATTTGTACGATGACTTATCATAGCAACTGCGGTACGTTCATAGCAACGGCGGTACTTTCTTGGCATGATGTGATCTATCAAAAAGAAATAAGGACAGTCTGATGAACTTAGCCATGGGTAGTGCGGTCAATGTGCCGTTCACACCGAACACACGTTATCCAGACCCCGCTGTCGAGGTGTTGGACCCCCGCTTCATGGGCCTGCGGCTGTTCAGCTCCAGCGTGGAGCAACTGCTTACCGGCTTGCGTTGGGGGGAGGGGCCTGTGTGGTTTGGGGATGGCCGTTACCTCTTGCTGTCAGATATTCCGAACAACCGAATCATTCGATGGGATGAAACCTCGGGCGCCGCCAGTGTCTTTAGGCAGCCGTCGAATCATGCCAATGGGCTGGCGCGCGATACGGTGGGGCGTCTGATCACGTGTGAACACGGTGGGCGTCGGATTACACGCACGGAATATGACGGCGCTATTACGGTGCTGGCGGACCGTTTCGAGGGCAAGCGGCTTAACTCGCCCAATGACATCATTTGTCAGTCAAACGGGGTGATTTGGTTTACCGACCCAACGTTTGGTATTTCGGGCTGGTGGGAGGGGGCGTACGCCGAGCCGGAGTTGCCGCATGCCGTGTACCGGCTAGAAACCGACAGCGGGAAGCTGACGCGCGTTATTGACGACATGGCGGGGCCCAACGGACTGGCTTTCTCGCCGGATGAAAAGGTGTTGTACGTGGTGGAGAGCCGCGCTGAGCCCTACCGCCTGCTGTGGGCTTATGACGTGTCGCCAGATGGCAGCTTGCATAACAAGCGCTTACATATCAACCCCGATGGTTACGGTGCGTTGGATGGGATTGCCGTAGACGTACAGGGCAACATTTGGGCTGGTTTTGGTAGCTCGGGTCAGCCCGATGCCGACTTGACTGACCTAGACGGGGTGCGTGTTTTCAGTCCTGACGGGCAGCCAATTGGACACATCCATTTGCCCGAGCGTTGCGCAAATCTGTGTTTCGGTGGTCGACATCGCAACCGCTTGTTCATGGCCAGCTCGCACTCTTTGTACAGCCTGTTTGTAAATGTACAGGGCGCGCCATGAGCGTTAAGCCGGTCTTGATTCAAATGGACGCCGCGGATAACGTGGCGATCGTTGGGAATGATGGCGGGTTAGCCAAGGACACGGTGTTGCCGAGTGGTCTACGCTTGGTGCAAGCGATACCGCAGGCGCACAAGGTGGCCCTGCACGCCATTGCCAAGGGGGCCGCCATTTGTCGTTACGGTGTCACCATTGGCTATGCCATGCAAGATTTGCCCGCGGGTAGTTGGGTGCACGAGCGCGTGATTCAAATGCCTGAGCCACGCAATTTCGAACAGTTGCCTATGGCGACGAAGTCCCCCGTACTGGACCCTTCAAAGCCCGATCTGTCTGGCGCAACGTTTATGGGCTATCGCAATCCGGATGGGTCTGTGGGGACGCGAAATTTGTTGGGCGTGACCACCACCGTGCAGTGCGTGTCGGGGGTACTCGCGCACGCGATGACCCGTATTCAAAAGGAGCTCCTCCCTCGCTACCCCCATGTCGACGGTGCGGTTGCACTTGATCACGCCTACGGGTGTGGTGTGGCGATTGATGCCCCCGATGCGGTCATTCCCATACGCACAGTGCGCAATATCAGCCTGAACCCCAACTTTGGCGGCGAGTTGATGGTGGTTAGCTTGGGGTGCGAGAAGCTCCAGCCCGAGCGCTTGTTGCCGCCCGGGTCTATCGCGTTGCAACCGGCGGCCGTTGAGGTGGGTAAGGCAAGTGAGGCGTCCGCAGCCGGCTTGGATGTGGTGCGTTTGCAGGATCCGAAATACGTGGGTTTTCAATCCATGGTGCAGGCGATTGTGGACGGCGCAGACCGGCATTTGCAGCGGCTCAATCGACGGACCCGTGAGTGCGTCTCGGTCAGCGAGCTGGTTGTCGGCGTGCAGTGCGGTGGCAGTGACGCCTTTAGTGGCGCCACAGCCAACCCTGTGGTGGGCTATGCAACAGACTTGTTGGTGCAGGCGGGCGCTACCGTGATGTTCAGCGAAAACACCGAGGTGCGCGACGCGGTTGACCAGCTGACTGCGCGCGCAGCGAGCGAGGCGGTGGCCGCTGATATCGTTAAAGAGCTGGCTTGGTATGACGCCTACTTACAGCGTGGCCACGTGGATCGCAGCGCCAACACCACCCCAGGCAACAAGGCTGGTGGCTTGTCTAATATTGTCGAGAAGGCCATGGGCTCTATCGTTAAAAGTGGCACGCAGGCGATCTCCCATGTGCTCAGTCCGGGTGAAAAATTGCGACGCGACCAGCGTGGTTTGGTGTTTGCGGCAACGCCGGCCAGTGACTTTATTTGTGGCACCTTGCAACTCGCGGCAGGCATGAACCTGCATGTGTTCACCACGGGGCGGGGCACACCGTACGGGCTGGCCGAGTGCCCAGTGATCAAGGTGGCGACGCGCACCGATTTGGCCACGCGCTGGCACGACCTCATGGACGTCAATGCGGGCACCGTCGCCGACGGGGACAGCACCTTGGCGGCGTCGGGGCTGGCACTGTTTGAACTGATGCTTGAGGTCGCCAGTGGCGCGCATCAACCATGGGCAGAGCGTTGGGGCTTGCATAACCAGTTGGTGTTGTTTAATCCAGCGCCTGTGACCTAAGGTGCGATGCACGGCACCCCCATGACCGCCCACGCTTTGGATACAGACGCCTTTGTCGGGGAAGTCGATGGCGTGCCCGTTGGTCTGGTCACCATCACCGGCGGTGCCGGTCTGTCGCTGTCAATTTGCACCTACGGCGCACGCTGGCTACAAGCACTGGTGCCTGACGCCGAGGGCGTGGTGCGCGACGTGGTCTTGGGCTATGACAGCTTGCAAGGCGTGCGCGATGGCGTACCGTCCATGGGCGCCTTCATTGGGCGTTACGCTTGCCGCATTGGTGGTGCGGCCTTCCCCCTGTCGGGGCGGTCTTGGCGCTTATCCGCCAATGATGGCGCCAACTGCCTGCATGGTGGTGCGGGCGGTAGTCGACATCAGGTTTTTCAGGTGGTTGATCAAGGCACTGACTTTGTGACCATGGCACACCGCTTTCGCTCAGCGGTTGATGGCTTTCCCGGCGATCTCCTGCTGCACGTGACCTACGCGATTGAGGGGGACAACAAGGTGTGTATTCGCTACCGAGCGGAGGCCTTGGACCGCGATACGGTCGGTAGTTTCACTAGCCATGCTTTCTTTAACTTGGATGGATGTAGCAGCGGCACGGTGCAGGCGCATGCCTTGCAGGTCAACGCACCTGCATGGCTGCCGTTAGACAAGGACAAGCTGCCTACGGGTAGCGTCTTGCCCGTAGGCGACACCCCGTTTGACCTGCGCACCTCGGCTGCATTGGACAGCCATTCGGTCTGGGATGGCTCCCAGGGTCAATTCGGGTTCGATCATGCGTGGGTATGGCCTGACCCACCAGCCGAGATCACTGGCCTTCGCCTGCAAGCCACGTTGGCGGGGGCACAGTCTGGCATTGCCATGGATGTCTGGTCAACCTCACCTTGTTTGGTCGTCTACACGGGCGGGGCATTGGACGGCACGCTGCCCAAGCATGCGGGTAAAGCAGGGCGGGCGATGGGGCGCTACGCTGGCATTTGTTTAGAGCCACAGGCGTATCCAGATGCACCTAATCACCCCTCATTTCCATCGACGCTCATCCCAAAGGGGACCGTGCATAGCGGTGAGATTCAATACCACTTCCGCATAGCCACGTGAGCGGCATCGTCCGCTACTGGGCTGACAGCGTCCATCCGGTCTGCTAAGGTGCGCGCTGGTCACTGTTGACTACCCATTGCGTCACTAGGAGTTCGCGCCATGTCTCAAACCATAGACTACTTTTTAGTACCCAACAGCCCGTGGACCTACCTCGGGCATGAACGATTCGCCGCGCTGGCCGCACGCGCGGGCGCCGAGGTGCGTTTCAAGCCCATGGACCTAGCGCAGGTGTTCCCGGTATCCGGGGGCTTACCGCTGGGGCAGCGGGCGCCACAGCGTCAGGCCTACCGGTTGATGGAATTGAAGCGGTTTAGCGAGTCACTGGATATGCCGCTAACCATTCACCCAGCGTTTTTCCCCGTGGCAGCCGATGCGGCGACAAAGCTGCTGGTTGCCGCGCATATGCAGCACGGTGTCGCCGAGGCCATGGGGTTGGCAGGTGCTTTGTTGCGCGCGGTTTGGGCGGAGGAAAAAAACATTGCCGATCCAGAAACGTTGGCGGCGCTGATCAAAACACGCGGTTTGCCTGCAGATTTGTTGGCCATTTCTGCCCAAGAGCCAACGGCAAAGCAGTATCAAGCCAACACCGATGAGGCCATTGCCGTGGGCGTCTTCGGCTCACCGACTTACGTGGTGGACGGGGAGTTGTTCTGGGGACAAGACCGCCTAGACCTGCTGGCGCGCTGCTTAGGCGTCACGCCCTAAGACAAATGGCCGCGCTAAACCGTGTTCAAAAAACGGCACCACAAGTCGGTAAAATGATGGGTTTTCCCCAATCGGCAATTCGTTGCTAAGCCCATGACTGTAAATATCACGCTACCCGACGGTGCTGTCCGTACATTTGATCAAGCCGTAACCGTTGCGGACGTGGCGCTGTCCATTGGCGCGGGCTTGGCGAAAGCGACGTTGGGCGGCAAGGTCGATGGGGTATTGGTTGACGCCAGCCACCGCATTGAGGCAGACGCGGCACTCGCGATTGTCACCGCGAAAGACCCCGAGGGGCTGGAGCTCATTAGGCACTCGACGGCCCACTTGTTGGCTTACGCCGTGAAAGACTTGTTTCCGGACGCGCAGGTCACGATTGGTCCTGTTATTGAGAACGGCTTTTACTATGACTTCGCCTACAAGCGTCCCTTTACGCCAGAGGACCTGACCAACATTGAGAAGCGCATGGCCGCCTTGTCCGCAAAGGACGAACCGGTGGTGCGCCGTGTGTTGCCTCGGGACGAGGCGGTTGCGCACTTCAAGCAAATGGGTGAGGCCTATAAAGCGGAAATTATTGGCAGCATTCCCGCCGACCAAGCGGTGAGTTTGTACAGCGAGGGTGCATTCGAAGACCTATGCCGTGGGCCGCACGTGCCGAGCACGGGTAAGCTCAAGCACTTTAAGCTCATGAAGGTGGCGGGTGCCTACTGGCGCGGTGACCATCGCAACGAAATGTTGCAACGTATTTACGGCACAGCGTGGGCGACCAAAGATGAGCTCCAGCAGTATTTGACGATGCTGGAGGAAGCGGAGAAGCGTGACCACCGCAAACTTGGCCGCGAGCTAGACCTGTTCCACATTGACGAGCACTCGCCGGGTACTGTTTTCTGGCACCCCAAGGGCTGGACGCTATGGCAAGAGGTGGAGCAGTACATGCGTGCCGTGTACCGGGACAATGGCTACCTAGAGGTCAAGGGGCCGCAGATTTTGGACAAAGGCCTGTGGGAGAAGACGGGGCATTGGGACAAGTACCGCGACAACATGTTCACCACGGAAAGCGAAAAACGCGAGTACGCGCTGAAGCCCATGAACTGTCCCGGACACATTCAAATCTTTAAGCAAGGGATTAAGAGTTACCGTGATTTGCCCTTGCGCTATGGTGAGTTTGGCCAGTGCCACCGCAATGAGCCAACGGGTGGTTTGCACGGCATCATGCGCGTGCGCGCCTTTACGCAAGACGACGGTCACATCTTCTGTACGGAAGACGATGTCTTGGCCGAATGTGAGGCCTACACCACATTGTTGCAAAAAGTCTACAAAGACTTTGGTTTCAACAACATCATTTACAAGGTGGCGACGCGTCCAGAGCAACGCATAGGCTCTGATGAGAGTTGGGACAAGGCCGAGCACGCGCTGATGGAGAGTTTGCGACGCTCTGGCTGTGACTTCGAGGTGTCGCCTGGGGACGGTGCTTTTTATGGTCCAAAGATCGAGTACACCCTGAAGGATGCGATCGGACGCCAATGGCAGTGCGGCACCATGCAGGTTGACTTCTTTATGACCGAGCGCCTAGATGCCGAGTATGTGGGTGAGGATGGTGGCCGCCACCGGCCCGTCATGCTGCACCGCGCAATCGTTGGTAGCTTGGAGCGTTTCATCGGTATTTTGATCGAAGAGCACGCAGGCGCGCTGCCTACTTGGCTGGCGCCAACGCAAGTTGCGGTTCTCAATATCACCGATTCTCAGGCTGGTTACGGGCGTGATTTAGCAAAATCGCTCCGTAATCAAGGGCTTAGGGTAGAGGTGGACGGTCGTAACGAGAAAATTACGGCTAAAATACGCAGTTGGGCTATGCAAAAGGTACCTTTTATCGCCGTTGTCGGTGACAAAGAGGTGGCCGCGGGTGCCGTTGCTGTGCGTGCGCGTGGTAACCAAGACCTGGGTGTCATGTCCATAGAAGCATTTGCTGAGTTGGTCTCCAAAGCCGTGGCGGATAAAACCTAGGCTTAACGTCAACCAGCAATGTGAGGGTGTTCAAGACAGCCCGCATGTATTTTTAAACGCGGTATTGGCCGCAAGAAAAGGATTTAACCATCGCTACCGAATTTCGTGATCGTCGACACCGTGAAGAGCGAAAGCATCGCTTAAACCGTGAAATCATGGCCCCTGAGGTCCGTGTCAGTGGCCCACAAAACGAACCCTTAGGCGTGATGTCCATCGCTGATGCCTTGGTGAAGGCGGGTGAGTTGGATGTTGATTTGGTGGAAATTTCCCCCAATGCTGCGCCACCAGTGTGTCGATTGATGGACTACGGTAAGTTCAAGTACCAAGAGCAGAAGAAAGCCGCTGAAGCGAAATCTAAGCAAAAGGTTATTGAGGTTAAAGAAGTGAAGTTTCGTCCGGGTACGGACGACGGCGACTACAACATCAAGGTGCGGAATATTCGCCGCTTCTTGGATGACGGTGACAAGTGCAAGATCACGCTGCGGTTCCGCGGTCGTGAGATTACCCATCAACAGCTGGGCTTGGATTTGTTGAACCGTTTGCGTGATGAGTTAGCCGATGTGATTTTGGTGGAGCAGTTTCCCAAGTTGGAAGGCCGCCAGATGGTGATGATGATTGCACCTGGTCGTAAAAAGCCAGCGGGTGCTGCGAAGGCTGCTGCCGAGAAAGCTGCTGCTGTCGCAACATCCGAAAGCGGGTCTGAGGCCTAAGCCTTAGACCGACTGATTTGTTGGGTAAGGCCTTGTGCCATTACCTAACAAATAGGCGGGTTGTAAAACCTGCCAACGACGTGCCCAAGGGGCTAGCGCTTTAAACCGCTGGACTTGGACGGTACGAAAAGAAGTGTCTCGGGGCCAACAAGTCTGTGGAAGGTTCACAGCGCCTCACGAGCACAATGTAAAAGGAGCATTTAAATGCCCAAGATGAAGACCAAGAGCGCGGCTAAAAAGCGTTTCCGCGTTCGTCCCGGTGGTACCGTTAAGCGCGGTCAAGCCTTCAAACGTCACATCCTGACCAAGAAGACCACTAAAGCCAAGCGCCATTTGCGTGGTGCGACCAGTGTTGCGAAAGCCGATATGGGCAACATCGCATCGGTTATGCCCTATGCGGGCATTTGATTTAGCGACGAACTAGGAGAAATATATGCCTCGCGTAAAACGTGGTGTCACGGCTCGTGCCCGCCACAAAAAAGTTTTAGCCCTTGCAAAAGGTTTCCGCGGTCGCCGCGGCAATGTCTTCCGTATCGCCAAACAGGCGGTAATGAAGGCGGGTCAATACGCCTACCGTGACCGTCGCAATAGAAAGCGCGTGTTCCGTCAGTTGTGGATTGCCCGTATCAACGCGGGTGTGCGTGAACTGGGCATGACATACAGCCAGTTCGCAAACGGCCTGAAGAAGGCGGCGATTGAGATTGACCGTAAAGTGTTGGCCGATATGGCTGTGCACGATAGAGCGGGTTTTGCCGTTATTGTTGATCAAGTGAAAGCCAAACTGGCTGCTTGATGACCATTCAAATCCATGCAAATGGATTTGGTGCAAAAGATGAGGGCTAGCGCTTGGCTACAACGCCGATAGCACTAGCCCTTTTTCTTTTGTTGAGATGCGACCCCTGTCCAATTGACGGGGTGCTTGCGCCCTTAATGTGAGCTGAAACGCTCGTCCCTCACGAAGTCGAGATACCGATGATCGAATTGGAACCCTTGGTTCAAACGGCACGCCGCCAGTTTGAGGAAGCCAGTACCGTTAATGAGCTAGAAAATGCGAAGGCGCAATTTTTAGGAAAAAGTGGTCGTGTGACCGCGTTAATGAAGGGGCTGGCAACGCTCAGCGTTGAGGAAAAGAAGGCCCAAGGTGCCGTGATTAATCAAGCGAAGCAAGCCATAGAGGCGGCGCTTCAGGCGCGCCGCGCTGGCTTGGCGCGCGCAGAACTAGAGATCCAGTTGAAGGCCGAGGCATTGGACGTGACGCTGCCTGGCCGTACCCGAGGTGTGGGTGGCTTGCACCCTGTGAGCCGGACGCTTGAGCGCATTGAGTCCATCTTTAATTCCATGGGGTTCGAGGTCGCCGATGGGCCTGAAATCGAATCCGACTGGTTTAACTTCACCGCATTGAACACGCCGGCAGACCACCCCGCGCGTTCTATGCACGACACGTTTTATGTCGAAGGGGGCTCTGCGGAGGCTCCGAATTTGCTCCGCACCCATACCAGCCCCATGCAAATTCGCCATGCGGTACAGCACGTCAAGCGCTATCGCGAGGCGTTAGACGCGGGCAAGGACATGCCCGAAATCCGGGTCATCGCGCCAGGCCGCACGTACCGCGTAGACAGCGATGCCACGCATTCGCCCATGTTTCACCAGTGCGAAGGCCTCTGGGTCGGACGTAACGTCAGCTTTAAAGACTTGCGCGTAATTTTTACTGAGTTTTGCCGCACCTACTTTGAGTCCGATGACTTGGTATTGCGGTTTCGCCCCAGCTTCTTTCCGTTTACAGAGCCCAGCGCGGAAATTGATATTCAGTTCGCTAGTGGCCCGCTTGCGGGCAAGTGGTTGGAGGTGGCTGGCTGTGGTCAGGTGCATCCCAACGTGGTGCGCAACATGGGGCTGGATCCTGAGACCTACATTGGATTTGCCTTTGGTATGGGTCCCGATCGACTGACCATGTTGCGTTACGGCGTGAATGATTTACGTTTGTTTTTTGATGGCGATCTGCGCTTTTTGAGCCAGTTCCAATAAGGCGTCACCGTCGGCGATCGTCACCCCCGTTAAATTTGTAGTTGAGAGCCCAGCATGCAGTTTCCTGAATCTTGGTTGCGTGAATTTTGTAACCCACCCTTGGATACCCAGCAGTTAGCCGATGCGCTAACCATGGCCGGTCTCGAAGTAGAGGACTTAGATCCCGTTGCACCGCCGTTTACAGGCATCGTGGTGGGTGAAATCATCGCGACCGAACAGCATCCTGACGCAGACCGCTTGCGCATTTGTCAGGTCGACGTTGGTGTTCCTGAGCGCTTGAGCATTGTCTGTGGCGCGCCCAACGCGCGACCGGGCATCCGCGTGCCATGTGCAATGGTGGGCGCAGAACTGCCGCCAGGAAAAGATGGGAAGCCGTTCAAAATCAAGGTGGGTAAATTACGTGGCGTTGAGAGCTTTGGGATGCTGTGCTCTAGCGACGAATTAGGCCTTGAGTTCGAGGGGCCCGATGGCTTGTGTGAGCTACCTAGCGATGCGCCATTGGGCGTTAACCTGCGTGACTACCTGAAGCTTGATGACCAACTCTTTACCCTCAAGCTCACGCCCAATCTGGCGCATTGTTTGAGTGTCTACGGCGTCGCTCAGGAGTTGAGTGCCATCACCGGCGCCCCGCTCAACCAACCGGTGTTTACGCCCATAGCGGCGAGCCATGACCAGCGCTTGGCGGTCCACGTGGTTGACAGCGATTTGTGCGGCCGTTTCGCAGGGCGCGTGGTGCGCGCCATCAATCCGCAGGCCAAGACGCCTGATTGGATGGTTGCGCGTTTGGCGCGTTGCGGTCAACGTGCCGTTGCGCCACTGGTCGATATCTCCAATTACGTCATGTTCGAATTGGGCCGACCCTCGCATATTTTTGACCTAGACAAGATACACGGCGATCTGTCGGTTCGTTGGGGCCGACCTGGCGAGACGCTGAAGCTTCTCAATGGCAACACGGTCACCCTCGATGACAAGGTGGGCGTGATCGCCGATACACAGGCCGTGGAGTCGTTGGCGGGCATCATGGGGGGCGACGCAACCGCCGTAACCGATGAGACCAAGAACGTCTTTATTGAGGCGGCCTTTTGGTGGCCAGAAGCTATCGCTGGGCGCTCACGCCGCTTTAACTTCTCTACCGATGCGGGCCATCGCTTCGAGCGTGGCGTCGACGCCAGCACGGTCGTCACCCACATCGAGCGCATCACACAATTGGTGTTGGAGATCTGCGGCGGCGAGGCGGGTCCAATTGACGACCAGGTGGTGAACGTCCCCACCAACCCCGCCGTGATTTTGCGGGTGTCTCGCGCCTCCAAAATTATTGGTATGCCGGTTACGCAGGCGCAGTGTGAGGGCGTATTGACCCGCTTGGGCATGCGCGTAGAAACACTGGACGCGGACCGTTTGTCCGTGGTGGCACCTGCTCAGCGCTTTGATATTCGCATCGAGGAAGACTTGGTCGAAGAAGTCGTGCGCATGCTCGGGTTTGACAACCTGCCGCATACGCCACCGTTGGCGCCTGTGCTGCCCAAGGTGCGCTCAGAGACGCGCCGGGGAGCCTATGCCTTGCGTCACCAATTGGCGGGCTTAGGCTACTTTGAGACCATCAATTACAGCTTCGTTGAAACACGCTGGGAGCAAGAGCTGGCGGGCAACGCCGACCCTGTGCGCCTGTTAAACCCCATTGCTAGCCACATGGACGTGATGCGTTCTAGCTTGCTGGGGAGCTTGATTCACGTTCTGAAATTCAACCTTGACCGACGCGCACAGCGTGTCAACGTCTTTGAGCTGGGGCGTGTTTTCACCAAAGATACGACGGTTCAAGACAGCGACACCAGTGTGGCCGGATTCAGCCAGCCTATGCGTGTAGCGGGGCTGTGCTTCGGGCCACGCCATCCCACGCAATGGGGTGCCAAGGACCAAGACGTTGATTTCTTTGATGTCAAAGCCGATGTGGAGGCCTTGTTTGCGCCCATGCAGCCCGAGTTCGCTGTGGGAAGCCATCCGGCGATGCACCCTGGCCGTTGTGCCGAGGTATTTTTGAATGGGGTTTCTGTGGGCTTTGTGGGTGAGTTGCACCCTCAGTGGCGTCAAGGCTATGACCTACCAAAGGCGCCCATCTTGTTTGAGTTGGCGCTTGACGCGCTGCTTGCACGTGAGATGCCGGTTGCCCAAGCCGTCCCCAAACTGCAACGCGTCGAGCGTGACTTGGCGGTGTGGGTAGACGAGGGCGTGACCCATCAGCAGCTGATGTCGGCAGCCGGCGGGGCAGACACCAAACAATTGCTCAAGGGCGTCACCTTGTTTGACATTTACCGCGCCAAGCCCACTGACAATGGGGACGCATTGACCGCGCCACGCAAGAGCTTGGCGATTCGCTTGGTCTTCGGTAGCGATGAGTTGACGCTCACGGATGAGCAGACCGATGAGGCGGTCGCGTCGGTTCGCCGCGCACTAGAAGATACCTTGGGCGCCACGCTGCGTGCCTAATTGCGGTATGGTTCCCCTTCATCCTATTTTTTGCTGAGATACAGGCTATGGAATTTGCACTCGAATCGATGGAATCGCCCGCGTTAACTAAAGCGGCGTTGGCGGACTTGCTCTATGACAACATTGGTTTGAACAAGCGCGAGGCCAAAGACATGGTTGACGCCCTGTTTGATATCGTGACGGAGCGACTGGTGTCTGGCGATGATGTGAAGATTACTGGGTTTGGGAACTTTCAAATACGCAGTAAATCATCTCGCCCGGGGCGCAATCCGAGAACGGGCGAGCCCGTGGCGATTGAGGCTAGGCGTGTGGTGACTTTCCACGCCAGTCCCAAGCTAAAAGACCAGGTCCAACTGGGTGCCGTTAGCCTGTAACCCTAAGTTGTAATTTCAAAATTTAAGCTTACGGTGGAGAGCAAAATACTGTAAAGTCAGTGCCTTGGCGCTAAATCTTCGCGCCTTACTGTCGATTATCAGTTGTGTCTCCAATCGTTTCCTCCCCCCTTCCTGCTATTCCCGCCAAGCGCTACTTCACCATTGGTGAGGTCGGTGAGCTGTGCAACGTCAAGCCACATGTGCTGCGTTACTGGGAGCAAGAATTCACCCAGTTGCGACCCATGAAGCGTCGCGGCAACCGCCGCTACTACCAGCACCACGAGGTGCTGATGATCCGAAAAATACGTGACCTCCTGTACGAACAGGGATTTACCATCAGTGGCGCGCGCAACCGTCTCCAGGATGCGCCTGCGTCAGACCGTAGCAACGCTGAACCTGATGGGCTGCTGACAACGCCCTCGGACGAGGCGCGTGCCATGCAGCGTGAGTCATTGGGCTTGGCAGCCCAAAACACCTTGGCCCTCAGTCTCGCCCCTTTGGCGATGCAAGGGGCATCTGACATGGTGGGCTTGCGCGCTGAGTTAGTGCGTATTCGCGAGATCCTCGCCAGCGATTAATATTTGTTGAAACGGGCCGTAAGGCCCAGAAAATAACGCGAGCGTCGGCTATAATTTTCTGCTTGTCGGCGTGTGGCGCAGCCTGGTAGCGCACTTGCATGGGGTGCAAGGGGTCGAAGGTTCGAATCCTTTCACGCCGACCATTAGATTGAACAATAGCCTCCAACTAGGAATAGCTGGGGGCTTTTTTCATTTCAGGCGGGTCGCCATAGGCGGTGCAAGACCAGGCCGGTTTACCGGCACAAAGTCGTCGCTGACCACTGGCGCATACACGGCTAAACCACAGAGGTCAACGTGGTTCTGTTTTCCTTGAGGCTATCTGCATCCACCGCAGACAGGTGGGTCGCATCCGTCAGGCGGTTGTCGGCATGCAGTCGCCGATAAATGGCCTTGCCTTTGCTGAGCCACCCGAGCGTGTACCAGCGGCGCATCATGAATGCCCCCCGCAAGCATTCGTCAACGATGTAGGCCACCCAAATACCGATGAGGCCAAACCAATGACCAAACCAGTACGAGCCAAAGCCCAATATGAAAATAATGGACAAGATGCTGGCGGCTAAGGGGTAGTGGCTATCACCGACTGCCCGCAGAGAGCTGAGCACCACCATGTTGAATACCCGTCCCAATTCGAGGAACAGTGACAACCAAAGCAACCACGTCGCGAGGCGAATGACCGCTGGGTCTTTAGTAAACAGGGGCAGTATCCAGGGCGCGAGGAGGGCGGCGCTTACGGCCATGAGCCCCGATGCAATCAGACCACTGCGCGTACCTTTGAGCACGAGGGTGTAGGCCTCCTTGAACCGCCCTGCGCCAACGAGGCGCCCCGCCATAATTTCACAGGCCCAGCCGAGAGAGCGGCTGGTGAGCGAGACGTATAGAAGGATTTGCAAGGTGTACGCGTGGGTCGCCAATGCCGCAACGCCGAGGCTCGCAACCGCACCGACCGATACCAGAAAAGCCAAGCGATAACAGAGCTCCAAGGCGGCTGCGGGAAGGCCGATCGTGAGTACGGGTTTCAGAATGTCACGGGGCACATGCCACCAGTGCTTACGTTGCGGCGTAATTGCGAGGCGCGAGCGCCAAAGCCAAAGGTGAACCACCACCCCGATGGCACGGCTCAACAGCCATGCCACGGCAAAGCCGTTGAGTCCCAAGCCACCCCACCCCCAAAATCCCAACATCAGAAGCCAAGCGAACAGGAGGTGGCTACCGTGCATGACCACCATCACCGCGAACGATTCTTTGGCGAGCAAGTTGGCGCGCAGTACCGCGGCCATGCTGAGGTTGTAGGCTTCCAGAATGAGTGCGGGCGCAAGCACAATCATGTAGGTCTGTGCGAGTACCAGCACGGGCTCAGGGGCGTTTAGTGCACGCAATGTGAACCCATTGCCGAAGAGCATCCACAAAGCGGCCACCGCGCCCACCCATGTGGCCGCGCCTATGGCACCCAGTGCGGTTCGTTTGGCACCGGTGGTATTGTTGCTACCCAATTTTTGGGTCACGACAACACCGATTCCTATGGCTAGAACCCGAAACAAAACGGCCAGTGTTTCGACCACTTGTTGCGTCATGCCGAACGCGCCCGCTGCTGCATCGGATGTCTGTGAGGCGAGGTATAGGCCCGCCATCGCGACGCTGATGCCCAATATAAATTCGCCCACAATCGGCACAGCGATGGCGTTCAGACTAGGGCGAATATAGGACTTGGGCGCTGACATGGGATCTCACGGGAAGATACGCGGGTAGCTGATGGTAGCTTGCTTGACAGTCTTTGCAGTGGTTTTCTCGTAACATTGCCCGACTGTTTTTTATTTACGTTGGTTTCCTTCTGGAGTTGCTATGGACTATTGCGTTTCGCCCCCCGTTGTTAAGAGCTTGCCAGTTAAAAATCAAAAGGCGCGGTTCCCTGTCAACCGGATTTTTTGTGTCGGGCGCAATTACGCGGCCCATGCGATTGAAATGGGTAAGGACCCGAGTCGCGAGGCGCCCTTTTTCTTCATGAAGCCGACCCAGGCGGTCATTGATGCCAGTACGCCTCAGTCTATGGATTACCCACCGATGACTAACAACCTGCACCACGAGATTGAGCTGGTCGTCGCGATTGGTAAAGGGGGGCAAGCTATTTCGGTCGCGGACGCGCTAAGCCACGTGTTTGGTTATGCCGTAGGTTTGGACATGACCCGACGTGACTTGCAAGGTGAGGCCAAAGACAAGGGACGTCCTTGGGAGTTTGGTAAGGCGTTTGCCCAGTCGGCACCCATCGGTCCGATTAGTGCCGTGGCGGATATAGGTCATCCCGCCGATGCCACGATCAGCGTGACCGTGAATGGCCAGCCACGTCAGTCGTCCAACATCAACCTGTTGATTTGGTCTGTAGCGGAGTCAATTGCACAACTGTCGCAATACGAAGCCCTAGAGCCCGGCGACGTGATCATGACGGGCACACCCGAAGGCGTTGCAGCGGTGGTTCGCGGCGATGTGATGCACGGACAGATTGATGGGCTGGGCGAGATCACGATTACCGTTCGTTAATGCCTCGCTCAGGCCACTGCCACGAGCTCGGCAATTAGCTCGATTTCGACACAACAGCCCATAGGCAGCTGCGCCACGCCAAACGCGCTGCGCGCGTGGGCACCCACCTCGGGTCCAAACACCTCACCCAGTAGTTCAGAGCAGCCATTGGTCACCAGGTGGTGCTCGGTGTAGTTGGGGGCGGAGTTGACCAAACTCATGACCTTCACAATCCGCTTGACGTTGCCGAGGTCGCCGCCTGCCGCCGCTTGCAAGGTCCCAATCAAGTCGATGGCAACGGCACGCGCCGCCGCTTGCCCCGTGGTGGTATCGGTATCGACACCCAATTGACCCACCCACGGCTTGCCGTCTTTTTTAGCGATATGGCCGCTCAGAAAAACCAGTTGCCCCGTTTGAACAAACGGCACGTAGGCTGCAGCCGGGATGGCCACAGGCGGTAACGAAATACCTAACTCGCTCAGACGCGCGTAAACACTCATGTTGTTCTCCAGTAATAAGGGCTTAATTCTAGAGGAGGGGGGCGTCTGTGTCCGATCTAAAAGCCTATCGTGTGGGCGTGCTCTTGTGGGGGGCACCACTTAGCTGGTGTCTTGGCGTGGCTGCCTTGCTAACGCTGCCGCGCTTATGGCCTGTTGCCGATACCTCTCTATGGGTATTTTTGTGCCTGCTTGGTTTGGTGTTTTCAACCCCCTTGGCCCGCAGACAGCACATGGGGATAGCTTGGGTATTGGCTGCCGTGGTGTGCACTGCATTCATCAGCACGGGTTGGCGTGGCGCGGTGCGCAACGCCGCGCAAATACCGAGCGCGTTAGAGGGGAGGGATATCGCTGTGCAGGGTTATGTCGCCTCTCTGCCAGCAAACAGTGCTTACGCGACCCGTTTCGATTTTGATGTGACCCACCGTCAGTCCGAGGATGGGCAGTGGGTGGCGTGGCCTAGACGTTTGCAGTTGCGACGCTATTACCCGCGCACGCGTGGTGCGAGTCATGCGAGCAATGCACCTGTTGACGC
This sequence comes from Methylobacillus sp., assembly GCA_018607835.1. Lineage (GTDB taxonomy): Bacteria > Pseudomonadota > Gammaproteobacteria > Burkholderiales > Burkholderiaceae_C > RS62. The sequence continues at coordinate 105,666 of JABBAS010000011.1, read as the reverse complement.
CATCGAGCCCGGTGCGCGGTGGCAATGGCCGGTGCGACTCAAAGCCGTGCACGCCTTACGTAATCCGCACGGCTTTGACAGCCGGTTAAAGGCGTGGTCTCGCGGCGTTTATGCCCGAGGTTACGTCCGTCCAGCGGGCGTCACTCCTATCCGCATGCTCGCAGCCCCCACCGTCTGGCACTACGGCTTGTTGCACATGCGTGGGCAGGTGCGCGCCCGCATACAGAGCGCTTTGAGCGGGCAACCCCGCGTCGCAGCGCTGGTAGCTGCCTTGGTGCTGGGAGATCAACAGGGGATATCCAGCCCTGACTGGACCTTGTTCCGCGATACAGGCGTTGCACACTTGGTCAGCATTTCTGGCCTCCACATTGGTTTGTTTGCGTGGTTGGCGTATGGGTTTATTTTTGCGGGTTGGCGCTTAGGGGTGCGTGCAGGTTGGCGCTGCTTTGCCGCGTGCGATGCGCCGGCTTGGGCGGCAGGCGGTGCGGTGGCGTTTGCGTTGGCCTACGCCTTGTTTTCTGGTTGGGGCTTACCCGCACAGCGCACGGTGCTGATGTTGCTTTGCTTTTTGGGCGTTCGGCGTATGGGTTGGCATTGGCCGTGGTGGGTTGTTTGGCTATGGGCGATGGCGCTGGTGCTGCTGTTTGACCCCTGGGCCATGGTGCAGGCGGGGTTTTGGTTGAGCTTTGTTGCCGTGGCGGTCTTGTTTGCGCTCCCCAAGGGAGTGGGTGGGTTGGCTGCGCGCACTGATTTGTCTGGGGGGCAGCCGGATTCGCCGGCATTGGCTTACTCCGGGCTTTTACGCCGAGCGTGGGACGGGCTGTGCGGTATGGTGCGCACGCAGTGGCACCTGAGTTTGGTTTTGGCGCCGCTAACGTGGCTATTTTTTGGCCAAGTGAGTCTGGTCGCTCTAGGGGTCAACCTCATTGCGATCCCCTTAGTGAGCTTTGTGTTCTTACCGTTGGCGTTGCTTGGCAACGCGTTGCCCGTGGCTTGGTCGGTATTGAGCCCGCTGGCGCTGTGGGGTTTGCAGGGTTTGACATGGGCGCATGCCTTGCCATTCGGGGTGTGGCACCCCACAGCGGCGCCCGGGTGGTTGGCGCTTGCGGTGGGTGCGGCCTTTATCATCTCCATTTTTTTGCGTACGTGGCGGATGCGCGTCTTGGTGTGTGCCGTGCTGCTGCCGGCACTGCTCTATCAGCCCAGTCGGCCGCCGCAAGACGCGTTTGACTTGTTGGCTTTTGATGTGGGGCAAGGGAGTGCTGTGCTGATCCGCACCGCCCACCATGCGTTGCTGTTTGATGCCGGGCCACGCTATGCCAGCGGCTACGATGTGGGCGCGCGGGTGGTACTCGCGCATCTTCTGGCAACTGGGCAGCGGGTGGATAGGCTGGTACTTAGCCACGCCGATAGCGACCACGTTGGCGGCGCGCGCGCGCTGTTGGCGTCACCTCTGCTTTCTGAGACCGCTGTGTTGGCATCTTTTCCCCGCGCACAGTTGCCATTTCAATCGCGTTCAAAAAGTGGTGCCAATGCCAAGCCGGTCGCACAAACACAAACACCTGCACAAGCACCTGCACAAGACTGGACGCCTTGTGAGGCCGGCGTGCATTGGCTTT
>JABBAS010000011.1:86087-103947 GCA_018607835.1 Methylobacillus sp. | reverse complement strand
ACCTGCACAAGACTGGACGCCTTGTGAGGCCGGCGTGCATTGGCTTTGGGACGGTGTGCTGTTCGACATCGTGCAGCCACAACAGGGCGTGTTGACACATGCGGATGGGAGCCAGTGGTTGCCCGACAAGCCGAGGCGGCGCAATGCGTTGTCGTGTGTCTTGCGTATTCGTGTCGGAGCGCACACCGCGTGGCTAACGGGTGACATGGGGCTGCGCGAGGAGGTCGCTGTCATTCGAGGTATGGCGAGGGCTGCGCAGCCCACGGCCTTGGGAGAAAGCGCGGGCGTGACCGTTGTTTTGGCGGGGCACCACGGCAGTCATAGTTCCAACGGGCAGGCGTGGTTAGAGGCGTTGCGGCCTCTGTTCGTCATTGCGCAGGCGGGCTATCGCAACCAGTACGGACATCCGGCAGCGACCGTGCGTGCCCGGTGGAATGCGGCGACACCGCGCTGGGGCTTACGGTGGGTTGACAGCGCACGCTGCGGTGCAGCGTATTGGCGCAGTGATGCGCCTGCGAAGTTACGTTGCGAGCGGGTCGTGGCACGGCGTCAGTGGCAACAGCCGTGATGAGCGGTAAGCTTAGACACTCACACCCAGCCCTGCCGCCAAACGGCGTCGTCGCGCAGATCCCGCCAGGCAATGATTTGCGTGGCTTTGGAGTAAGCCGCCTCAATCTCCACCAACTCAATGGGGTCGGTGGGTAAGGTCGGCGGTATGACCCGGATGACCAAAAAATGCTTTTGTTTGGCAACGGGCGTCACCGCTGTCCATTTGGTTAACAGCAGTTTTTTGGGGCTCAGTGGGTTCATGGTGCAGGATAACAGTTGGGCGAACTGAGGGTTCTCGCGTCTTATTAGCTAACTAGATAGCCCGCTTTGAGGGGTCAAGTCGTAAGGTAGCAGGGCCATCACACGAACTTGCTATGCTTTGGTGGATCTTTAAAATTTTCAGAAGTGGCATCAATGGATATCAACGCAGATTACAACGAGCGCATCGTGATTAACCACCACGAGTTACCGTGGGTTCCCAGTCCTGCATCTGGGGTTGAGAGGCGAATGCTTGAGCGCACAGGCGGCGAGGTGGCCAAGGCTACGTCTATCGTTCGTTATCAGCCCGGATCTGCGTTTCAAACCCATAGCCATGAGTTTGGTGAAGAGATCTTGGTGTTAGACGGGGTGTTCAGTGATGAGACCGGCGACTATCCTGCGGGCACGTACATGATGAACCCGCCCGGCTCCTCCCATGCTCCCCACAGCAAAACGGGCTGTACGCTGTTCGTCAAGTTACGCCACCTTGGTTCTGACCAAATAGAGCGTGAGGTTTTAGATACGACAACCGATGTGTGGCACCGAGGCATGGTGCCGGGCTTGCACGTGATGCCACTGATGCGGCAGGGTAGCGGCTCGACGTTAGTGCGTTGGGCTCCTGAAACCTATTTCAATCCGCACAGGCACTATGGTGGTGAAGAAATCTTCGTGGTCAGTGGCGTGTTTGAAGATGAGCATGGGCGCTATCCCACAGGCTCATGGATAAGAAGTCCGCACATGAGCATGCATCAGCCCTTTAGCAAAGAGGGGTGCACTATTTTTGTGAAGACGGGGCATTTGTTGAGCTAATTTAACGCGTTGTTGTATCAAGGTGTCTTCGGCATTTTCCGCTGCACGGCTTCGCCCAACTTGATGACTGCGAGCGCGTAGTAGCTGCTCCAGTTGTATCGGGTGATTACGTAAAAATTTTGTGTTCCCGCGATGAAGGTGTCGCGGCGCTTGCCTGCATTTTCAAGTTTTACCAGCGCGAGTAGGCCAGGGTGTTGTTTTGCCTTTCCGCCAAGTTGGCCACCCAAGGCGTGCATCTCACTGGGTTGAAAGCTCGGAATGATATCGGGCTCAAGTAGCTGTTTGAGTGGCCTACCCTTGGCTTTCAGGGTCACAGGAAAGTGCGTGGGCATGTCTCGCTGCCAGCCGAACTCGGCAAAATAATTGGCAACTGATCCAATGGCATCGGCCTCACTATTTTTTAAGTCAACGATGCCGTCCCCATCAAAGTCAATGGCGTATTTTTTCCAGCTAGACGGCATGAATTGCGGGATGCCGAGTGCCCCCGCGTAACTGCCACGCCACGCCTCAATGGGGGTGCTGCTGCTGCGGCTGAGCGTTAAAAAGTGGCCCAGCTCATCACGAAAGAAAGCGCTGCGCGCGGCGGCTCTCGGGTGGCTCTCCGGGAAGTCAAATGCCAAGGTGGCGAGCGCATCAAGCGTGGGTACTTTGCCTGCATATCGCCCGTAAAGGGTCTCCACACCGATAACGCCGACCACCAGCCACGCGGGCACGCCAAATTGCGCTTCCGCCAGTTTGAGTGTGGCGCGGTTGCGGGCCCAGAAGCGCTGACCTGCCTTGATTCGGATGGGCTCTACAAAACGTTGTCGGTAGCTAAACCAATCTTTTTGAAAGGTTTTGGGTGCTGGGCTGACTAACTTGATGACGCGCTTTAGCCGTTTGGCTTTGCCCACAACGGCCTGAATTTCGTCGACCGGCTGCTGGTTGTCGGTCGCCCATTGCTGCGCGAACGCCATGGCGGGGGCATGGTCGCGATATCGATCGCTGCGCGCTGCTAATGCGTGCGTTGCAAGCAAAACCAAGCTGGCGGCGACAGCGAGGCTTCTGCGCAGGCTTACGCTGGCGTCGGCGGTGGGTATAGGGGCTACGGTGGTCGTCATGCTAAGCTGTTTTCACCCTTGATTTTGCCCTTTAATTTGTCCATATGACCAGCACCTCCCCGCACGCGACTGGGTTTTTCTTCCACGCAGAATGTAGCCTGCACAACATGGGCGCAGGACACCCGGAGTGTCCAGAGCGCTTGGATGCCATCGCAGAGCGCCTGCAGGCCGAGGGCTTGCGCGATCTGTTGGCGTATGAAGAGGCGCCCGCTATTGAGGAGCGTCAGCTTTTGTTGGCGCATACGCCAGCGTATGTTGCGCATGTGAAGGCGCAAGCGGCACGTTTGAGCCTGGCGGACGGGCGGGCACCCGCTTGGATTGAACTGGACCCGGATACCCGTATGAATGCGCACACGTGGGCGGCTGCGTCGCGAGCGGCAGGTGCAGCCGTTGCTGCTGTCGATGCGGTATTGGATGCGCGCTTGCGTCATGCGTTTTGCGGCGTTCGCCCACCTGGGCATCACGCCACGCGCGATGCCGCTATGGGCTTCTGCGTGTTCAGTAACGTGGCACTGGCGGCCAAGCATGCGGTCGTAAACCGTGGGTTGTCGCGTGTTGCGATTGTTGACTTTGATGTCCACCATGGCAACGGTACCGAGGACATTGTTGCCGGGGACGAACGTATCGAGATGATGAGTTTTTATCAGTCTCCGTTCTATCCGAATACCGACGCCTCAGGTGCCAAAAATATGCACAATACGCCCGTACCGGCCCATACGAGCGCGGCGGACGTGCGCGCCATTGTTAGCAATAGTTGGTTGCCACGACTGGCCGCTTTTCGCCCAGAACTTATTTTGATCAGTGCAGGCTTCGATGCCCACCGTGACGATGAGATCGCGCAATTGGGTTTGCTGGAGAGTGACTACGCTTGGATCACGGCGCAGTTGTGCGCGGTGGCCGATACCCATGCGCATGGCCGTATCGTGAGTTGTCTGGAGGGGGGCTATCACCTGCAGGCGTTGGCCAAAAGTGTGGCGTCACATCTTCGGGTATTAGTTGATTTGGGTTAATGCAGATCGGCCAATCGTACTGAATTCGTAGCAGAATAGGGCACCTTTTTCAGATCAATGACCATGACCGATACGCTCGTACCCACCGCCTCTCATATTCTTTTGCCCGCGCTCACAGATACCGCGGGTTGGCAACAGGTCGCCGCTCAAACGGGCTTGTGGGTCGGTATCTTCGGGGCTCTGATACTGGCGCTGTGCGCGTTGTCGGCGTTGAAGTTTGCGCGCAGTGCCCTCAAGTGGCCGCCTAACGAGTTCGCATGGCTACTCGGCGCGCGCATTACGGACGGACTGCTATTCCCCCTGGTTTGGCTTCTGCTGCTGTTTGGCTTGCGCATTGCCATGACTCAATTTGGCTACGGCACGCTCGCGTTACGGGTGGCTTTCCCCGTCGCTTTGGCTTTGTTGGTGGTCAACCTATTAATTAAAGGGGTTGGCCTTGCCTTTAAAAGCACGCCGTGGTTTGCCTCGGTTCGCACCCTCATTGTGTGGCTGGTCTGGCTGTGCGTGGTGGCTTGGTTTAGCGGTATTGCGTCGGTGGTGATCGCCGAGTTGGACAACGTGCAATGGCAAATAGGCAAGGACACCGTGTCACTGAAGATGCTGTTAAGCGGTTTATTCGGCGCGATTGGGGTTTTTATCATCGCGCTTTGGTTATCGGCGGCAATTGAAACACGGCTGCTGGCCAATAGCGTTGGTGCGGAGTTGTCCGTTCGTAAGGCGATTAGCAACATCTTCCGTGTGGTGTTGCTATTTGTTGGACTGATGCTGGCCTTGTCTACGGTGGGTATTGACCTGACGGCGCTGTCTGTTCTGGGCGGCGGTTTGGGTGTCGGTATCGGTTTTGGGTTGCAGAAATTAGCCGCCAATTACATCAGCGGTTTTGTTATTTTGGCGGAGCGCAGTTTGCGCATTGGTGACCTGGTGCGCGTGGACGGGTTTGAAGGACACATCACCGATATCAAGGCACGCTACACCGTGGTTCGTGCCGCAGCCGGGGGGGAGTCAGTGGTTCCTAACGAGATGTTATTGGTAAACCGCATAGAGAACCTCTCGCTCGCTGATAAGTGTATTTGGCAAAGCACCCATGTAACGGTGGGCTATGACAGTGACGTGGAGCAGGTCCGCACCTTGCTGACCGAAGCGGCTGCCCAGCATCCGCGTGTCTTAAAAGAGCCCGGCCCCAGTGCCTCGCTGGTGGCTTTTGAGGCGGATGGCTTGGCATTTACGCTGGGCTTTTGGATTAGTGACCCAGAGAATGGCCGTATGAACGTCCTTTCGGAGGTCAATATCGCGATTCTCACGGCCTTACGCAGCCACCAAATAGAGATCCCATTTCCCCAACGTGTCATCCACCAGCGCTGAGTGCGGGATTCATCCGTATAATACGAAAAAGTACGGTCGTGCTTTTTTATATTGAAGACCCGTAATCAACGCAGGCTTTAATTGACGTTTACGTAAACGTAATATCAATTGGTGTACAGTTGATTCAACTATTTTTTGGGCTTCATACAGTTTGTATAAGCCATCTTTTTTCACGAAGGAGTGTTCATCATGAAGGTTTTGGTGCCCGTTAAACGCGTTGTGGACTACAACGTCAAGGTCCGTGTGAAGTCAGACGGATCTGGGGTGGATATCGCAAACGTGAAGATGAGCATGAACCCCTTTGATGAAATCGCGGTTGAAGAGGCCGTGCGCCTGAGGGAGAAGGGTGTCGTGACCGAGGTCATCGCGGTGTCATGCGGTGTGACTCAGTGCACAGAGACGCTGCGCACGGCGATGGCAATTGGCGCCGACCGCGCCATTTTGGTGGAAACCGACGTTGAGTTGCAGCCGCTCGCCGTCGCTAAATTACTCAAGGCGCTGGTCGACAAAGAAGGCCCGCAGTTGGTCATCATGGGCAAGCAAGCGATTGATGATGACAGCAACCAGACTGGCCAAATGTTGGCGGCGTTGGCCGATTGGCCGCAGGCCACATTCGCGAGCAAGGTCGACGTGCAAGGCGCAGTAGCCAACGTGACGCGCGAAGTAGACGGCGGCTTAGAGACCTTGGGCGTAACCCTGCCAGCGGTGATCACAACAGATTTGCGTCTCAATGAGCCACGTTACGTCACGCTGCCAAACATCATGAAGGCGAAGAAGAAGACCATTGATACGTTCAAGCCAGAAGACTTGGGCGTCGATGTCGCACCGCGCTTGAAGACACTGTCTGTGCAAGAGCCTGCGAAGCGCAGCGCGGGTGTCAAGGTGGCCGATGTCGCGGCACTGGTGGACAAACTCAAAAACGAAGCCAAGGTGCTGGGCTAATCCAGACGGTAACGAGCTAAACAAACAAACGAACGAATTCAGGAAACCTATGACTGCATTAGTAATCGCTGAGCACGATAACGCCAGCATTAAAGTGGCTACTCTAAATACCGTGACGGCCGCGCTGGCCTGTGACACCGATGTCCATGTATTGGTGGCGGGTGATCAGGCGGGTGCCGCCGCGACGGCCGCGTCGCAGGTCGCCGGTGTATCAAAAGTGATTCATGTGGATGATGCCGGCTTTGCACACGGTCTGGCAGAAAACGTCTCAGCGCAGGTGCTAGCCCTCGCCGCAGGCTACAGCCACATTCTTTTTCCAGCCACGGCCTCAGGGAAGAACATTGCACCGCGCGTGGCTGCGTGTTTGGACGTGGCGCAGGTGTCGGATATTTCCAAGGTTATTTCACCGGATACCTTTGAGCGCCCCATTTATGCGGGTAACGCCATTGCGACTGTTCAGAGCAGCGACGCGACCAAGGTGATGACGGTGCGCACCACAGGTTTTGACCCCGCGGCAGCCTCGGGTGGTGCGGCGGGCATTGAGGTGGTGGCGGCGACACTGGGTCGTGGCCAGTCATCATTCGTGGGTAGCGAAATTGCCGCCAACGACCGTCCGGAGCTAACGGCGGCCAAGATCATCGTCTCTGGCGGACGAGCGTTGGGAAGCGAAGAGAAGTTCACGGAAGTCATGATTCCGCTGGCCGATAAGCTAGGTGCCGCGGTCGGTGCCAGCCGTGCGGCGGTTGATGCGGGCTACGCACCCAACGATTGGCAGGTTGGCCAGACAGGGAAAATTGTTGCTCCCCAGCTGTACATTGCGGCAGGCATCAGCGGTGCAATTCAGCACTTGGCTGGTATGAAGGACAGCAAGGTGATTGTGGCCATCAACAAGGACCCAGAAGCCCCTATTTTCTCGGTGGCTGACTATGGATTGGAAGCGGACTTGTTCGACGCCGTTCCCGAGCTAACCAAAGCCCTTTGAGGCTGGCTCCAAGGCGCTGCTTGTCAGCGCCTTTTTCTGTCTCAATGCACCGCCGAACAGCGCGGTGTAGATAAAAAAAGCTGTAACTGACTGACTGGAGAATGCGATGACCTACAAAGCCCCGACGCAAGACATGCTCTTTAACATGCGCCATGTCGCTGATATTGATGCGATTGCGCGTATGCCCGAGTTTGAAGATGCGGGCTTTGAGACGGCGCAGGCTGTTTTGGACGAGTGCGCCAAGTTCAACGAGGGCGTGGTGGCGCCGCTGAATTGGATTGGTGACCAGCAGCCTAGTCATTGGGATAACTTTGCGGTCAAGACCACGCCCGGCTTCAAGGAAGCATTCGCACAGTACGGCCAAGGCGGATGGCAAGGGCTGCAGCACCCGGTTGCCTACGGTGGTCAGGGCTTGCCTAAGGTCATTGGCGCTGCTTGCGGTGAAATGCTGAATGCCGCCAATTTGAGCTTTGCTCTTTGCCCCTTGCTGACTGATGGCGCGATTGAGGCCCTAATAACGGCTGCCAGTGATGACTTGAAGGAGCGCTACTTAGCGAAACTCATCAGCGGTGAGTGGACAGGAACCATGAACCTAACGGAGCCGCAAGCGGGCTCAGACTTGTCCTTGGTGCGATCCAAGGCGATACCGCAGGCGGACGGCACTTACCTGATCTCTGGGACCAAAATCTACATCACCTATGGTGAGCATGACATGGCTGAGAACATCATTCACTTGGTTTTGGCACGTGTGGAAGGGGCTCCGGAGGGGGTCAAAGGCATTAGCTTGTTCGTCGTTCCTAAGGTGCTGGTCCAAGCTGACGGCAGCTTGGGTGCGCGCAACGATGTGACCTGCGTCAGCATCGAGCACAAGCTGGGTATCAAGGCCAGTCCGACGGCGGTGCTGCAGTTTGGCGATGCGGGCGGTGCAACCGGTTATTTGGTTGGGCAAGAAAACCGCGGCTTGGAATACATGTTCATCATGATGAATGCGGCACGCTATGCCGTGGGTGTCCAAGGGATTGCGATTGCGGATCGCGCTTACCAGAAGGCGGTTTCCTATGCGCGTGACCGCGTGCAAAGTCGCCCCGTCGATGGTTCTATGAACCAATCAGCCCCCATCATTCATCACCCAGACGTGAAGCGCATGCTGATGACTATGCGTGCGTATACGGAGGGCTGTCGCGCATTGGCGACCGCCGCCGCCGCCGCGTTCGATGCGGCGCACCATCACACAGACGCCGAGACGCGCCAAGCCAATAAAGCTTTTTACGAGTTCATGGTGCCGTTGGTCAAAGGCTTCAGCACGGAAATGAGTTTGGAGGTCACCAGTTTGGGCGTACAAGTCCACGGCGGTATGGGTTTCATTGAGGAAACCGGTGCAGCGCAGTATTACCGCGACGCCAAAATATTGACCATATACGAGGGAACCACTGCGATTCAAGCCAACGACTTGGTCGGGCGCAAGACAGCGAGAGATGGTGCCACGCAAGCGTTGGCATTGGCCGAGCAGATCGCTAGGACAGAAGCTGACCTGATGGCCGTAGGCTCCGACGATGCGCAGGCGATGGCGAGCAGTCTGAAGGCGGCTCGCGAGGCCTTTCAGTCGGCAGCACAGTTTATTGCAGCGAACGCCAGCGCTAATCCTAACGCCGCGTTTGCGGGTAGTGTGCCCTACCTCATGCTCACTGGTAACGTGATGGCCGGTTGGCAGATGGCCCGTGCCTTGCTCGCAGTAGAGGGTTTAAGCGGGGACGAGGTCTTTGGCGATGCCTTCTTACAAGCGAAGCGCGTCACGTGCCGATTTTATGCCGACCACATTCTCACTAAGGTGCCAGGCTTGCGCGACAGCATCGTGCAAGGGGCCGATAGCGTTAATGCCATGGCGCTTGAGGCGTTCTAGGCAGACGGCGCCAAAGCCAACCCCCTACAGATAACTGGTTAGCGACTCATTTCACCCACTGGAGAGCAAGATGACAACAGACAACAAACAACGCGTTTTACCTGGCGCCTTGGCACGCGTGCCTTTTCCTGTAATCGGTTCGCCCCTGTTTATCATCAGCAACCCCAAACTGGTTATCGCGCAGTGCCAAGCGGGCATTGTGGGTTCTATGCCCGCGCTGAATGCTCGTCCAAAAGAGCTACTTGATGACTGGTTGGCAGAGATTACAGAGACCTTGGCTGCCTATGATCTTGCCCACCCTGAGGCGCCGTCTGCTCCGTTTGCCATCAACCAAATTGTGCATAAGAGTAACGACCGTTTAGAGCACGACACGGCGTTGTGCGTGAAATACAAAGTGCCGATCATCATCTCTAGTCTTGGTGCGCGCGAAGAAATTAATCAAGCCGCTCACAGTTATGGTGGCGTGGTGATGCATGACATTATCAACAACAAGTTCGCGCACAAGGCGATTGAAAAGGGTGCGGATGGTTTGATTGCCGTTGCATCTGGTGCGGGTGGCCATGCAGGCGTTAAGAGCCCATTTGCGCTTATCCAAGAGATTCGTGAGTGGTTCAACGGCCCCATTGCGCTGAGTGGCTCTATTGCGACCGGTGATGCGGTGTTGGCAGCGCAAGCCATGGGGGCCGATTTCGGTTACATTGGCTCGGCTTTTATCGCGACCGATGAGGCGCGGGCGACGCCCGAGTACAAGCAAGCAATCGTGGACTGCAACAGCGATGACATTGTGTACAGCAACCTCTTTACGGGTGTGCATGGTAATTACTTGGCGCCAAGTATTCGCAACGCCGGACTGGATCCAGACAACTTGCCTGAGAGCGACCCCAGCAAGATGAACTTCTCGAGTGAAGCCACCAAGGCCTGGAAAGATATTTGGGGCTGCGGGCAAGGCATTGGTGCGGTCGACCGGGTACAAACTACCGCTGAATTAGTGGCGCGCTTGAAGCAGCAGTACGCTGCAGCGCGCGCACGTTTGAGCCTGTGAGGCATCAGGCGCGGTCAGCCTGAAATACGGCTACTGCCTGGCCTCTTGGCGCAACGCGGTCAGTAGCTTTTGGCCGGCGCGCCCGCTGACGTCATGGCCTAAGCGCTGTTGCTCAAGCTGAATGGCGGCGCGTGAACGGCTACCCAGTGCGCCGTCTACGGCACCGATGTCGTGGCCACGGGCCAAGAGCAAGGTTTGTATGTCTCTTTTCTCCTGACGTGACAGCCCCGCGTCATCGGTAGGCCACGGCGTTGTGAAGACCGTAGCGCCGCGTAGGCGGTCTGACAAGTGGGCAATGGCCAATCCGTAGCTTTCCGATGCGTTGTAGCTGTAGATGGACTTGAAGTTACCGAGCAGCAAAAACGCAGGGCCTTTGGGGCCAGACGGTAGCAAGAGTGCGGCATCTGAGGTGGTGCGAAGCGGCGCCTGCAGCAAGGGGCTGCCGTCGACGCGCTCGATGCCTTGGGCGATCCAGTAAGAAAGGTCGCGTACGCTTTTGCGGCCAACAGCTGCCGGCGGGCCTGATTGCGGTAGGCGAACTTCAAAACCCCAGACTTGTCCCGCCTTCCAACCCGCTTTTCGCAGAAAGTGCGCCGTAGATGCCAAGGCATCCACGGGGTTGGTGATGAGGTTACGCTTGCCGTCGCCGTCACCATCCTTGGCTAAGCGTAGAAAAGTGGTGGGCATGAACTGGGTTTGTCCAAAGGCACCCGCCCATGACCCCTTGAACAGCTCACGCTCAAAGTCACCCGCTTCTAAAATTTTTATGGCGGCGATGAGTTCGCGCGAAAAGAATGTCTGACGCCGACCCATACAACTCAGGGTACTCAGCGACTCGATGATGTCGCGTCCGCCCGTGTTCTGCCCGTAATTGCTCTCAACCCCCCAGACAGCCACGATGGTTTCGGCGTCGACGCCGTAGGTCGCCGCGATTTCTTCTAGAACAGCGCTATGTTGGTGCAACATGGCGATGCCATCTAGTACGCGTTCGTCGTCAACCAAGGTTGCTAGATAGTCCCAAATGGGTAACTTGAACTCAGGCTGATAATTCAGACGTTCCAACAACTCAGGTCGTGCGGTGACCGTTGCCATGGTTTTATCGAAAAAGGCCGGCTGCACACCCGCACGCTTAGCTTTCTGGCGCAGCGCTGAAACACAGGCTGCGGGTAAGGGGGCGGCAGCCTCAGCCTGCGATTCGGTGGCGGTCGTCTGCGCGTTCAGTAGTGCGGTCTGAGCGAGCAACAGGCTGACAATGAGATGCTTGCATAGCCTTGTCCCCGGTTGGGTCAGTGATAACAAGTCTCTCATTGGCAGTTCATCCTTATTTACTTAGCCGAAAAATGCCTTGGCCTTCTCAAACCAGCCACCGCCGTTGGGACTGTGTTTGTCGCGATTTTTCTTAAACGATTCGTCAAGTTCTTTTAGTAACTTGCGCTGATGCTCGGTGAGCTTGACTGGGGTTTCGGTCACGATGTGGCAGTACAAATCACCCGCAATACTCGATCGTACCCCTTTAATCCCTTTGCCACGCAAGCGGAAAGTTTTTCCGTTTTGGGTGCCCTCTGGAATTTCAATGGTGGCTTTTCCGGCGAGTGTTGGCAGATCAATTTCGCCGCCGAGCGCCGCACTGGTCATGTTGACAGGGACTTGGCAGTGTAGGTCGTCGCCATCGCGTTCGAATATATCGTGCTTGCGCAGCCTGATTTCAATGAACAGGTCACCGGGAGGGCCGCCATTTTGGCCGGGCTCACCATTGCCCGTGCTGCGTATACGCATGCCATCATCGATGCCCGCAGGGATTTTAATTTCAAGCGTTTTATTGGTTTTGGTCTGGCCTTGCCCATGGCAGGTATTACAGGGATCCGCAATGATTTTCCCTTTGCCATGGCAGTGTGGGCAGGTCTGCTGCACACTAAAGAAGCCTTGGCGCATCTGCACCTGGCCCGCACCATGGCACGTGGTGCAGGTTTTGGCCTGCGTGCCGGGCTTGGCGCCCGTGCCATCGCAAGGGGTGCAGCTATCCCATGATGGAATACGAATCTGGGATTCTTTTCCAGCCGCGGCTTCCTCAAGCGTAATGTCCATTGCGTACGACAAATCGTTGCCACGGAATACTTGGCGTCCGCCGCCGCCACCGCCGCCCCGTCGACCGCCACCGAAAATATCACCGAAAATATCGCCAAAGGCATCGCCAAATCCGCCGGGGCCCCCTGCGCCGCCGCGCATATTGGGATCCACGCCCGCATGGCCATACTGGTCGTAGGCGCCGCGCTTCTCGGCGTCAGAGAGCATCTCGTAGGCTTCTTTCACCTCTTTGAACTTTGACTCGGCAGACGCATCACCCTGATTGCGGTCAGGGTGCCATTTCATGGCGAGCTTGCGATAAGCCTTCTTTATTTCGTCGTCGCTGGCGTTCTTTGGAACGCCGAGTACTTCGTAAAAATCTCTTTTTGCCATAGTCTTTTGGACTTAATGCCCGCATACCCCACGTCGCCGCGAGGTGTTTTTAGGTGAGTTGAAAATAAGTGCTTTTGAATGCCAATCGCCGCCCAAGCGTCTAGGCACTTGGGCGGCGTTGGCTAGATAAACGTGCAGCGCACGTTACCTCGGGTGGAGACCGATTAGTCTTTCTTCACTTCCTTGACTTCTGCATCAACGATGTCGTCGTCATTGGCTTGGCTACCCGCCTCTGGCGCACCTTCGGCTTGTTGGCTTTGCATGTCGGCGTACATCTTTTCACCCAGCTTCTGGCTGGCGGTCATGAGTACGTTGGTCTTGGCTTCGATATCGTCCTTGTCGTCGCCTTTGAGGGCTTCCTCTAGCGCGGTCACCGCTTCATCGATGCTAGATTTTTCAGCCTCATCCAGCTTGTCCCCATGCTCGGCAACGCTTTTCTTCACGCTGTTAATCATGGTTTCTGCTTGGTTGCGTGCCTGAACCATCTCGACTTTTTTCTTGTCTTCGTCCGCATTTAGCTCGGCATCTTTCACCATTTGCTCGATCTCTGCGTCTGACAAGCCAGAGTTCGCTTTGATGGTGATCTTGTTCTCTTTGCCAGTACCTTTGTCTTTGGCCCCAACGTGCAAGATGCCGTTCGCGTCGATATCGAATGTCACTTCAATCTGTGGCGTTCCACGTGGTGACGGTGGGATGCCCTCTAAGTTGAACTCGCCCAACATTTTGTTGCCCGTAGCAATTTCACGCTCACCTTGGAAGACCTTGATGGTCACCGCTGGTTGGTTGTCATCCGCTGTCGAGAACACTTGGCTGAACTTCGTTGGAATGGTGGTGTTCTTCGTGATCATCTTGCTCATCACGCCGCCCATGGTTTCGATACCTAAAGACAATGGTGTGACATCTAGCAACAGGACGTCGTTACGGTCGCCTGACAACACCTGGCCTTGAATCGCCGCACCAACCGCAACGGCTTCATCTGGGTTGACGTCACGACGGGGCTCTTTACCAAAGTAGGCCTTGACCTTTTCTTGCACCTTGGGCATACGGCTCATACCGCCGACCAAGATCACATCGTTGATGTCGCTGACGCTGAGGCCAGCATCCTTCATCGCGGTGCGGCAAGGTGCGATGGTGCGCTCGATCAACTCGTCAACCAAGCTTTCGAGCTTGGCACGTGTCATTTTGATGTTCAAGTGCTTGGGACCAGACGCGTCCGCTGTGATGTACGGCAGGTTGATGTCGGTTTGTGCACCGTTGGACAACTCGATTTTGGCCTTTTCTGCGGCTTCTTTGAGGCGCTGCAGAGCCAGTACGTCTTTGCTGAGATCGACGCCTTGGTCTTTCTTGAACTCCGCAATGATGAAGTCGATGATGCGCTGGTCAAAGTCTTCACCGCCCAGAAAGGTATCACCGTTGGTAGACAACACTTCAAACTGCTTTTCGCCGTCAACATCGGCAATCTCAATAATGGACACGTCGAACGTACCACCGCCCAAGTCATAGACCGCGATTTTTCTGTCGCCTTTAGCCTGCTTGTCCAAGCCAAAGGCCAGTGCAGCAGCGGTAGGCTCGTTAATGATGCGCTTTACGTCCAAGCCTGCGATACGTCCCGCATCTTTGGTTGCTTGGCGCTGTGCATCGTTGAAGTAGGCGGGCACGGTGATGACCGCTTCAGTGACTTCTTCACCCAGGTAGTCTTCAGCCGTTTTCTTCATCTTGCGCAAAATCTCAGCGCTGACTTGTGGAGGAGCAAGCTTCTCGCCGCGTATTTCAACCCATGCGTCGCCGTTGTCGGCCTTAGCGATTTTGTAAGGCATGAGATCGATGTCTTTTTGGACTTCTTTCTCATTAAATTTCCGACCAATCAGACGCTTAACCGCGTAGATGGTGTTTTGTGGGTTGGTAACGGCTTGGCGCTTGGCTGGTGCGCCCACTAAAATCTCGCCGTCCTCTTGATACGCAATAACAGAAGGGGTCGTGCGCGTGCCTTCGCTGTTCTCGATCACGCGTGTGGTGTTGCCTTCCATGACAGACACACAGCTGTTGGTGGTGCCTAAGTCGATGCCGATAATTCTTCCCATGATGGACTCCTGATGCTTGTAGCGGTGATGCGGGTTATTTGAAACTATGAAATGTATGTCGTTGTCTTTTGACAGATTTCAAGGTCAAGAGACAAAAATTAGTGGCTGGCGCCGAGTTACTTGGGTGCCGTGACCGTTACGAGGGCAGGGCGTAAAACGCGGTCTGCAAGTAGGTAGCCTTTTTGCAGCACGCTCACCACGGTGTTGGGCTCTTGCTCTGCGGGTAGGACGCTAATGGCTTGGTGCTGGTGCGGATTAAATTTCTCGCCATTAGGCGGATTGATTTGTACGACTTTGTTGCGCTCTAAAGCACTGACCAATTGCTTTTGTGTGGCGGACACGCCTTCACGCATTTGCTCAACAGTGCTTTGCTCAACGCTGAGCGCGGCCTCTAGGCTGTCAATCACGGGTAAGAGACTCTCAGCGAAACTCTCGACCGCAAATTTGCGGGCTTTTTGCACTTCTTCATCAGCACGGCGACGCGCGTTTTCTACATCGGCCTTGGCGCGTAGAACGGTGTCGTTAGCCTCGTCGAGTTGGGCTTGCAGCGATTCGAGGGTGACGAAGGGCTCAGGTGCGACCGCCTCAGGCGAGGGCGCTTCAGGCGCAGGCGCGGCAGCTTGGGCCGCCGCTAACACGTCTTGGGTCGAGGGTTCGCTGGCATTGCCAGCCTGTGGTGCGTCGGGCGCTTCGTTGGGCTTATTTGATTCGGATTCTGACATCGTTAAATTTACTTTAAGAAGACGTGGGATGGGCGTGACCGACAAGCCATACCGCCCCTACAAGTAAGTAGGTGGGGGTGGGTTGGCAGAATTCAAGAGCGGAAAAAACGCCCCATACGGGGCGTCTTCTCATTAAGCTTTTTTGGTTACAAAGAGTCCATGAAGCTGCGCAACTTGTCGCTGCGACTGGGGTGCTTTAGCTTACGCACAGCCTTTGATTCGATCTGGCGAATGCGCTCGCGCGTGACGTCAAACTGCTTACCGACTTCTTCTAGCGTGTGATCAGTCGACATTTCGATACCGAAGCGCATACGCAGAACTTTCGCTTCACGTGGCGTTAGGCTGTCCAAAATGTCTTTCACCACATCACGCAAGCCCGCCTGCATCGCAGCCTCTAGTGGCGCGGTGTTAGCGGTGTCTTCAATGAAGTCGCCCAAATGCGAGTCGTCGTCATCACCGATAGGCGTTTCCATTGAGATCGGCTCTTTCGCGATCTTCATGATCTTGCGGATTTTGTCCTCAGGAATTTCCATCTTTTCGGCCAAAACGCTGGCGTCTGGCTCAAAACCAAACTCTTGCAAGTGCTGGCGACTGATGCGGTTCATCTTGTTGATGGTTTCAATCATGTGCACCGGTATGCGAATGGTACGCGCTTGGTCTGCGATAGACCGCGTGATCGCTTGGCGAATCCACCAGGTGGCATAGGTCGAAAACTTGTAGCCACGACGGTATTCGAACTTATCAACCGCCTTCATCAAACCAATGTTGCCTTCTTGGATGAGATCCAAGAATTGCAATCCGCGGTTGGTGTATTTTTTAGCGATGGAGATCACCAGTCGCAAGTTGGCCTCGATCATTTCGCGCTTGGCGCTGCGCGAATTGGTCTCGCCCTGAATCATGCGTTTGTGAATGCTTTTCAGCTTATCCAACGGCACCACAACGACCGCCTGCATAGACGCTAAGTCGTTTTGTAGCTCTTGGACGGGCGGGATGTTCCGCTCCATGATGGCACTCCACGACTTGCCGGCAGCCGCTTCCTTTTCAATCCACTTGGTATTGAGTAAGTTAGCAGGGAAAGCCTTAATGAATTGCTCCTGTGGCAGGCCACATTTGTCCACCAAGATGCGGCGTAATTGACGCTCTTTGGCTCGCACGGTTTCCACCTGATCGCGGACCATGTTACTGAGCTTGTCAATCGTCTTCGCCGTGAAGCGGATGGTCATTAGCTCTTGCGTGATGGCCTTTTGAGCCTTGATGTAGCCGGGTGAACCCCAGCCATCCTTGTCATAGGCCTTGCGCAACTTGTCGAAGTTCTCAAGCATGCTGTCGAAGCGGGTGAGTGCCTCGTTTTTGAGCTTTTCCAACAGCTTGGTGAGTGACTTCGAGCCGCCTTTGCCGTCGTCGTCGTCATACTCTTCGTCGAAGTCTTCTTCTGCGACGTAGTCATCGTTTTCATCGGCATCGGAAAAACCGTCCACGACCGTGGAGATAACCACCTTGTCTTCGCGAATCTCTTCGACCATTGCAAAAATGGCGGCGATGGTTGCGGGCGACTCTGAGATGGACTCGACCATGTCAGTCAAGCCTTGCTCAATGCGCTTGGCAATCTCAATTTCGCCCTCGCGGGTCAACAACTCGACGGTACCCATCTCGCGCATATACATGCGCACAGGGTCCGTGGTACGGCCGAACTCGCTGTCCACAGTTGAGAGGGCCGCTTCGGCTTCTTCTTCCGCTTCTTCTTCGCTGGTTGCTGTACCGCTTGTGTTGTTCAGCAGCAGTGTTTCCGCATCGGGGGTCTGCTCGTAAACGGCGACGCCCATGTCATTCAACAGGGAGATAACGACCTCTAAGGTCTCAGCCTCAACCAATTTGTCGGGCAGGTGGTCGTTGATCTCGCCATGGGTCAAGTAGCCCCGTGTCTTGCCAAGCTTCATCAGTGCCTTCAAGTGGGCACGACGGGTCATGGTTTCTTCTTCAGATAGGACGGTATCGTCCAGTCCAAACTCTTTAGCGAGTGCGCGTTCTTTCGCCTTGCTAATTTTCATGCGCAACGGCTTGACCTTTTCCGCAGGTTTGTCGCTGGCAGTTGCGGTGGTGGTTTCGGTTTCGGCTTCTGGCTCATTGACGTCGTCGTCAATGTCAGAGAGATCGACATCGTCGTTATCTGACGCGCGGCCTTTGCCACCCTTGGCGGCTTTGCCTGCTTTTGCGCTGGTTTTCTTTGCTGCTGGCTTTTTATCGGCTGTGCTGGTTTTGGTTGTTGGCTTGGTAGCCGTTGCAGCGGCTGCGGCCTTTTTTGCCGGCGCTGCTTTTTTCTCTGTTGCGTTAGCAGCCGCTGTTTTAGCAGTGGCTTTGACCTTGGCGGTCGTGGTTTCTTTTTTGGCAGTCAAGGGAGGGGCTTTCGAGGCAGTTTTGGCGCCTGAGGGTTTTGCGACTGTCGATTTTGCCGTTACTGCTTTCGCTGCTTTCACTGCCTTAACAGTTTTCACCGCCTTGACAGCTTTCACCGTTTTGCTGGGGGAGGGCGTCGCAGCCTTTTTCCCAACGGGTGCAGCTTTCTTTACCGTTTTAGCGGGCATCTTGGACGTTGCCTTTGGCACCGTCTTCGTAGCCGGTTTTGCTGCGACCTTGGTCGCTGCTTT
>JABBAS010000011.1:56774-85987 GCA_018607835.1 Methylobacillus sp. | reverse complement strand
CTTTAGGCGCTGCTTTCGCAGGTTTGGCAGGTTTCTTCGTAGCTACTTTCGAACGGCTTGTTGACATCGCGGTTACCTCATAAGCGCCGAATTGGAGTCGCAATTGCTTGTGACCCAAGGCGGAATCGTGGGAGTGCCTAATGGCGTGGTGAACATTGCCCTGCGTGACCAACAACGAGCACCCGTAAGCTGCATGAGCAGCAAGCAGGAGACCGGCATGGACGACGTGTGGACACAACGTAGCGAGCTTTTGGGGCGATCATTTGGTGTGCAGTCCTTGCGGAGTTGGTGGCCGGGACGAATGCCCGCCGACCGAGTGGGGTCGGAGCCGGATTCCGGAGGTGCTGCTGTCGCGCTTGCTAGGTTAGGATGGATTATACCCAGCCCGTACGTAAGTGCTTGCCACTGTTCAAAAATAAATTTTTGTGTCGTCGTCTCTCAGGCGGCTACGGCGCACCTTGCAGGGCCATGCGGCGGGTCTGTATTGCCTTGTATCGGCTAAGGGCCTTGGGGTCGTTCTCGGCTTGCTGAATAGCCATACGTTCTTGCTCTTGTAGGTGCTCAATCAGCATGCGGCGCAAAAGTTGCCGGAATTCCGCCTGAGTCTCTCCCTCGTTTTCACTGCCTAGCGTGTCGGATTGGGCAACCAGCTTCATGGCGTGAGCTGCAAAGGGTTCGCCGCCGATGCCCGCTTGCAGGGCCGCCCATGGTTGCGGGCCGCGATCGTGCCATTGGGCTTCAAGCCAGGTGAAAATGGGGCCGTGTGGCACCGGCAGTTCCGCAAGTAGGTGCTGCTCTTCGGTGCTCAACCATCCCCAAGCCTCTGGGTGCGTGAGGACGATGCGAGCGACATGGTCGGCTCGGCTATTGATTCCGCCGCGCCCTGCGCTATGTGCGCGACCGTATCCCACCCCGGTTCCACCGAATGCTTGATATCTCGCTTGTCCGCCACTTGACGGCGTTGCGTTGGCACGGTCCTTGGGCTGGGCGCGCTGGCGGCTAGATGGCCCATCAGGGCGGGGCGTCTGTGCGCCCTGTTTCCCGTTGGCGCGCGATGTGGTGCGGACGTCTCGCGCCTGCCAAAGGTCGAGCACTTCGTTGCTGCCGAGATTGGCCATGTCTGCTAGGGTGGCCAGCAGTTGTCGTTTCAGGGCTCCCTCCGGCAAAGCCAGCCAAAGCGCTTTGGCCTGGCTTAAAAAGTGGGCGCGACCTTCCGCCGTGCTCAAGTCGAGATCTGCGCCTGCTGCGTCAACCAGAAATTGACTGAGTGGTGTTGCCTGCGCCACCGCCTGCTCAAATGCGTCGGCACCGTTCGCCCTGATGAAGCTGTCCGGGTCGTGTTCGCTGGGGAGAAACAAGAACTTTATTTCTCGTGTATCACTGGCGTAGGGGATGGCCGCTTCAAGTGCCTTACGTGCAGCCCGGCGTCCTGCGCTGTCTCCATCAAAGCTAAACACGATACGGTCACTGAAGCGAAAGAGTTTGTGGACATGCTCTGCGGTGCAGGCAGTTCCCAAGGTGGCCACCGCGTTACCAAACCCCATTTGAGCAAGGGCGACGACGTCCATGTATCCCTCCGTGACCAGCGCGTAGCCGCGCTCGCGCATCGCGGTGCGCCCCTCAAAGAGGCCGTAGAGTTCCCGCCCCTTTGAGAACAAGGGTGTCTCTGGCGAGTTGAGGTACTTGGGTTCGCCCTTGTCCAAAACGCGACCGCCAAAGCCAATGACCTCACCTTTGACATTGCGTATGGGGAACATGACTCGGTCACGGAAACGGTCGTAGCGACGCTCTTCGGTTGCCTTAGCCGCATCGGCTTCAGACGCAATCACCAGGCCACATTGCACCAAGCTATCCGCTGTGTAGTCGGGGAATACCGTCGACAGAAAGCGCCACCCCTCGGGGGCATAGCCTAAGGCAAAGTCCTTGGCGACCTGCCCAGTTAGGCCGCGCCCCTTTAGGTAGGCGACTGCACGTTGATCAGATTTCAGGGTCTTTTGATAGCCCTTCATGGCTTGACTCATGACGTCAACCAAGTTGTTTTGTTGGGTGCGTTGCGCCGCGGCTTGGGCACGTTGCTCTGGGCTTGTTTGCTCCTCGGGAACGGTCAGGCCGGTTTGCTGTGCCAGATCGTGGACGGCCTCAACGAAGCTGGCGCCCGTGTGGTCCATGAGAAAGCCAATGGCGTTGCCGTTTTTTCCGCAGCCGAAGCAGTGATAAAACTGTTTGGTGGGGCTGACGGAGAAAGAGGGGGACTTTTCTCCGTGAAAGGGGCACAGGCCCATGTAGTTCGCGCCGCCCTTTTTGAGTTGCACGTGCTTACCCACCACGTCCACCACGTCGGTACGCGCTATAAGGTCTTGAATAAAGGACTGGGGGATGGCCACGGGTATATTGTGCGCGAAGCGCGGGCGCCAGAGCCAAGTGGGTGGCTACTGACGCCTTTTTTTTGCTGTGGGTTTAGCGCGGTGCCAAGCGGATGGCACCGTCTAAGCGGATAACTTCCCCGTTCAACATGTCATTTTCAATGATGTGCTTGGCTAGTTTGGCGTAATCCTGAGGCGTTCCTAAGCGGCTGGGGAAGGGGACGCCGGCGGCCAAGGCGTCTTGCCGGTCTTGGGGCATGCCAAAGAGCATGGGCGTTCCGAAAATGCCCGGAGCAATGGTCATGTTGCGGATCCCGTCCCTGGCCAAGTCGCGGGCAATGGGCAAGGTCATGCCAACGATGCCCCCCTTAGAGGCGCTGTAAGCTGCTTGCCCAATTTGGCCATCGTAGGCCGCGACGGATGCGGTACTGATGAGAACGCCGCGCTCGCCCGTCGCTTGCGGGGTGTTCGCAGACATGGCTTCGGCGCACAAGCGAATCATGTTGAACGAACCAACGAGGTTAACCGTAATGGTTCGTGTGAATGTGTCCAGACTGTGGGCACCGGACTTACCGACTGTTTTTTCGGCGGGTGCAATGCCTGCACAGTT
Source organism: Methylobacillus sp. (assembly GCA_018607835.1). Lineage (GTDB taxonomy): Bacteria > Pseudomonadota > Gammaproteobacteria > Burkholderiales > Burkholderiaceae_C > RS62. The sequence goes on along the minus strand of JABBAS010000011.1, from coordinate 83,014 downwards.
GATGAGACCAAACAAGGGCCCCATGGCTTTTGCCGCTGCCACGGCGGCTTGCGCGTCGGCTTCTTGGCTTACGTCGCACCGTATAAATTGGCCGCCGATGGACTGGGCCACCGCCTCGCCTTTTTCAGTTTGCATATCAGCAATCAGGACGTTAGCGCCGTTCTCAGCGAGCATGCGCGCCGTGCCCTCTCCCAGCCCGGATGCGCCGCCAGTGACGATGAAGACGGTTGATTGGATATCCATGGTAGTTCTTCCTTTTGTGTTGATTCGGTAGGAGATGGAGCTGTTCTCTAACTTTTACGTTGAGGTTGACGTTGACGTTAACGTAAGCCCCGCCTTCCGCAAAGTGTAAACCAAGGGCGGTAACGGATACCGTGGCGTGAGTCTAGGGCAGGTATAAAAAAAGCCCAATGACCGAAATCATTGGGCTTAGCGTTCTGTGCCACCGCCTATAAATAGGCGGTGCTCAGTACGAAGGGAACCGCGTTAAATTAACGCTTTTTGGCGGTTGCCTTAGCAGCGGTTGTCGCTGTAGCGGCCATGGTGTTCATGTTGCTCTCAGCCATGTCGGTGGCTTGCTTAACAGCCTTTTGCACAGACTCCATCGCGTTGCTAGCAGCAGAAACAGCTGACTTCATGACAGCAACAGCAGACTCAGAACCGGCAGGTGCGTTCTTAGCAGCGTTGTCCACAACAGCCATGAATTTCTTCTGAGCTTCAGCAGACTGGCCTTCGGCAGCAGCAGAGAACTCAGCGGCAGTACCTGACGTGATGTCATAGACGTGACGGCTGTAGGCGACGGCCTTCTCAGCCAAAGGTTGCATCATGGATGCTTGTAAGGCCAACAATTCTTGCGCGTCTTTGGCGCCCAACAAAGCTTGTGCTTGGTTAGCTGACTCACCCATGGCTGCCTTAGAAGCTTGGATGTTCAATTCGACGAGTTTTTCCATGCCTTCGAAGGCCTTGGTGGTCAGACCAAACATGGTGTTCAGGTTGGCTTTTTGAGCGGCAGCGATTTGTTCAGCGGTTAGCATATTCATACTCCATTTACATTTAAAGGTAATGTCTTGGTAGACAAGGTGTTGAGTGCGGCTAGATCAGTAAACCCCTCGGGAAAAGAGTTGGTTTAACCATTTGCTGCGCTGCAACATAGAACGAATTATAGAGGTCAATCGCCGAACTGCAAGGATTTTGTTGCGGCGCAGCAAAATATGTTGGAAAAAAGGCAAAAACGTGGGATTAGCCCCTCAAAATCTCAAAGATAGCTCGTATGAATGCCTACTACGCGACGGACTTTGTCCTGAATTTACCTGCGGGTCACCGATTTCCCATGGAGAAGTACGCCTTGTTGCGTGATGCCATTGCAGCCGAGCACCCTGGCGTGCATTTATCGCTGGCGCCTGCCGCGACGGATGGTCAGTTGGCCATGGTTCATACGCCTGATTACATTGACCGCGTGAGCCATGGTGGCTTGAGTGCCGCAGCGCAGCGGGAGATTGGCTTCCCGTGGTCGCCGCAAATGAGCGAGCGTGCAAGGCGATCGGTGGGTGCGAGTATTGCAGCCGCGCGCGACGCCATGCAGCAAGGCATCGCGGCCAACATGGCGGGCGGTACGCACCATGCCTATGCGGATAAAGGTGCGGGGTTTTGTGTGTTCAATGACATGGCCGTGACCGCGCGCGTCCTTCAGTCTGACTGGCTTCAGACGCGGGGCCCACGTGGCAGGCCCATGGCCGTCGCCATTGTCGATTTGGATGTGCACCAGGGCAATGGCACTGCCCACCTATTTAGCCGCGATGAGACGGTGTTCACCTTGTCTGTGCATGGGGAGAAAAACTTCCCCTTTCGTAAAGAGGCCAGTGACCTTGATCTGGCGTTGCCAGATGGTACGGGTGACGACCGCTATTTAGAGACGGTTGAGACGGGGTTGCGCCGACTGTCCGACCGGTTTGCCCCTGATTTGGTGCTGTACCTAGCGGGTGCTGACATACATGAAGGGGACCGACTTGGGCGTTTAAAGGTGACTGATGCGGGCATGCGGGCACGTGATCTGATGGTGTTCAGTTGGGCCAAAGCGCGAGGCCTGCCACTGGCCTTTGCGATGGCGGGTGGTTACGGTCGCGATATTGCAACGACGGTCGCTGTACAGGTACAAACCTTTGCCACCGCCACGTCGCTTCAACGTGACTGGCAAGTCACCATCTCATAGGCATAATTTCGCTATGCACACAGATTCGCCTGCGCCGCGTTCGGCGCCACCCACGACGCCACGTCCACAGCCGCTAGATCGTTCGGCATTTGCCGTTTTTCGCCCGATTCAAACCCGGTGGGAAGATAACGATGTGTATGGACACGTAAATAATGTCGTTTACTACAGTTGGTTTGATACCGCTGTGAATGGCTGGCTGATTGAAAACGGGGCGTTGGATATCCATCAGGGAAAAGTGATTGGCTTGGTGGTGCACACACAATGTCATTACTTTGCGTCCCTGGCTTTTCCGCAGGCCTTGGCTATTGGTATTCGCATCGCCCACCAGGGTCGTAGCAGCGTGCGGTATCAGTTGGGCGTTTTTGCGCAGGACGAGCCAAGCAGTGCCGCGTTAGGCGAATTTACCCACGTATATGTCGATGCGCAAACGCGTCGGCCCACCGTTCTACCGCAACCTTTACAAGATCTTTTGGAGCGTACATCATGACCACATCCCCCGCCATCAAGCCATTCAATGCCGCGTCGACGACGCTTGAGGAGGCGATTCGCTCGCGGGTCTCCATGCGTGCGTTTGAGCCGACGTCCGTCCCTCGTGAGACGCTAGAGGCGGTGTTGTCACTGGCTGCACGCGCGCCCTCTGGAACCAATACCCAACCGTGGAAGGTCTACGTCTTGCAAGGTGCCAAACGCGATGCGGTAATTGACTCTGTGTGCCAAGCGCACGATGCATTGCGTGCAGACCCCAGTTTGGCTGACGAGTATCGCGAGGCCTACGACTACTACCCGAGGCAGTGGGTCAGCCCGTTTATCGATCGACGCCGTGAAAATGGTTGGGGTCTTTACGGGCTGCTGGGTATCGGAAAGGGCGATAAGGATGCGATGCATGCGCAACACCAACGTAACTTCCGATTTTTCGATGCCCCTGTCGGCCTGATGTTTACGATCGAGCGCGTGATGGGTCAGGGGTCGTTGCTTGACTACGGCATGTTCATTCAAAACATCATGCTGGCTGCCCGTGCACATGGTTTACACACCTGCCCGCAGGCCGCTTGGAATGGCTTTGCCAAGATCATCATGCCGCAGATTAATGCAGGCGAGACCGAGATGCTGGTGTGTGGCATGGCCATGGGCTACATTGATGAATCAGCAACGGTAAATAGCTACTACACACCGCGTGAGTCGGCCGCTAGCTTCACGCATTGGTGTGACTAAATAAGGAATCGACCATGGCGTCCGATGCGTTGTTGTTAATGCTGTTGATAGCCATGGTCACGGTGTGTGGCATCTTGTTGCTGGTGTTGCTGTTGCGCGGGCAAAAAGGCATAACCGCCGCGCAACTCGACGCCTTTGAGCGCGGGATGCGGCAAGAGGTCAGTGAGTCGGCTAGGCAGGGCCGCCAGGAGCTGGCTCAGACATTTAGCCAGTTCCAAGTCATGCTGTCTGATCAGGTGTCGCAGTCGGTACGCACGCAAAATGTCCAATTGGATGGATTTGCCACCCAACTGAACGCATTCAAAAGCCACGTCGGAGAGACCCTCACCCAAACCCTGACGGTCATGAATGACGCCAATGCACGGCGCATGGGTGAGGTGCGTGAGACGCTAGAGAAACAACTGGCGCAGCTGCAAGCCAGTAATGCGGCCAAACTCGATGAAATGCGTGCGGTTGTTGATGAAAAGCTGCAAGCGACCCTCGAACAGCGCTTGGGAGAGAGTTTTAAACAAGTCGCCGAGCGTTTGGAGCAAGTGCACAAAGGCCTTGGCGAGATGCAAACGTTGGCTCAGGGGGTGGGTGACCTCAAGCACTTGCTGGCCAACGTAAAAAACCGCGGTATGTTCGGTGAGGCCCAGTTGAAGTCGCTCTTGGAGCAGGTGATGGCACCTGACCAGTACGCAGAGCAGGTGATGACCAAGCCCGGTTCACGCGCGCAGGTGGACTTTGCGATCCGGTTGCCTGGGCGTGGCGATGAGGGCTCGCACGTGTGGCTGCCCATTGACTCAAAATTTCCGACCGAAGACTACGAGCGTTTGCTATTGGCGCAAGAGCAGGCGAATCCGATCGCAGTCGCCCAAGCTACCAAAGACTTGACCGCACGCATTAGAAACGAGGCCAAGTCGATTGCTGAGAAGTACATTGAGCCGCCGTACACAACGGACTTTGCCATGATGTTCTTGCCAACTGAGAGCCTGTATGCCGAGGTGTTGCGTGTGCCAGGTTTGATGGAGGGCTTGCAACGTGAGCACCGCGTATCCTTGGTTGGCCCCACCACCTTGATGGCGATGTTGAACTCGTTGCAAATGGGGTTTCGCACACTGGCCTTGGAGAAGCGTTCCAGCGAGGTGTGGCAAGTGCTTGGTGCGGTTAAAACCGAGTTCAACAAATTCGGCACCGTCCTTGCCAAGGTGAAGACGCAAACGCAGACGGTACTCAACAGCCTAGACAGCGCTGAGACGCGCACCCGGGCGGTTAATCGCGCACTCCACCGTGTAGAGGCTCTACCCGAAGCCAGCACGCAGCATTGGCTTGGTGGCGCGGGTGAGCCTGATACGGCCGAGGACTCAGACGGTACTCCGAGAGCCCCCGCTGGGAACAGCGCGTCAGATTGAAAGCGCCCGCAGGCGCTGGCAATCAGCAGCCGCTAGGCGTCAAATGTAGTAGCCCACCAAGTAGGCGAGCAAGATCACCAAGACCCATAAGGCCATGGTGCTGGTTGGCCAGCTGCGGGTGAACCAACCGCCCTCGTTCTCTTCTTCCCGAGCCCACTTGATCGCACCCGCGCTGAGCACCCTTAGCACTTGTTTGCCTAAACGGTTGAGGCCACCTAAGAGCGCATCACCACCGTTAGCAAGCATAGGGAGCAACTTTCGCCACAGCCAGTCGCTGTCTAAGGTAATGGTCAGTGTGCGTGAGATGTACGGTAACAAGATGAAAAATGCGAGTCCAACGAACAGCATCATCTGTAACTGCGCGACGATGTGTGTGGCCGTGTACGGGACGTAGGCAACGGGGTAGGGGAGTAGGGCGTACAGTGCCTCTGGCCAAACCCCTAACGCGATACAGAGAACGGCAAACAACATCATGGCCCAACGCATGGTTTTCGGAGGCTCCTCGGGCCGTAAGCCGGAGTCCTTCTGAAAGAATACAAACCACGTGAACTTCAATCCCGCATAGAACAGCGTACCGGCAGAGGCCGCGGCGAGTAGCATCCAAACCCACTGCAAGTGGCTATCAGCGGCGGCTTGCGCAATCATTGACTTAGAAATAAAGCCAGAGGTCAACGGGAAGGCGGAGATGGCTAGGGCGCCGATAATGCCACAGGTTGCCGTCAGTGGCATGGTGCGGTAGAGCCCGCCCAAGCTGGTGCAATTGCGGGTGTTTGTCATCATCAAGACGGATCCCGCAGACATCAACAGCAGCGCTTTGTAAATAATATGCGCGAAGGCGTGTGCCGCCGCACCGTTCAGGGCCATCTCTGTGCCTATGCCCACAGCGGTCACCATAAAGCCCACTTGGCTAACAATTGAGTAGGCCAGTATGCGCCGCATGTCGTTTTCAAGCAGTGCGTAAACGATGCCGTAGAACACCATAAACAAGCCAATCCCAATCAGCACCTCAGCGCCAGGGAAGCCACGAATGAGCACGTAGACCGCCGTCTTTGTCGTGAATGCGGACAAAAACACAGCGCCGCTCCAGGAGGCCTCTGGGTAAGCGTCTGGCAGCCATGCGGAAAAAGGCGGAGCGCCTGCATTGATCAAGAACCCAGCCAAAATTAACCACTGGGCGGGCGAGTCAAGCATCAGTTTTGTGAAGGTCACATCACCCGTGTTGACGATGTGCCCCGTGATTCCAGCAAACAATACAACGCCACCAAAGAGGTGAACCATGAGGTATCGTCTAGCCGATTGGTAGGATTTCTCGTCACCTTTGCTCCACAGGACCAAGGTAGACCCGATCGCCATCAGCTCCCAAAAAACAAACACCGTGATCAGGTCTCCCGCAAAGACGACGCCGATGGCTGATCCCGCGTAGACAAACGCCGCAGGGACCTCAATTCGGCTCTTTTGCGTGAAGGCAAATAGCGCACCGCCAAAGGCCGCAAGAGAAAAAATAGTGGCAAATAGACGACTGAGCTTATCGCCTTGCAGTGGGGTCAAGGTGTGCTGGAGAAAGGACGCATGCCAAGCCGCGCCGTCAGGCACTTGCCACACCAGGTAAAGCACGAGCAACGGCAACAAGAGCGCGAGCTTTGCGCGCACGCTGTCTTTACAAAAGGCGAGCATTAAGCCGCCCAGGATGAGGATCAAGCCCGGGTGCATCACGTGACTAATCATGACCGTCCTCGTAGTAGGTGTCGGGGCGCTTCAAAAACAGCGCCAAGCCCTTGGCAACAACGAGCATCGCAGCGCAAGCCAGGAATCCGAACCAGGCATTGAATGCAAACAGACTATCGAGCCAAAAATGCGGGTGCCCGTGTATAAACAACTCCGCTACGACGGCACAGATGAGTAAAAAAATGAAGACAGGCCAAAGCCAGCGTGTGTAGCGGCGTTGTTCAAGCCAATGGGGTTGCTTTTCCATTTTTATCCTTGAATATTAAGCATTTGCCGTGCAAGGCCTATGGGCAAGTCTGGAATGAAAAATAGAATCACCGTTCCCGCAGCGGTTAGTGTGAGCGCGAGCACCATCGGCCACGGCGCTTCCCCGTGCGGATGGTCGTCTGCCCCCTCTGGTGGTGGAACAAAGAAGGCACGGTAAATAATCGGCAGAAAGTAGCCCGCATTGAGCAGCGTACTGAGGGCGATAACGCCGACTGCCCACCAGTTTTGGACCGCCATTGCGCCGGACAAGATATACCACTTGGAGATAAACCCGACGGCTGGCGGGAGACCAATCATGGACAGCGCTGCAATACTGAAGGCACCCATGGTCCAAGGCATGCGGCGACCAATTCCGTCTAGCTGGCTAACATCTGTTTTATGTGCGGCGGTGTAGATGGAGCCCGCTGCAAAGAACAAGGTTATTTTGCCAAGGGCATGTGCCGCGATGTGCATCACGGCGCCGACGAGTGAGAGTGGGGCCAACAAGGCCGCACCAATGGTGACATAAGACAATTGGCTGATCGTGGAATACGCCAAGCGTCGCTTCAGGTTATCTGCTCTCAGTGCAACGACAGAGGCCGCGATGACCGAAAAGCCAGCGACGAAAATCAGCCAGTCGGTGGCACTCGCTTCAAACAGCGTGTCAATCCCAAACGTATAGACGATGACTTTGACGATACTGAATACGCCGGCCTTCACAACAGCCACAGCATGCAACAAGGCTGAGACAGGCGTGGGTGCCACCATCGCGGCAGGTAGCCATTTGTGAAACGGCATCAGGGCGGCTTTGCCAATTCCAAACGCGCAGAGCGCGAGCAAAAAGCTCAACGCCAGCGGGCTTAACTTACCGGCCAAAATTCCGCCGGGCGTGAAATCGGTTGTGCCGGCTGTGTAGGCGATAAAAACCAAAGCAGGCAGGAAGAAGACGATAGACGTCCCCATCAAGATACCTAGGTAGATACGTCCACCATCCCTAGCCTTTTTGTTCCCATGGTGGGTAACCAGCGGGTACGTCACCAAGGTGAGTACCTCATAAAAGACGAAAAGTGTGAACAAGCTGCCAGAGAAGGCGATGCCGATCGTGGCACTGATGGCTACAGCGAAACAAACGAAAAACCGCGTTTGGTTGATCTCTTTGTTCCCACGCATGTACCCAATGGAGTAGGTGGAGTTCAGTATCCACAGCCCAGAGGCAATCACAGCGAACAACATGCCTAGGGGTTCGATCTTGAATCCAAGGCTGATACCCGGTAGCAAGGTCAGCAGGTGCAACTCGGGGCGCTCGCCCGCCATGACCTGCGGTAACAAGCTGAGAACGCCAATCAGCAGAACCGATGCGGTAACCAGCGTGATGGTTTCGCGCATATTGGGGCGCTTGCCAGACACAGAGATGAGCGCCGCGCCAACCAGCGGGATCAGCAAACAAAACCAAATGAGCATTTGTGGGTTGTCCATCATGGCGCAACTCCCATGAGCAACTCGGCTGCCGCGGTGGCAGACCCGACGGTGAAGTCAGTGTCCAAGCCGAAATAAACGGTTGCCAACACCAACAGTCCTGTGGGGACGGCCATCATTAATGGGGGAGCTGATACTGGCGGGGCATCGGCCGGTGGATCCTGCAGGTAGGCGACCTCTACAAAGCGCCATACATACATGATGGCCAACAAAGACGATGCGACGATGAGGAAGGCCAGCCACCACAAGTTTTGCTCTAACGCGGCAAGGAGCAGGTACCACTTACTGATAAAACCTGCGGTTCCGGGAACGCCAATCAGGGAAAGGCCGCACACCACGATAGCGAAAGACGTCAGCGGCATGCGCTTGGCGAGACCATTCAGTTGGCTTAGCTGAACCCCACCTAAACGCAGGCTCACGATGCCTAGCAGCATGAAAATCGCGCCTTTGGTGATGCCGTGGTTAAACAGGTGAAGCACCGATGAGGTGACGCCGTTGACCGAGTTCAAGGCCATACCTAGGATGATGTAGCCGACTTGTCCCACGCTAGAAAAAGCGAAAAGTCGGCGCAGGTCGGACTGGAAAATAGCAATGGTTGACGCAGCGAACATGCCTGCCAGCGCCAGTGCCATCAAGATGGCTTGTAATGGCAGCGCACCAAAAATGATGGTGTGGTCAAAAACGGAAAAGTAAAAGCGCAGGAGAACGTATATCGCCACCTTGGTCGCTGTTGCCGCCAGAAACGACGAGACGCTGGAGGGAGCGTAGGTATAGGCGTTGGGCAGCCACTGGTGCAACGGGAACAGGGCTAGCTTGAGCGATACACCGACCGTGATGAAGGCGAGTGCCACCAAGACGGGGCGCGAGGCGTTCAGGTCGCCTAATCGGTTGCTAATATCAACCAAGTTGAGCGAGCCCGTCATGAGGTACAAGAAGCCAATGCCGATCACGAGAAGCGTGGCGCCTATCGTTCCCATGATGAGGTATTGGTAGGAGGCGAGCAGGGCTCGCCTGTTCTGTCCCAAGGCAATCAAGACGTATGTGGCGAGCGAGGAGACCTCCAAGAACACAAAAATGTTGAAGGCGTCCCCAGTGATCGTGATGCCCAATAGCCCGGTTAAACACAAGGCGAACATCGTGTAAAAAAGGTAGTGCTGTTCCGTAGGAACTTCCGTCTCGATACTGGCCCGGCTGTAGGGGACGACCAACGCGGCGATGGCAGACACCAGGACCAGTACGAAGGCGCTTAGCTGGTCAACCCGGTATTCAATACCCAAAGGGGGCGCCCAGCTACCAATTTCGTAGGAAATCGTGCCGCTCACTTGCACTTGTTGCCATATCAGTATGGAGATGACAAGGCCGACCCAGCTCGCCGCGCAAACCACGCCAAACGCAAGCGTTCTGTTTCGTAAAAGAACGGTGAGTGGTGCTGACAGCAGCGGAAGAACGACCAGAAGGACGGGGAGGTGTTGTTGCAAACTCATGGGGGTTAACTCGTTTTTACCGAGGCGCTATCGCTTGCCAGAATGTCGTCTTCTTCAATGCTTTGGTAGGTCTCCCGTATCCTGACCACCAGCGCTAAACCAAGTGCAAGCGTGGCGACGCCCACCACAATCGCCGTGAGTATGAGGACGTGTGGCAGCGGGTTGGAGTAAATTGAAAAGTCGGGGCTCAAAATGGGCGCCGTTCCCCCTATGAGCTTGGAAGGCGCCAAATACAGCAGGTAAACCGATGTCTGGAAGATACCTAAACCGACCAGCTTTTTAATCAGGTTGCCACGTGCCACCACGATAAACAGTCCCGCTACCATGAGGAAGATGGTGATTAGATAGGTGAAGTGACTGCTCAAGTCCGAAAAGCTAATACTGGTCATCACGTATCCTCACCGTGCCCACGGTCCGCGAACATGTAAAACATTTTTAGCATGACGCCGGACACGGTGACCGCGACGCCAATCTCTACCCAAAAAATACCGCGATGCTGGCCAATGATGGTGTCGGGGTCAAGCACAAAAAAGTCTAAGTAGTTGCCACCTAAAACGATGCCAGCCACGCCCACACCCGCGTAGATAAGCACGCCCAATGCCATCATGGCTTCAACAAGGGGCTCTGGCACAACCTTGCGTGCGCTGGCTAGTCCGAATATGAGGGCGTAGAGCACAAAGGCTGCCGCCAAAATAACGCCCGCTTGAAACCCGCCACCAGGCCCGAAATCCCCGTGGAATTGGACGTACAGCGCGAAGAGCACGATGAACGGGATGAGCAGCTTGGCAACGACGCGTAAAACCAAATCGTGTCTCATCGCTTTGCCCCCTTCCGACGCCTGCGTAACAACGCTACGACGCCCGCGCCTGCGGTGAAGACCACGGTTGTTTCGCCCAGTGTGTCGAAGCTGCGATAACTCGCCAAGACGGCGGTGACGAGGTTGGGCACATCGACTTTTTCTGGAATGTCTGCCAAATATCCGGGCCCGACATGCTGATTAAGGGGCGAGTTTGAGTTGGAAAACTCGGGCAAGCCGAGCGCGCCAAAAACCAACATCACGCCCACCCCCGTGGAGACGAGTAGTGGGAGTAAGGGGCTTTTCATGGGCTTGGCTTCATCCCCCTTGCACAGGTAAAGGGCAGATAAAAACAAAACGGTTGAAATACCTGCACCGACTGCAGCCTCTGTCATGGCGACGTCTACCGCGTCCATGGCGACCATGACGGTAGCGGTTAAAAAACTGTATACGCCGCCCATCACAATCACACCAAACAGGTTGCGGCTGCGAATGATCACCCACACGGCAAGCGCCATGAAAACCATCAAGACATTGATGATCCAAGTCTCTATCATGCGCGCTCCTCATCCTTTAATAATGGCTTCATGCCTTTCGCTAAAGCCGCCCTGGCCAGCGCATGGGATGCCGTGGGGCTAGCAAAGAAAATCAGCAGAAACAGCATGACTAACTTGACCGCGATCAGTGTCCAACCCGCCTGAATGATCAGCCCAAAAAGTATGAGGCCCGCACCAAGGGTCTCGATGACGCTGGCGGCGTGCATGCGCGTAAAAAAATCAGGCATGCGCAGCAAGCCAATCGCACCAATGACGCAGAAGATGCCACCAATGGCCAGGCTGAGCCAGCTGATTACGTTGAGAACCTCGCTCATTTCGTATCTCCGGAGTCGCCAAGGTCGCCACGGCGGAAGTACTTCAGCACCGCGATGGTTCCAATCACGTTGAGCAAGCCGTAGACAATAGCGAGGTCTAAAAATTCGGGGCGTCCATTAAGAAATCCCATGACTGCCAACAGCAACATGGCAATGGTGCCGATGGTGTTGGCGGCTTGCGCACGGTCAAATACGGTGGGTCCAAGCACGGCTCGCACGAGCGTCAGTGCCAAGCTAACCATGAGGCCGAGTGCGGCGGCAGCGAACATTAGTTATTTCCCTCGCATTTGGCGACGCGCGCATCCATGTCACTGTCGATCACACCGGCAGCGCCTTCTGCGGTCAGCCCATGCACCAGAAACTCGTCGGCCGTGACCTCAATCGCGATGGTTCCTGGCGTCAATGTGATGGAGTTGGCATGGATAACCAGACCAACGGTGGTTTTTTGCTTTGGCTTGAACCTGACCATTGTCGGGCTGATGGGCAGCGTCGGGCTGATGATTATTTTGCTCACTGTCCAAGCCGACTTCACTATTTCCAGAATCAACCATGGCCAGTAAAACACCATGGTTGCCCAGAGATGCATGGGGTGGCCTTCTGGGTCAGCCACTTCCATGCGATGCGCCAGCCACACCACAGCCAAGGCGCAGCCGACCCCCGATATCAATAGAAAGGGCGTAAAAAACCCTGACAGTAATATCCAGAAAATGTAGAGGGAAGCAAAGAGGCTGGCAGCGTACATCAGTTGTTTGGAGCGAGCCGTCGGGCGCCGAGGAGTTGCGTTGCGCCTGATTCTAACAAGATAGTTCCATTCTGTTGAAACCCTTGCGTGACCGATGGTCTCTGCGCGAATGCGTCCGGAGGGCTACCAAAACTGGTGCTGATGCGGTGGTTTCGGCAGCGATAATATCCGGGGCCGTTGGCCACATTTATCCACTTTTTTGAATGAACATGTATGTCAAAGCGTCAACTGATTAGTTCTGGCTCGCCCTACGAGGCATCTATTGGATATTCCCGTGCCGTGGTTCATGGCGACTGGGTTTTTGTGTCCGGCACCACGGGCTTTAACTACGAGACCATGACCATCGTCGACGACGTGGTGGGGCAGGCGGAACAATGTTTGAAAAACATTGAAGCCGCACTCAAGCAGGCTGGTGCCCGCATGGCGGATGTCGTGAAAGTAACCTACGTGTTGCCAGATGCAAGCGAATTCGAGGCCTGTTGGCCGGTGCTGCAACGCTACTTTGGTGACGTTCGCCCCGCTGCGATGGTGATGTCGGCCGGATTGCTGGACGCCCGCATGCGCATTGAGGTGGAAGTGACGGCCATCAAGTCTTGATGACCGGTTGCAGGTTATAGAAACGGGTGATCGCGCGCCATGCGTCGTGGACGTCATCAGCATAGGTGATGAGGCTCAGGTCCTCTGCTGCGATGGTTCCCTCTTCGACCAGCATGTCCAGGTTGATTAAGCGCTTCCAGTAGTCGGATCCGAACAAGACAATGGGCGTCGGCGAGGCCTTTTTGCACTGCACCAGCGTGATGACCTCAAACAACTCGTCTAAGGTGCCAAAGCCGCCCGGGAAGGCTACCAGTGCCTTTGCGCGTAGCATGAAGTGCATTTTGCGCAAGGCAAAGTAATGGAACTGAAAACTCAGTTCCGGCGTGACGTATGGGTTGGCGTGTTGTTCATGGGGCAGGGTGATGTTCAAGCCCACCGTTGGCGCTCCCGCCTCTGAGGCGCCGCGGTTTGCCGCCTCCATGATGCCGGGCCCCCCGCCCGTGCAGATGAACAGTTTGTCTTTCTCGTCGGCTTGGGCCTCGCTGTAGCTTGCCACCAAGTTGGCAAAGGCTCTTGCGGCCTCGTAATAGGTCGATTGTTTGAGTAGCCGCTCTGCGCTGGCGATGGCGGTGGTATCGCCGGCCAATTGTGCGTGGTCTAGGGCGCTAGCGGCCTCCTCGTGACTTTTAAAACGTGCGCTGCCGAAAACCACCACCGTGCTGTCGATGTGGTGCGCCTCCTGAATCAGGTCAGGTTTGAGCATTTCTAGCTGGAAGCGGATGCCGCGCGTCTCCCGGCGCAGAAGAAACTCGGGGTCGGCGAAGGCCAGGCGGTTGGCATTCGGTTCGATGGCTTGTTCTGGCGAGAGGTTCGCTCCTAGGTTCGACCAAGCGTCGGCAATGGGTAGTTCGCGGATATTGGTCACAGATTTCATCGATTCATTCTGCATCTCTTTCGTGTTTGGAACAAAAAAAAGAGACCTCAAGGTCTCTATTTTTTGTGGGAACACACCGTGTGGTGTTGCACGTTGGCAGTGTCCTGTTGACAGGGCCTTAGACGCGACGGCGGTATTCACCTGTGCGGGTATCGACCTCAATTCGATCGCCTTGGGCGACGAACAGGGGTATCGCGACCTCAAAGCCGGTCGCAAGTTTCGCGGGCTTGAGCACTTTGCCTGAGGTGTCGCCTTTCACGGCGGGCTCTGTCCAAGTGACTTCGCGCTCGACGGACGTAGGCAGTTCAATGGAAATGGCTTTGCCTTCGTAAAACACGACTTCAGCGGGCATAGCGTCTTCCAAGTAGTTCAAGCCGTCGCCCATGTTTTCGGATTCCACTTCGTACTGGTTGTACTCTTCGTCCATGAAGATATACATGGGGTCCGCAAAGTATGAGTAGGTGCACTCTCGCTTCTCGAGAACGACGTTCTCCAATTTGTCGTCGGCTTTGAAGACGACTTCGGTCGCCATGTTACCCAGCAAGGACTTGAGTTTCATGCGTACCGTGGCCGAGTTACGGCCGCCGCGACTGTATTCGGTTTTCAGAACAACCATGGGGTCTTTGCCGTGCATGATCACGTTGCCGATGCGGATTTCTTGAGCGATTTTCATAACTTTGATGAGGTTGATTCCGCAGCAACGTGCGAAAAGTTTGTCCGGAAACCCGGTATTTTAGCCGTTTGTGTTTGCCAGCCGTTTTTTCGACCAAACAAAGTGCGCCAGTTGCTGCGCCAGCGGCCACTGTTGCGATAAGCGAGCGACCGCGCCTTGCACGCAGATTTCCCACTCTGTGTAGACCGTGCGCGCTTGACAGCGGGTCCACAAGCCATCGATCTGTGCCGGTGATGTCGTGGGTTGGTTCCAAGCGGTCATCAGCGCACGCACCTCAGCAGGCGGCGACAGCCAATCCAAGAAGGCCTTTAGTTTGGCGTAGTGCGCGCCGTCGTCTTGTGGGTATATGTGCCAGACAAAAGGCTTTCCAGTCCAGAGCGCGCGCACCAAAGAGTCTTCGCCGCGCACCACATTGATGTCCATGGCCGCGAGAAAGGCGTCAAATTGTGGTTGTGACATCGGCTCAAGGTAAACGAGCGGAGGGGCTACTGGCTGGACGGCCGCGTATTGCTGAATGGCCGCCGCACTGCGACCAGAGGCGGCAAATAGCGCGATGCGACCCGCGCGCGCGGCGCTAACCAAGGTTTCCAACCCGGGCGACTCGTAACTAAAGACGCCGACTTTTGGTAGCGGTGATGCGGCGACCCAAGCAGCGGGCGGGGATGGATGAGCGGCATCTTGTAGCGGGTCTGGTTCGGGGCCCAACAGCCCACCCGTATCAGGGGTAAATCCGGGATAAAAAAACCACTTCACGTGTCCTTTTGCAGGTCCGGACATCACCGGAGAGGCCAGACCATGGCAGGCTGCTGCATAGGGCTCCGCACTGAGGTACTCCAAATTAACCCAAGTGGTTTGTGGCGCCGCTGCGATGGCGCTCACCACTGTGTCGGGCAAGTCACAGCCGAACGCTTCGACAATGACGTCGGGGGGATGGCCATGGTCCCATGGCGTCTCTGACCAGGGCAACACCGTAATACGCGCACGATCGGTGTCCGTCGCCAACCAGTCCAGCGCGTCGGCATCATTGATAAACAAGCGCACACGGTGCCCCAAGCCGACCAAGTCGCGGGCTAGCCGCAGACAAACGCCGGCATCGCCAAAGTTGTCGATCACCCAGCAGTAGATATCCCACTGATAAGTGGGCGGGCTAGCGGCTGTAGGGGTCAGAGCAGGGCGTACCATGACGTTATTGTCGACGCAGATGCGCACATTTAAAAAGGTTTTGAATTTGCGAGAGAATGCAAGCACGCGTCATTCAACGACATTCGCCCACCCAGCAACGCAGTCAACGTAAACCGATCATCCGCCGTGCCAGACAACATTCCCAACGCGAAAGATCCCGGGCCAGTAGATGCCGGCGCCGACGCGGAGGCGTCTCCTACACACGCCCCTGAGTTGTTGGCGCAAGTGGCCGCTTTGCCGGCGTTGCCTGGTGTCTATCGCTATTTCGATGCGAATGACCAGCTGCTCTACGTTGGCAAGGCAAAAAATCTCAAAAAGCGGGTCAGCAACTACTTCCAACGGCAACACGGGGGCACCCGTATTGGTCACATGGTCGGGAAAATCGCTCGCTTACAGACCACGGTTGTGCGCTCGGAGGCTGAGGCCTTGCTTTTGGAAAACAACCTCATCAAGACACAGAATCCGCGCTACAACATTCTGTTCCGTGATGACAAGAGCTACCCCTACCTCAAGCTGAGTCGTCAAGCGTATCCGCGGATGGTCTATTACCGAGGTGGGGTAGACAA
The DNA here is from genome assembly GCA_018607835.1 of Methylobacillus sp. GTDB lineage: Bacteria > Pseudomonadota > Gammaproteobacteria > Burkholderiales > Burkholderiaceae_C > RS62. Next base: position 66,967 of record JABBAS010000011.1, on the reverse strand, counting down.
GCGACATGATTATTTCGGCCCTTATCCCAGCGCTTGGGCGGTGAAGGAAACCATTCAGCTGATGCAGAAGGTCTTTCGCTTGCGTACGTGCGAGGACTCGGTGTTTAGCAACCGGTCTCGCCCCTGCCTGTTGTACCAAATTAAACGGTGTACAGCGCCGTGTGTGGGACATATTTCCCCCGACGATTACGCGACGGATGTGGGCAATGCGCAGGCGTTTTTGCGCGGCGAAACGCAGCAATTGATACAGTCCTTAGAGTCGCAAATGCTGGCGCACGCAGAGGCACTCGCCTTTGAGCAGGCGGCATTGGTTCGTAATCAAATCACCGCGTTGTCTCGGGTGTTGCACCAGCAGTCCATCGAGTCTGTTGACGAGCGCGACGTTGATATCTTGGCTGTCAAAGTGCAGGGCGGTCGGGCCTGTGTCAATTTGGCCATGGTCCGCGGCGGGCGGCATTTGGGCGACCGCGCTTATTTTCCGTCGCACGTCGACGATGCCTTGACGTGGGGGGAGGTGGCCGAGCCGGCTGCGCTGGGAAGCGTGGAGGAGAATGTGCTAGCCGCCTTTGTGGCGCAGCATTATATTGAGGCCGCCCCGCCCGGGGTGATCGTCAGTAGCCATGCCGTGTCCAAGGCGCTGGGGCAAACCTTATCTGAGCACGTTGGGCTGAAGTTGCACTGGGTGCACCAACCGCGGGCGCAACGCAAAATTTGGCTTGAGATGGCGCAGCGCAACGCCGAGATTGCCTTGGCGCGTTTGTTGGCAGAGGAGGGGTCGCAGCAGTCGCGCACCCGTGCGCTGGTAGACGCTCTTGACCTCGCACCCGATGACTTGGGCAATTTGCGGGTCGAATGCTTCGATATCTCTCATACCGCTGGCGAGGCAACTCAGGCCTCCTGCGTGGTCTTTCACCACCACAAAATGCAGTCCAGCGAATACCGACGCTACAACATCGAGGGCATTGTCGGTGGCGACGACTACGCGGCGATGCGCCAGGTGTTGACCCGCCGTTACAGCCGTTTTGGTCTGACAGAGAGCGCCGTTGAAACCGCGCCTGCAGCCGCAACGACCGTGCCCGCAGACACCAAGGGGAAGATGCCCGATATCGTCTTGGTGGACGGCGGTAAGGGGCAAATTAGCGTTGCCAAGGCGGTGTTTGAGTCGCTGGGTCTGGACGTGGCTTTGCTGGTTGGTGTTGAGAAGGGGGAGGGGCGAAAGGTCGGGTTGGAGGAGCTGGTGTTTGCCGACGGGCGCCCAAAAGCGACCCTGAGCCATGACTCGGCCGCGCTGATGCTGGTGGCTCAAATTAGGGATGAGGCCCACCGATTTGCCATCACTGGCATGCGTGCCGCGCGCGCCAAGGTGCGCACCGGCGGCAGCAAGCTGGAAGATATTCCCGGCGTTGGACCGCGGCGGCGGGCGGCGCTGTTACAGCGTTTTGGTGGTGTCCGGGGGGTGGCGAGTGCCAGTATTCAAGACCTCACCAGTGTGGCCGGCGTTTCAACTGACTTGGCGACAGCGATTTATAACGCGCTACGGTAATAATCAATTATGTATACATCCATCCCAATGTTAATGACGTGGGCGCGAATCGTCGCCATCCCTCTGTTGGTTGCGGTGTTCTTTGTGCCCTCGTTGTCGCCTTACGCACAGAATGCGGCGGCGACGGTGATGTTTGTGGTGTTTGCGTTGACCGACTGGGCGGATGGGTATTTGGCTAGGAAACTCAATCAGACCTCCGCATTCGGTGCTTTCCTGGACCCAGTCGCTGACAAAATTTTGGTCTGCGCCAGTCTGCTGATTTTGGTGCATTTGTCCCGCGTGCACGTCGTCGTTGCCTTAATCATCATTGGTCGGGAGATCGCTATCTCGGCGCTACGCGAATGGATGGCGATTATTGGGGCCAACAAAAATGTTGCCGTCCATATGCTGGGAAAGCTGAAAACATCGGTGCAGATGGTGGCGATTCCTTTTTTGCTATGGAACGGTGACCTCTTCTACGTGATTGATACGCGGCTGATCGGTGACTGGTTGATCTGGATATCCGCTGTGCTGACCGTTTGGTCCATGGTGTATTACCTCCAAAAAGCCTTGCCTGCAATACAGGACCGTGTTGGCCGGTAGTCTGGACACCCGGCAGCGCCTGATCTTGGCGATGCCTTGGGTGTTCGTGCTGATTTGGAGCACGGGGTTCATCGTGGCGCGTTTGGCGATGCCACACGCATCGCCCATGACCTTTTTGTGCTGGCGTTACGCCTTCTCAGTCGTCTGTTTTTTTGTCTGGGTGAAGGCCGCTGGCTTGCGGTTTCCCAATACGCTCTCGGCGTGCGGGCACCTAGCGGTGACGGGCGTCTTGATGCACGCGGGTTATTTGGGTGGGGTCTGGGCGGCTGTGCACTTCGGCATGGGGGCTGGCCTGTCGGCGCTGGTTGTCGGCTTGCAGCCGGTCTTGACGGGTATCTGGCTATCGTATGCGGGCGATCGCGTGTCCGGACGGCAGTGGCTGGGTTTGGCACTGGGGTTGCTCGGGCTATTGATGGTGGTGGCGAACAAACTCACGCACGTGGGGGAGGTCAGTCCACTCACGTTGGCGCTGGTTACCGTGGGCTTGCTGAGTATCACCGTCGGGACGCTGTATCAGAAGCGTTACGTGAAGCCCTGCGACGTGCGCACGGCCAGTACCGTGCAGTTGATGGCGGCATTCCTCGTGACCATTCCGTTTGCTTGGCTGGAAGACAGCCCCTTGGTCTGGGTGCCTGATCTGGTTATCGCCATGACTTGGTCGGTGTTGGCGTTGACTTTGGGCGCGAGTTCGTTGCTGTACCTGCTCATACAAAGAGGGGCCGCTGCTGCGGTGTCTAGCCTGATGTACTTGGTGCCACCTTGCACGGCGTTGGTTGCGTGGTTCTTGTTTGATGAAGCCCTGACGTTCATGACCGTGTTGGGCATGGCGGTAACGGTAACGGGCGTCGCCTTGGTGCGGCCAAAGGCCGTTAAAGCCACGTAAAATCGGCGCGCCGCTCGCCGGCGATATCTTCTTTTGTTACGGATAAAACTTATGAAAACTCACAAAATTGCAGTCATTCCTGGCGACGGTATCGGTGTAGAAGTGATGCCAGAGGGCTTGAAGGCCTTAGAGGCTGCGTGCAAGCGCTTTGGTATCGCGCTGACCTTCGAACATTTCGACTGGGCAAGCTGGCCTTATTACGAGCAGCACGGAAAGATGCTGCCCGATGATTGGAAGGCGCAACTGGCTGGCGTAGATGCCATCTTTTTTGGTGCCGTGGGTTGGCCAGCGAAGATGCCCGACCATGTCTCGTTGTGGGGCTCTCTGCTGCAGTTTCGACGTGAGTTTGATCAGTACGTCAACCTGCGTCCTGTGCGACTAATGCCCGGCGTGATCGCGCCAGTCGTTCGTCCAGATGGCAGTCCGCGCGAGCCTGGTGAAATTGACATGATGATTGTTCGTGAGAACACCGAGGGGGAGTACTCGTCTATCGGTGGCCGCATGTATGCGGGCACGGAGCGCGAAATTGTGATGCAAGAGACGGTGATGTCACGCCATGGTGTGGATCGTGTCTTGCGGTTTGCCTTTGAGCTCGCGAGCAAGCGCGAGGCCAAGCACGTGACCAGCGCGACCAAGTCAAATGGCATTGCCATCACCATGCCTTATTGGGACGAGCGGTTTGCAGAAATGTCCAAGGCCTATCCGAGCATGCGCACGGATCAGTTTCACATTGACATTCTGTGTGCCCACTTTGTGCAGCGTCCCGACCGCTTCGACGTGGTGGTGGCCAGTAATTTGTTTGGCGATATCTTGAGTGATTTGGGCCCCGCATGCACGGGCACCATTGGCTTGGCGCCCAGCGCCAACCTGAATCCTGAGCGTACCTTCCCGTCTTTGTTTGAGCCGGTGCACGGCTCAGCGCCGGACATCGCCGGTCAAAACATTGCCAACCCAATCGGGCAGATTTGGTCGGGCGCGATGATGCTTGATTTCCTTGGGTATACCGAGGCGCATGACGCCATATTGGGGGCGATCACGGCCGTCTTAGCGCCTGAGAGCGGTGCTCCGCGCCCTCGAGATTTGGGCGGCACTGCATCAACGCAAGACGTTGGGCAAGCGATTGCCGATCGAATTCTGGGTTAACATTACGTCTGAGAGCCGCCGTGAATAAGGGTTTTACCGATGTTCAGGTGGTTGACAGGTCGCACCATCATTGGGTGTAATCACTTTCGCAACAAAATTTAAAAAGTTTTTTTATTTTTGGAAGCGACAAATATCGTGGATACAATCCTGCGTACCGTAGGTACTATTTAATCTAAGGAGTTAGCGTGAATAAAACAGAATTGGTTGAGCACATCGCTAAGGCGACCGATACATCAAAAGCCGCAGCCGCGCGTTCATTGGACGCCATGGTGGATGCCGTTCGTAAGACCCTCAAAAAGGGCGGCACGGTGTCGTTGGTTGGTTTCGGAACCTTTGCCGTTGGCAAGCGTGCTGCTCGCACAGGTCGTAACCCACGTACAGGGGATACAATCAAGATCAAGGCAGCAAAAGTGCCTAAGTTCCGTCCAGGTAAAGGCTTGAAAGACGCGATTAACGGTCGTTAATCTGCGGTTTGCAAGCGGTGGGGTGCTTAGCTCAGTTGGTAGAGCGGCGCCTTTACACGGCGTAGGTCGGCGGTTCGAGACCGTCAGCACCCACCACCACATTAAAAGGCGAACGTTGTTCGCCTTTTTCATTGCGCGGTACCATTACGGGTAGTGAACCCCTTTTCTGATTTTTAGCGGCCTCAAGGAATTTCCAGCATGTTTGAAACAATCCGTCAAAGTAAAAGTGTGATGGTATTTTTGCTAGGCCTGCTGGTCGTTGCATTTGTATTTGTTGGCGTCAGCGGTTACACGCAGCTCGACAGCGAGGGTCCGGTGGTCGCCGAGTTGGAGGGCGTCACCATTACACAAGCGCAATGGGACCGTGCGCATGACTTTGAGATTGAACGCCTGCGTCAGGCGATGCCGCAATTGGATGTCAAATTGCTCGGATCGCCAGAAGCGCGTTATGCCACCCTAGAGCGCTTGGTTCAGGACGAACTGATTGCAGCCGCTGTGCGTGAAGACCGTGTGGTAGCCGGTGAGGCTGCCGTTCAAAATGCGCTCCGCAACGATGATTGGCTGAATGCGCGCCGCGATGCGAGCGGCAATTTGAATGTCGAGCAGGTGCGTGAGGAGTTGGCACTGCGTGGCATGACCGATGAGGCCTACGCCGCGCAACTTGCGTATGGCTTGTCGGTGGCACAGATCAGCGGCGGTATTGAGGGAACAGGCTTTGGATTGCCCGTGGCAGCAAAAGCGACGCTAGACGCCTACTTTGAACGCCGCCAAATCCAGTATGCGCGCTTTAATCCAAGGGACTTCACCAAGGAAGCGACGGTTACCGATGACGAGGTCAAGGCCTTTTATACCGATAACCAAGCCAACTTCATGGCGCCAGAGACCGTCGATGTGGCCTATCTGGTGTTAGACCAAGCAGAAGTCGCCAAATCGATAGAAGTCAGTGACGCTGACTTGCTGGCCTACTACGAGCAAAACAAGTCGCGCTTGTCAGGTGCGGAAGAACGACGTGCGAGCCATATTCTGCTGAACCTAGAGAAAGACGCGGCGCCTGATGCCGTCAAGGCCTTAGAGGACAAGGCCAACGCGTTGCTGGCAAAAGTGAAGGCCGATCCCGCATCGTTTGCTGTCGTAGCCAAAGAAAATTCACAGGATCCTGGCTCCGCGCCACAGGGCGGTGACCTCGGCTTGTTCGGCCGTGGGGCGATGGTTCCCGCCTTTAATGATGCCGTGTTTGCGATGAAAAAAGGAGAGATCTCCGACATTGTGCGTACGGATTTCGGTCTGCACATTATTCAAGTGACGGACATCAAAGAGCCGCCGATTAAGCCATTTGCTGAGTTGAAGGCGCAGCTTTTGGCTGACCAACAATCCGCGCAGGCGATGAAAAAATATGCAGAAATTGCTGAGACCTTTAGCAACTCGGTGTACGAGCAGGCGGACAGCTTGGAGCCGACGGCTGAAGCGCTTGGGTTGCAGGTCCGTGTAGCAAAGGGTGTTTCGCGAGCGGGGCCGGCAGACAAAAATGACGAGCCTGTTTGGTCAAATTCCAAGTTGCGCGAGGCCGTGTTTTCAGCCGATGCGATTGAGAAAAAGCTCAATACAGCTGCGGTTGATATTGGTGAGTCCCGCTTGGTGGCTGCCCGCGTAACAGCGCATCAGTTGGCACGTGTTAGAACGCTGGATGAGGTGGGTGTGCGCATACGAGGCCTGTTAGTGGCACAAAAGGCCGCTGCCTTGGCCGCCGCAAAAGGTAAAGAGGCGCTAGAGGCATGGCGTGGTGGTAGCCAAGATGCGGTAGACAATGTTGCGCTGAGCAAGCTGGTGACGGTGTCGCGTGATACGCAGGTTGACGTACCCGCGAACCTGATCATCGCTGCGCTGCGCGTCGACGCTCAAAAGCTCCCCGCTTGGACATCAGTTGACCAAGGCTTGCAAGGTTTCGTGGTGCTAAAAGTGACGGGTGTTGAAAAGCGTGCAAGCGTTGCAGAGGCACAAGCCAAGCAAGAGATTGAACAGTACGCACGCGCATGGACTAGCTCAGAGTTGAAGGCCTATGTGAACCTGTTGAAAGCCCGATTCAATGCAACTATTCTGGTGCCAAACCCCAGCGAAGCGGTGGCGATTGCTGGCTAAAAATACCGGCGCAATTACGGCATTTGCGGGCGATTGACACCAACGCCGATGCTATAATTTCGGTCTACGGTGGCTGTAGCTCAGTTGGTAGAGTCCCAGATTGTGATTCTGGTTGTCGCGGGTTCGAGCCCCGTCAGTCACCCCAAAATTAAAGCCCTTGAAGCGCATGCTTCAAGGGCTTTTTCAATGCGGTGTTTCGGCCCTACATGAGGTCCACATAAGGCCGCCTTTCACGCCAACGCCATTAGTCGTTAAGCAAGACCAGTTTGCCGCGAACCGCACGCTGATCCATGATGTCAAAAGCCTCTAACAGGCTGGTCATTGGCATCGTGTGTTGCACGGGTGGCTTTATCTTCCCCTCTTTGACCCACACCATCAACTCTTCCAGCATGGCGGTATTTGCTTTGGGCTCACGCTTCGCGAAATCCCCCCAGAACACGCCGACAATCGATGCGCCCTTTAACAAGGGTAAGTTGAAGGGCAGTCGGGGTATGGGGCCGCTGGCAAAGCCCACGACGAGGTAACGCCCACGCCAAGCGATTGATCGGAATGCGGGCTCGGCGTAGTCGCCGCCAATCGGGTCGTAGATGACATCAGGGCCGTTTGGGCCGCAGGTCGCCTTGATCGCCTCGCGCAAAGTGCCTGTTGGCGCATGTACGCTGTAATTGATGGTTTCGTCCGCACCGAGGCTGGTGCAGAAAGCACATTTTTCATCGCTGGATGCGGCGGCAATGACACGGGCACCGCAGGCCTTGGCAATTTGTATGGCAGCGCTACCCACGCCACCCGCCGCGCCGAGGATAAGAACCGTGTCGCCCGCCTTAAGTTGGGCGCGATCAAGTAGCGCGTGGTGCGACGTGGCGTAGGCCATGATGAACGCAGCCGCTTCAGGCAAGGGAAATGACGCTGGCAGCGGCACGCAGAGGGCCGCTTTCACACTGGTATGCGTTGCGAATGCGCCGACCCCAGGCAAACAGGCGACGGCTTGGCCGATGGTGAGTTGTTTGACATCTGCGCCAACGGCGACCACGTGGCCGGCAAACTCCGCGCCCGGAATAAAGGGCGGTGGCGGTTTGATTTGATATTTATTTTGGACCATCAAGAGGTCAGGGAAATTCAGGCTCGCTGCCCGGATCTCCACCACCACCTCGTCGGCGGCAGGCTGAGGGGTGGGTAACTCCACCCAGGCAAGGGACGATACGCCCGTGGGCTCTTTGCATTGCCATGCGTACATGTGCGATAGCTCCTAATGAACGGCTGTTTTCAGCTTCTGAGACGACATCCGCCTCAGATCAACCCTCCCATAATACGAAGGCTTTGGACACTTGTGTGTCGCACGCTCGAAACTGCCCCTACAATTTCACCATGAATATTTTGCTGAGTAACGATGACGGTTTCAATGCGCCGGGCCTGCAGGCACTCTATGACGCATTGCGGTCGTTGGCCGATGTCAACGTGACCGTCATTGCACCAGAGCACAACAACAGTGCCAAGTCGAATTCGCTCACGCTCAATGCCCCCCTTTATGTGCATGAGGCTAGCAATGGCTTCCGATACGTGAACGGGACGCCGGCGGATTGTGTGCACATCGCGCTGACGGGTTACTTGGGTTTTCGTCCTGATCTGGTCGTCTCCGGCATCAACAACGGCGCCAACATGGGTGACGACACCATCTATTCGGGCACGGTGGGTGCAGCGATGGAGGGGTATCTGTTCGGCATCCCCGCCGTGGCCTTTTCTCAGGTTGAAAAAGGGTGGACACACCTGTCCGATTCGGCGCAAAAGGCCGGCGACTTGGTCGCTTTGCTCATGAAGGACTTGCCCACGCAAGGCGTTCAGCAAGCCGCTACGATGTCGCCCAACGGCGACACGGACGCGTCGGGCGTGGCACCTGCAGAGTGGCCTTGGCTTCTTAACGTAAATATCCCCAACCTCGCGTATGCCGACTTGGGAGCGTTTGAGCTGACTCGTCTGGGCAGACGCCACGCGGCGCAGGCCGTGATTCAACAAGCAAGCCCACGCGGGGAAACCATGTACTGGATCGGTCAAGCGGGCGAGGCCCGCGATGCAGCGCCAGGGACCGACTTTCACGTCACGTCGGTTGGGCGGTGTTCAATCACCCCTTTGCACGTTGATTTGACCCACCATAAAGACCTGCCCGCTTGGCGCAAGCGGTTGGATACGGATGCCGTGGCATCTGCGTCCTGAACAAGCCCGTTTTATTGCACGGCTATGGCTGAAGCACCGAAACCCCCGCCTGAGAAAAAATGGTTGTCGGCCTCATTTCGCCAGCAGCCTGGCGGGCAGCGTATGCCGGCGTCTTCCCCGGCAGCGACCAGGGCCCAAGAGCCGCAGGCCAAGCTCTACGCACAGGGCGGTGCCGCGCCCACAGGAACAGGTTTGGATTCCAGCCGCATTCGTTCCAACATGGTGCAGCGCCTGATCGCGCAAGGTCTTGACTCCGAGGTGGTACAAAACGCCATGCGACAGGTCGAACGCCATCGTTTCGTTGACTCGGCGTTGGTGAACCAAGCCTATGAGGACACCAGCCTACCGATTGGACTGGGTCAGACGATTTCTAAACCCAGCGTCGTGGCGCGCATGTTGTCATTGCTCTGTGAGGGGCGCGAGGTGCCGTTGGGCCGTGTGTTGGAAATAGGCACGGGTTGCGGCTATCAAGCCACCGTCATGAGCTATTTGGCCAAAGAGGTCTACTCGATTGAGCGACTGAAAGGGCTGCATGACAAGGCGCGCGCGAACCTGCGGCCGTTACATCGTGCTAACGTACACCTGTTGTTTAGCGATGGTTTGTTGGCCTATGAAAAAGGCGCGCCCTATGCGGGTATTGTGTCCGCGGCAGGGGGGGATAATATCCCTCAAGCGTGGCTGGACCAGTTAGCGGTTGGTGGCCGCTTAATTGCGCCGTGTCAGACGGGGCCTGGCCAGCAAAGCCTGGTCGTTGTAGATAGAACGGACCAAGGCTTTGTGAGTCGAACGCTTGAACCTGTTCTTTTTGTACCTTTAAAATCAGGTACAGCGTAGTGTGTCTAAGCGTAGTGTGTCTAAGGAGTTTTATGACCAGTCAAGATCGAATGAAGTTGGGGTTTTTTGAGCAGCCATGGCTGCGCCGCGGCTTTTTGGTGGTCTTGACGGGGGTACTCGTTGGGTGCGCCCAAGGCAACATCGGTCGTGCACCGGTTGAGTCGCGGTCGTTGCCAAGGGGTAGCGCTGCGCCGTTGGCCGATGGGCAGTACCGTGTGCAACCCGGCGATACGCTTGTACGCATCGCCGCGATGTATAACCAAAATTGGCGTGATCTGGCGACTTGGAATCAACTGAGCGACCCGGATAGCTTGGAGGTTGGGCAGATTTTGCGGCTGTCTGCGCCACGCAGCGGCTCTGGTGTTGCTGCAAAGCCAGCTCCCGCACCAGCACCAACACC